>NZ_SOAO01000006.1:62393-326622 GCF_004364755.1 Rahnella sp. BIGb0236
ACTATGTGACCGGGGTAAGAGCGCGCAGCCAACGCATCTGCAACCCGAATAGGGGGAGTTGAGACGCTAATAACAGGAATCCCCTAAATAATTCGGATTGCAGGAAGGCGGCAAGTAAACGCATCCCCGGGAGCATAGATTACTATGTGACCGGGGTAAGAGCGCGCAGCCAACGCATCTGCAACCCGAATAGGGGGAGTTGAGACGCTAATAACAGGAATCCCCTAAATAATTCGGTTTGCAGGAAGGCGGCAAGTAAACGCATCCCCGGGAGCATAGATTACTATGTGACCGGGGTAAGAGCGCGCAGCCAACGCATCTGCAACCCGAAGTATGACGGGGATTTATTCGTGCAGGCCGCACTCGCGTTTGAGCCCAAAAAATCGCGTATCTTCTTCTTTCATCCCTTCTTCCCACTTCTTGGTGGTGTGCGTGTCACCGACGGAAAGGTAGCCCTGATCCCACAGCGGGTGATAGCTCAGGCCGTTGTCTTGCAGATAGCGGAAGATCTGACGGTTGTCCCAGTCGATGATCGGCAGGATTTTAAACACACCACGTTGCACCGCCAGCACCGGCAGATGCGCACGGCTGCCGGATTGCTCGCGCCGCAGACCAGCGAACCAGGTCTGCACGCCGAGCGTCTGAATCGCACGATTCATCGGCTCGACTTTGTTGATGTGATTGTACTTCTCGATGCCTTCGACGCCCTGCTCCCACAGTTTGCCGTAACGCGCTTCCTGCCACGCCGCAGAATGTTCCGCGCGGAATACCTGTAAATTCAGGTTCAGCTGTTCGGTTAACGTATCGATGAACTGATAGGTTTCCGGGAACAGATAGCCGGTATCGGTCAGGATCACCGGAATGTCCGGTTTCTGCTGAGTGACTAAGTGCAGACAGACCGCCGCCTGGATGCCGAAGCTGGAAGACAGCGCGAATTCGCCGGGCATATTTTCCAGCGCCCATTGCACACGCTCCTGCGCGGACAGTTTTTCCAGGCTGAAGTTAATTTCCGCCAGCGCCATAGATTGTCCGGACTTCGGCAGTTCATTCAGTTCAGCCAGAGTCAGATTCAGCAAACTCATATTGCCTCCAGTCGGTTATCGCGCTTAATCATAAAAGTCGCGTGCGGGGTCCAGCACCGGCCTGATGATCCCGGCGCGGATCACGAAGTCACCAAAGCCTTCACCGGTTTCGCGCTCTTTTGACCAGCGTCCGACCAGTTCGTCAATGATGCTCAGGATCTCAGCATCAGAAATATTTTCGCGGTACATGCGCGGAATACGTGTTCCGGCGCGGTTACCGCCGAGGTGCAGGTTGTAGCGGTTCATCGCTTTACCCACCAGACCAATTTCGGCCAGCAGCGCACGGCCGCAGCCGTTCGGACAACCGGTCACACGCAGAACGATATGTTCATCGCCCACGCCGTGGCTGTGCATGATGCCTTCCACTTTGGTCACAAACTCAGGCAGGAAACGTTCCGCTTCCGCCATCGCCAGCGGGCAGGTCGGATAAGACACGCAGGCCATCGAGTTTTTACGTTGCTCGGTGACGCCGTCGTCGATCAGGCCGTGATTACGCGCCAGTGTTTCGATCGCGTCTTTGTCTTTTTCTGAGACTCCGGCCACGATCAGGTTCTGGTTAGCAGTAAGCCTGAAATCGCCTTTATGGATCTTAGCAATTTCTGCCAGACCGGTTTTCAGCGGCTTGCCCGGATAATCAAGAATACGGCCATTTTCGATAAACAGCGTCAGGTGCCATTGTTTGTCGATGCCTTTTACCCAGCCGATGCGATCGCCGCGACCGGTGAATTCGTAAGGACGCACATCGCCAAACTGAATGCCTGCGCGTTTTTCAACTTCGGCTTTGAATACCGGCACACCGACCCGTTCCAGCGTGTATTTGGTTTTGGCGTTTTTACGGTTGGTACGGTTACCCCAGTCGCGCTGGGTGGTCACCACGGCTTCCGCCACCGCCAGCGTGTTCTCCAGCGGAATAAAGCCCAGCTCGCTGGCAGTACGTGCGTAGGTGGCTTTATCGCCGTGTGCGATAGAAAGCCCGCCGCCGACCAGCACGTTGAAGCCGACGAGTTTGCCATTATCGGCAATCGCCACGAAGTTCAGGTCGTTGGCGTGCAGATCCACATCGTTTTGCGGAGGAATAACCACCGTCGTTTTGAATTTACGCGGCAGATAGGTCGCGCCCAGAATCGGTTCTTCGTCGGTGGTTTCGACTTTTTCCTGATCCAGCCAAACTTCGGCGTAAGCGCGGGTGCGCGGCAGCAGGTGCTCGGAGATTTTTTTCGCCCACTGATAGGCTTCCTGATGCAGCTCTGATTCCACCGGATTCGAGGTACACAACACGTTACGGTTAACGTCGTTGGCGGTCGCCAGCGCATCCAGACCGAGTTTATTCAGCAACTGATGCACTGGTTTTACGTTCGGTTTCAGAATGCCGTGGAACTGGAATGTCTGACGGTTAGTAATACGGATGCTGCCGTACAGGGTGCTGTCTTCGGCAAATTTGTCGATGCCCAGCCACTGCGCAGGTGTCATCACCCCGCCCGGCAAACGGCAACGCAGCATCATGGCGTGACGCGGCTCCAGCTTTTGTTCCGCACGTTCAGCACGGATATCACGGTCGTCCTGCTGATACATGCCGTGGAAGCGGATCAACAGGAAGTTGTCACCGTTGAAGCCGCCGGTCAGGCCGTCTTTTAAATCTTCTGTGATGGTGCCGCGCAGGAAATTGCTTTCCTTCTTCAGGCGTTCGGCGTCAGCCAGCGGGGCATCGACGATCAGCGGGCCCGGACCGGGATTGAGTTCACTCCACAACTTATTGCTCATAATTTTTTCACTCATAACTTTATGCCCAAAATCATTCGAGTTGCAGGCAGGCGGCAACTGAAGGAATCCCGATGAGCTGACTCAAGTCAGTGATTCGGGTGACTGAAGGAAGCCAACGCCCCTGCAATTAGAAGGATGCAGGGCATTAGTAGACGTCGCGCTGGTAACGGCGATCAAGACGTAATTCACTGAGATATTCGTCGGCAGTTTCCAGATCCATCACGCCGTATTTGGCGATGATTTCCAGTAACGCCTGCTCTACGTCTTTCGCCATACGGTTGGCATCGCCGCAGACATAGACATGTGCGCCTTCCTGCAACCATTGCCAGACTTCAGCACCCTGCTCGCGCAGTTTGTCCTGTACATACACTTTTTCAGCCTGATCCCGTGACCATGCCAGGGAGATATTCGTCAGCAGGCCGTCTTTCACGTAACGCTGCCATTCGACCTGATACAGGAAATCATCGGTAAAGTGCGGGTTGCCGAAGAACAGCCAGTTTTTGCCGGTGGCGCCGTCGTTATCACGCTGCTGAATAAAGGCGCGGAACGGCGCGATGCCGGTGCCAGGTCCGATCATAATGACCGGCGTTTCCGGACTGGCTGGCAGGCGGAAATTGTCGTTATGCTCGATGAAGACTTTCACCTCGCCGTCTTCTTCCAGACGATCGGCCAGGAAGCCGGAGGCGCCACCGGAACGCGGACGCCCGTCGATGTCGTAACGCACCACGCCGACGGTGATATGCACTTCTGTTTCGGTTTCCGCCTGTGAGGAGGCAATCGAATACAGGCGTGGTGTCAGCGGTCGCAGTAAATCTACCAGTTGCTGGGCATCCAGCTCCGTCGGCGCGCGGCGTACCATGTCAGCGAACGGCACGGTCTGCGCATATTGTTGCAATGCCGGTTTATCTGCCAGCAGGCCGGTCAGGTGTTCGTCGCGGCACAGCGCGGCGTATTTCTCGATGATCGGCGTGGTGTTCTGAGTCAGTTCGATGTGATGTTGCAGGGCTTCTGAAAGCGAGAGTTTTTTATCATTCACTTCGACGATTTCATCGCCTTTGAGCCACAACAGCTCCACGATTTCCTGCACCAGTTGCGGATCGTTTTCGAACCAGATCCCCAGTGCATCGCCCGGCTGGTAACGCAGGCCGGAATCGCCGAGTTCGATTTCCAGATGACGCACGTCTTTGTCAGAATCGCGGCCGGTGATTTTCTGGTTAACAGAAAGTGTCGCGGTCAGCGGCGCTTCTTTACTGTACGGGCTGCTGTCGACCTGATTGACACTGCCCGCCAGCGTCGGCGCAGCCTGCGCACCGGTATCAGCTGGCACGCGCTGTTTCAGCACATCCACGATGCGCTTACGCCAGCTTTCAGCGGCTTCTTTATATTCAACGTCCGCATCCACGCGGTCTAAGAGACGTTCTGCACCCAGTTCGCCCAGACGGGTATCGAAGTCTTTACCCGCCTGACAGAAGAATTCGTAAGAGGTATCACCCAGCGCAAACACCGCAAAAGCGGTGTCTTTCATGTTCGGCGCTTTTTTGGATTGCAGGAATTTGTGCAATGCGACGGCTTCTTCCGCCTGCTCGCCTTCGCCCTGTGTGGAGGCCACGATCAGCAGCAGCTTTTCCTGACCAATTTGCTTGAATTTGTAGTCACCGGCATTCACCAGATTGACGTTAATTTTCGCGGCGATCAGGTCATCACGCAGTTGCTCGGCGACACGACGGGCGTTACCGGTTTGCGACGCAGAAATCAGGGTCACCGATGCGGCGGCCTGCACCGGCGCGGGGGCAGCGACCTCACCCGGTTGCTGGTTAACCCTTCCCCAGAAATACCCGGACAGCCAGGCCATCTGAGTCGGTGAGTAATCACCAATCGCCGATTGAAGGCGGGCCATTTGCTCGGGGGTCAGCGGGAGCAGTGAAGTTGGAGGAGCCTGAGTCGTCATCGCGGTACGAATTCCCTTATGCAAAAGCAAGTCATCAATCCGGCCTCCGGCGCTTTTTCACAAAGATTCGCGCGCGGGAAAGACCTTTCAGAGGATGTAGGTTAACGAGCCGGATAATAACAATTAAAGAAGTGATGGAAATAATAAATAACCAAAATGACTAAGAGGATTTAGAGGTAAGGTCTATCTGAAAAAGTGGTAAGGGATGATTTTTATCGTACTGAAATCGCTAAAAAATTTCACTCACTGTCAGCAGGCCCTCTGCAAAGTGCCGGATAGATAAAGAAAAACCCCGCCGGAGCGGGGTAATGAATTTTTTTCAGGATTGAGTTTTACGCTGACACTTTCAGAGGTGAAAAGCGTTGTGCTGCTCGAACCAGGCGAATTGTCCGGCGGCAAACACCGACATTTTACTGCCGCTGTGACCGACGTCAGACAGATCCATAAAGTGCCAGTTAAACGGCGTGTTGTTCTGCTCGGCGCGCTGCTGGGACGTGGTGAAATAGCTTTCCGCGCGCTCAAGACGGTTTGTCCCCTGGGCCATCGCCTGTTTGGATTTACGCAGCAAACGGTTTTCCGGATCATCATCCTGCGCACCGACGGCAATCAATACCGGTTTGGCGAAGTAATCATTCAGTTGCTGCTGACTGACCACCACCGGTGCTTCCCGCAATCCGTAGGGCCAGCGTTGGTCGGTATCCGGCAATGTCCACCAGCCCGCCGCCGCACACACCGCGGCTTTGACGTTCGGCTCCGGCAACAACGTCAGCATACGGTGGACAAACTGGCAGCCCGCGCTGTTGCCGAATAAATAGTATTGTTTCTGGCTGGTCACGCCCTGCTTCTGCAAGGTGGTAAACAGGGTGTCGACGATGCTGAATGCCCACTGCGATTTCGGCAGGCGGTGATGGGTTTTGCTGTCCGTCAGGTTGCCGAGGTTATACCCTGCCGCCCCGGGGAAATCCTGCTCACTGAAATGCGGGACGATCACCCGCAGATGGTACTGATCGGCGACGGTCATCCAGTCATTACGGTAAGTCATTGCGTTACGGTCAACACCGGTCATTACCATGACCACCGGGGTGGTCGCATCGGCGCCAACGGGTTGATAAGTGAAAACGTCCAGCGGCTTTTTACCCGCTGCCAGCGCGATATGCATTACGCCGGATCCCGCCGGAAAAACCAGTGCAGTTTTGGCGGCTTTCGCCTGAGCGGGCGCAGGTTCTTTCGCGGGAGAGGCCGTTTCTGCCTGCGCGCTGGCAGAGAACAACAGCGCCAGAACAGCGCAACGAAGCACAGTAATCATTCACTATCTCAACAGGTTAGTTTCTACCGGCTCACTGTAAGCCAGCAATGCAGGCGGAGTAAAGAGAGGAAAAGTCAGGATTTGGTGAAGAAAAGCGCAGCGAAGTCATGGCACGAAAGCCCGTATTCCGGTACTATGCCGCGTTTTTTCGAGCAACGAGACTGCCTCATGACCACCACATTATTTAAAGATTTTCAGTTCGAAGCCGCCCACCATTTACCGCATGTGCCTGCCGGGCATAAATGCGGCCGGTTGCACGGCCACTCTTTCACCGTCCGCTTAGAAATCACTGGTGAAGTGGATCCGCATACCGGCTGGGTGATGGATTTCGCCGAACTGAAAGCCGCGTTCAATCCGACTTTAGATCGTCTCGACCACTATAATCTGAACGATATTCCGGGTTTAGAAAACCCGACCAGCGAAGTGCTGGCCGCGTGGATCTGGAACGAGATGAAACCTAAGCTGCCACTGCTCAGCGCCGTGCGCGTCAAAGAAACCTGCACAGCGGGTTGCGTGTATAAAGGTTAACGCAAAATACCCAAAATCATTCGTGCTTTATCCAGGCGGCAATTGAATGAATCCCCCGGAGCTGACAATAGTCAGTGACTGGGGTGAATGAAAGCAGCCAACGCAGAGACAGCACGAAGGATGCAGGGTATTATGCAATGTTGAGATACTTATGTGTCTGCATTGAAAGCCGCCAGTTCCTTGCAATGCAGGTCGCAATGCACAGTCTGGTGGCTTCTTCTTTTTGGCTGATGGGCTGCAGGGCGATAATTCGCGCTTTGCTGTCCGTCAGTGTTTCCAGCAGAACATCCAGCGCGTCGATATCACGCTGACGCGCCACCGGATGCTTCACTTCATCAGCACGTTTCAGTGCCTGCGGCAGAATGTCGTATCCGCCACGCATATTCACTTTCGGGGAAACGGTCACCCAGGTATTCACTGAGCAACGCACTTCATGCGTGCCGCTGGTTTCAATCTGGCAACTGAAGCCGTTCTTTTCCAGCAATGAGGTCAGTTCGGTCAGATCATAAATGCACGGCTCGCCGCCGGTGATCACCACATGACGGGCGGTGTAACCTTGCTGCGCGATCACCTCGAGCAGTTGTTCTGACGTGGCATTGCCCCAGGCGTCACTTTCTTCGGTTTTGACCAGAATGCGCTGCATATCGACTTCCCGATCGGCAATTTTATCCCAGGTGTGTTTGGTATCGCACCAGCTGCAACCCACAGGACAGCCTTGCAGGCGAACGAAAATCGCCGGCACGCCGGTAAAATAGCCTTCCCCTTGCAGGGTTTCGAACATCTCATTAATCGGGTACTGCATCGGTTTCTCAGTCATCTCTAAAAAAATCAGCGCGCATTATCACAGATATGGCCGTTGAGACCAAACTTGTGCTGTAAATGAGTATGGCAGATTTCTCTGTGAGCAAAATCAGGGCGTAAAAAAACCCGCCGGAGCGGGTTTTTAAGAAAGTATGACGGGGCAGTAATTACTGACCTTTCACTTCTTTCAGACCGTTGAACGGTGCTGCATCACCCAGCGCTTCTTCGATACGAATCAGCTGGTTGTATTTAGCAACACGGTCAGAACGGCTCATAGAACCGGTTTTGATCTGGCCTGCAGCAGTACCGACCGCCAGGTCAGCAATGGTAGCATCTTCAGTTTCGCCTGAACGGTGAGAGATAACGGCAGTGTAGCCAGCATCTTTCGCCATTTTGATCGCAGCCAGGGTTTCGGTCAGAGAACCGATCTGGTTGAATTTGATCAGGATGGAGTTAACGATGCCTTTGTCGATACCTTCTTTCAGGATCTTGGTGTTGGTAACGAACAGATCGTCACCTACCAGCTGGATTTTGTCGCCCAGAACTTTAGTCTGGTAAGCAAAGCCAGTCCAGTCAGACTCGTCCAGACCGTCTTCGATAGAAACGATTGGATACTGTTTGGTCAGGTCTTCCAGGAAGTGAGTGAACTCTTCAGAAGTGAACGCTTTGTTGCCTTCGCCAGCCAGAACGTATTTGCCATCTTTGTAGAACTCAGATGCCGCACAGTCCATCGCCAGAGTGATGTCTTTACCCAGTTCATAGCCAGCAGCTTTAACCGCTTCAGCGATAACAGCCAGAGCTTCTGCGTTAGAACCCAGGTTTGGCGCGTAGCCACCTTCGTCACCAACAGCAGTACCCATGCCTTTAGATTTCAGCACTTTAGCCAGGGTGTGGAACACTTCAGAACCCATACGGATGGCTTCTTTCAGCGTTTTAGCGCCAACAGGCTGGATCATGAACTCTTGAATATCAACGTTGTTATCAGCGTGTTCGCCGCCGTTGATGATGTTCATCATAGGCAGTGGCATAGAGTATTTGCCCGGGGTGCCGTTCAGTTCTGCGATGTGTGCGTACAGTGGCAGACCTTTAGAAGCGGCAGCCGCTTTAGCAGCAGCCAGGGAAACAGCCAGAATCGCGTTAGCACCGAACTTAGATTTGTTCTCAGTACCGTCCAGATCGATCATGATCTTGTCGATGTTAGCCTGATCTTTCGCGTCTTTACCGGTTACAGCCTGAGCGATTGGACCATTAACAGCAGCAACGGCTTTGGTGACGCCTTTGCCCAGGTAACGGGATTTGTCACCGTCACGCAGTTCCAGCGCTTCGCGGGAACCGGTAGAAGCACCAGATGGCGCAGCAGCCAGACCTACAAAACCGCCTTCCAGATGAACTTCAGCTTCTACGGTCGGGTTACCACGGGAGTCGATGATTTCACGACCGATGACTTTAACGATTTTGGACATTAGGATTTCCTCAGTACAAGTTAACTAAAGCTTCGGTTAAACGACGTGTCTGAAACACGTCGTTTCGCCGGTATTTTATTTTACCTGACGCTTCTGATACTCACCGGCAGCCTTCACGAAGCCTGCAAACAACGGATGACCATCACGCGGCGTTGACGTAAATTCTGGATGGAACTGACAAGCCACAAACCACGGATGGTTAGGCAGCTCGATGATTTCCACCAGTTGCTTATCGCCAGAGCGACCGGCTACGCGTAAACCTGCGGCTTCGATTTGTTTGAGCAGCATGTTGTTCACTTCGTAACGGTGACGATGGCGTTCAACTATTGTTGGCTCGCCGTACATCTCACGAACCAGGCTACCGTCGTTCAGGTGACATTGCTGTCCGCCCACACGCATGGTGCCGCCTAAATCACTGTCTTCGGAACGGACTTCGACGTTACCTTCTTCATCGCGCCATTCGGTGATGAGTGCAACCACCGGGAACTTACAGTCTGGCACAAATTCTGTGGAGTTGGCGTTCTCCATACCCGCCACGTTACGGGCGAATTCAATCAGTGCAACCTGCATACCCAGACAAATGCCCAGATAAGGGATGTTGTTTTCACGTGCATAACGCGCCGTGGCCACTTTGCCTTCCACACCACGGTAGCCGAAGCCGCCTGGGATCAGGATAGCATCCAGACCTTTCAGCACTTCCACGCCACGGGTTTCGACATCCTGTGAATCGATAAGTTTAATGTTCACGGTCAGACGATTTTTCAGGCCGCCGTGTTTGAGCGCTTCAATCACAGATTTATACGCATCTGGCAGCTCAATGTACTTACCGACCATACCGATGGTGACTTCACCGCCCGGATTGGCTTCTTCATACACAACCTGTTCCCATTCGGACAAGTTGGCTTCCGGCGCGTTGATGCTGAAACGTTTACAAATATAATCGTCCAGACCCTGAGATTTCAATAGGGCCGGGATTTTATAAATAGAATCAACGTCTTTAAGGGAGATAACCGCTTTTTCCGGCACATTACAGAACAAGGCGATTTTCGCACGTTCGTTAGCCGGTACGGCGCGGTCAGAACGGCAGATCAGCACGTCTGGCTGGATACCGATAGACAGCAGTTCTTTCACGGAGTGCTGGGTCGGTTTGGTTTTCACTTCACCGGCAGCCGCCATGTAAGGCACCAGCGTCAGGTGCATATACAGCGTGTGTTCGCGGCCCACTTCAACGGCCATCTGACGAATTGCTTCCAGGAACGGCAGGGATTCGATATCACCGACCGTACCGCCAATTTCCACCAGCACGACATCGTGGCCTTCGCCGCCTTCAATGATGCGTTCTTTGATGTTGTTGGTGATGTGCGGGATAACCTGAATGGTGGCACCGAGATAATCGCCACGGCGCTCTTTGCGCAGCACGTCGGAATAAATACGGCCGGTGGTGAAGTTGTTGCGGCGAGTCATCTTGGTGCGGATGAAACGCTCGTAGTGGCCCAGATCGAGATCGGTTTCAGCGCCATCTTCGGTCACGAAGACTTCGCCGTGTTGAGTCGGGCTCATCGTACCCGGATCCACGTTGATATACGGGTCCAGTTTCATGATGGTCACGTTGAGGCCACGGGCTTCGAGAATAGCCGCCAGAGAGGCTGCGGCAATGCCTTTACCCAGAGAGGATACGACCCCGCCGGTCACAAAAATATAATTAGTTGTCATGCTGAACCTGAGAGGTTAGGTTTAAAGATGATGGAGTAACCAAGACGGGAAAACAGTATACCGGAACCTTGTGTGCGCCACAAATAAACGTTTTGCTGTCCATCATCGTTTTCCTTACCGTCAGTTCAGAAGGGTTAACCCTGCCAGCCCTATTCTTTCATTCTTTCAAAAACAACCAGTTAGCATATAAAAAGTGCTGAGTTGTTCGCATGACACTCTAAAACATCTTAGATTTCAATTTGTTGGACTTTACTGCTCTCAGATCAGCCGGTTAAGCACTGAATGACACTGAGCTTAACCGTTTCAGCATCAGCAGATCTTGTTTCCGATCAAAGTCGCATCGCGGATCTCAGCCTTCCTGCTTTTTCACCTGCTGCCAGGCGTCTTCCATTTGCTCAAGTGTAGCCTCTTCCATGTTTAAGCCCTTCCCGCGGATAATTTCCTCGACCTGCCTGAAACGGCGTTCAAACTTGCGGTTGGCCGCCTGCAACGCATCTTCGGCTTTATGGCCTAAATGGCGGGACAAATTAACGGTCGCGAACAACAGGTCGCCGATTTCCTCGCCGAGCTTTTCTTCATCAATGACCGCCTGACGCGCCTCAAACATCACTTCGTCAATTTCTTCGTACACCTTGTCGAGCACCGGTCCGAGCGTCGTCCAGTCGAAGCCGACATTTGAACAACGTTTCTGAATTTTGTGCGCTTTCATCAGCGCAGGCAGTGCGGAAGGAATATCATCCAGCGCCGAGTGCAGGGATTTTTCCGCGCGCTCCTGCGCCTTGCGGGCTTCCCATTTGACCAGCACGTCTTTACTGCTGGCGTCTTTCGACCAGGCTGCTTCCTGACCAAAGATTTGCGGATGGCGGCGTTCTAACTTGTCGGAGATGGCATCGCAGATATCGTCAAACTCAAACAGCCCCTGCTCGCTGCCCATCTGGGCGTAAAACACCACCTGAAACAGCAGATCGCCCAGCTCGTCGCGTACATCGTCGTAATCTTTACGGGTGATGGCATCCAGCACTTCGTAGGTTTCTTCCAGCGTGTACGGAGCGATGGTCTCGAAAGTTTGCTCTTTATCCCACGGGCAACCGGCCTCGGGATCGCGCAGGGTTTTCATGATGGTGAGCAGGCGTTGCAAAGAAGAATCGGTCATAGGATCTGTCCGTTTTAAAATAGAGGAGTCAAAAACATAAAAGAAAAGGCCCGACTGGCGGGCCTTATAAGCGTTTGATCAACTGCCGTGAAGTCGCTTGGCTTCAATCACATCCGGCAACTGATTCAGTTTGGCAATCACGCGCCCCAGCACCTGCGGGTTGTAGATTTCGATATCCATGTCGATGGTTGCCAGTTGCTGCCTTGTGTCGCTGCGGCTGGCGACGCCGAGCACGTTCACTTTTTCGTTGGCAAGGATGGTGGTGATATCACGCAGCAGGCCGCTGCGGTCGTTGGCCACCACACGCACCACCAGTGAATACCCGCTGGAATAGCTTTCGCCCCACACGGCATCGACCACACGTTCCGGCGCATTCGAGCGTAAATCTTCCAGCTGATCACAGTCGGCACGGTGGATGGAGATCCCACGCCCCTGAGTGATGTAGCCGACGATTTCGTCGCCCGGGATCGGCTGGCAGCAACGCGCAATGTGGTGCATCAGATTACCGACGCCTTCGACGACGACGCGACCATTGTCTTTGGTGCGGGTCGGTGGCGGCGTGGTTTTCTGCGTCAGCTGGCGCAGCGCTTCTTTATCCAGCTCTTCCGCACTCGGCTTTTTCAGCTGCGATTGCAGGAAGTTCACCATCTGATTCAGACGGATATCGCCGTTACCGATGGCGGCGAGCACTTCATCCAGCGAGTTGACGTTATAGCGTGGCAGCAGCAGTTTTTCGGCATCTTTGATGCTGATATCCAGTCTGTCCAGCTCGTCATCGAGGATTTGCTTACCGGCAATAATGTTCTTATCGCGATCCTGTTTACGGAACCAGTTTTGAATTTTCGAGCGGCCACGGCTGGTTGTGACGTAACCGAGGCTTGGGTTCAGCCAGTCGCGGCTTGGGTTCGCATGCTTCTGGGTGATGATTTCAATCTGATCGCCCATTTGCAGCTGATAGGTAAACGGCACGATGCGCCCGCCGATTTTCGCGCCGATACAGCGGTGACCGACATCGCTGTGGATGTGATACGCAAAGTCGAGCGGCGTGGAGCCCATCGGCAGGTCGATCACATCGCCTTTTGGCGTAAACACGTAGACGCGATCGTCGAAGACCTGGCTGCGCACTTCGTCGAGCATTTCGCCCGAATCGGCCATCTCTTCCTGCCACGCGATAAGTTTACGCAGCCAGGCGATACGCCCTTCGTAGCCACCGCTGCGGCCACCGACCACTGCCGTGCCTTCTTTGTATTTCCAGTGCGCGGCCACGCCCAGCTCGGCATCTTCGTGCATCTGGCGGGTACGGATCTGCACTTCCAGCGTTTTACCGCGCGGCCCTAACACCACGGTGTGAATCGACTGATAACCGTTTGGTTTCGGGTTGGCGACGTAATCGTCGAATTCGTCCGGCAGATGGCGGAAATGGGTGTGTACAATCCCTAACGCGGCGTAGCAATCCTGTAAACGCTCCACCACGATACGCACGGCGCGCACGTCGAAGAGTTCGTCAAAGGACAGGGATTTTTTCTGCATCTTGCGCCAGATGCTGTAGATATGTTTCGGGCGGCCATAGACATCAACTTTGATGCCCTCTTCCGCCATCGCATTTTTAACCGTCGAGACAAAATCGTCGATGTACTGCTCACGGTCGATACGACGTTCGTGCAGCAGTTTGGCGATGCGTTTGTATTCGTCAGGATGCAGATAACGGAAGCAGAAATCTTCCAGCTCCCATTTCAGCTGGCCGATACCCAGACGGTTGGCCAGCGGTGCGTAGATGTTGGTACATTCTTTCGCCGCCAGAACGCGTTCTTCTTCCGGCGCATCTTTTACTTCGCGCAGGTGCGCGATACGTTCGGCCAGTTTCAGCACCACGCAGCGGAAATCTTCCACCATCGCCAGCAGCATACGGCGGACGTTGTCCACCTGCTCGGAAGCCATGGAATCGTTTTGCGTGGCTTTCAGCTGGCGGATGGCATCCATATCACGCACGCCATGCACCAGATCGGTAATGCCTTTACCGAACTGCTGCGTCAGCGTGTCTTCGTCGATAATGCCGTCATCAACCAGCGGGAACAGCAGCGCGGCGCGCATACTGTCGTTATCCATGCTGAGGGTCGAGAGGATTTCAACCATCTCCAGACCGCGCCACAGAAGCAGCGAGGCGTCAGGATGGCCCTGCGTTTGTTGCTCGCAGTAGCGCCAGGTTTCGGCTAAACGCTCACATGATTGCTGGCTGGACAGTCCTAAGCTGTTGATCCAGTCGTCGAGCGCGAACTCGCCAGCCGTGTTCAGATGTGCACTTCTTACCGCAACCATACCCTCTCCCTACGTTTCTGACACAACGCCTGTGTCAGACGGGTTGATAAACAGAGCCATCGATTCAAGGTGCCCGGTGTGCGGGAACATATCCAGCATACGTACCTGAGCCAAACGATAACCCGCCTCCAACAAAATTTTACTGTCCCGCGCTAAGGTTGTGGGGTTGCATGAGACATACACCACACGCGCCGGGGCAAGTTTAACGATATGCGCCATCACGCCAGCAGCGCCGCCCCGGGCCGGATCCAGCAAGATTTTATTGAAACCTTGCGCCGCCCAGGGTTGTTTACTGACGTCGTCCTCCAGATTCTCATGGTAGAAGGACACATTATCTAATCCATTATTGCGGGCATTATCTTGCCCATTCGCCACCAGTGTAGCAACACCTTCGACGCCGACAACCTGCTTAGCTCTTTTTGCCAGCGGCAGGGTGAAATTCCCCATTCCGCAGAACAGATCCAGCACGCGATCTTCCGGCGTCAGTTCCAGCCATTCCAGTGCCTGCGCCACCATTTGCTGGTTAACGGCGTCGTTGACCTGAATAAAGTCGCGCGGACCAAATTTCAGATTCAGTCCCTCAATCTGATAATAAGGGGTTTCGCCGCACAAAGGCTCCAGCGTCTCGCTGTCAGGTGCCAGGTACATCGTTAACTGATGTTGCGCAGCAAACGCCGTCAGACGCGCCCGGTCGGCCTCGCTGAGCGGATCCAGATGGCGCAGCACCAGCAGCGGACCGTTATCCGCCAGCACCAGTTCCAGATGCCCGAGGCGCTTCACCGCAGACAGGGAGGACAGGCATTCCTGCACAGGCACCAGCAGTTGCTCCAGCTCAGGTCGCAGTACCGGACAGCGGGTAATCGCCACCAGATCGTTCGAGCCTTCCTGACGGAATCCCATCACCAGCGGACCGTTCGCCGTCCCGGTTTTACGCCCCGGTTTAACGCCCGCGATTTGCAGCCCCAGACGCGCGCGACGGCGATAGCCATATTGCGGCCCGGCAATCACCGGCTGAGGATCCGCCTGCACGCCGGTTTCACGCGAAATCAGCCGTAATAATGCCGCCGATTTACTGCGCTGTTGCAGAGCCTCGCTGGCGTGTTGCTGCTGACATCCGCCGCAGGTGGAATAATGCGGACACGCCGGTTTGACGCGATCGTCGCTGGTGGTCAGCAAACGTTTCAGACGGCCTTTGGCGTACTTGCTTTTATCTTCTGTTAAAGTGACGTCTGCCTGTTCGCCGGGCAGTAAGCCACTGACAAATACGGCTTTGCCGTTATGGCGCGCCACGCCCTGCCCGAAAGCATCCAGGTCGGTGGCGGTCACAGTTATCGTTTGCCGGGTCGTCACGCGACGGTTCGGAGAGTAGAATTGAGCCATTATTGTCGATTACACGCTGGTTTATTAAGCTTACTTTAGTCAATTCTCCCACATTGGAACCTCATGACCAAATATAGCCTTCGCGCACGGATGATGATCCTGATTCTGGCACCGACATTAATGATCGGTTTGCTGCTCAGCACCTTCTTTGTGGTGCACCGCTACAACGAGTTGCAGAATCAGTTGACAGAAGCCGGAGCCAGTATTATCGAGCCTCTGGCGGTCGCGAGCGAATATGGCATGACGTTCCGTGAACGCGAACCGGTGAAACGGCTGATCAGCCGCCTGCACCGCAATCACTCTGACATTGTGCGCAGCATCAGTGTTTTTGATGGCGACAATAAACTGTTCGCCAGTTCCACCAGCCAGCATGACGGCAGTCCGTTGCAGGTCAAACGTGTCGAAGACATTCCCCGTGAGCTGACCAAAATCCGTTCCGGTGATGTGTTAATCCTGCGCACGCCGATCCAGGCCGAAAACCATACAGAAGCGGATGACGAAACGTTCAGTGCATCGCCGGACAACAGGCTGGGGTATATCGCCATCGAGCTGGATTTACGCTCGGTCAAACTGGCGCAATATCAGGAAGCCTTTGTTTCCACCATGCTGTTGTTGCTGTGTCTGGGGATTGCCACCTTGTTCGCTTACCGCCTGATGCGCGACGTGACGGGGCCAATCCGCAATATGGTCAATACCGTTGACCGCATCCGTCGCGGGCAGCTCGACAGCCGTGTGGAAGGCAATATGCCGGGCGAACTGAGCATGCTGAAAAACGGCATCAACTCAATGGCGATGTCGCTGACGGCCTATCACGAAGAAGTGCAGCAGAATATCGATCAGGCCACCTCAGACCTGCGCGAAACGCTGGAGCAGATGGAAATCCAGAACGTTGAACTGGATCTGGCGAAAAAGCGCGCGCAGGAAGCAGCACGTATCAAGTCTGAATTCCTGGCGAACATGTCCCACGAGCTGCGTACGCCGCTCAATGGCGTGATTGGCTTTACCCGCCAGACGCTGAAAACCCCGCTGTCGCCGACGCAGGCCGACTATCTGCAAACCATTGAACGTTCCGCCAATCATCTGCTAACCATCATTAACGACGTGCTGGACTTCTCCAAGCTGGAAGCGGGCAAACTGGTGCTGGAACATATTCCGTTCTCGCTGCGTGAAATGCTCGATGAAGTGGTGATCCTGCTGGCGCATACCGCGCATGACAAGGGTCTGGAACTGACGCTGAACGTCCACAACAACGTGCCGGAAAACGTGTTAGGCGATCCGATGCGTATGCAGCAAGTTGTCACTAACTTGCTGGGAAATGCGATTAAGTTCACCGAAGCGGGCAATATCGATATCAATGTCGAACTGCGTTCGCAGAACAACTTGCAGGTCGAACTGGAAGTGCAGATCCACGATACCGGCATCGGTATTTCTGAGCGCCAGCAGTCGCAGTTGTTCCAGGCGTTCCGTCAGGCAGACGCCAGCATTTCACGCCGTCATGGCGGCACCGGTCTGGGACTGGTGATCACCCAGCGTCTGGTGAAGGAAATGGGCGGCGACATCAGCTTCTACAGCCAGATTAACCGCGGCTCCACCTTCTGGTTCCACGTCACGCTGGAGCTGAATGAAAACCGCCACGTCACGCCGGTGTCCATGAGCCATCTGGAAGGCAAACGACTGGCGTATGTCGAAGCGAACCCGGCGGCGGCGAAAGCCACGATGGAAATCCTGCAGGCCACCCCGCTGGATGTCACTCACCGCACCACGCTGGCCGCGCTGCCAGACACGTGGTACGACATCATGCTGTGCAGCATTCCGGTAAAACCGGATCAGATCCTCTCCGAGTACGACGGTAAATTACAGAAAGTGCTGGGCATGACGCGGCACCTGCTGCTGGCGCTGCCGAGTCAGTTCCAGGTGGATGCCGAAGAGCTGAAAAAACGCGGCGTGCAGGCCTGTCTGATTAAACCGATGTCGAGCATCCGTCTGCTGCCGTTGTTATTACAGGAACAACAGGCATCCGTCCGGGTGATCGGCAATAACGACGACAAAACCTCGCGCCTGCCGCTGACCGCCATGGCGGTGGATGACAACCCGGCGAACCTCAAACTGATCGGCGCCTTGCTGGAAGAGCTGGTGGAAACCACCGTGCTGTGTCACAGCGGCGAGGAAGCCATCGAGGTCGCCCGTCATACCGATCTCGACATTATTCTGATGGATATTCAGATGCCGGATATCGACGGCATCCGCGCCAGCGAAATCATTCATCAGATGGCGCGTCATGCCAAAACGCCGGTGGTGGCGGTCACCGCTCACTCACTGAGCGGCGAGCGCGAACAGTTACTGAAACTGGGCATGGATGATTATCTGTCAAAACCGATTGATGAAAGCATGCTGAAAAATGTGCTGTCACGACATCATCAGCACCAGACGCAGCTAGATTCGCCGTTACAGGGCAGCGAGGCGCTCGCGCCAATCAGCACGCTCGACTGGCAACTGGCGCTGAGCCAGTCGGCCAATAAAGTCGCGCTGGCGCAGGATTTACTGCAAATGCTGGTGGAATTCCTGCCGCAGGTGGCGGAGCGGGTGGAAGCGGTCACGCGCGGCGAGCCGGATGACGATATTCTGGCGCTGATCCACAAACTTCATGGCAGTTGCAGCTACAGTGGCGTGCCGCGCCTGAAACAGCTGTGTTTCTACATCGAGCAGCAGTTGCGTCAGGGTGTCAACGCCGACACGCTGGAACCGGAATGGTTTGAGTTACTGGATGAAATCGACAACGTGAAACGGGCGGCGGTGGCTTATTTACCAAGGTGATCCCTGACGGGGTCATACCAAAAGAGTAACGCCCGGTATCCGCCGGGCGTTTTGTTTCTGTCAGAACCAGGTCGTCACCGCACCGGTCACATCCCACTGTTCATTCACCAGCAACAACTGCCGCCATTTGTCGAACGTCAGGCACGGATGGCAAATATCAAACACCAGCATGTCGCCGACTTGCAGATCCGCCTCTTCCGGGATCGACATAAACGCATGCTGATCCATCATCGAGAACACTTTCCAGTCTTCCGGCGCGGGCACCACGGTGGTGTAACCCGCCTGTGTCGCGCTGCGCGGACGAAAATGTCCGGCGGCTTTCGGGTATCCGGCGTCATAACCGGCATCGCGTTTGCCGAAGGCAATGATCGCCCTGCCCGGCTCCGGCAACGACTGCACCGCCGCCCACACCTGCAACGCCGGCTGTAAGCTGCTGTTCATTTCCCGTGCCACCGGATTGCAGGTTTGCATCCGCTCCAGCGCCGCCTGATACGCACCCACGTCATGCGTGACGTAACACCCTGAGCGCAAAATGATATCCAGCACGTAGCGTTTTTCCGGGTCGAGATGGGTTTCTTCCCGCGTCAGTTCCTCGGCCACCACATCAAACCAGGCGGAACCGGCACCGGTTAATATCACCCGTGGCTCGGCAAACTCCCGTGCCTGCGCCAGCGCTTCGGTGCGCGCCATCACATGACGCAGGAAACGGCGGATCACCGCTTCATCGTTACTCACGCCTTCATACAGCTCGACGCCGACCAGCGCCAGTGACTGCGGCCAGCGTTTCACTGCGGCCAGCACATCGGCTTCCTGCTGGTCCGTACGAATGCCGGTACGCCCGCCCGCCATGCCATACTCAAACATCACGCGCAGTTTCAGTTGCTGGCTGGCGAAGTAATGGCCGAGCGCATCGGCGTTCTCAGCGGAATCCACGATACAGGTGAAATCAAACGTCGGGTCTTCGCGCAGCAGCCAGGCAATGATCGCCATATTGCCTTTGCCGATCAGCTGATTCGCCATGATCACTTTACGCACGCCATGCGCAAACGCGGCATTGACCTGCGGCGCGGTAGCCAGCGTAATGCCCCATGCACCGAATTCCAGCTGCATCTGATACAGCTCGGGGCTCATGGTGGTTTTGCCGTGCGGGGCCAGTTTCAGCTGATAC
Source organism: Rahnella sp. BIGb0236 (assembly GCF_004364755.1). Classification (NCBI taxonomy): domain Bacteria; kingdom Pseudomonadati; phylum Pseudomonadota; class Gammaproteobacteria; order Enterobacterales; family Yersiniaceae; genus Rahnella; species Rahnella sp. BIGb0236. The sequence continues at coordinate 81,827 of NZ_SOAO01000006.1, forward strand.
CGCTGGATAAACTCACGCATCCAGGAAAGATTGTGTTCGATTCGCTCTTCGAGCAGCACGGCAACCGGCAGGCTCACGTCTTCACGCAGAATATTCCAGCCCTGTTCACGGATATCGCCCATGCGCGCACCGGCGCTCAGCGGCCCCAGCCCTTTGGTGTGTGTGTTAACCGGTTGCTGTGAAAAATCTGTCTCTGACATACGGGGATTCTCATTGGCGAAGGTCTTTAAAACCTAACGTAAAACCGCCACAAATAAAATACAAAAACCGGCGCAGGCTGGGCCTGAACACCGGTTTTTTATCCTGACTGCTGTGGTTAAAGTTTTTGCGATAACTTAATGGTCGCGGCAATATTTCGTGCTGATTTACGCAGGTTGTCCGCAGCGTTTTTCAGGGCATCGTCCAGCGTACAAATGCTGTAAAGCACACTGAAAACGGCGTCCAGACCGTGGTCGTAAACGACATCAACATCTTTTGTCAGACTGCCTGCAATGCCAATCACCGGCTTGTTGTAACGCTTGGCCACCCGCGCCACACCAATCGGCACTTTGCCGTTGATGCTCTGGCTGTCAATCCGCCCTTCACCGGTGATCACCAGCGTCGCATCTTTCACCAGTGCATCCAGCCCCAGCGCGTCGGTGACAATCTCAATCCCCTGACGCAGTTCGGCATGGCAGAAGCCGTAAAGCGCCGCGCCCATGCCACCGGCCGCACCGGCACCGGGAACATTCTCCACGTCAATGCCCAGATCCTGTTTGATCACCCGGGCGTAATGATGCAGATACCCGTCGAGCTGTTCGATCATCTCCGGCGTTGCGCCTTTTTGCGGGCCGAAGATGGCAGACGCGCCGTCCTTGCCGGTCAGCGGATTTGTCACGTCACAGGCCACTTCAAAACGGCATTTTTTGATCCTCGGATCCAGCCCGCTGATATCAATGTGATGCAGTTTTTCCAGTTCGCCGCCGCCCTGACCAATCGACTCGCCTTGTTTGGTCAGCAGCTTCGCGCCCAGTGCCTGCATCATGCCTGCGCCGCCATCGTTGGTGGCGCTGCCGCCAATCCCGATGATGCAGTGTTTCACGCCATGATCGAGGGCCGAATGGATCAGCTCACCCGTGCCGTAGGACGTGGTTTTCAGCGGATTACGTTGCGCCACCGGGACGCTTTCCAGTCCGCTGGCCGCCGCCATCTCGATGAACGCGATTTTCTCATCGCCGGAAAGCCCGAAGAAAGCCTCCAGCGGCGTGCCCAGCGGGCCGGTGACGTTCACCTTCACCACACGTCCGCCGGTCGCCGCCACCATCGCTTCGACCGTGCCTTCGCCGCCATCGGCAACCGGCAGCTTGACGTATTCCGCCTCGGGGAAAATCTCACGGAAACCACTTTCGATGGCTTTTGCCACATCCAAAGCAGACAAACTTTCTTTGTATGAATCCGGTGCGATCACTATTTTCATAAAGTCATTACCTTCATAAACTGCACGCGCCGATGTGGAAAAGCGTCCTGTCAGTTTTGCATCCTGCCTGAAGGGCAACGCGAAACGAGTCTCAACTCAGGGCCACGTTGCCGCCGCAGACTAACGGGTAACTTCAACCTTCGCTAAGGTTTCATAATAGCGTGCAATGGCGCTATGGTCAGATTGCCCGTGACCATCCGCTTTCAGAGCCTGCATCATTTCCATGACCAGCGAGGTCAGAGGCAGTTGTGCACCGACGCCGTGTGAGGTGTCCAGCGCGTTCGCTAAATCTTTGATGTGCAGATCAATACGGAAGCCCGGTTTGAAATTGCGATCCATCACCATTGGCGCTTTCGCTTCCAGTACGGTGCTGCCCGCCAGACCGCCGCGAATGGCCTGGAAAACTAAATCAGGATCGACGCCCGCTTTGGTCGCCAGCACCAGCGCTTCTGACATCGCGGCAATGTTCAGCGCCACAATGACCTGATTCGCCAGTTTGGTGACGTTGCCTGCGCCGATATCACCGGTATGCACCACCGAACCCGCCATGGACTTCATGATTTCATAGCATTTATCGAACACCGCTTTATCGCCGCCGACCATCACTGACATGGTGCCGTCGATGGCTTTCGGTTCGCCGCCGGAAACCGGCGCATCGAGCATGGCGATTTGTTTAGCGGCCAGCGCTTCGCTGATTTCACGGCTTGCCAGCGGGGCAATGGAACTCATGTCGATGAAAATGGTGCCCGGACGCGCACCTTCGATCAGGCCGTTTTCGCCCAGCGCCACCTCTTTCACCTGCGGCGAGTTCGGCAACATAGTGATGATCACGTCAGAGACGGCGGCTACCGCTTTTGGCGTGTCTGCGGCGGTCGCGCCGAGTTTTACAATTTCGCCCACGGTATCCAGATTGCGGTCCATCACCACCAGCTCGTAACCTGCTTTCAGCAGGTTTTTGCTCATAGGCTTGCCCATGATGCCTAAACCAATAAAGCCAATTTTCATTCGGGTATCCTCTTTATATTGATGTTTGAGAGCGGATCACTGGGTGAAGCGATCGCACAGCGCCTGAGTCCCGGCGCGGAAAACGCCTAAATCACTGCCGACCGCCACGAAGGTCGCGCCCCATTCCAGATAACGGCGCGCATCGGCTTCCACCGGTGCCAGAATGCCGCTGGCTTTGCCGTGTGCTTTTGCACGCGCGAAGATGTGACGGATGGCGGCCTGCACGTCAGAGTGCCCGGCGTTGCCGAGATGCCCCATGCCCGCAGCCAGATCGCTCGGGCCAACAAAAATGCCGTCGATGCCGTCAACGGCAGCAATTGCATCCAGATTATCGACGCCCTGCTGGCTTTCGATTTGCACCATCACCGCGATGTTGTCGTTAATGCTGTTGAAGTAATCCGGCACGGTGCCGAACATGTTGCTGCGATGCGAAACGGAGACACCACGGATGCCTGCTGGCGGATAGCGCGTTGATGCCACGGCCAGTTCAGCCTGTTGCTGCGTTTCGACAAACGGGATCAGGAAATTGTAGAAACCGATATCCAGCAGGCGCTTAATCACCACCGGATCATTGAACTGCGGACGAACGACCGGCGCACTGCGGCTGCCTTTCAGCGCCATCAGTTGCGGCACAAACGTCGTGACATCATTCGGCGCATGTTCGCCATCGAGCAGCAGCCAGTCAAAACCCGCCACGCCCAGCACTTCAGTGGTAATCGGGCTGCACAATGCTGACCAGCAACCAATCAGGGTTTTCCCTTGCAACAAATCCTGGCGAAAACGGTTGGGAATCATTTGATTACTCATATCTGATATCTGACCTCATTAAAGGGGGCAGAGCCGGAAGCCCGGAATGCCCCGCATCACAATTTACTGTTTCTTAAGTTCCAGACGTTTGATATCGCCGACCACCAGCAGATAGCAAAGCATCGCCATCAGTGCTGAACAGCCCACAAAAATTAATGCCATGTTGAATGAATGCAGGCCTTTCACCATGTAGCCGATCACCAGTGGCGTGACGATAGAAGCCACGTTGCCGAATACGTTGAAAATGCCGCCGCACAGGCCGATGACTTCTTTCGGCGCGGTATCGGCAATCACCGGCCAGCCCAGCGCCCCGAAGCCTTTACCGAAGAACGCCAGCGCCATCAGGGTCACCACCAGGGCGTTGTTGTCGGTGTAGTTACACAAGATGATGCTGGTGGCTAACAACATGCCCAGCACGATAGGAATTTTACGTGCCACGGTCAGCGAGTAACCGCGTCGGATCAGGTAATCTGAGAACACGCCGCCCAGTACGCCACCGGCAAAACCACACAGTGCCGGGATAGCCGCAATCATCCCGACTTTAAGAATAGACATGCCTTTTTCCTGAACCAGATAAATCGGGAACCAGGTCAGGAAGAACCACGTAATACTGTTGATGAAATACTGCCCGAAGAAGATCCCCAGCATCATGCGGCTGCTCAACATCTGGCGAACGTAACTCCATTTCGGGCCACTTTTCGCCGTGTCCGTTTTCTTGTGGTCGATATCAACCACCGCGCCGCCGTCTTTCAGGAATTCCAGTTCGCTTTTGGAGATATTCGGATGCTCCGGCGGGTTATGGATGAATTTGATCCACACCAGCGTCAGCACAAAGCCAATCACGCCCATGACGATAAAGACATGTTCCCAGCCCCAGGCGTAGGTCAGCCAGCCGAGCAACGGTGAGAACAGCGCCAGCGAGAAATACTGCGCGGAGTTAAATATTGCCGAAGCCGTGCCGCGCTCCGTGGTCGGAAACCAGGCCGCCACGATACGGGCGTTGGCCGGGAAAGAAGGCGCTTCAGAGAAGCCGAGCATAAAGCGCAGCATAAACAGCGTCAAAGCGCCGTATGCCAGCGGGAACCAGCCGACAAAGCCCTGTAACAGGGTGAACAGCGACCAGAAGAACAGACTGTAGGTGTACACTTTTTTGGAACCAAACCGGTCCAGTAACCAGCCGCCGGGCAGCTGCATAATCAGATAAGCCCAGCCGAACGCGGCAAAAATTTGTCCCATGTCGGCAGCATCCAGGCCCAGCTCACGCGCGACCTCGGTACCAGCGATAGAAAGCGTTGCACGGTCGGCGTAATTCACCGCCGTGATGAGAAAGATAATCAGCAAAATATAGTAACGGATATGGGTCCGCACCTTACTTTGCGCGATTGCCCGTGACTCGGATTGAATGTTCATGGTGACCCTCATTGTCATAATACGAAACTTTTTCAGGGAACTTACCGCTGGCGAAATAACGTTGTTTTATTCACCTGTGGTTATTCACCGTTCAGTTCCTTTATACGAAGCAGGCAATTAACACTCTGTTTATGATTGCCTGAAATTTACCTGTATTACTTTTAACGTCACCTTCAGAGGGCCAATACAGTATAAAAAAGAGGTCCCGAAATAACACTGTGCATTCGCCCAAGAATCGTCCCACGGATGATGACTATTCTTTTGCATCCACACATCGCTGTGGGAGGAGAATCACAGATTGTGCGGTGGCGATAACCGCGCAAATCAAAGGGTGATTTGCATCACATTTATTCTGTCACCTGCCACACAGAATGACGTTCATCAGGCAAAAAGCTGGTCAGTTGCACAATGAGGTTCCCGGAAGACTGCCTTATAATGGACGCCATACCCTGTATCACCAGAGCATGTTTGACAAGAGCATTATTGAGCGTCAACTTCAGAGAATTAACCGGAATTTTTTCCGGGATGTTTAATAAACGCGGAGACAGTTATGTCACGTAATAAAGATAAAGAACACGCCACCGAAGCTCTTTTTATTAAAGTGCATGAAAGCGATAACGTGGCCATTATTGTGAATGACAACGGCTTAAAAGCCGGCACCCGATTTGCCAATGGTCTGGAATTAATTGAGCATATTCCGCAAGGCCATAAAGTCGCTTTAGATCCAATTGCCAAAGGCGGCGATATTATTCGTTATGGTGAAGTGATTGGTTATGCCGTAAGGGATATCGCGCAGGGCGGCTGGATTGACGAATCGCTGGTGGAATTACCGGTTGCGCCTGAGCTGAACAGCCTGCCGCTGGCGACCCGCGTACCGCCAGAATTACCCCCGCTGGAAGGTTATACCTTCGAAGGTTACCGCAATGCCGACGGCAGCGTTGGCACTAAAAATCTGCTGGGGATCACCACCAGCGTGCACTGTGTGGCAGGCGTGGTGGATTACGTGGTGAAAATCATTGAACGTGATTTACTGCCCAAATTCCCCAATGTCGATGGCGTCGTGGCGCTGAATCACCTGTACGGCTGCGGTGTGGCGATTAACGCCCCGGCGGCGATCGTGCCGATCCGCACCATCCACAATCTGGCGCTGAACCCGAACTTTGGCGGCGAGGTGATGGTGGTCGGCCTGGGTTGTGAGAAATTACAACCGGAGCGCCTGCTGGAAGGCACGCCGGATGTGCAGGCGATTTCGCTCGATGACACGCACATTGTGCGTTTGCAGGATGAGCAGCATGTCGGCTTCCAGTCGATGGTGGACGATATCCTGACCGTCGCACAATTCCATCTTGAGCGCCTGAACCGTCGCCAGCGCGAAACCTGCCCGGCTTCCGATCTGGTGGTCGGTACGCAGTGTGGCGGCAGCGATGCCTTCTCCGGCGTCACGGCCAATCCGGCAGTCGGTTATGCCTCTGATTTGCTGGTGCGCTGCGGTGCCACCGTGATGTTCTCTGAAGTGACGGAAGTCCGCGATGCCATCCATCTGCTGACCCCGCGCGCCGCGGATGTCGAAGTGGGCAAACGTCTGCTGGAAGAAATGGCCTGGTACGATGATTATCTGTCGATGGGACAAACCGACCGCAGCGCCAATCCGTCGCCGGGCAACAAAAAAGGCGGTCTGGCTAACGTGGTTGAAAAGGCACTGGGTTCGATTGCCAAATCCGGCACCAGCGCGATTTCCGAAGTGTTGTCTCCGGGCCAGCGCCCGACGAAAAAAGGGCTGATTTACGCCGCCACGCCTGCCAGCGATTTTGTCTGCGGAACCCAGCAACTGGCTTCCGGGATCACCGTGCAGGTATTCACCACCGGTCGCGGCACGCCGTACGGCCTGCTGGCAGTACCGGTGATTAAAATGGCGACCCGCACCACGCTGGCAAACCGCTGGCACGATCTGATGGACATCAACGCCGGGACGATTGCAACCGGGGATGCGACCATCGAGGATGTGGGCTGGGAGTTGTTCCACTTCATTCTGGACATCGCCAGCGGCCGCAAGAAAACCTGGTCAGACACATGGGGCATCCACAATGCGCTGGCGGTATTTAACCCGGCACCGGTGACCTGAGTGACCGTTTTACCGATAAACGAAAGGCCAGCATTGCTGGCCTTTTTGGTATTTCGGATTTGAGCGAGAACTTACTGCGCCGCAGCGGCACCGGTTTGTTCTGCACCAACCAGCCCGACTTTCAGGTAACCGGCTTTCCGCAGGTTATCCATCACGCTCATCAGCGTTTCGTAGTCGACACTCTTATCCGCGCGGAAGAAAATCGTACTCTGTTTATTGCCCTGAGTACGCTGATCCAGCATGGCGGTCAGGTTGCTGCTGTTGACCGGCGTATCGCCGAGGAACAGTTGCTTGTCCGCTTTCACCGACAGGAAGATCGGTTTCTCCGGACGCGGCTGCTGTTTCGCCGTCGAAGCCGGTAAATCCACCCGCACATCCACAGTAGCCAGCGGTGCCGCCACCATGAAGATGATCAGCAACACCAGCATGACGTCGATAAAAGGCGTGACGTTGATGTCATGCATTTCACCGCTTTCGTCGATATCGTCGTTTAACCGAATAGCCATAATCTGTTCTTACCCTACGCGTAACTGACCTGTCTGACCGCGTGGCGCATCGCCTTCGCTGGCAGCCAGATCCAAATCACGGCCCTGTAACAGGATAATCTGCGCCGCCACATCGCCTACCTGATGACGGTAAGAAGTAATGGTACGGGCGAAAATGTTGTAGATCACCACCGCAGGGATGGCTGCCACCAGACCTACTGCCGTCGCCAGCAAGGCTTCGGCGATACCCGGTGCCACAACCGCCAGGTTAGTGGTTTGTGTCTGGGCGATACCGATGAAGCTGTTCATGATGCCCCACACCGTACCGAACAGACCGACGAATGGCGAGATGGCCCCGATGGTCGCCAGAATACCGTTGCCACGTCCCATGTAACGGCCTGCGGCGCTGACGCGACGCTCAAGGCGGAAACCGGTACGTTCTTTAATGCCGTTGTTGTCGGTCGAACCGGCAGACAATTCAAGTTCGTTCTGCGCATCGCGGATCATCTGGGCGCTGATGCTGCTGGCGGCGAAGCTTTCAGCCTGCTCAGCGGCTTCGTCCAGCGTGCGGACGGAAGACAGCGCATCAAACTCGCGGCGCATGCGGCGTTTGCCGGTGAACACTTCAGCACCTTTACTGAACAACAATGCCCAAGTGACGACAGAGGCCAGCAGCAAACCGATCATCACCGTTTTCACCACCACATCAGCGTGATGGTACATGCCCAACACAGACAAATCGGTAGGGATCACTGGGGTCGCTTCCGTTGGAGCAGGTTGCATCACCGGGGCTGGGGTGGCATCGGCTGTCGCCGGAGCCGGAGTCTCTGCCGCCGGGGCCGGTTGCGTTGCCGCAGACGTGACCGCTTGTGCTGCCGGCGTCGCAGGTGCCGCCATCGCGTTGCCGCTTAAGCCAGCAACCAACATTAACGACATCAGTAATGAGGTCGCCTCTTTCATCTTATTGCGAGCCGTTTTCACGCGTCGCCTCCAGCCAGAATCAGTGTGTAGAAGGAATGAATAACGCCGAATGATATCAAAGAAAAAGCCCTAATTGATAGTCGTTCTCATTATTATTTACATTGTGCAACCTGAAGGCCGGTGTGTCGTTGACGGATGACAAGGTTTTTCCTGATTGAACACGGCGTGAACAATTTAATCCCCGTCACACTTTTCTAAAAAATATGGCGGTAAATCAATCAGCTAATCCCAATTACTAAAGTTAAAACAACATTTTAAATAAAAAGTAACACCATTTTACATCTGTTATAAGTTTGTGATAATGCTCAAATACCGCGCAGATATAAATAGGATAAAGTGCAGTTCACAGGCGGAGACCCTACAAAGGCATGTCTGTTATCCATTTCATTTAAAAGGTTAATTCGCCCGATATAACTACATGCACCCGATGCCCTGCGCATCAGCACGGTTCATTTTTTGGTGTCATTTTTCCGTTCCCTTACCGAGTACCCTGGAGACAAACTGATGAAAATGCAAAAAGCACTTCTCAGCCTTTGCCTGAGTTCCGCGACCCTTTTATTCACCCATGGCCTGTCAGCGCAGACACTGAAAGCCGCGGATGTCCATCCGCAAGGTTATCCGAATGTGGTCGCCGTTCAGCACATGGGCGAAAAACTGCAAAAACAAACTGACGGAAGACTGGAAATCAAAACCTTCCCCGGCGGCGTGCTGGGTGATGAAAAACAGGAAATTGAACAGGCGCAGCTCGGTGCGCTGGACATCATCCGTGTCTCGATGACGCCAGTGGCGTCGATTTTGCCGGAAATTAACGTCTTCACCCTGCCCTATATTTTCCGCGATGAAGACCACATGCACAAAGTGTTGGACGGTCAGATCGGTAAAGAAATCGGCGACAAAATTACTAACAACCCGAATTCCCGTCTGGTGTTCCTCGGCTGGATGGATGGCGGCACGCGTAACCTGATCACCAAACAGCCGGTGGTGAAACCGGAAGATCTGCACGGCATGAAAATCCGTGTGCAGGGCAGCCCGATCGCCCTGGCGACGCTGAAAGCCATGGGCGCAAACCCGGTGGCGATGGGCGTCAGTGAAGTGTTCAGCGGCATGCAGACCGGGGTTATCGACGGCACCGAAAACAATCCGCCAACCTTCGTCGCCCATAACTATCTGCCGGTGGTGAAAAACTACACCTACAGCCGTCACTTCATCATTCCTGAGCTGTTCCTGTACTCAAAAGTGAAATGGGACAAGCTGAAACCGGAAGACCAGCAACTGATCCTCAAACTGGCAAAAGAAGCGCAGGACGAGCAGCGCGAACTGTGGAAAGCCTATAACGAGAAAGCCCTCGCCACCATGAAAGCGGGCGGCGTGAAATTCTATGAAATCGACCCGGCGACTTACGTCAAAGCCACGCAATCCGTGCGCGATGAATTCGGCAAAGACCATCAGGAACTGATGCAGCAAATCGCTGACGTCAAATAACGCCTGATACCGGCAGCCTGCGGGCTGCCTCTTTTTGATCTTTCGCCGGGGGATTTATGGTTTCGAGTTATCACACCCTGATGGACATTCTTTACCGCTGCGCGATGTGGCTGGCCGGGATCGCTCTGCTGCTGATGGTGGCGGTGATCCCGATCGGCATTTTTGCCCGCTACGTCATGAACAGCGCCCTGTCGTGGCCGGAACCGATCGCGATCATGTGTATGGTGACGTTCACCTTTACCGGCGCTGCCGTCAGTTACCGCGCCGGGTCGCACATTGTCGTCGCCATGGTTACCGACCGTCTGCCGCCTGCGCTGAAAAAATTCTCCGCCCTGCTGGCTGACCTGATGATGCTGGCGATCAGCGTGTTTATTTTCTGGTACAGCCTGCAATTGTGCAGCGAGCTCTGGCAACAGCCGGTGGCGGAATTCCCGCTGCTGACCGCCGGACAAACCTATCTGCCGCTGCCTGTAGGTTCTGCGCTGACGCTGTTATTCATCATCGAGCAGATCATTGCCGGCCCGCAACATCAGCGGCCTGTGGTGATACTGGGCAATTCTGACGCCTGACCGGAGCCTGTTATGGATGCATTAATCTTGTTGTTAACGCTGGCGGTGATGCTGGCGATTGGCGTGCCGGTCGCCTATGCCGTCGGGCTGAGTGCGCTGGCAGGAGCCTGGTGGATTGATTTGCCGTTTGAAGCGCTGATGATCCAGCTGACCAACGGCGTGAACAAATTTTCACTGCTGGCGATCCCGTTCTTTATTCTGGCGGGCGCCATCATGGCCGAAGGAGGGATCGCCCGCCGGCTGGTCAGTTTTGCCTACATCTTTGTCGGGTTTATCCGCGGCGGCCTGTCACTGGTGAATATCGTGGCCTCCACCTTTTTTGGCGCGATTTCGGGATCCTCGGTGGCCGACACGGCGTCGATCGGTTCGGTGATGATCCCGGAAATGGAGAAAAAAGGTTACCCGCGAGACTTTGCTGCGGCGGTCACCGCCAGCGGCTCGGTACAGGCGATCCTCACACCGCCCAGCCATAACTCGGTCATTTATTCGCTGGCAACCGGCGGCACGGTGTCGATCGCCGCGCTGTTCATCGCCGGTATTCTGCCCGGCCTGCTGCTCAGCCTGACGCTGATGGTGATGTGTGTGATGTTCGCGCACAAACGCGGATACCCGAAAGGTGAACGCGTGCCGTTCCGCCAGGCGCTGAAGATTTTCATCGACACGCTGTGGGGGCTGATGACCGTCGTCATCATCATGGGCGGTATTCTCAGCGGGATATTTACCGCCACGGAATCGGCGGCGATTGCCTGTCTGTGGTCATTCTTCGTCACCATGTTTATCTACCGCGATTACAAATGGAATGAACTGCCGAAACTGATGTACCGCACGGTGAAAACCGTCAGTATCGTGATGATTCTGATCGGCTTTGCCGCCAGCTTTGGCGCGGTGATGACCTACATGCAGTTGCCGATGCGCATCACGGAATTCTTCACCTCAATCTCGGACAACAAGTACGTGATCCTCATGTGGATCAACATCATGTTGCTGATGATCGGCACGCTGATGGACATGGCGCCGATCATTCTGATCCTGACGCCGGTGCTGCTGCCGGTGGTGTTGTCGCTGGGCATCGATCCGGTGCATTTCGGCATGATCATGCTGGTGAATCTGGGGATCGGCCTGATCACGCCGCCGGTCGGCTCGGTGCTGTTTGTCGCCAGTGCGGTGAGTAAACAGAGCATCGAAAACGTCGTCAAATCCATGATGCCGTTTTACTGCGTGCTGTTCGTGGTGCTGATGCTGGTGACGTATATCCCGACGATTTCACTGTTCCTGCCCAAACTGTTCGGCGTCTACACCGGCTGACACCGGTAAAGCATTTCTCCCTTGCCCGTCGTCAGGACGGGCTTTTTTTTGGCCGGGCTGCTGAAATTTTCTCATCCACCGGCCAAAAGCCTGATCCCTGAAATTCATCATGTTAAGTTAATGACATATCAGCGGATGCCAGAGCGTGCCGCGCCACATAACAGGATGAAATACGGATTATGTCGTCGAAGAAAATTGAGACCGCGCTGGTCAGCGCCGGGCGGAATAAGAAATTCACCCAGGGTTCAGTGAATGCCGTGATCCAGCGCGCCTCATCGCTGGTGTTTGAAACCGTGGCAGATAAAAAACACGCCACCGCCAACCGCGCCAACGGCGAGTTATTTTACGGACGTCGCGGCACGTTGACGCACTTCTCTTTGCAGGAAGCGATGGTCGAGCTGGAAGGCGGCGCGGGTTGCGCGCTGTACCCTTGCGGCGCGGCGGCGGTCAGTAATGCGGTGCTGTCGTTTGTCAGCAGCGGCGATCATATTCTGGTGGCCGGTTCAGCCTACGAACCGACGCAGGATTTCTGCGAAAAAGTGCTGAAAAAACTCGGTGTATCCACCACCTATTTCCCGGCCCACCTCGGCGCGGAACTGGGTGCGCTGATGCAGCCCAATACCAAAGTGGTGTTCCTCGAATCACCGGGTTCCATCACCATGGAAGTCCCGGATATTCCGGCGATGGTGAGCGCCGTGCGTGCGGTCAATCCTGATGTCGTTATCATGATCGACAACACCTGGGCAGCGGGCATTTTGTTCAAAGCGCTGGAATTCGATATCGATATTTCGATTCAGGCGGGCACCAAATATATCGTCGGCCATTCGGACGCCATGATTGGCACCGCCGTCTCTAACGCCCGTTGCTGGCCGCAACTGCGGGAACACTCGTATCTGATGGGGCAAATGGTCGACGCCGACACCGCTTACGTGGCAAGCCGGGGATTACGCACCATGGGCGTACGGCTGAAACAGCATGCAGAAAGCAGTATCCGCATCGCACAGTGGCTGGCAGAGCGCCCGGAAGTCGCAGTGGTCAATCATCCGGCATTACCCGGCAGCAAGGGCCATGAATTCTGGAAACGCGATTTCACCGGCAGCTGCGGTCTGTTCTCTTTCGTTCTGAAACAGCGTCTGAACAAACAACAGCTTTCCGACTACCTCGACCATTTTGAACATTTCAGCATGGCCTATTCCTGGGGCGGCTTTGAATCACTGGTTCTGGCCAATCAGCCGGAAGAGATCCAGGCCATACGCCCGGCAGAAACCGTCGATTTCACCGGCACGCTGGTGCGGTTACACATCGGGCTGGAAAACTGTGACGACCTGATTGCCGATCTTTCAACGGCATTTGAACGGATTGCCGCCTCCTGACCGCTGAGATTGCGACACGCCGCGCAGATCGGTAAGGTATCTGTCGGATTTTCATCCGCAGAATGAGAATAATCTGTAAGCTATCTTTAGCTCCGGTGAATGTTGCCGGGGCACTCTGTCTTTTTCGCAGTAGCCTCAGATCAACGTCTTCAGACGCAAATCGCGGTACACTGCTCAGTGACAGTTTTTCATGAACAGAAACAGGACAGAATATGGCAGTTATTTGCGACATTTTTCATGCGCTCTGGCAGCATGATTTCAGTATGCTCGCCGACCCGAAACTTCTCTGGGTGATTTACGCCGTCCTGTTTGCCACGCTGTTTCTCGAAAACGGGTTGCTTCCCGCCTCTTTCCTGCCCGGTGACAGCCTGCTGCTGCTGACCGGCGCGCTTATCGCCAAAGGCGTGATGAGCTTCGTCCCCACCCTGATTATTCTGGTTACCGCCGCCAGCCTCGGCTGCTGGCTGAGTTATATTCAGGGGCGATGGCTCGGCCATACCCGTCTGGTCAAAGGCTGGCTGTTACAGCTACCGGCGCATTATCATCAGCGGGCGCATCATATGTTTACCCAACACGGACTGATGGCGCTGCTGGTTGGCCGTTTTCTGGCCTTTATCCGCACCCTGTTGCCGACCATGGCAGGCATCTCCGGGTTGAACAACGCCCGCTTCCAGTTCTTTAACTGGCTGAGCGCCATCCTGTGGGTTGGCGTGGTGATCTCCATCGGTTTCGCGCTGAGCCACATTCCGCTGGTCAAACGCCATGAAGATCAGGTCATGGCGGGGCTGATGATTTTACCGGTTCTGCTGCTGGTCATCGGTCTGGCTGGCGGGTTGGTGGTGATCTGGAAGAAACGCAAATGCCGCTTCTGAGCCGCGGACTCAGGCTTTAAACGCCACATCCGCCAGCGCCAGCACACCGGAACTCCCTTCGCGCAGACGCGCCATCTCATCACTCGGCGTCACGCCAAAATAGCGTTTAAATTCACGGCTGAATTGTGACGCGCTTTCGTAGCCGACCTGTAATGCCGCCACGCTGGCTTTCACGCCGTCAAAAATCATCAGCGTCCGCGCCCGGTGCAGACGGTAAGTTTTCAGGTACTGCAACGGCGAGGTGCTGGTCACTGCTTTGAAGTTATGGTGAAACGCCGAAATGCTCATGTTCACTTCGCTGGCCAGCGCTTCCACGCTGAGGTTGTCGGCGTACTGCGCTTCAATGCGGCGCAGGGATTTGGCAATCTGGCTGAAATGGGTATGACGGTTTACCAGCGCCTGCAACGCCCCGCCGTTCTCACTGGTCAGAATAAAGAACAGGATCTCGCGGATAATTTTCGGCCCCAGAATGCGGGCATGCAGCGGCTTATCCATCACATCCAGCAGGCGCTCGGTGGCACAGAGAATATCGCCGTCCAGCACGCCGGAGTTGATGCCGGTTGACGGCTCTTTCTGACGCACCACACTTTCATCCCCCATATCCATCAGCAGATCCTGCAACATCAGGTTATCAATGCTGATCTGGATACCGGCCAGCGGCTCTTCCGGGCTGCTGAACGTCTCACATTCAAACGGCAGCGGCACGGTCAGCATCAGATAATTATGCGGATCATAGGAGAAGGTTTTCTTGCCCAGATAACCCACTTTGCGCCCCTGAAAGAGGATGACCACGCCGGGATTGTACAAAACCGGCTGACGAGGATGATAGCGCGTGGTGTACATCAGCGTGACCTGCGGCACCGCCGACGGCGTGAGGTTTTTATCACCGCTGAGTTGCGCGACCCGGTTTGCCATGCGGGCGCACAGGCTGTTCACGTTTTCCATCATTCCGCTCCACACATTCAATAAACTGGCACTGATTCTGCCATAACCCCGTACTTTCCTACAGAGACAAGCAGAATCAGGCAAGACTCAGGCAGAATTGTGCATCATCCTGCTGTCCGTTTTCTCTTACAGTGGTGTTGCCTTCCGCAGGGGGACACACCTGCATAAATGCGATGAACTGCTAGTCTGTATGAACGCACTTTTCATTCGCAGATCCTGACCGTGCTTCGGTCAACGATTCAATTTCCTGATAACGCCTTATTTCAATTCATGTTTCGCCTCACATCCCAATCTGGAGGATTGTATGTCCGCACCCGTTGCTGCTGAAAATACGTTTAATGCCTGGGCCGCTGCTGGCCCGAAACAGCCGCTGGAAGCTTTCCCGTTTGATGCCGGTCCGATCGGTGATGAAGAAATCGAAGTGGCCATTGATTACTGCGGCGTCTGCCATTCGGATCTGTCGATGCTCAATAACGACTGGGGCATCACGCAATATCCGTTTGTACCGGGCCATGAAGTGGTGGGTAAAATCGTCAAAATCGGTCATCACGCGCAAAACAAAGGGCTGAAGGTCGGCCAGATTGTCGGCGTGGGCTGGAACCGTGGCAGTTGTATGCACTGTCACCCTTGTATGTCCGGCGATCAGCATCTGTGCCACGATGTGGAAGCCACCATTATCGGTCATCACGGCGGTTTCGCTGACCGCATCCGCAGCCACTGGGCGTGGGCGATCCCGCTGCCGGAAGGCGTGGATATCACCAGCGCCGGTCCGCTGTTCTGTGGCGGCATCACCGTCTTCAACCCGCTGCTGCAATTCGGCGTACTGCCCACGCACCGCGTCGGCGTGGTCGGTATCGGCGGTTTAGGCCACATGGCGCTGCGCTTTCTGAATGCGTGGGGCTGCGAGGTCACCGCGTTTACCTCCTCACTGGCGAAACGTGATGAAGCCTTGTCTCTGGGCGCGCACCGCGTGGTCGCCACCCGTGACAGTGAGGCGCTGAAGGACATTGCTGGTGAGCTGGATTTCATCATGGTCACCGCCAATGCATCGCTGGACTGGGACGCCTTCATCGCCACGCTGGCACCGAAAGGCCGCCTGCACTTTGTCGGCGTGGTGCCGGAAGCCGTGCCGCTGCATGTGATGGCGCTGATCAGCAAACAGGCTCAGGTGTCCGGTTCACCTACCGGTTCCCCTTCACGTCTGGCCGACATGCTGGCGTTCTGCGCCCGTCATCAGATTGCGCCGCAGGTGGAGCACTTCCCGCTGAGCAAAATCAACGAGGCGGTAGAACACCTGCACGACGGCAAAGCGCGCTACCGCGTGATACTCGATATGAACGCATAAGGATCTTCCGGGTCTATAAATAGGTAGCCTGCTCAGCAAGATGCCGTTTCGTTAACTAGACTTAACGTCAATCCCAACATAGCGCCCGTGCATTCCGGCGGGCACTCTGCCCTGAAAGGAGAAACTCATGGCAACGCAACCCATCATTAAACTTCACGATGGCAATCTGATGCCTCAGTTAGGACTTGGCGTATGGAAAGCCAGTAATCAGGAAGCCACCAGCGCGGTAAAAACGGCGATTGAAACCGGTTATCGCCATATTGATACCGCCGCCATCTACAAAAATGAGGAAGGCGTCGGCGAAGCCATTGCCGCTAACCTCGTGCCACGCGAAGAGCTGTTTATCACCACCAAACTGTGGAATGACGATCAGCTGAATGCCCCACAGGCGCTGGAAACCAGCCTGAAAAAGCTGCGGACCGATTATGTCGATCTGTACCTGATCCACTGGCCACAACCGGCGCAGGGCCATTATGTCGAGGCCTGGAAAGCCCTGCTGAAGCTGAAAGAGCAAGGTCTGGCGAAGAGTGTCGGCGTGTGTAATTTCCCGCTGCAGCATTTGCAGAAGCTGAAAGATGAGACCGGCATTTTCCCTGTCGTGAATCAGATTGAGTTACACCCGCTGATGCAGCAGCGCCAGCTTCATGCCTGGAATGCCACACACACCATCGCCACCGAATCCTGGAGCCCGCTGGCACAGGGTGGCGAAGGCGTATTTGATCAGCCGCTGATCCAGAAGCTGGCGGAGAAATACGACAAAACGCCTGCACAGATTGTCATCCGCTGGCATTTAGATAACGGGCTGATCGTGATCCCGAAATCGGTGACGCCAAAACGCATCCGTGAAAACTTCGACGTGTTTGATTTTAAACTGGAGAAGGAAGAACTGGCGGAAGTCACCAAACTGGACAAAGAACACCGTCTGGGGCCGGATCCGGAAAAAGGCCTGTAGGCTTTTACGCACGGTAAGCCATAAAACAAAAACCCGCCGGAGCGGGTTTTTTATGGGGACTTTGGGCTTACATCGACGGCTGAACCAGCATGTTCGCCGCAGAACCGCGGTCAGCCAGTTCCAGCGCGCCGCTGCGATAGACAAACGGGAAATGGTCGTACGACGGCTGATTGAAATACACCAGCAGTTCGACATCACCATCGACCCAGACCGTGTCTTTGAATCCGGCATCTTCCACCAGTGGCGCGGCGCCGTTGACGCTTTTCACCAGGAAGGACACGCCTTCGGCATGGAAGGTCTGCGGCATATCCGCGTGGATCGTCCAGCGTTCCCAGGTGCCTTGCTGCGCAGTCAGGTCAATGCGGTTGATGTCCCACAGCGCGCCGTTAATCCCCGGATCACTGTCGCCTAAACGGATGTCACGGGTGCGGACAACATTGCCGGAGAGGATCTGATCGGCCAGCAAACGCATCGGCAGATTGTCGGTCACCAGCGGCAACAGGCCGGTCGGTTTCAGGGTCAGCACAATGGTCGACACCAGAATACTCGACGGTTCAAACAGGCCGCGCAGTCTGTCCATCACGCCTGCGGCTTCACCGGCCGTAATCGACACTTCTTCGCCCTGCGACATATCCACCAGCACTTCACGGCGTTCACCCGGCCCGAGCGACAGACGTTTTACCGTCATTGGCGCAGGCAGGAAACCGAGATCAGAGGCCACGACGTGGAACGCGCGGTTGTCGGTCATGCTCAGTTCGTAACGACGGGCATTCGACGCATTCAGTAAACGCAGGCGCACCCAGCCGCGTGAAACCTCGACGAACGGGCTTTGTACGCCGTTGACCAGCATGGTGTCGCCAAAGAAACCGCCGGACGCGGGCGTGTCATATTGCGGTACACCGAAACCGTCCAGACGCTTGTCCTGAATGATGATCGGGAAGTCATCCACGCCGTAGTGATTCGGTAACGGCAGATTCTTGCTGACTTCATCTTCCACGATCCACATGCCCGCCAGCCCGTTATAGACGTGCGGTGCCATGCGGTTCGGCGTATTCGCGTGGTACCAGCAGGTGGCGGCAGCCTGACGGATAGGTAATACCGGCGACCAGTCGACACCCGGCTGCATCATGCGCGCGCCGCCGCCGGTCAGGGTGCCCGGCTCGAGCAAACCACTGACGGTCATGGAAACCGGTTCAGCCAGACGGTTGCTGTAGATCAGTTTTACGTCATCACCGCTGTGTACTTTGACGGTCGGGCCGAGGTACATGCCGTTGATGCCCCAGACCGGTGCTTTCGCGCCGCCGAGGAATGACCAGTGCGCGGCCTGCAACGTCAGAAACAGCGGTTGCCCGCGACGGGATTCCAGCAGCGGGGGAACAGGTAATGCCGGTTGCGAACCACTCGCTTCTGCTTTTAAAGGCAGAGCACCTGCGGCAAGAGCCACGCCGGAGGCTTGCAGGAACGAGCGACGACTGAGTGACATATCTTCTCCATGAAAACAAAAGTGATGACCCGTCGCCATCAATGGCAACGGGCATTAAATGACGTGTGATAACTTTTATTTTTTTGCGGCAGCTTCGCGTTGTGCGACTTCGGCATCCAGCTCAGCGATTTTATCCGCCATGATCTGACGACAATGCTCCGACAATTCACGCAGGCGCTCTTTGGTGTATCCGCTGGTGTCGATCGGGGGCAGCATTTCGACAATCACCAGCCCGTTTGACCAGCGGTTCAGCTTCACCTTATTGCTGGTGTTCGACACGCAAATCGGCACGATCGGCACGCCGGCGGCAATCGCCGCATGGAACGCCCCGGTTTTGAACGGCATCAGACCGCGGCCACGGCTGCGGGTGCCTTCCGGGAACATCCAGATCGACAGATTCTTTTTCTTAATCTGGCTGACCACTTGCGCGATAGTACCGTGCGCTTTGGCGCGGTTATCACGGTCAATCAGCAGGTTACCGGTTAACCAGTACAGCTGACCAAAAAATGGGATCCAGGCCAGGCTTTTTTTGCCCACCGTCACTGTTCCGGGCATGACGACGGAAGAGGCCGTCACCATGTCGTAATTGTTCTGATGGTTGGCAATATAAATACAGTTGCCGTTATTCACGGCTTCTGCCGGAATACGTTTTTCGACGCGAAGGCCAAATACCGGTGCCAGACGACCAAACAGCTTACCGAAAGTCGACACATGTTTCGGGTTTCGCGGACTGAAAAGACAATAGATGCAACCAAAAACACTGACCAGAATCGAGTAAACCACCACGATAATCAGACGCAAAATAAATAACATAACATCCTCTTAAAACTACAGCCGAAGCCGGTAAGAAACCTGTGCAGTTTCGCTCCCTGTGCGGTGAACTATTCTCAAGCCTCATTCAACACGGCACAACGGTTTTATTACTACAAATGTAAAATCTTTGCACTGCACAACAGTCTCAGGCCACTGAATTCCCTGAAAAGAGTTCAGGGCACAAATGTGCCCTGACTTTTACCGGTTAACAGCGGTCTTATTCTTCGCTGTCACCGCCACCGGTGCGGACAGGCGCATCGACTTCAACACGATCGATACGTTGCAGACCGCGTGGCAGAAGGGTTCCTTTACGGCCACGTTCGGCGCGGAATTTCTGCAGGTCTTCCGGACGGAGAACCAGTTTACGTTTACCGACATGCAAAGTGATCGACGTTTGCGGTGGCAGCACCAGCAGCCATTGCAGTTTATCTTCGCCGCTGGCCGCCTGTGCAGACGGAATTGAAACAATTTTATTACCTTTGCCTTTCGACAACTGCGGCAGATCGGCGACCGGGAACATCAGCATACGGCCTGCGGCAGTGATCGACAGCAGCATGTCATCATCGCCATGCAGCTCCATTGGCGGGAAGGCTTTCGCATTCTCCGGCAAGGTGATCATCGCTTTACCGGCACGGTTACGCGCCACTAAATCATTGAAGGTACAAACAAAGCCATAACCCGCATCGGAGGCCATCAGCAGTTTCTGGTCGTCTGCCGCCATCAGCACATGTTCAATGGTCGCGCCCGGCGGCGGTGTCAGCTTACCGGTCAGCGGTTCACCCTGACCGCGCGCCGACGGCAACGTGGTCGGATCAAGCGCATAGCTGCGGCCGGTGGAGTCCATAAACACCACAGGCTGATTGCTCTTGCCTTTCGCCGCCGCACGGAAGCTGTCGCCCGCTTTGTAGCTCAGGCCGGAGGCATCAATGTCGTGGCCTTTGGCGCTGCGCACCCAGCCGGATTCTGACAGCACAATCGTGACCGGCTCGGACGGAATGAAGTCGTGCTCGCTCATCGCTTTGGCTTCTTCGCGTTCAGTGATCGGCGAACGGCGATCGTCACCAAAGGCTTCCGCGTCAGCCTGAATTTCTTTGCGGATCAGCGTGCCCAGTTTGCGTTCTGACGCCAGCAGCGCCTGCAACTGATCGCGCTCTTTTGCCAGTTCATCCTGCTCACCGCGGATTTTGGTTTCTTCGAGTTTCGCCAAATGACGTAATTTCAACTCGAGGATCGCTTCCGCCTGCGTGTCCGACAGTTCGAAACGCTGCATCAGCACCGGCTTCGGCTCATCTTCGGTACGGATGATGTGGATAACTTCGTCGATATTGAGGAACGCGGTCAGCAAACCTTCGAGGATATGCAGGCGTTTCAGGACTTTATCGAGACGGTAGTTCAGACGGCGGCGTACCGTTTCGCGACGGTAATCCAGCCATTCTTTCAGGATCTCCACCAGTCCTTTAACCTGCGGACGGTGATCGAGCCCGATCATGTTCATGTTGATGCGGTAGCTGCGTTCCAGATCGGTGGTCGCGAACAGGTGGTTCATCACCTGATCCAGATCGATACGGTTAGATCGCGGCACCACCACCAGACGGGTCGGGTTTTCGTGATCGGATTCGTCGCGCAGATCTTCGACCATCGGCAGCTTTTTGGCACGCATCTGGCTGGCGATTTGCTCCAGCACTTTCGCACCGGACACCTGATGCGGTAAGGCGGTGATCACCGCGCTGCCGTCTTCTTTATGCCACACCGCACGCATGCGCACCGAGCCTTTGCCCGATTCGTACATTTTGCGGATTTCGTGGCGCGGCGTGATGATCTCGGCTTCCGTCGGGAAATCCGGCCCCTGAACGAATTCCAGCAAATCTTCGAGCGAGCTGTTTGGCTTCTCCAGCAAGGCGACCGCAGCAGCAGCCACTTCGCGGACGTTATGCGGCGGAATATCCGTCGCCATACCGACGGCGATACCGGTGGTGCCGTTGAGCAGAATATTCGGCAGACGCGCAGGCAGCATTTTCGGCTCCTGCATGGTGCCGTCAAAGTTCGGCACGTAATCCACCGTTCCCTGACCTAATTCGCGTAACAGCACTTCGGCATATTTTGACAGACGCGATTCGGTATAACGCATCGCGGCGAAGGATTTCGGATCATCCGGCGCACCCCAGTTCCCCTGCCCGTCAACCAGCGGATAACGGTATGAGAATGGCTGTGCCATCAGCACCATGGCTTCGTAGCAGGCGCTGTCGCCGTGCGGATGGTATTTACCCAGCACGTCACCGACGGTACGCGCGGATTTTTTGAATTTGGCGTTATTACTCAGGCCCAGCTCGGACATCGCATAAATAATACGGCGCTGCACCGGTTTGAGCCCGTCACCGATAAACGGCAGCGCGCGGTCCATGATGACGTACATGGAATAGTTGAGATAGGCGTTCTCAGTAAACGTGTGCAGAGCTAAACGCTCTGTTCCGTCATGAGTCATTTCGCTCATTGATGTTTAATCCTCAGACCCGTGGCGTTATCGTTTTGGAAATTTAGGAAGCTTGCACCCGCTGGCGCATTAAGGCGGCTTACACGAGGCAATGATGTTCGCGATAGTACATCATCTGCCGTATGACTGTCACAGTTGCTGTGTTTCTGCCTTATTTTTAAACAGTTATTCATCGTCTGAATGGTTAATTTGCCGCTCTGTTTCTGCAATTATTGCATCTGAGTCAATAGTCTTGTGCGCAAACTCACATTTTTCTGTGCAGCAGAGTTGAGTACACTACGTGATAACAGCCTGACCCCCAGAATTTAAGAATTCCCGATAAGGAAAAAAACCATGAGTAACATCCTGATTATCAATGCCGGTAAGACCTTTGCCCATTCCAAAGGCGCGCTGAATAACAGCCTGACCGAGGTCGCGACCAGTTTCCTGCGCGACAAAGGCCACGACGTGCGCGTGACCGTGCTGGAAGACGGTTATGACGTGCAGACCGAGATCGAAAGCTATCTGTGGGCCGATGCCATCATTTATCAGCAACCGGGCTGGTGGATGGGTATGCCATGGACGCTGAAAAAATACATCGATGAAGTGTTCACCGAAGGCCACGGCAAACTGTACGCCAGCGATGGCCGTACCCGTTCCGATGACACGAAAAAATACGGTTCCGGCGGCCTGTTGCAGGGTAAATGCTACATGTTGTCCGTCACCTGGAACGCGCCTTTAGAAGCGTTCGAAGATAAAGAACAGTTCTTCCACGGCGTCGGCGTCGACGGCGTTTATATGGCACAGCACAAAGCCAACCAGTTTATCGGCCTTGATACGCTGCCAACCTTTATGTGTAACGACGTGATCAAACAGCCTGATGTGGAAGGGGATTTCGCCCGCTACCGCGCTCACCTTGAAAATGTATTCGGTCAGGCCTAAGGTTGAAGGTCACCCGGGAAAGAGGTTTTTATGATCACTGTTATTGCTGAAATCAAAGTAAAACCAGGCCGTCGCGATTCGGTCATGGAAAAAATTACAGCACTGCTGCCGAGCGTTCTCGCTGAGAAAGGCTGTCACCGTTATGAGCCATACGTGGATTTCAACGGTCAGATCCCGTGGCGCAAAACGGTGCCTGATTCCATTTTCATGCTGGAAGACTGGGAAAGCCTCGCGCATCTCGAAGCGCATCAGCAGGCGGAACATATGGATAAGCACCGCGAAAACATCAAAGCCGACGTGCTGGATGTGGTGATCCATATTATTGAGAAAGCGTAACCGTAAGGTCTGCGCGGATCAGAAAACAAAAATGCCGGCGCTGCAAAGCGTCCGGCATTTTTTATGGCGACGGCGAAAGGATCAGACGTCCAGTTCGGCAGTGTCGCCTTTTTCCTGCAACCAGTTACGGCGATCTTCAGAACGTTTCTTCGCCAGCAACATATCCATCATACGCAATGTCTGATCGATATCGTCTTCGTCGATGGTCAGCTGCACCAGACGACGGGTATTCGGATCCAGCGTGGTTTCGCGCAGTTGCAGCGGGTTCATTTCACCCAGCCCTTTAAAGCGCTGTACGTTCGGTTTGCCTTTCTTGCGTTTCAGCTGCTCCAGCACGCCTTCTTTTTCCTGCTCGTCCAGCGCATAGAACACTTCCTTGCCCAGGTCGATACGGTATAACGGCGGCATCGCCACATACACATGACCGCCCCGCACCAGCGACCGGAAATGACGGACAAACAACGCGCATAACAACGTGGCAATGTGTAAGCCGTCGGAGTCCGCATCCGCGAGGATACAGATTTTGCCGTAACGCAGCTGGGTCAGATCTTCGCTGTCCGGATCGATACCGATCGCCACGGAAATGTCATGCACTTCCTGCGAGGCCAGCACTTCGTCGGAAGAGACTTCCCAGGTATTGAGGATCTTACCTTTGAGCGGCATGATCGCCTGATATTCACGATCGCGCGCCTGTTTGGCAGAACCGCCTGCGGAATCCCCTTCCACCAGGAACAGTTCCGTCATGTTCAGATCCTGAGACGTACAATCCGCCAGTTTGCCCGGCAGCGCAGGTCCGCTGGTCAGTTTCTTACGGACGACTTTTTTGGCCGCGCGCAGACGACGCTGGGCGCTGGAAATGCACAGTTCAGCCAGCTGTTCTGCCGCCTGAACGTTCTGGTTCAGCCACAGGCTGAAGGCATCTTTCACCACGCCGGAAACAAATGCCGCGCACTGACGCGAAGACAGACGTTCTTTCGTCTGACCGGCGAATTGCGGATCCTGCATTTTCACTGACAGCACATAGGCGCAGCGTTCCCAGATATCTTCCGCAGACAGCTTCACGCCGCGCGGCAGGATATTGCGGAATTCACAGAACTCACGCATGGCATCGAGCAGACCCTGACGCAGGCCGTTAACGTGCGTACCGCCCTGCATGGTCGGGATCAGGTTGACGTAGCTTTCAGTCAGCAGTTCGCCACCTTCCGGCAGCCACAACAGCGCCCAGTCTACCGCTTCGGTATCCCCGGCGAAGGCGCCGACAAAGGCTTTTTCCGGCAAGGTGATCAGGCCGTTAACCGCTTCCATCAGGTAATCGGTCAGGCCGTCTTCATAACACCAGCGTTGCTCGGTGTTATTCACTTTATCTTTGAACAGGATTTCCACGCCCGGACAGAGTACCGCTTTGGCTTTCAGCAAATGGCTGAGGCGGCTGACTGAAAAACGCGGGCTGTCGAAGAAGCTGCCATCGGGCCAGAAATGCACGCTGGTCCCGGTGTTGCGTTTGCCGCACGTTCCGGTCACGTGCAAATCCTGCACTTTATCGCCGTTTTCAAACGCCATTTCATACACTTCGCCGCCGCGTTTTACCGCCACTTCGACACGTTTGGATAAGGCGTTCACTACTGAAATCCCCACGCCGTGCAGGCCGCCGGAGAACTGGTAGTTTTTGTTGGAGAATTTACCGCCCGCATGCAGACGGCAAAAGATCAGTTCAACTGCCGGAACGCCTTCTTCCGCGTGGATATCCACCGGCATGCCGCGACCGTCATCGATGACTTCGAGGGACTGGTCTTCGTGCAGGATCACTTCGATACGTTTGGCGTGACCGGCTAATGCCTCATCCACGCTGTTATCAATGACTTCCTGACCGAGATGGTTTGGACGGGTGGTATCGGTGTACATGCCCGGACGGCGGCGCACCGGTTCGAGTCCGCTGAGGACCTCTATGGAATCCGCGTTATAAGTTGATTGGCTCATCGTTGATTATTCGTGGCTCATAGGTTTGTGGGCTAACGATACAGTATGTGGGCGGGTGGAAGCACTGGCAGCAAGCAGACGTTATAAATCCGGGGGAAAACGTCACCCTGACGATGTTAGTCTGCGGCCAGTTCCAGGAAATCGACAATCGGCGAAAAATAGCGTTCAAAGCCGACAAATGCATGATTCCCCTCGGGTTCGACCGTCTGGCGACAGGTGGTGTAATACGCCACAGCCTGACGGTAATCGAGAATTTCATCGCCCGTTTGCTGCAGTAACCAGAGTAAATCCGGCGACTCCAGCGGTTCGACCTGCATGACTTTCAGATCGTAAACGTGGCGTGACTCTAACACATATTGCTGGCCGGTGTAGGGGTTCTCGTTTTGCCCGAGGAAGTCAATCAGCAGCTCGTAAGGCTTCACGGCGGGATTCACCACCACAGCCGGGACCGAGAAACATTGCGACAGCCAGGTGGCGTAATAGCCGCCGAGAGAGGATCCGACAATGCCCAGTTTTTTACCTGCATGACTGATCACCAGACTTTCGAGTTCTTCCGCCGCATCGGCCGGGTAAGGTGGCAACTGGGGGACAACCATATCAATATGCGGATGATTCACGGCCAGCCAGTTTTTTAACAAGGTGGCTTTTGCTGAATTCGGCGAACTGTTGAATCCATGCAGGTAAAGTAAGGTGTTCATTCGTACCCGTCCGACTCCGTGTCAGGATGAAACTCGCTGGTTTCCAGACGGAAGACTTCCGTCTCCACGCGGCCATCCGGATACAAATCGAGGTAGCGCCAGCCCGGCGCAACGGTATCAATGGTGAAATTGGTGCAATGGGGTTTGAACTGCACGCAGGTCGATGGCGTGGCGTAAAGACGACGGCCATACCAGTCCAGATCCAGTTCCTGATGAATATGCCCGCACAACAGCGTGTTCACTTTCGGGTAATTCACCAAGGTGTTCGCCAGCATATGGGCGTTGCGCAGGCTGTGCTGATCGAGCCAGGTACAACCGGAAGGCAGCGGATGGTGATGCAGCATCAGCAAGGTGAAACGATCGGGGTACGCATTCAGGCAGCGTTCCATCCATTCCAGCTGATACTCGCTCAATTCACCGTGCGGCACGCCAAACACCTGCGTATCCAGCAGAATAATCTGCCAGTGATCACCGAGAAGAACGTGCTTGGAAGGGCTGATACCCGCGTCCTGCAAGGCATTGACCATCGCAGGCTGGAAATCATGATTACCGGGCAGCCAGACACAAGGCGCAGTCAGTTCGCCGATGCCGCGGGCAAACTGGTGGTAGGCTTCCACCGACTGATCCTGAGCCAGATCACCTGTTGCCGCGATAATATCGACGTCGCGCTGCTGCGCTTTTATGGCGTCCAGCACTGCGCGATAGCTGCTAAACGTATTCACGCCTAACAACGTTTCATCTTCACCGGCAAAAAGATGGGTATCAGTTATCTGTAGAATCCTGACTTTGGCCCCATTCACCAAAGGCAGTGTAAACAGGCTTTCCAAATCGTTTCCTTTGTTGTTGAAGTCTGTCTAACAAACCGGAATTGCCATCGCTCCGTGCGCAAGGCAATAACGCAGCCAATCCGCAAGGAACTGGTTAATTTGATGCTTTTCATCACGCTGATGCAACTTTTTATTCGGGTAATCATAGCGTGCTTTGAAACGAAAGATCTGCTGACTCGCACACACTTCAGCCACCATCGCGTCGTGATACAGGCGGACGGTGAGTGAAGGCAGACTCCAGTAACTGACGGCCGGTGCGGTCTGTTTGATTTCTACCAGGGAGGTATAACGCGTTGATTCGAGAATTGTCAGGCAATACGTCGCGCTACTCACCTGATATGTCACGGTTTCACCAGGCTCATCGGTGCGTGGCATCAAACGGCGCAATTGGGCGAAATTGGTTTCGCACAATCTCATCATTTCGGGGAAATCAGGGGTATAGCGCTTAATCATTAGTTAGCCCACTCTTTTCTCAGGGATTCATGGTGCAGCTGCAGCCATTGCAAGGCAATCACTGACGCCGCATTGTCTATCGCTCCTTCTTCCACCCAGCGGTAAGCCTGTTCGCGGCTGACCACATGTACCCGGATGTCTTCATTCTCTGCTTCCAGACCGTGAATTCCTTCTGCCGTCGTGGCATCGACTTCACCGACCATAATAGAAAGACGCTCGCTGGTGCCACCCGGACTGGCCAGATAATTCACCACCGGTTTGCAGCGTTTCACCACAATGTTCGCTTCTTCGAGTGCTTCGCGGCGGGCGACCTCTTCGACCGTTTCGCCCTCTTCAATGATACCGGCGACCATCTCCAGAAGCCAAGGGGTATCACTGGAATCCAATGCCGGGATGCGGATCTGTTCGATCAGCACCACTTCATCCCGTAACGGATCATAAGGTAGCAGGACGGCAGCATGGCCGCGCTCAAAAACCTCACGCACCACTTCTGCGCTCATTTCTCCATTAAACAGCCGATGGCGAAACCGATATGCAATAATAGAAAAAAAACCTTTATATCGTGTCTCACGTGCAATAATTTCTACATCATCTTTGCCGAAAGTAACCGGTGACCGTTTAAATGAAGACATGGAATGTTTCCTTATCCCTCATAAAGGTAATTTATCGCCCTTTGAGGTCAATTTGATGAAAATGCGTTAATAATAATCAAGGTTGTTTGTGATAGATTTAGGCTCATTCCATCGGTAAGGCACGTTAAGCCAACCGCCCCGTTAGCCTGACTCTGCTAGAATCCGCGTCTATTGGTTAATTTGACTGCGCCACCATACATAACAACATTGCTGCACAACAAGGAATGCAAATGAAGAAACTGCTCCCCCTTCTCATCGGACTCAGCCTGGGCGGCTTTAGTACGATAAGCCAGGCCGAAAACCTGATGCAGGTCTATCAGCAAGCCAGGACAAGTAACCCGGACCTGCGCAAATCTGCTGCTGACCGGGATGCCGCATTCGAAAAAATCAACGAAAGCCGCAGTCCTTTATTACCGCAACTCGGATTGGGTGCGGACTACAATTATACCAATGGCTACCGTGATGCGAACGGCGTTAACAGCGATGTTGGCAGCGCCAGCCTGCAATTAACGCAGACCATCTTTGATATGTCAAAATGGCGCGCCCTGACACTGCAGGAAAAAACTGCCGGTATTCAGGATGTGTCTTATCAGACCGATCAGCAGGCGTTAATCCTGAATTCCGCGACGGCTTATTTCAACGTTTTGAGTGCGATCGATTCACTCTCTTATACCGAAGCGCAAAAACAGGCCATTTACCGTCAGTTAGATCAAACCACTCAGCGTTTTAATGTCGGTCTGGTTGCCATTACCGATGTGCAGAACGCCCGTTCACAATACGACACCGTATTGGCTAACGAAGTGACTGCCCGTAACAATCTGGATAACGCGCTGGAATCCCTGCGTCAGGTGACCGGTGTTTATTATCCGCAGCTCTCTTCCCTGAACGTTGATAACTTCAACACCACGCGTCCGCAGCCTGTGGCGACCTTGCTGAAAGAAGCTGAAAGCCGCAACCTGAGCTTGCTGTCTGCCCGCCTGTCACAGGATCTGGCCCGTGAGCAAATCCGTTATGCGGAAACCGGCCATATGCCAACCGTGGATCTGACCGCCTCTACCGGCATCAGCAACACCAAATACCACGGCGACAAAACCGGCGGTGCGTCAAGCTATCAGGATGCTGACGCCGGTCAGAACAAAGTGGGGCTGAGCTTCTCACTGCCACTGTACAGCGGCGGTTCTGTCACCTCACAGGTGAAACAGGCGCAGTACAACTTTGTCGGTTCCAGCGAACAGCTTGAAAGCGCGCACCGCAGCGTCGTGCAAACCGTGCGTTCTTCCTTCAATAACATCTCTGCCTCTATCAGCAGCATCAACGCTTACAAACAAGCCGTTGTTTCTGCTCAGAGTTCTTTAGATGCCATGGAAGCCGGTTATCAGGTGGGTACCCGTACCATCGTTGATGTGCTGGATGCGACTACCACGCTGTATAACGCCAAACAACAGCTTTCCAGCGCACGTTACACCTATCTGATTAACCAGCTGAACATCAAATCAGCGCTGGGGACACTGAACGAAAGTGATCTGCTGGCTCTGAATGGCGCACTGGGTAAACCTGTGCCAACCGCACCGGATCAGGTCGCGCCAGAAACGCCTGATCAGGATGCAGCAGCAGACGGTTACGGCAACAAAACGGCAGCAGCGCCAGCACCACGCGCGCAACAAGCCAGTGCAACGACCACAACCACCAAGAAAAACGGCAATCCTTTCCAGAACTGATCCTGAAAAGTCCCCGAATTTCCACGAAGGCAGCCTGCAAAGGCTGCTTTTTTTTGCCTCCGTCACGCCCCACTGTAAAGTCTCGTAACAATTGCCCGTCGCTGCTTTAACAATCACCCACTTTCCCCTATTCTTAGGCCCTACTGGGAAAGGGCAAAAAAGCCCTACACATGGGATAAGAACGATGAAACGGACACAACACGTTAACTTAGCTACCTTCCGTAAATCATGGCGTAGCTCTCGAATTACTCCTGTCGCTCTGGCCGTCAGCGCCGTCTTTATGCTGGCGGGCTGCGAGAAAACCGACGAAACCGTTTCTCTGTATCAGAATGCGGATGATTGCTCAAAAGCCAACCCTTCCGGCAGCGCACAATGTGTCGCCGCCTATGATGCAGCGAAACAGGAAGCGGCGAAAACCGCGCCTAAATATGCCAGCCGCGAAGACTGTGTCGCAGAATTCGGCGAAGGTCAGTGTACGCAGGCTCCTGCTCAGTCAGGCGTTGCGACGGCCGAAAACCAGAGCAGCGGTGGCAGCATGTGGATGCCGCTGATGGCAGGTTACATGATGGGCCGTATGATGAGCGGCGGTGCTTACGCGCAACAGCCGTTGTTCAGCTCAAAAAATCCAGCCAGCCCGGCGAACGGTAAATTTGTCGATGCGACCGGTAAAAACTACGGTCCGGCAACCGCGGGCGGCCGCACCATGAACGTGCCGAAAACCGCGATGGCCCCGAAACCGGCTGTGACCAACACCATCACCCGTGGCGGCTTTGGCGACAGCGTGGCAAAACAAACCTCAATGCAACGCACCTCGTCAGCGGCTACCCGCAGCCCTGGCCGCAGCATGGGTGGCTAAGAGACACCGATGAAACGTTTAGCCATTAATGAGCGCCCGGACTGGCGCGAAAAAGCCACGGAGTTTGGCTTCAATTTTCACACCATGTATGGCGAACCTTACTGGTGTGAAGATGCGCATTACCAGTTCACGCTGGCGCAGATTGAAGAGATTGAAGACGCGACAGCGGATATTCATCAGATGTGCCTGAAGGTCGTGGAACGTGTGGTGAATGACGACAAACTGATGGCGAAATTCCAGATCCCGAAACACGTCTGGGAATTTGTCCGCAGTTCATGGCGCACGCAACAGCCTTCCCTGTATTCGCGTCTGGATCTGGCCTATGACGGGGTTAACCCGCCTAAGTTGCTGGAAAATAACGCCGATACGCCGACGTCCTTGTACGAAGCCGCTTTCTTCCAGTGGCTGTGGCTGGAAGATCAAATCGCGGCGGGCAATTTGCCTCAGGATGCGGATCAGTACAACAGTCTGCAGGAAAAACTGATCGAGCGTTTTGCTGAACTGAAAAATCAGCACGGTTTCTCGTTACTGCATATCGCCTGCTGTCAGGACACCGAAGAAGATCGCGGTACCGTGCAATATTTGCAGGACTGCGCCCTGGAAGCGGAACTGGCCAGCGAATTCCTGTTTATCGAGGAAATCGGGCTGGGCGAGCGCGGACAATTCACCGATACGCAGGATCAGGTGATTTCGAATCTGTTCAAACTCTATCCGTGGGAATTCATGTTCCGCGAAGTGTTCGCCACCAAGCTGGAAGATGCCGGTGTTCGCTGGCTGGAACCAGCCTGGAAAGCCATTCTGTCGAACAAAGCCTTGCTGCCGCTGTTGTGGGAAATGTTCCCGGATCATCCGAATCTGTTACCGGCATATTTCGCCGAAGATCCGCATCCGGAGCTGGATCACTACGTCGTGAAGCCGTTGTTCTCACGCGAAGGCGCGAACATTAAGGTCATCGAAAAAGGTCAGGAAGTGGCCCGTGTGGATGGCCCGTATGGCGCGGAAGGCATGATCGTGCAGCAGTTCCACCCGCTGCCGGTGTTTGAAGGCAGTTACACCCTGATCGGCAGCTGGCTGGTCAACGATCAGCCTTGCGGCATCGGCATCCGTGAAGATAAGGCGCTGATCACGCAGGATCTGTCACGTTTCTATCCGCATACTATTGTCGGATAAAAAAACTAAAAAAGGATAATGAGAGCTTTCATTATCCTTTTTATTTCCGGATTACCCTACCTGAACCGACAGCATCGACAGCGATCCCATCACGATCCCGTCCGTTGGCTGTATGACCGGCTCGGCACCATCCCACGCACCTAAAACATACAACAAGGGCAGATAGTGATCCGGCGACGGATTCGATAACGCGCCGCCGTCATGTTCCATGAATTTCACCAGCGGATGGTCTTTCGCCTCACCCTTCCAGGTCAGATTCTCTTTCACAAATGTCTCGAAAGATGTCGCCCACGGATAAGCATCCGCGTCGCCGCCCCATTTCACCATACGCAGGTTATGCACCACGTTACCGCTGGCGACAATCATCACGCCTTCGTCACGCAGGGCCGCGAGTTTCCGGCCTAATTCATAGTGGTATTCCGGCGGCTGTGTGCCATCAATACTCAGCTGGATCACCGGAATATCGGCATCCGGATACATCTTGATCAACACACCCCAGGTCCCGTGATCAAAACCCCACTCGCCGGTGTCAGCCATCACATTCACCGGGCTGAGCAATTCCTGAACCCGTTTGGCCAGAGCCGGGGAACCCGGTGCCGGATAACGTTTATCAAACAGCGCCTGCGGGAAGCCACCAAAGTCATGAATGGTGCGCGGATTTTCCATCGCCGTGACCGCCGTACCGCGGGTAAACCAGTGCGCGGATACTGCCAGAATCGCTTTTGGCCGTGGCAATGTTTCGCCCAGCGTATGCCAGGCACGGGTGTAAATATTGTCTTCCAGCACGTTCATCGGGCTGCCGTGGCCTAAGAAAAGTGCGGGCATACGTTGAGTCGTCATCATGAATTCCTTACCGCAAAATAAAAATGAGCGTGCCGGTTAACCACCGGCCGCGTGATGTGATTACGGTACTCTTTTTGACGGGCGGTGACAGCCGGATAACCGTGAAGGAGATGTTCAGTAAATTTGATGAAGCAAATCAATGAAGGCGGGAGAGGTTTTTTTTGCAAAGACAAATTCCGGCAATAACAGGCGATAAAAAGCAAAAAGGCCGCATCAGCGACCTTTCTGTTATGCCCAACCGGTCATTCAGCTAGCCTGACGGGTTTGCGCCTGACGGTATGCCACCAGATCGGCGATGGTCACGACCGGCATCTTATGCTCACGGGCAAAAACGACCACTTCCGGCGCATGTGCCATGGTGCCATCGTCATTGGTCAGTTCGCACAGCACACCGAAAGGCCGCAGGCCCGCCAGTGTTGCCAGATCAACGGAAGCTTCTGTGTGACCGCCACGGGTCAGCACGCCACCAGCCTGCGCACGCAGCGGGAAAATATGCCCCGGACGGTTCAGATCGGAAGGTTTTGCACCCTCTTTGATTGCCGCGCGGATGGTGGTGATACGATCAGCGGCAGATACGCCGGTGGTCACGCCTTCTACCGCTTCAATGGTCACGGTGAATGGTGTCTGGAACGGGCTGGAGTTGTTCTCTACCATCATCGGCAGATCCAGCTGTTTACGGCTGTCTTCGTTCATGGTCAGGCACACAATGCCGCTGCCGTGGCGAATGGTCAGCGCCATTTGCTCAACGGTCATGTTTTCTGCGGCAAAGATTAAATCGCCTTCGTTTTCACGATCTTCGTCATCCAGCACCAACACACCCACGCCGTTACGCATGGCGTCAAGCGCACGCTCAACACGTTCAGCAGATGTACCGAATTCGGAAAGTAGGGTCTGATTCATGGTAAAAATAACCTCATGTTCTGTATGTGGATTACCAGAATCAGGGCGTCTTGAGGAGGCTAGCTGCGGCAGCCAGACGGCGTGCTACAGTTATAAAAAATAACGCAGCGGGCAATCTATGCCCGGCTTGAATCGTTACTCTCTCCCATCCGGACTTTAACCGTCGGCCCCGGAATTACACCGGATCTGCTGACCTCTAACCCCGAAGGATTGAGCGCTCGCGGGCTTCCACATAGAAGGGATTGTGATCCTTCCGATATTCCGTGGTTTACCGCCGGTGGGGACTTTCACCCCGCCCTGAGAATAAGCAAAGCAACTATAGCGCCAATAAATGAGCAGAGCAATCCTGTGGTTTGGCCAATTAGTGCCCCTGAAGGTTTATAGAAAGCGCGTCAGCGATTACACTAAGGAAAAGCACCTCCTTCGAGAAAAGGAAATAACATGATTGACCCGAAAAAAATTGAACAAATTGCCCGCCAGGTTCACGAGTCTATGCCTAAAGGGATCCGTGAGTTTGGTGAAGATGCCGAAAAGAAAATCCGTCAGGTATTGCAGGCGCAGTTCAGCCGTATGGATTTAGTCAATCGCGAAGAGTTTGACGTTCAGACCCAGGTTTTACTGCGTACCCGTGAAAAACTGGCTGTGCTGGAACAACGTCTGGCCGCGCTGGAAGCCAAACCGGCTGACGCGGAAAAACCGCAAGATCCGGCCTGAGTTCTCCTGGCAGCGGATACAGAAAAGGCCTGCTGAGCAGGCCTTTTTGCTGTCTGTGATCCTGTATACGGCCCGCGTTATTGCGCGCGCAGTACCGTTCTGGTGCGCGGCAGTAACAGCCACAATCCGGCAAACACCAGCACCGCGTACAGAGCCTTCCAGCCGACCATGGCCAGCAATCCACAGCACAATACTGCGCCCAGCATCGCCATCCATTTAGCCCGTCCCGTCAGGATCCTCGTCCCTGCCAGCATGCACAGCAGGTAGATCAGAATGAAAATGCCGTTGGCATAAGTGATCAATGCACCGAGCGGTAAATGCAGCCAGTAAATCAGCAACGTAAACAAGGCACAGCACCCCACCACCAGATTCAGCGCCGCCACCGGCACCTGCTGGGCCGAAAGTTGCGCCAGTTTACTTTTTGGTTTCAACTGAGCCTGCGACCACACCAGGCGGGCGAAACTCTGGGTGTAAATATTGACGCTGGCAAAACACGCCAGATAACCAATGATGCAGGCAACCCACAGTGCTTTTTGCCCGAAAAGCTGCACGACGATCCCCGGCAGTGACGCCCCGGCTTCGCGCCCTTCTCCCCACGCGTGGAATTTCAGCACCGCCACGGTACAGCCCCAGTACACCGCCCCCGCCACCAGCATGCCGATCAGCAAGGCACGCGGAAAATCACGTTCCGGATTACGGAATTCTGTCGCCAGATGCGCAAAGGCTTCCAGCCCGACAAAACACCAGAACATCACCGCCAGTGCGTCAAACAGGTTCGAGGGCGAAACGTCACGCACGGCAGGCAGCGGAATTTCCGGCAGAGAAATATCGCCTTTCCACCAGATCGCCACCACCAGCGCGACCACCAGCAAGGCAATGACTGTCTGAATATTGGCGCTGGAACCGGCACTGCGCGTGCCAAGGAACCAGATGACAAACAACGTACCGAGTTGCACCAGCAGCAGGTTTTCACTGCTCCAGCCGAAAGCCGCCTGCCAGAAACCGGCAGCGATATGCAACGCGGCGGGCAAGCCGACCGGGATCACCGACAGAAATAACCAGCCGGTGACCCGCGCCATATGCGGCCCGAACGCTTTACCCACGAAATGCGCCGCACCGCCCGCACTCGGGAAGTGCCGTCCAAGCGCGGCAAAACCGATGGCGATAGGAAACACCAGCAGGATCAGCACCGGCCACGCCCACAGACTGTCGTTTTGCGCCAGTTGCGCCGCCAGTGCAGGCACCGCGAAAACACCGGTCCCCAGTAATGAGGTTGAAAGCAGCCCGACGCCCTGCGCCAGACTCAGTTCCTGTTTTAATCCGCTCACGAGGGCGTCATGTCCATTTAGCGTTAATGTTAGAAAAATCAAAAAGAAAAGGGCTTATCAGATAAGCCCTTCGGTACAAATGACATGATTCACCCGGAGGAAATCAGTCCTGCGATTTAATCTGATTGATGATTTTGGTGGTGGATAAGCCATCTTCAAAATTCAGCACACGCACTTCGCCGCCATTCGCCCAGACTTCCTGACAACCGGCAATCTGTTCAGGCTTGTAGTCGCCGCCTTTCACCAGCAGATCCGGCAAGATCCCGGCGATCAGACGCTGCGGGGTATCTTCTTCAAAGGAGACCACCCAGTCGACCGCGCCCAGCGCGCCCAGCACGATCATGCGGTTTTGCAGCGCATTCACCGGGCGGGTTTCGCCTTTCAGACGTTTGGTTGACGCATCACTGTTAACGGCCACGATCAGACGGTCGCCGAGTTTGCGCGCATTCGCCAGATACGAGACGTGTCCCGCATGCAAAATGTCGAAGATGCCGTTGGTCATCACGACTTTCTCGCCGCGCTGACGTGCCATCGCCACAGCGGCTTTCAACTGTTCTTCATTCATCACGCCAAAACCGACGTCTGAACGCCCGCCGATGGCATTTTCCAGTTCAACCGGAGAAACGGTAGAAGTCCCGAGTTTACCGACCACCACACCGGCGGCGGCGTTGGCCAGGAAACAAGACTCTTCCAGCGTATTACCGGCAGCCAGCGCGGCGGCCAGCGTACCGATCACGGTGTCACCGGCCCCGGTGACGTCATACACTTCCTGCGCCTGCGTCGGCATATGGAATGGCGCTTTGCCCGGCTGCAACAAGGTCATACCGTGTTCGGAACGGGTCACCAGCAAGGCGGAAAGCTCAAAATCAGCAATCAGCTGCATACCGCGCGTCACGATTTCTTCTTCGTTTTTGCAACGGCCCACAACGGCTTCAAATTCGGACAGGTTCGGCGTCAGTAAGGTCGCACCACGATAACGTTCGAAATCCGAGCCTTTCGGATCGACCAGCACCGGCACACCGGCTTTTCTCGCCAGCTGGATCATTTTCTGTACTTCTGTCAGCGCGCCTTTGGCGTAGTCAGACAGCACCAGCGCGCCACTTTGCGGCAACGCCTGCTCGATTTTAGTCAGCATCGGCTGGAGATCGACGCCTTCAAAACCTTCTTCAAAGTCGAGGCGGATCAGTTGCTGGTTGCGGGACAAAATACGCAGTTTGGTGATGGTCGGATGCGTGGATAAGGCCACGAAATCGCAGTTTACTTTCACTTCCGCCAGACGCTCGCTCAGGGCGCGGGCGGCATCGTCCACACCGGTCAGACCAATCAGACGCGAAGAAGCACCGAGAGACGAAATGTTCATCGCCACGTTAGCGGCACCGCCAGGACGTTCCTCGATGGTGTTGACCTTCACGACTGGCACCGGCGCTTCCGGCGAAATGCGGTTGGTCGGGCCATACCAGTAGCGGTCTAACATTACGTCACCCACCACCAGCACACCGGCGCGGTGAAAATCAGGCAAAGTCACTTTCATCCCAAGACTCCAAAACAGATCAATCAAATCGGGTAAATACATTGCGCCGGATGATATCACAAGCGCCTGTTACCCGAATAAAAACCCTCAGCCCAGCCAGTTGGCCCAGCTGGCGCGGATTTGCGCACGCTCGGTGGCAAAACTGTCGGCGGCCACTTTGCCGCTGTGTTCCTGCAACGCCAGATGATGGATCTCATCGCGCAGCGTCACATAAGCCTGCGTCAGATGGCGTGCTTCCTCTTCCGGCATAATATCGTATTGCGCCATCAGCTCGAAAATCCGCACGTTATCCGACCAGCGTGTCAGCTTAGGCTCGTCGTGCGCGAAGCGTAAGACCAGATATTGTGCAATGAATTCAATATCGGTGATGCCACCGGGATCGGCTTTCAGGTCAAACTCGTCGGCTTTTTTACTGCCCAGATGCGCATACATTTTTTCGCGCATTTCGCGGACTTCCTTACGCAGCCCGTCACCGTCGCGCTGGCGGCAGAGAATATCCCGCCGCGTGGCGTTAAATTGCTGCGTCAGTTGCGGATCGCCGTAGACCACGCGCGCGCGCACCAGCGCCTGATGTTCCCAGGTCCAGGCTTCATTGGCCTGATAATCGGCAAAGGCTTCGATGGTGCTGACCAGCATGCCGGAAGCACCGGAAGGCCGCAGACGCGGATCGACTTCATAAAGGATGCCTGACGCGGTTCGGGTGCTGAATAAATGCATAATGCGCTGCGCCAGCCGCAGGTAGAACTGACGCCCGTCGATGACACGCTCGCCGTCGGTCATGACTTCCGGCGCACAGTCGAGCAGGAACACCAGATCCAGATCGGAACTGTAACCCAGTTCCCAGCCACCGAGCTTGCCGTAACCAATCACCGCAAAACCCCGCCCTTCACGCTGCTGAAGATGCGTCGGCTGGCCGTATTTCGCGACCATCTGTTCCCACGCCTGCTGTACCACCACGTCAAGAATGGCCTCCGCGAGATAGGTTAAATGGTCGCTGACTTTCATCACCGGCAGCGCCCCGGAAATATCCCCGGCGGCGATACGCAGATGCTGCGCCTGTTTGAACTGACGCACGGCCTCCAGCTGCTGCTCTTCGTCTTCCGTCGGCACCCGCATCAGATACTGACGCAGTTCGTCGCGGTAGGCGGTCAGTTCAACCGGCTGATAAAGCGTGCGCGGATCCAGTAATTCATCCAGCAATAAAGGATGCCGGGCAAGCTGACTGGCGACCATCGGCGAGGCCGCACAGAGGCGAATGAGCTGTTTGAGCGCGCCGGGATATTCCACCAGCAGCTCGATATAGGTGGTGCGCGTGACGATATTCAGCAGCAACTGCATCAGACGCTGCAACGTGACGTCGGCATTTTTATAGGTGCAGACCTGCGCCAGCAACCGCGGCATCAGCAAATCCAGCTGCTCGCGGCCACGCGGCCCGATAGTGCGTTTATCCACATCACGACGGAAATCGGCAATCTGCTGTAAAACATGCCGCAGCGCATTTTCATCCAGTTGCGGCACCAGCGGTGCCAGCTCGGCAGGTTCCAGTGCATCAATCCAGAGACTGCTGAACTGGGAAAGCTGCACATCGTCTTCGGCGTCCGGCGTGTCATCACCAATCAGATCGTTAAACACCGCACGCACCGCCTGCATATGCGCATTGACGGCATCCAGCAGCTGCGGCCAGTCGTCATAATTCATTCCCCACGCCAGCCGCGCCTGATTGAGTTCATCAGAGGGCAAGGTTTGGGTTTGTTCGTCTGCGATGGCCTGCAACAGATTTTCCAGACGACGCAGGAACAGATAACTGGTGCGCAGCTGCAACACCTGTTCAACCGGCAACAACCCCAGATTTTCCAGCGCCTGCAACGTCGGCAATAAAGCGCGTTGCTGCAATGCCGGTTCACGGCCACCCCGGATCAGCTGGAATACCTGCACGATAAATTCGATTTCGCGGATACCGCCCGCGCCGAGTTTGATGTTGTCCTTCAGACCACGGCGGCGCACCTCACGGGCGATCATGCCTTTCATGTTGCGCAGGGACTGGATCACGCTGAAATCGATATAGCGACGGAAAACAAAAGGCTTCAGCATTTTGCGCAGTTCCTGACTGGCGGGATCTTCCGCGCCGCCCATCAGCCGCGCCTTCACCATCGCGTAACGCTCCCAGTCGCGTCCCTGCTCCTGATAATAATCTTCCAGCGCCGGGAAACTCATCACCAGCGGACCGCTGTCGCCAAACGGACGCAAACGCATGTCCACGCGATAGACAAATCCGTCAATTGTCGGCTGATCCAGCGCTTTGATCAGCCGCTGGCCAAGACGGGTGAAAAACTGGGCATTGTCGAGTTCACGACGCCCGCCACGGGTCTGGCCATTTTCCGGATAGGCAAAAATCAGGTCGATATCGGAAGAGAAATTCAGTTCGCCGCCGCCCAGTTTGCCCATCCCGAGGATCAGCATTCTCTGCTCTTCGCCCGCCGCATTCACCGGCGTGCCGAACTCGCGACAGCAGGCGGCATACAGCCAGTCGCGGGCGCTGACGATCAGCAATTCCGCCAGTTCACTCAGCTGGTGCAAGGTGTCTTTGGCTTCGCTGGTTTGCGCCGACTGCGACCAGGCAATGCGGGTCAGAATACGGCGGCGGAACAGACGCAGCGCCTTCATCAGCCCGGCTTCGTCGGTCACTTGTGACAGCGATTCATCCAGCCACTGACGGTAAAGTTGCCACTCCTGCGCCTGAGGAGGATTTTGGTCGATTTCATGCCACCACTGCGGGAACGCCAGCACACTGTCCGTCACGAATTCACTGCTGCTCAGCACCGCCAGTTGGCTGTCGTCGGGCAGGGGCAGGTTTTCAGGATGTTCACGCCAGCGTTCAGACAAACTCTGCGCATGGCTTTGCAAAACAGGAGAAAGTGGCAACATGAAGTCAGATTCCTTGCAAAAAAAAGCCCGGGCAATTTGCCCAGGCTTATCAGTCAATTAACGAGGTTGTCCGTTTAACCAGAAGGCGTCCATCATCACGGCGTGAGAACGGGCCGAATCCTCCCAGGCGTGCTGCTGCTGGACGATAGCCTGCTGCAGATCGACCCAGCCCGCGATATAGGTCGCGACATCTTTGTCCGGATAAGCACCGGCCAGCAGATGGAAGGTAATGATCTGACGTTTCAGGCGTGCCAGTTGGTCACGATAACCTTCTTCGGTCAGCGGCTGCGCGAAGGCATCTTTCAGATCAGCGGCAGTACGGCCCAGCATGATGTCAGCGAAACGCTTGAAGGAACCTTCCAGTTTTTT
Organism: Rahnella sp. BIGb0236; assembly: GCF_004364755.1. NCBI lineage: Bacteria > Pseudomonadati > Pseudomonadota > Gammaproteobacteria > Enterobacterales > Yersiniaceae > Rahnella > Rahnella sp. BIGb0236. The sequence continues at coordinate 121,921 of NZ_SOAO01000006.1, forward strand.
CGCCGATTTGTCGTCAATGAACGGCGTCCAGCCTGACGTTGCCAGCCATGAAGTAAGCACTAACTTGCATTTCAGATACGCCGCGCTGTAACAAATTTCCTGCGCATCCGCAGATTTCTGTTCCAGCACCGGCACCAGATCGGTCAGCAAGGTACGCAGTTCAGAAGACGCTTTACGCGGCACCAGTCCGCCGAACAGCACCAGAACCTGACGCACGGTTTCTACCGCCTGCAACACCGTCAGACGCGCCGTTTTATCGCCGCGCACCCACAATTCTTCATGATATTGCCAGTGATCCAATGCCAGTTCGAACATCGCAGACATGGCCTGTTCAACCGTGGCTTTTGGCTGCGCTTTAAACACCGGCAGCGGTTTAATTTCGCGCGCAGGATTGCCCTTCGCCAGATGATAGCCGCGGGCCGCTTTGCTGAATCCGCCCTGACGCAAACCACCATGAACACCTATTTCAGCCGCCAGCGCCAGCAAATCGGCGGTGTTGCCTTTTTTCAGCTCAAGCTCGATTTCGGCCAGCGCTTCGGTCAGTTCACCGGCGACCACTTCGCCCTGATCTAACCCCAGTTCAATCTCGCTTTCACCGTAAGTGATCACCCACTTCTCGCGGGTGAAATCCGTGCGGAACAGCGGTGCGAGTTCTTTCTGTAACGCGGCAGGCTTGCAACCTTCCGGCCAGATATCTTTCGGGAACGCGCTGAGTTTCAGCACCGGCTTTTTCAGCTCAACGTTATATTCCGGACGCTGATGCAGGCCACCCACCACTTTGCCGCCGGTTTTGATGGTCATTTCATATTGATCGTCAAAACCACGGATACGCAGACCGATGTCGTGGGAACGTAAATAGTTATCCGCAGTCTCAAAATAGATGTTGGTCAGTTTCGAAGGCGCGGTGTGCTCGCTGTTAAATCCAGCGAGTTGCGAAGGTAATTCGGCGATTGCCGCCGGGGTGGCGATAAATTTTAATTCTATTTCTACGGTCATATGAGTCTTCACACCGATTCTTTGCTGCCAAAAGGGATTAACGCGTCGCTGCAATTCTATCATAAGCACAGCGCGCAAGCCGCATGTTGCGGGATTGTAAGATAGTTCTCATTCCGGTTTATACATTGCGTCGTCACACTGTTGCCCTTACTATCGGTCTCCGAACTTTTAGTACCTATATGAGTGCAATGGCCGGACAGAGGCGGTTGCCAGAAGACGTATCCTGATAAAACGGATCCACACTTCACGTTCCCTCATTCACAAAGAAACGATGAAATAATGCAGAAATTACGCCTAATTGGTTTCGCTTTGCTTGGTTTAAGCATCACATGGGGCGCTCACGCTGATGAGAAGCGCTATATCTCCGACGATTTGATCACCTATATCCACAGCGGTCCGGGTAATCAGTATCGTATTGTTGGCACCCTGAATGCCGGTGAAGAAGTGACCCTGCGCAGTGTTAACGACAGCACGAAATACGGTGAAATCATTGATTCAAAAGGGAAAACCGCCTGGATCCCGCTTGATCAGTTAAGCAATGTGCCGAGCCTGCGTACCCGCGTTCCGGATCTGGAACAACAGGTGAAAACGCTGACCGACAAGCTGACCAATATCGATTCCAGCTGGAACCAGCGCACGGCAGAAATGCAGGGCAAAGTCTCTTCCAGTGACGGCATCATCAACGGCCTGAAAAAAGAAAATCAGGACCTGAAAAACCAGCTGATCGTGGCCAAAAAGAAAGTCGACGCCGTGAACGTTCAGCTTGATGACAAGCAAAGAACCATTATTTTGCAATGGTTTATGTATGGTGGCGGTGTGGCAGGCGTCGGTCTGGTTCTGGGTCTGCTATTGCCACATCTGGTTCCGCGTCGCAGGAAAAAAGATCGCTGGATGAGCTGAAGTTCACCCTCCTGAATCATACCCTAAGGCACTTCGGTGCCTTTTCGTGTTTCCATCAATCGGGAAATCTTCAGCGCAACTTTGCTATGATGAAAACAGAGTCCCTTGGCTAATTTCAGGAGTTATCGCGTGGAGATTTACCTGGTCGGCGGCGCAGTCCGAGACAGTTTATTAAACCTGCCTGTGTCTGAACACGATTGGGTGGTGGTGGGCGCGACGCCTGAATACATGCTGGAAAACGGCTATCAGCAGGTCGGCAAAGATTTCCCGGTTTTCCTGCATCCCCGTACCCGCGATGAATATGCCCTGGCGCGTACCGAGCGCAAATCAGGTTCCGGTTACAACGGTTTTACCTGTTACGCCGCGCCGGATGTCACGCTGGAACAAGATCTGATGCGCCGTGATCTGACCATCAATGCCATCGCCCGCAGCAAAGACGGCGAACTTGTCGACCCGTATCACGGACAGCGCGATATCGAACAACGCCTGTTACGTCACGTTTCCGATGCGTTCGGCGAAGATCCCCTGCGCGTGCTGCGCGTTGCCCGTTTTGCTGCCCGCTTCGCACATTTAGGTTTCACGGTCGCGCCGGAAACCCGGACGCTGATGCAGCAGATGGCGGAAAGCGGTGAACTCGAAGCCCTGACGCCGGAGCGCGTATGGAAAGAAACCGAGAAGGCGTTGCAGACGCAGGATCCTCAGGTCTTTTTCCAGGTGCTGCGCGACTGCGGTGCCCTGAAAGTCTTGTTCCCTGAAATCGATGCATTATTTGGCGTGCCTGCGCCGGAGAAATGGCATCCGGAAATTGATACCGGTATCCATACGCTGATGACGCTGAAAATTGCCAGTACGCTGACGCCCGATGTGGATGTGCGTTTTTCGGCGCTTTGTCATGATTTGGGTAAGGCGCTGACGCCGCCGCAATTCTGGCCTGCCCATCACGGCCACGGCCCGGCGGGCGTAAAACTGGTGGAAAATATCTGCCAGCGTCTGAAAGTACCGACGCATATCCGCGATTTAGCGAAACTGGTGGCGGAGTTCCATGACCTGATCCACACCGTCAATAAACTACGTCCGGAAACCCTGTTAAAGCTGTTTGATACCATTGATGTCTGGCGCAAACCGCAGCGCCTTGAACAGATGATCATGACCAGCGAAGCCGATGCGCGCGGGCGCACCACCTTTGAAAATAATCCCTATCCGCAGGGCGATTATCTGCGGGAAGCCTTTGAGGTAGCGAACAGCATTGGCAATAAAGAAGTGCTGGATGACGGTTTCCAGGGCATCGCTATCCGCGATGAACTGAAGAAACGCCGCATTCAGGCACTCGCCGACTGGAAACAGAAACAGGACGTGGCGATTTAACGCTGACGTTTGCCTGATCAAAAAAGCCCCGCACGGTCATTCGCCGGCGGGGCTTTTTTATCGCATCAGGAAACACCTGTCAGGCGATAAACACCACATAGACGGCGATCGCCACGAAGAAGCGGTAAATCGCAAACGGGATAAACGAAATGCGTTTAATCACCGCCAGGAAGGTTTTGATAGCAATTAGGGCAACGATAAATGCGCTGATAAAACCGGTGGCGAACATCGGCAAATCAGCCAGCGTCAGGAAGCTGTAGCTCTTGTATAAGTCCAGCGCTGTGGCACCCATCATCATCGGCACGGCCAGCAGGAAGGAGAATTCAGACGCGGCAAAACGGCTGATCCCCATTAACATCCCGCCACTGATGGTGGCACCTGAACGGGAAAATCCCGGCCAGAGCGCCAGACACTGGAACACACCGATCATAAACGCCTGCAGGTAGCTGATATCATCCAGCCCCTCGGCACGCGGTTTCTTCGGCTTCAGCAGCTCAGCGGCAATCAGTAACACCCCGCCGACCACCAGCGAATACATCACAAACTTTGGTTCAAACAACGACTTAATTTGCGAATGAAACAGCAAGCCGATGACGGTGGCCGGGATCATTCCCAGAATAATATGCAGTAAATTCAACCGGCGGGAACCTGTTCCTTCATGCACCGGCGGCTTGCCAAAATGCAGGCCAATCATGCTGAACAGACGACGCCAGAACATCACCACCACAGCCAGAATCGATCCTAACTGAATGACCACTTCAAATGATTTTGAGGTATCTCCGGTGAAGCCCAGGAGATTGCCCGCAATGATCAGATGCCCCGTAGAAGAGACTGGCAAAAACTCTGTCAGCCCCTCAACCACCCCTAAAATAGCCGCAACAAGTAAAGAATGACTTTCAACAATCATTACCGCACCCTACCCTGTTAAATATCCGCTGATGGGAAAACATGCTCAAAATAAAGACAACAAAAAAGCGGCATCCCACATAGCCGCTCCGTTAAAGAAAGGCCGAAAATCCGGACTTTCCTTTTTAACGCTTCTTTATGACATTAAATAGACAAGCATTTTCTAAATTGTATCCATCACAGGATTAAAAACGTTTTCCACGCTCGATGATCACACCCACATTTGCCGCCTGCGCCACAGCGCCCGGTTTGCTGAGTTTGATGCGTACCCATGGCGAATTAAAGCGGCTCAGAAGCAGCGTGGCGACCTCTTCAGCGACGCGTTCCACCAGCGCGAAGTTCTGTGAGGCGACGTGTTCAATCACTGCATCACTGACGTCAGCATAGCTTAAACAGTCATTCACATCGTCGCTGGCAGCGGACTTACGGTTATCCCAGGCCATTTCGATATCGAATACCAGTTTCTGTTTAATGGTCTGTTCCCACTCGTAAGCGCCAATGGTGGTGATTACATTTAGTTGCTCAATAAATACGATATCCATCACGCGATTCTCTGTTTTTGGCCCAGCCGGATACCACTTCCAGCAGAAAATGCGTATTATCCATGGATGTTGCGATTAAAACGACCCTTATTAGACGGAACGGCTTTATGAGTGCTACCGCGCTTGGAATGATTATTTTCGCCTACCTTTGCGGCTCGATTTCCAGTGCGATTCTGGTCTGCCGGGTAGCCCGCTTACCTGATCCGCGCACCGCGGGGTCCGGTAATCCTGGTGCCACTAACGTTTTGCGTCTGGGTGGCCGGCTGGCCGCAGCGGCCGTTCTGATTTTCGATGTGCTCAAAGGTATGCTGCCGGTCTGGCTGGCGTATCGCCTGAACATCCCGCCGATGTACCTTGGCCTGACAGCCATCGCGGCGTGTCTCGGTCACATCTATCCGGTCTTTTTCCGCTTTAAAGGCGGCAAAGGCGTTGCCACAGCCTTCGGTGCCATCGCCCCTATCGGCTGGGACTTAACCGGCCTGATGACCGGTACATGGCTGCTGACCGTGCTGCTCAGCGGTTACTCTTCTCTGGGCGCGATTGTCAGCGCGCTGATTGCGCCATTTTATGTCTGGTGGTTCAAACCGGAGTTCACCTTCCCGGTCGCCATGCTTTCCTGTCTGATCCTGTTACGCCATCACGACAATATTCAGCGTCTGTGGCGTGGGCAGGAAGGAAAAATCTGGGACAAACTGAAGAAGAAACGTAAAGCGGCGAAAGAAGATAAGACCGAATAACCGGTACATTCAGACAAAAAACGACCTCATATGGGTCGTTTTTTTATTGTTTTTTTTAACTCAGCCAGCCTGGCTGAGCGGGAGCGAGACAAGGCGTCAGGAGACCTGAAAGCGCAGCATACTCAAGTATGTGAGCATTTCGGGTCGACGCAGCAACGCAGTCGCAGCCCCGCTCAGACTGGCGGAAGCCTGACTCAAACTGGCGGAAGCTCCGCAAGAGGCCAGCGCGGACGTACTGTCACACCCAGTTCAGGGGTGCCACCACTTTTCAACCGCACCATGCCCGCATAGGCGATCATCGCGCCGTTATCGGTACAAAATTCAGGACGCGCATAAAATACCTGACCGCCGCGTTTCGCCATCACTTCCGCCAGTTTGGCGCGTAATGTGCGATTGGCGCTGACGCCACCGGCCATCACCAGCTGTTTAAAACCCGTCTGATCCAGTGCGCGTTTGCATTTAATCGCCAGCGTATCCACCACCGCATCTTCAAAAGCGCGGGCAATGTCGGCATGCGTCTGCGGGTCGCTGTCATTGCCACGAATGGTATTGGCTGCAAACGTTTTAAGGCCGGAGAAACTAAAATCCAGCCCCGGACGGTCTGTCATCGGACGCGGGAAGGTAAAACGTCCTGCTACGCCCTGAGCGGCCATTTTTGACAGCAACGGACCACCGGGATAATCCAGACCCAATAATTTCGCTGTCTTATCAAAGGCTTCACCAGCGGCGTCATCAATCGACTCCCCAAGCAAGGTGTATTCACCAATGCCGGTAACGCTGATTAACTGCGTATGCCCACCGGAGACCAGCAGCGCGACAAACGGGAAATCTGGCGGATTATCTTCCAGCATCGGAGCCAGTAAATGGCCTTCCATATGATGCACCGGCACCGCAGGCACATCCCAGGCAAAAGCTAACGACCGGCCGATGGTTGCGCCCACCAGCAATGCGCCAACCAGACCGGGACCGGCGGTATACGCCACGCCATCGATGTCCTGAGCGGTCAGCCCGGCTTCTTTCAGCGCGGCCTGAATCAAGGGTACTGTTTTACGCACGTGATCACGCGATGCCAGTTCAGGCACCACACCGCCGTAATCTGCATGCAGTTTTACCTGACTATACAGTTGGTTGGCTAATAAACCGGCTTCGCTGTCATAAACTGCAATTCCGGTTTCATCGCAGGACGTTTCAATACCCAGTACTCGCATCACTCTATCCATCATGTTTTCGCGCTAACTCGCGGCGCGCAGTTTAGCACACAAGCCTCGGCGCGTGCTGCACCGGAGTGGGAATTCCTTGCTTCCCGGGCCAATTAATGTCGAGCAATTTCGATTGATTGGTATATAATCGCCGCCCGACGCAAAAGCGAGCGCACAATGTTGCAGAAGGGTTGCAGATAGCGCCTGTTTCAATTTGCCGTTATGCTTTACAAGACGACGCGAATTGGAGTAAAATTCCGCACCATTTTGAAATGTGCTGGTACAACATCAGCAAACAAACCGATTTTATCGAGGTGAGAGGCACATGCCTGTAATTAAAGTACGTGAAAACGAGCCGTTCGACGTAGCTCTGCGTCGCTTCAAGCGTTCCTGCGAAAAAGCAGGTGTTCTGGCAGAAGTTCGTCGTCGTGAATTCTATGAAAAACCGACTACCGAACGTAAACGCGCTAAAGCATCTGCAGTAAAACGCCACGCCAAGAAACTGGCTCGCGAAAACGCACGCCGCACTCGTCTGTATTAATCTTCGGGGGCAACCCCAAATCGCGTGATTTGCAATATTAAGAACGCGCAGACTGCGTAGTAGCATACGAAGGCCGTGCTTTCCGAAAGGAATGCGCGGCTTGTTCTCGTTTATAGGCTAGTGAGTAAGGGGCTTATGGCTGGGAGAATTCCGCGCGTATTTATCAATGACTTGCTGGCTCGCATCGATATCGTCGATCTGATCGACGCCCGGGTAAAGCTCAAGAAACAGGGTAAAAACTATCACGCGTGCTGCCCTTTCCACCATGAGAAAACACCCTCATTTACCGTAAATGGCGATAAGCAGTTTTATCACTGTTTCGGCTGTGGTGCCCACGGCAATGCCGTCGATTTCCTGATGAACTATGACAGACTTGAGTTTGTCGAAAGCATTGAGGAACTGGCGACAATGCAGGGTCTGGAAGTGCCGTATGAAGCAGGCACCGGTCCAAGCCAGATGGAGCGTCATCAGCGTCAAAGCCTCTACCAGTTGATGGCACCGCTCAGCGAGTTCTATCAGCAATCACTTAAACAGCCTGCAGGTGCCCCCGCACGGGATTATCTTGCCCGGCGTGGTTTGAGTGAAGACGTCATCAATCACTTCGCTATCGGTTTCGCCCCACCGGGTTGGGACAACGCATTAAAGCGTTTCGGTAAAAATGCCGATGATAAAGCGTCCCTGATCGATGCCGGTATGTTGGTCACCAATGACAATGGCCGCAGCTACGATCGTTTCCGCGAACGGGTAATGTTCCCGATCCGCGATAAACGTGGCCGCGTAATTGCCTTTGGCGGCAGGGTGTTGGGTGACGGTACGCCGAAATACCTCAACTCACCGGAAACCGAAATTTTCCATAAAGGCCGCCAGTTGTATGGCCTGTATGAAGCACAGTTAAAGCACCCGACACCGGCGCGTTTGCTGGTGGTTGAAGGGTATATGGATGTTGTCGCTCTGGCGCAGTTCGGCATTGATTACGCCGTTGCCTCACTGGGCACGTCCACGACAGCCGATCATATTCAGCTGATGTTCCGCAGTACGGATAACGTCGTGTGTTGTTACGACGGCGACCGCGCGGGACGTGAAGCCGCATGGCGCGCACTGGAAACGGCCTTGCCGTATCTCAATGATGGCCGTCAGCTGCGATTTATGTTTTTACCCGACGGCGAAGATCCGGACACGCTGGTACGTAAAGAAGGCAAAGAAGCATTCGAACAACGGATGGAACAGGCGATGCCGCTGTCCACTTTCCTGTTTGATTCGCTGATGCCGCAGGTTGATTTGAGCAGCCCTGACGGGCGCACCAAATTGAGCATGCTGGCATTGCCGCTGATCCGCCAGGTTCCCGGTGAAACGTTACGGATGTATTTGCGTCAACAGTTAGGGAATAAGCTCGGCATTTTAGATGACAGCCAGTTGGAAAAGCTGATGCCTAAACAGGCAGAAAGTAGCAATGTCTATCAGGCGCCCCAGCTAAAACGCACAACCATGCGTATACTTATAGGGTTACTGGTGCAAAATCCACAACTGGCTACACTTATACCCTCGCTGCAAGGTTTGGAGCAAGCGAAGCAACCAGGATTGGATCTGTTCAGCGAGTTAGTGACCACTTGCTTAGCCCAGCCGGGGCTGACCACAGGCCAGTTACTGGAGCTGTATCGCGACAATAAGTTCTACCAACAGCTTGAAACTCTGGCGACATGGAACCACATGATCGTAGAGGACATGGTCGAAGAGGAATTTCGTGCCACGTTAGCCAGCCTGTATGACTCTATTTTAGAGCAGCGGCTAGAAACCTTGATTGCCAAAGCCAGGACGCACGGCCTGAGTCCCGAGGAACGAACCGAAGTCAGTTCCCTGAATCAGGTGTTAGCGAGAAAAAGTTAAAATTTCATAACAAGAACATAATTTATCCCAAATGATTCGAGTTGCAGGAAGGCGGCCAACGCATCTACGGCTCGAAGTATGACGGGTAAAACAGAAAACACGGCTTAAGTGCCGATAAAAAGCGGGGCACGGCCCTGCGCAGAGCCGCCCTGGTGGGCCGCGGCACAATAAACGCCCCTAACGTTATTGTTGGCGATGTTACCCGACCGACACCAACCCAAATACTCTGAAGTGTGGATACCGTCTTATGGAGCAAAACCCGCAGTCACAGCTTAAGCTACTTGTCACCCGTGGTAAGGAGCAAGGCTATCTGACCTATGCTGAGGTCAATGACCATCTGCCGGAAGATATCGTCGATTCCGACCAGATCGAAGACATCATCCAGATGATTAACGACATGGGCATCCAGGTACTTGAAGAAGCACCGGACGCCGATGATTTGATGCTGGCCGAAAACCGCCCTGATACCGATGAAGACGCTGCAGAAGCCGCGGCGCAGGTGCTTTCCAGCGTTGAATCCGAAATTGGCCGTACCACCGACCCTGTGCGTATGTATATGCGCGAGATGGGTACCGTTGAGTTGCTGACCCGTGAAGGCGAAATCGACATCGCCAAACGTATCGAAGACGGTATCAATCAGGTCCAGTGCTCCGTTGCTGAATATCCTGAAGCTATCACTTATTTGTTAGAGCAATATGACCGTGTGGAAGCAGGCGAAGTACGTCTGTCTGACCTGATCACCGGTTTTGTTGACCCGAACGCCGAAGAAGAAATCGCACCAACTGCGACTCACGTGGGTTCTGAACTGACCACTGAAGAGCAGAATGATGACGACGAAGACGAAGATGAAGACGACGACGCTGAAGACGACAACAGCATCGATCCGGAACTGGCTCGCCAGAAGTTCACCGAACTGCGTGAACAGCATGAAGCGACGCGTCTGGTCATCAAGAAAAACGGCCGTAGTCACAAGAGCGCAGCAGAAGAAATCCTGAAGCTGTCCGATGTGTTCAAACAGTTCCGTCTGGTGCCAAAACAGTTCGATTTCCTGGTTAACAGCATGCGTTCCATGATGGATCGCGTTCGTGCTCAGGAACGTCTGATCATGAAAGTGTGCGTTGAACAGTGCAAAATGCCGAAGAAAAACTTCGTCAATCTGTTCGCCGGTAACGAAACCAGCGATACCTGGTTTGATGCCGCTCTGGCAATGGGTAAACCATGGTCTGAGAAGCTGAAAGAAGTCACCGAAGACGTGCAACGCGGCCTGATGAAACTGCGTCAGATCGAAGAAGAAACCGGCCTGACTATCGAACAGGTTAAAGACATCAACCGTCGCATGTCGATCGGCGAAGCGAAAGCCCGTCGCGCGAAGAAAGAGATGGTTGAAGCAAACTTACGTCTGGTTATTTCTATCGCCAAGAAATACACCAACCGTGGTCTGCAGTTCCTTGACCTGATCCAGGAAGGTAACATCGGCCTGATGAAAGCCGTTGATAAGTTTGAATATCGCCGTGGTTATAAGTTCTCAACTTATGCGACCTGGTGGATCCGTCAGGCTATCACCCGCTCCATCGCCGACCAGGCGCGTACCATCCGTATCCCGGTACATATGATTGAGACGATCAACAAACTCAACCGTATCTCCCGTCAGATGCTGCAAGAGATGGGCCGCGAACCGACACCGGAAGAGCTGGCTGAGCGTATGTTGATGCCGGAAGACAAAATCCGCAAAGTGCTGAAAATTGCCAAAGAGCCAATCTCCATGGAAACGCCAATCGGCGACGATGAAGATTCGCATCTGGGCGATTTCATCGAGGATACCACCCTCGAGCTGCCACTGGATTCTGCGACGTCTGAAAGCCTGCGTTCTGCAACGCATGACGTTCTGGCTGGCCTGACTGCACGTGAAGCGAAAGTTCTGCGTATGCGTTTCGGTATCGATATGAACACTGACCACACGCTGGAAGAAGTGGGCAAACAGTTCGACGTGACCCGTGAGCGTATCCGTCAGATCGAAGCGAAAGCGTTGCGTAAACTGCGCCACCCGAGCCGCTCCGAAGTACTGCGCAGCTTCCTGGACGATTAATCGTTTTCAGATTGCCAGTCGCAAACAGAAAGCCCCGGCAGAAACGCCGGGGCTTTTTTATTACAGGTAACTGACACAGTCCATCATGGCTGCTATTTGCTGCTAGCTGTTTTCCAGATCGACATTAATCCATTTCGAGTCGTCAGGTAATGGAATAAGCCCATTACTCACGCCGGTAATACCCAGAACTTTCGATGCCTGATGATCAGCATGAAAATCCAGATAAAATGTTTCGGCGAAGCTAAGCAGGTCTTCAGTACTGTCTGCGGACTCACAGGCATCAATATAAACATTCCCTTTATAATTCTCAGGAATAATCTCTTTGATGTTCAGATAAAGTGCATCACCATTTAAATAAAATGCTTTTTCTTTATCACCGATCACTGGCCGGTCATTATCCCCCTGGAATGCACCATGAGAAATAATAAATAAATCCTCATCTTTTCTCAGTTCCCTTAGCTGAGAGTGAAATATCTTATAGGTTGCGCCATAGATACCAGGATAACGACGCAATGTTTCTCTCGCTACATGTTCCAGTTCCGGATCATCAGTACATACGATAAGTATCATAATTCTACCCCATCTTTAAATGAAATTAATGGCTCAGCCAACGCTCCAGGTATTATCACTTTTCAGCTGAACGTTCAGGCTGTAAGTGTTCGGCGCAAACTCAAGCTGTTGCTTATTGGTGATCTGCCCAACATCCAGCACCTGGCCCGGCGTATAGTTACCAAAAGTGATCCAGTACGTTGGATGCGGTGTAAAGGTCAGGTTGATGTTCGGCTGCGCCTGTACCACAAAGGTACCGGCACCCGACATACCCACCCCGACCGAGGCCTGATTGAGCGGCAGACTGCTGTCATTGGTGATATACAACGTGCCATTCTTACCGCCGGTGGTCTGTTGTTCGAACTCAAACGCCCCCGCGGAATAGCTCAGCGTCACCTGATTATTGCTCGTCAGGCTGGCAGGAAGGGTCTGAGAGGCATCGAATGTCACACCGGGGATCAGCACACCGGTTTCATCCCAAACAAAACTGTAATCAATGCCCCAGTCAAACTGCACTTTGGTTTTTGGGTGCGCCACTTTGGAGAACCATGCCAGCGACATCACCCGAGGATCGCTGATATCCGGAGACGTTTGATAAATACAGATTGCGCCGGTATTTACAGAGTTGTTTGCTACAGTGACAGAATATTGAGTCATAATATTTACCTTTTATATTTAAATGAATGAGAAAATAAGTGTGTGTAGTCTTTGCCTTCTCTTAACTTCCTCTACCTCCTTTACAGACACGCGTTGCGTGATTTAATAAGCCGGATACTTCTCATCGTGATACCAAAAGTTTGTGTGAGTAGCTTTGCCGGAATATCTTCTTTCATCGCCACTTGCATTGCTGCGCGGCGAATGGCGATAAACACACCCCAGTTGGATGGCGTATCCAGATATCCTGAAGAATCAATTTTTTTATAAATTCTGTTATATTTATTTTGCGGAATATTAATCCCGTAAATCTGATAAAACTTCCCTGCCTCTTTGGGCATGTATATTTTCCGCCCTCCGTGGAGATGAATAAAATGAAATAATCCGGAGAACCCTCCGTGTTCAGCAAACTCTGATGCGATCCAGGGCATCACCGACATAATGCTGACACGGTTTTTTTCACAAAAGCTGATTAACCTTGTTTCTCTTTCCGAATGCCGGAGCGGTAGCCCTGAAAATAATTCGAACCATTCCTCCAGATTCTCCTGCCTTTCTTCTGTTTCAACATTAGCCATATCTCCTGCTCCTGAAGAATCACATTGCCCGACTGCTCTGCTGCTCACCCCGAATGAAGTGATGGAATAAGTTTTAGCTTAGTTGGAGGCATTCACACGGGGGAAGCATTCCTCTTACATTAAATATACAAATGTATGGGTGGGGATTTCAGGGGCTGGGGAGCGGATTTAAAAGTGGAATGAATTGACTTACACCATAAAAGCAAAACGATCCTTTGAAAAGGATCGCTTTGTCAGGGTTTTATATCTAAACCAACATCAGAACGACGTAGCGGGATTATGAGTCGCGTTGTAATGATAAGCATAGCTCACGGTATGCCGATACCAGCTCATCCAGTGTCGCCCGGTTCAGTCCGCTGGTATTCGGCAGCACCCAGACCTCAGTGCGACCCATTTTCAGCGGCTGACGGCCCCAGCTCACTTTGCTGATACCAAAAGCCTGGCTGAATGCCTGCTTACCTAAAATGGCTAACGCCCGTGGCTGATGGCGCAGGATCTTCTCTTTTAACACTTCGCCGCCTTCGCGCAATTCATCGCGCATTAACTCACTGGCTGCCACCGTCGGACGCGCCACCAGCGCCGTGATACCGCAACCAAAATCCTTTAACTGCTGCCACTGTTCCGGCATTAACTGACGGCCGGTAAATCCAGCCTGATGGATAACCTTCCAGAAACGGTTGCTGCCATTGGCAAAAGGATAGCCCTTGTGGGCTGACGAAAGACCGGGATTGATGCCGCAGAACACAACTAAAAGATCGTCGGCAATAATATCTGTAATCATTATTCTATCCTGAGATGTATTTACCGGACTTATCGGTAAAAAAATGCTGCGAACACAACAGACTACAACTGTGCACAAAACGCGCATACAAACCGAACACATATAGACCTGTAAGCCGGGTTTACCGTATAATCCCGCACCTCGGCCCTTTAGCTCAGTTGGTTAGAGCACGCGACTCATAATCGCTTGGTCGCTGGTTCAAGTCCAGCAAGGGCCACCAAATTTTAGCTTCAGATTCAAACGATTAAGCCACTTCGCAAGAAGTGGCTTTTTTGTTGGTCAGTCAGCGGCCCCTTTTTTGTCTCATCAAGAGCCTTTTATCAGGTTTTTTCTGCCCTTCCCGGTATCAGGGACGCTGTTCCGCAACAAACGATCGTATAGCCTTTCCTGGTGACTTCCTTATTGAAAATATCGGCAACCACACATCAAACCGCTACATGGACGGACAAAGAGTTTTATCAGCACTGATAATTCAGCGTCTTTATCATTTTAAAATAAATTAATTTTTAAAATACATATAAGGCCAATTATTTCGATAATTTATTAATTATTCGGGAAGTATATAAATACTTATTTTCAACCATAATTTGATTGTATAAAACCTTTCACAGGAGTATGTTTTCCACTCGCACGCTTGTTTTAAAAGTAAACCATCTTCATAGGGGAAATGAATGATATAAAATATCATCCAATTACAATAATTAAACCCAATGATAGATCCACGCCTTTATTGATGATTGGGATATCTAATAATGAACACATGAAAATGACTAACGAAAAACAAATTACATCCAGCAGTTGCATGCCAAAAAAAACACTTTACCGTTCAACTTACATGCGCAACCATAAATGACGAGCCCCCATAATATTGCAGGTACAACAGGTTATAGTGTTTGTGATGAAAGATCTTATTGATAAATGACGCCATCGATATAATAGAAATCGATGGCGTTATCTCACTCATCGCAAACAGACTTATCTTCTGTTAAAAATTTATCATTATGGAAAACTTCTAATCTGACGGGAACTCCACATTTTGAATTTATGTCATCTCCATCAGAAGGCAACTGTGTGAGGGTGTATGTATAAGTTTTATTCTTAAATATATACCCTAAATACCGCCCGGTAGGGCTATACCACCCTGTCCCTTTCAACCTTAACTCAGAATTATTTTTCTTATTAATAGAGTGATACTCAAACTCATCACATTGTTCATCATTTAAAGGACAGAGAGCTTTTACATAGACAATAAACTTACTTCCATTTAACTCTAAATCCTCAGGGTTATCGCTTGCCCTCGAAAAAGCTGGCATTAACATCATGACAATAATAAAAATCCTCGCTACCATCTTGCCTATACACCATTGTTATAAATATTAAGTTCACAATTACGCCTGTTGAGAACCCCGGCTAAAGCGACCCTGGCTATGAGAATAACTTCTCCACTGGGCATCCAGACGCCCCTCTTACTTCATCCTTATATTCATAACACCCTCCTTTTTTTACTCTCCCTGAACCTCGCAATATCAATTATCTGCCGATAATGTAGAAAAACCATACTTATTTAGTGGCTGACACAAACTGCAACAATTGAAATATCTCATAACTTACAGGGTCATCACCGTTCTCTGGAAAATACATTTTAATAAAAACCGGATCCCCTGAGGAGTATTAACATTCACGTTATTAATTCATAATGAAAATGCTAAATCTAAGTTAACAGGGTAAATAAGCGGCGTGGAATAGTTATCTGGACAGCTATATTAATTTATCCCCCTCTGCAAATGCCTGACCCCGTCGATCATCGCTTCGCACCAGGCGGCATAGTCGTGACCGCTGGCATAGGGGCGGAATACCACTTCATAACCCTTTTCACGCAACGCGTCTCGCAGATGGATGTTATTACCCAAAATACCCCCTTCTTCCCCTTTGTTTTCAAACAGGCCCGCCTGCAGATAAAACCTGAGCGGCAATGTATGCCGGGCAGAATACTCACGAATTAACCATTCCGGTTTTTCGCCTTCCGGAGCCCACCAGTAAGAGCCTGACAGGCTGAGCACATTGCCAAAGATCTTCGGATAACGCATTGCCACCCATGCCGACGCCAGTCCGCCATAGCTGGAACCCGCAATGACGGTGTGGTTCGCCACCGAAGTGAAGCCCTGCTGTTGAAGCCACGGTATCAGTTCGTACGCCATAAAATCGCTGAACGCCGGATTGGGCGGAAGCTCGCGCCCGCGGCGTTCACCATCAAGGCTGTCGATAAACACAATGCGCAGGGGTGCGATGTCGCCTCTGGCAGTCAGTCGCTCAAAGGCTTCATGTAGCCGGTATTTTTTCTGGTAGGTTTTACCGTCAAAAACCAGCAATAACGTGCTGTCCGGTGTGGCATCCGGCGACTGATAAAGGGTGATTTCCCGCAGATTGCCCAGAATGGCACTGTTAAATTGCACGCTGCGCAGGCTGCCTTTCAGCGGTTCACGGCCTTCAGGTGGCAACAGACAATGAGTTTTATGTTGTAGATTCAGCAGGGAAGAACGGGTAAAAACATCATCGGCGTCCGTTAAAGCTACCTGTTTATTTAAGGGATCGGCCTGAGCTGTCACCAGTAACGCCAGACGCTGTTCGCGTCCGCCTTCCGGTACCTGCGGGATATCCGGCGCAAGCTGATACTGCATCAGCGTATCGTCAGGCACGACATAGCTGCGAAACCAGATATCTGTGCCCGCCAGATGAAATAACGGATCATGATCTCCTTCCGGCGATCCCATCAGAAATACGTTTTTCTTCGCGCCGCGCCACAGAAATGTCACGCGCTTATGATGCGTGTCAAACGGCTCAATCAGCGGCGTGCCTTCGCGGCTAGTCCGCAGCCAGAAGTCAGCGAGGTTCGCGGGAGTCACTGCCTGTAACGTCGGGCTGAGCGGGATCAGCGCCTGATCTTTATCCAGCGGGTTCAGCGGCTTTTGCTGATAACGCAGATGCCAGTTTTGCCGTGCCGGTCCCTGAAGAGTGACGTGCTGGATATCGCCGGACGGCACTGTGCTCCGCAGCATCTGCGGGCCATCGACGGGCGCGTCATTGAGCAATGTCCGCCAGTGCTGGCCGTTTTTATCCCGCATCCTGAGGACCTGTACACCCGTGATTTCACCGGTGAAATAATGCCCCGCCACGATGTGCAATGTCAGGAAGGCATTGCCCTGCCCATCAAATACCCCATGCAGGTCTTCAGCGGAAAAAGCACCCGCCTGAGATGACATTCCGATCAGTAAAGTTGCCATTGTCCCCCACTCCTTTACGCCCATTCCCGCCTCAGAAATATTGCTCAAACCCCACAAATGCTAATGTAAATACGAATGATTAGCAATTGCATAAAAATGTATGCTAATGTTTCGAAAAATAAAAAACGTTCCATTTCAATAGTTAAAAACTCAAATCTGTAACAGGATGATAACTTTTATGGCCAGTATGAAAAAAATCACGTTGAAGGGGCTGACTCTTCTGGGGTCTGCTGTGTTGATGCCGCTGGGGGCAACGTATGCTGCGACAAGTACCGAGGAAACTCTGGTCGTCAGTGGTAACACGCAGGTGAGTGAAGACCCTACCCTGCCGGTGAAAGGTATGGTGGCAACGAAATCACTTTCAGCGACCAAAACGCCGACTGAAATCCTGAAGACGCCGCAATCGGTCTCCGTGGTCACCCGCGATCAAATGGATGCGCAGGATGCCTCCTCCGTATCGCAGGCGTTACGCTATTCTTCCGGTGTTTTTACCGAATATCGCGGCAGTTCGAACCGTAATGATGAGGTTTTTGTTCGCGGTTTTAGCTACGTACCGAAGTTTCTTGATGGCCTGAGCTATGGCGCCACCGCATCGTCGCAAACCGGCAGTCTGGATCCGTGGCTTCTGGAGCGCGTTGAAATCATCCGTGGTCCGGCTTCTGTCCTTTATGGTCAGGTTAACCCCGGCGGTCTGATCGCCATGACCAGCAAACGTCCGGTGGCGGAAGACATCCATAAAATCCAGATCAAAGCGGGCAACCATAAACTGGCTGAAGGTGCGTTCGATTTAGGTGGCGTGCTGACCGATGACGGGCGCGTGCTGTATCGTCTGAATGGCATCGGACGCTATCAGAACAGTCAGGTGCAGGATAATAAAGAAACGCGTTATGCCATCGCGCCAGCCATTACCTGGCTGCCAAACGACAACACACGGTTCACGTTACTCACCAGTTTCCAGAAAGACCCGGACGCCGGTTACCGTAACTTCCTGCCAGCAACAGGCACCGTGACAGATACCGATGCAGGCCAGATCCCGTGGGATTTCAATGTCAGTGACCGCAATTACAATCAGTCATGGCGTGAGCAGAAAAGCATCGGCTACGAATTTGAGCATATCTTCAATGAAATGTTCACCTTCCGCCAGAATGCCCGTTACAGCGAGATCGAGCAGAAATACAAATATCTGGTGTATACCACGTCTAAAAGCGATTACGTCCTCGGACGCCGCCCGCAGCGTGAAACCCGCGACACCAATGAGTTCGTGATCGACAACCAGTTGCAGGCGCAGTTTGATACTGCGCAGGTCGCGCACACAATCCTCGGAGGCATGGATTATAAAACCAGTAAGGATCGCCAGAACCTGTGGCGCGGCTCATCCGACGGTTACGATATCGACTGGCGCAACCCGGTTCGCGGCGTGACGGTGGATGAATCCACCATGACCCATTCTACCGATGAGCAGCAAACGCTCGATCAGCTGGGCCTGTATGTGCAGGATCAGATGGAATGGAATCAGTGGAATCTGTTGCTGGCAGGGCGTTATGACTGGACAGAAGTGCGCACCGATGACTTCCAGGCCAGCGAGCAGACGCAACAGAATGACAGCAAATTTACCGGTCGTGCGGCGCTGTTGTATGCCTTCGACAGCGGAATTTCGCCGTATATCAGTTACAGCACGTCGTTCGAACCGAACCTGCAAACCAACCGTGCGCCGGGCGTTGCCCCATTTGCGCCGACCAACGGCAAACAAACCGAAATCGGCGTGAAATATCAGCCGGTGGGTTCGCAGACGCTGCTGACCGTTGCGGCTTATCAGTTGCGTCAGGATAACGTCGCGACCTATAACAGCGCGGAAGGCTGGTACGAATCGGCCGGTGATATTCAGTCACGCGGTATTGAAACTGAGTTGCATTCCGCGCTGACCGAATCCATCAATCTGATCGCGTCTTATACCTATACCGATGCGGAAACCAAAGAAACCACCGTGGCGAACACCAAAGGGAAAACACCGGCACGTATTCCTGAACATATGGCATCACTGTGGGGAAGCTACACCTTTAATCACGGCGTGTTACAAAGCCTGACCATCGGCGTCGGCGCCCGTTATATCGGCACCAGCTGGGGCGATGCGCAAAACACTTACAAAGTGCCTTCCGTCGATTTATACGATGCGATGGTCAGCTACGATTTAGGTCAGGTAAGTCACAGCCTGAACGGCGCGTCCGTGCAGGTTAACGTGAACAACGTGTTTGATAAAAAATACGTCGCGTCCTGTGCATCGACCTCTGCCTGCTTCTATGGCATCGGCCGCACTGCGTCCGCCACCTTCAATTACAGTTTCTGATCCCGCAAAACGTTGCCCGGCCAGTGTCCGGGCAACATTTTGCCGTCCCTCTGCGATTGACCTTACCCCCGCCAGATATAATAATGATAACCATTAACATTAAAAGTTCAGGAATGGATCCAATGACAAGGGCCGGTTTTCGTCGTTTTTCAGGGACAGTGGCACTGCTTTTATCACTGATGTTCACCACGCAGGTTTTCGCAGAAGGCTGGCCGCGTACGATCATGACCCCGAAGGGCAGCATCACGTTACAACAACCGCCTCAGCGTATTGTCTCAACCAGCGTGACCGTCACCGGGACATTGCTGGCGATTCATGCGCCGGTCATCGCCAGCGGAGCCACCGCACCAAATAATCATGTTTCCGACGCGCAGGGCTTTTTCCGCCAGTGGGGTGATATTGCGAAACAGCGCGGCGTGCAGCGGCTCTATATCGGTGAACCCAATGCCGAAGCCATTGCCGGTGAGGCACCTGATCTCATTATTATCGCGGCCACCGGCGGCGATTCAGCCCTGAAACTCTATGATCAGCTGTCGGCCATTGCGCCGGTCATGGTGGTCAATTACGACGATAAAAGCTGGCAGGAACTCGCCACCGAATTAGGTCAGGCGACAGGTAAAGAAGCCGATGCCGCCAGCGTCATTGCACAGTTTTCACAACGTGAAGCGCAGGTGAAAAAGGCCATAACGCTGCCGCCGCAGCCGGTCTCCGCGCTGGTATACGGATCTGATGGTAAAAGTGCCAATCTCTGGACGCCGGTTTCGCCACAAGGTCAGCTCCTCCAGCAACTGGGGTTTACCCTTGCGCCGGTTCCGCTGAATCTTGCCGCCAGCTACAGTCAGGGTAAACGCCATGACATCATCCAGCTTGCCGGTGAAAAAATGCCGGAGGCGATGAACGGTCAGACGCTGCTGTTATTCTCCGCGAATCAGGCCGATGCACAGCGTCTGCTGACCAATCCCTTTCTGGCGACGTTACCCGCCGTGCAGGCCGGGCGGGTGTATGCGATGGGCGAAGACACCTTCAGGCTCGATTATTACAGCGCCAGCAATATGCTGAATCAGCTTGAAAAATTGTTCGTTACGCACTGATGCCCCGCTCAATAAAAAATCTTACGACGCTGTGTTTTGCGCTGTTGCTGCTCTGCCTGATGATCGCGCTGAGTCTGGTGCTGGGGGAAAAGTCACTGCCGCTCAGCACCGTCATCTCCGCGCTGCACGGTCAGTGTACGGGCGCGGATTGCATGATCGTCACGGATGCCCGTGTACCGCGCACGCTGGCCGGTTTACTGGCCGGCATGGCGCTCGGACTATCGGGCGCGCTGATGCAGATCCTCACCCGCAATCCGCTGGCCGATCCCGGCATTCTCGGCGTCAACGCCGGTGCCGCCTTCGCGGTGGTTATCGGGATAGCCTTCTTTGGCGCAACGGATGTCAGCCATTATCTGTGGTTCGCTTTTGCCGGTGCCCTGCTGGCGACATTACTGGTCGCCATGATCGGGGCGCTGGGGCGCGGAAAACTGGATCCGGTACGCCTGACCCTCGCGGGCGTCGCGCTCGGCGCGGTGCTGGAAGGCATGTCTTCAGGGATTTCCCTGCTCAACCCGACCGTCTACGACCAGTTGCGATTCTGGCAGGCCGGCTCGCTGGATATCCGTAACATCGCGGTGATCAACACCGTCACGCCGCCGGTGATTTTTGCTGTTGTTCTGAGCTTACTGATGACCCGCGCGCTGAATAATCTGTCGATGGGCAGCGAACTGGCGACGGCGCTGGGTACCAAAATCGCCACCACGCAGTTGCTGGGATTACTGGCGATTACCCTATTGTGCGGCAGTGCGACGGCCGCCGTGGGGCCGATCGCCTTTGTCGGCCTGATGGTGCCGCACATAGCGCGCTGGATCTGTCGCGCGGATCCACGCTGGATGCTGCTGTGGACGCTGGTGTTAACGCCGACATTGCTGCTGGCGGCGGATATCGCCGGACGTTTTCTGGTGACCGGCGAATTACGGGTTTCCGTGGTGGTGGCCTTTATCGGCGCGCCGGTGCTTATTTTCCTGGTACGCCGCCCCGGCGGATTACGCAGAGGTTAATCATGAGTCAGACCCTGACAACACCTCGCCCGCTGAAAAAACCTGTGCTGTTGTCGCGCTCGTTTCTGACCGCCTGCGGGCTGGTGTTGTGCCTGATTTTACTGGCGATTTACGCGCTGGGGAGCGGCACACTCGCGCTGACTCCGTCGCAGGTAATCTCTGCCCTGCTCGGCGACGGGCCGAAAAACCTGAGCATTATTGTCACCCAATGGCGTCTGCCACGCGTGGTGATGGCGATGGTGCTCGGTGCCGCGCTCGGTGTCAGCGGCGCGATTTTCCAGTCGCTGCTGCGCAATCCGCTGGGCAGCCCGGACGTTATCGGTTTTAACACCGGCGCGTATACCGGTGTTCTGCTGGTCATCGTGTTGTTTAACGGCGGCGCAGGCGAAACCGTGTCCGGCGCGATGGCGGGTGGCGTACTGACCGCGCTGGTGGTTTACGCGCTGGCATGGCGTCAGGGCGTCGAAACCTTCCGCCTGATTATTGTCGGTATCGGCGTACGCGCGTTGCTGATTGCAGCCAATACCTGGCTGATTATTCACGCCTCGCTGGAGTCGGCACTGACGGCTGGCTTGTGGAATGCCGGTTCGCTTAACGGCATCACATGGGAGAAAAGCCTGCCGGTGGCGGGGATGATCGTCGCCGCCTGCATTCTGGCGCGTTGCTTATCCGCGCCGATGCGGCTGCTGGAAATGGGCGATGATGCCGCCTGTGCGCTGGGCGTTCCGGTTGAGCGTTCCCGCCTGCTGCTGATGCTGGCGGGCGTGGCGCTGACCGCCGCTGCCACCGCGCTGGCCGGGCCGATCTCCTTTATAGCGCTGGTCTCACCGCAGATTTCACGCCGCCTGTGCGCCAGCCAGCAACATGCGTTGTTCTTCGCCGCACTGACCGGCGCCCTGCTGTTGCTGGCCGCCGATGTCACCGCACAACGGCTGTTCCTGCCCTATCAGTTACCTGTGGGCGTGCTGACCGTCAGTCTCGGCGGCATTTATCTGATTGGGTTGCTCATCCGGGAGTCACGACGCTCATGAATACTGAACACGCTTCACCGTTGTACGCGGAAGATCTGACGCTGGGCTACGATAAAAAAATCGTCGCCCGCGACCTCTCTGTGTCCATTCCGCAGGGCAAGCTGACGGTGATTATCGGGCCGAATGCCTGCGGCAAATCCACGCTATTACGCACGCTCAGCCGCCTGATGCAGCCGCAATCCGGCGCGGTATTTCTCGACGGTAAGCTGATTGGCGATTACGGCACCCGGGACGTGGCGAAACGCCTCGGCCTGCTGCCGCAAAGCTCAACGGCACCGGGCGATATCAGCGTGGCGGATCTGGTGGCTCGCGGGCGTTACCCGCATCAGAGCCTGTTCCGCCGCTGGACGGCACAGGATACGCTGGCGGTCAGCGAGGCCATGCGCGCCACCGGCGTCGCCGAACTGGCGGAAAGCACCGTTAACTCGCTTTCCGGCGGCCAGCGCCAGCGGGTATGGATCGCCATGGTGCTGGCACAACAAACGCCGCTGCTGCTGCTGGATGAGCCGACGACCTGGCTGGATATTGCTCATCAGATTGATTTGATGGAACTGATGTGTCGTCTGAATCAGGAAAATGGCCGCACGCTGGTGGTGGTGTTACACGACCTGAATCAGGCGTGCCGTTACGCCGGGCACCTGATTGCAATGCGCGATGGCAAAATACTGGCGGAGGGCGCACCGGCGGATATCGTCACACCGGCGCTGATCGAACAGGTTTTCGGGCTGCGCTGCGCCATTATCGACTGCCCGGTTTCGCATACGCCGTTAATCATCCCGCTGGGTAACGGCTGAAACTCCGGCGCCCGATGGCGCTTCATTCCACAGACATTGAAGGCCATCGAGTAAACCGCCGCGCCAGCTAAGCGCGTCATGACCGGCATCCACCACCCGATAACGCACGCTGTTTCCGGTGCGACCCAGCAGCTCCTCCATCTGGTTATTCACCTGATAAATCAGCCGCTCATTGCTGCCCGCCTCCATGAAAATTTTCAGATGGCTGGCCGCGCCCAGCCCGTTGCTCACCTCACGCAATAACAGATCGGCGTCGTCAGGATGTTCCTCCTGCTGCGCTTTATTGCGCCGCGGCCACCAGAAAGAGCCGGACTGACTGAGCACGCAACCGAACTGCTGCGGCCAGTGTAAACCGGCATACAGCGACGAAAGCCCGCCGAAACTCTGCCCTGCCACCACCGTTTTGTCCGCGCTGTCACTGTGCGGCGCGAGCGCGGCCACGGCGGGCAATAATTCCTCCTGTATCGCCTGCCAGAAATCCGCATTACAGGTCAGTTCGCGGCTGCGGGTTTGCGTATCAATCACGTCGATCAGAACGTAGACCGCCTGCGGCAGGCTGCCCTCCTGCGTCAGTTGCATCAGCGGCTGCCAGACCGGCATCTGCTGCGCCCAGAACTGGCCGTCGAGCAGTAATGCCAGCGGGCGCGACGCCAGATCCTGACTGTCACCGGTGGTGTAAATCCAGACCTTGCGCCGGTTTCCCAGACGCGCGCTGTTCCACTGATAGATTTGCAGTTTTGCCGGTGCCTGCGGCGGTTGAGCGCCGTGCAGATCAAACTCGCGCCAGGCGGGTTGCGGCATGGCATCGGGCATATGCAAAGGCGACAGCGCGTGAGATTTTGCTCCCGGCCACGGATGATTCAGATTGAGCGGATCGTGGATCGCATGGGCGAACATATCCTTCCACCAGTCGCGTGCCGCCAGCATAGCGGTATACGCATCAGGATCCTGCGGGAACTCGCCCCCCGTTTCCGTCCGTGGGATCAGGCTGTAGCTGCCGCGCCAGCCGGAACGCAACGCGATATGCAGGAACCAGACGTCAGTGCCCGCCAGCCGTTGCAAACTCTGCGGCGGCTTCGGCTGATGATGATCGGTGATGCCGTTGATGTTGATCCACACGCGCTGGAAATCCGATGTCGCCTCACTGCCTTGCGGATCCCGCCAGAAGAACGTCACGTTGCACAGGCCATCGACCGGCCGTTCGATCCACGGCGATCCCTGCGTGTTAATTTCATTCCACCACGCCGCGCTGCCCGCATCACCGGCGGATAAGAGGGTCTGTGCGGTCGGTTTTTCCGCAGACGAGGATTTCATCATTTTTTCGCTTTGCCGCCTTTTACATCGTGAAGAACAGACACTCCCTGTCGGAGCCTTTACACAATCCCAACAAATAAGGAATGGGAATCGTATTGATAATTATTTTCAATTGCAATAGTGTGTAACCGCCCGTAAAACGGGACGATAAAAAATACACATACAACAGGCCATCCTCCTGTTCATTAAGACGATATTGCAGGAAAGGATGGATTTCAGGGCAGAATCCAATATGAAAAGCAGGCTACCACACTATTCTCTGGCAACCTTAATCGGGCTGGGATCGGCGCTCACTTTACCCGCCAGCGCAGCTGAAACTTCCGCAACCGACACAGCAGAAGCCAGCCAGACCACCGAAGACGCCACGAAAGACACCGGCGATACGCTGGTAATCACCGCCGCACAACAAAACCTTCAGGCTCCCGGTGTATCGACCATCACTTCCGACGAAATCCAGAAACGCCCTCCGGCACGCGACATCAACGAACTGATCCGCACCATGCCCGGCGTCAACCTGACCGGCAACTCCACCAGCGGCCAGCGCGGTAATAACCGCCAGATCGACATCCGTGGCATGGGCCCGGAAAACACCCTGGTGCTGATCGACGGTAAGCCGGTAAACAGCCGCAACTCGGTGCGTCAGGGCTGGCGTGGCGAGCGCGATACCCGTGGCGACACCAGCTGGGTTCCGCCGGATATGATCGAGCGCATCGAAGTGATCCGTGGCCCGGCAGCCGCCCGTTACGGCAACGGCGCAGCAGGTGGCGTGGTGAACATCATCACCAAAAAAGACACGCAGGAGTGGCACGGTTCCTGGAATACCTACCTGAACGCGCCGCAGCATAAAGACGAAGGCTCGACCAAACGTACCGACTTCAGCCTCTCCGGCCCGCTCAACGATCAGTTCAGTTTCCGTCTGTTCGGTGGCTACAGCAAAACGCAGGCCGACGCGCAGTACATCAACGACGGTCATCAGTCCGAACGTACCGGCACCTATGCCGACACCGTACCGGCAGGCCGTGAAGGTGTGATCGATAAAAACATCGATGCCCTGCTGCACTGGGATTTCGCCCGAATGCAGTCGCTGGAATTTGAAGTGTCCAACAGCCGTCAGGGCAACCTGTATGCGGGCGACACGCAAAACACCAACACCAGTGCGCTGGTGAAAAGCATGTACGGCAAGGAAACCAACCGCATTTACCGCCAGTCTTACTCGGTGACCTACAAAGGCGCGTGGGATAACGGCGTGACCACCAACAACTATGTGCAGTATGAGAAAACCCGTAACTCGCGCATGGATGAAGGGCTGGCGGGCGGTACCGAAGGCATCTTCTCAGACGAAGACTTCAACACCATCGCGCTGGGCGATATTCTCGCGCACAGCGAAGTCAGCGTACCGTTCGAACTCGGCGTGCCGCAAACCGCCACATTCGGTACCGAATGGAACCAGCAGAAGATGAAAGATCCGTCTTCTAATACGCAGGCCATGCTCGGCGGCGCGATTGACGGTATCGACAGCACCGACCGCAGCCCGTATTCGCAGGCGGAGATTTTCTCGCTGTTTGCTGAAGACAACATTGAGCTGACCGACAGCACCATGCTGGTGCCGGGACTGCGTTTCGATCACCACTCCATTGTCGGCAATAACTGGAGTCCGTCCCTCAACCTGTCGCAGGAACTGGGTGACGATTTCACCCTGAAAATGGGCATCGCCCGCGCCTATAAAGCGCCGAGCCTGTATCAGACCAACCCGAACTACGTGCTGTACAGTAAAGGTCAGGGTTGTGCGGCCAGCGGCGGCGGCTGCTATCTGGTGGGGAATAAAGATCTGGATGCCGAAACCAGCATCAACAAGGAGATCGGGCTGGAATTCCACCGTAACGGTTATCAGGCGGGCGTGACCTATTTCCGCAACGATTACCGTAACAAAATCGAATCCGGCTACCTGCCGGCCGGCACTTCTTCCACCGGCACCACCGACGTGTATAAATGGGAAAACGTGCCGAAAGCCGTGGTACAGGGCCTGGAAGGCACGCTCAACATTCCGGTCAGCAGCACCGTTTCCTGGAATAACAACGGCACCTACATGATTGAAAGTAAAAACAAAGAGACCGGCGATTACCTGTCGATCATCCCTGAATTTACCATCAACTCAACGCTGAGCTGGCAGGCAACGGAAGATCTCTCCCTGCAATCCACCCTGACCTGGTATGGCCGTCAGAAGCCGAAGAAATACAACTACAAGGGTGAAGCCGTTACCGGCAGCGAGAAGAATGAAGTCAGCCCGTATTCCGTGGTCGGCATGAGCGGCACCTACACCGCGACCAAAAATGTCAGCGTCACGGCGGGTATCGATAACGTCTTCGACAAACGCCAGTTCCGTGCAGGTAACGCCCAGACTGTGGGTAACGCCACCACCGGCGCCTATATGTATGGCGCAGGCGCAGCCACCTACAACGAACCGGGCCGCACGTTCTACATGAGCCTGAATACGCACTTCTGAGTATGCTGATCGCATAAAAAAGCCACCTGCAAAGGTGGCTTTGTTGTTTCTGAAACCTGAATCCGGATTACAACACGCCCTGCGCCAGCATGGCATCGGCGACTTTCACGAAACCGGCGATATTGGCCCCGCGCACATACTGGGTCTGTTTGCCTTCACCCCCAAACTCCACGCAGGAATGGTGGATATCCAGCATGATGTGACGCAGACGCGCATCCACTTCGTCGGCTTTCCAGCTCAGACGTGCAGCGTTCTGCGCCATCTCCAGGCCGGACGTGGCCACGCCACCGGCATTCGCCGCTTTACCCGGCGCGAACAACACGCCTGCGTCGGTAAACAGATCGGTTGCTTCAATCGTGGTCGGCATGTTTGCGCCTTCCGCCACCGCTTTCACACCGTTGGCGATCAGCACGCGTGCCGCAGAGGCATCCAGTTCATTTTGTGTCGCACAGGGCAGCGCGATATCAACCGGCACGTTCCACGGCTGCTGGCCTTCGAGATAGGTCAGGCCGAGTTTTTGGGCATAATCGGCTACGCGGCCATCGCGGCTGGCTTTGATTTCGGTCAGCAGCGCCAGTTTTTCTGTCGTAAAACCGGCTTCATCCACCACGGTCCCGTTGGAATCTGAGGCAGTAATGACCCGTGCGCCCAGTGACATGGCTTTTTCAATCGCGTATTGCGCGACGTTACCGGATCCGGAAACCGCCACGCGCATGCCTTCGAAATCCAGACCATGACGTTTCAGCATCGATTCAGTGAAATAGATCAGACCATAACCGGTGGCTTCCGGACGGATCAGGCTGCCGCCGAACGACAGCCCTTTGCCGGTGAATACGCTGGCGGTGTTGTTGGAGAGCTTTTTCATCATCCCCGCCATATAGCCGACTTCACGCCCGCCGACACCGATATCGCCCGCAGGCACATCGGTATCCGGCCCGAGATGGCGGTAAAGTTCCAGCATCAGCGCCTGACAGAAACGCATGATCTCGCCTTCGCTTTTGCCCTTCGGATTGAAATCACTGCCGCCCTTCCCGCCGCCCATCGGCAACGTGGTCAGCGCATTTTTGAAGGTTTGTTCGAAACCGAGGAATTTAAGAATCGATAAATTGACCGACGGATGGAAACGCATCCCGCCTTTATACGGGCCGATGGCCGAGCTGAACTGCACGCGCCAGCCACGGTTCACCTGCACCTGATTTTTGTCATCCACCCACGCGATGCGGAACTGAATGACACGCTCCGGCTCCACCAGACGCTCGAGTAACGCAGAACGGCGGTATTGCGGATGTTGTTCGAGGAAAGGCCATAGCGTGGTCATAACTTCACGTACGGCCTGAGAGAATTCGACCTGATGCGGGTCGCGTTGTTGCACTGAGGATAAGAACTGTTCGAGGGATTGAATCTGATCCATTAAGGTAAAACTCCGTCTGTAAGTGATGTTGTCTTTTTTATTTACTGCTTATTTTTTGACTATGCATCGACTGACAAGCGGACATCAAGAAATTTATTTCCTCAATAAAGACCCTACGATTTGCGACCTTCCAGCTTCAGCAGCAATGCCTTGTTATCCAGCCCCCCGGCAAAGCCGGTTAACTTACCGGAAGCGCCAATCACACGGTGACACGGTGCGACAATGGAAATCGGGTTACGGCCATTGGCGGCACCGACTGCGCGAACGGCTTTCGGGCGGCCGATCCGGCGGGCGATATCGCTATAACTGCGCGTTTCACCAAAAGGAATTTCCAGCAACGCCGCCCAGACTTCCTTCTGGAATGCGGTGCCGGTGAAATCGAGTTCCAGTTCAAAACAGGTACGTTCGCCCGCAAAATATTCGTTCAGCTGTTGCTCGGTTTTCAGCAGGATTGGAAACGCCGGGTCTTCAAGCATCTCGCCTAACGGCACACGACCGTCGATTTCACATTCCCACAAAATCGCCGTCAGTTTGTCGCCTTTCGCTGCCAGTGTCAGCAGCCCGACCGGTGATGCCATGCGCTTGAATCTGTATTCCATCAGTCCCTTCCTCTGCGAGTTTTACGCTCCACACTTTACCGGAAAGGCAGGAACCGACGAAAATTATTTCAGGCTTATCGGGTTAAATGACAGTCATCAGCCCAGCAATCCCAGCTTACCGGTCAGTTTGCGCACCACTTTCTTTTTGCCCGCCAGCGCGATGCCCAGCAGTTGCAGATTGTCCGTCGGCACAACCGACACGGCCTCGCGAAAAGCGGCGTAATCGGTGGTTTGCTGGCCTTCGACCGGGAAAATAATGCCGTCCATTTCCTCATCATTAAGCAGGTGCTGATGAAGTTGCGTGAGTTGTTCGCTGTCGGCAACCAGAACGCTGATACCAATCGGGATCAGCCCCGGATGGGCGCGGTTATCGGCATCTATCAGCGGCTCGCCCACCAGTGCGGGATGGCGCTGTCCGAGCGTCAGCGCCAGTACGGCGGCGGCATTGGCGGCATGTCCTGCGGCAAGTTGCTGATTGATCACAATCACGCAGCGTTCAGGGGATGAGGGAAGAAGGGTTGCAGGGGTATTCATGATGACAGGCTCCGGTTCAGTTGAAATCTGAGCTTAACCCGTCACTTTTTCTTAATCTGGAAGATTTGTGCACAGACGCCGGTAATGCGCTGGCGTGAGCTGATACGCACGGCGGAACCAGCGCCCGAGATGGCTCTGATCGGCAAACCCTAAATCGGCGGCCACGGCAGCCGGCGTACGCCCGAGCGCCAGCCCTTCGCGGGCGCGGGTCAGTTTCAGCTGAATAAGATAGGCGTGCGGCGGCAATCCGAATTCGGCTTTAAACGCACGGCTGACCACAAAACGGCTTTCACCGGTTGCCGCCGCCAGTTGTTCGAGGCCGACGTCTTCATGCAGATGCGCATGCAGATATTCCCGCGCCTGATGCGCCACCCGCGACCAGGGCGCATCCCCCAGAAGCCGCGGCGGTTGCCAGGTGAGATGCCCGCCCAGCGCACTGAGCAAGCCGTCGAGCGCAGTCTGGCGCACAATGCGCAGCTCTTTACCGTGCAGCGCCTGAAACGCCCGCGAGGTCGCCTGCGCCAGTTGCGGATCCTGCGCTAAGGTATTTTCGAAACTCGGGTCACCGGCAGAAGACAGCGAATCGCGCCGCGCCGCCAGTTCACGGCTCAGCCACTGCGGATCGAGATACAGCATGTGATAGGTAAAACCGCCAGGCTGCACGGCATCGCCGTCATGAATTTCACCCGGCTCGAGCATAAAGACTTTGCCCGGCAAACTCTGGTGCTTCTGGCGGCGGCAACTGAACTGCTGCAAACCGTACTGGGTAACGCCGACCAGATAGCTGTCATGCCAGTGAGGATCGTACGCGTGGCCTTCGAAATGGGCGTGGATCGTTTCGATCCCGCTGTCTTTATCTTTCGATAAGTCGACCCAGTTTGCAGACGCCATACATCCCCCGCTGAATGAATTAACAACAGGGTAACAAATAGGCGGAGTGAATAAAACTCGGTGGGTTTAAAACTCCCTCCCCTGCGAAGGGGAGGGCTGGGGTGGGGTATTAAGGACAGATCGCAATGCGTAAACATCGACTATTTTATGGTTTGCTAAACCCCCTCCCTGCCTCCCCCTTCGCAGGGGGAGGAGCTAAAAACCGTCTGCTTTATCTCCTGCACTTGCAGGGTAGGAAGTTAGTGCTTCACGCTTTCGATAAAGGTTTTACGGGCGGTTTTGGAACCCAGACGTTCGGCTTCGTCCAGCAGTTTCAGGGCCTTATCGACGTCCCCTGCTTTCACTGCTTTCTTAATCGCGTCATTGAAGTAGGTTTCTGAATCGCTGAGCATTGGCTCGCTCGGTTTTGCCGGTGCTGCGGCAGGCGCAGGCGCTTGTGTGCTGCCGACGACGACCGGTGCAGCGGCGGCTGGTGCGGAAGACGGGAAGATCTGACCAATCATCACGTTACCGGTTTTCTGCTCGGCGGTGACTTTCAGGCTCAGCGTGCCGGTCGGGGTATGACGGGCAATCGGATCCGGGATATCCGGTACGGCGTTACCCACGCCCGCAGCGAAAGCTTTCGCCGGGTTGACCATCTGCGTGGTCTCTGCCAGATCCTGACGGGTGGTGTACACCAGCAGATAAATTTGTTTCTGACCCAGTGCCGGTGTCAGTTTCAGTGTGCCTTCCAGACGGTCGCTCGAGACGATGCCCGGTTTCTGATACGGGAAATAGCTGGAAGGGTAAAACGCGGCCGGACGCATCTGCTCATCCAGTACCAGAACATTTGGCGCATACACGGTTTTACCGGTCGCGATACTGGTCAGTGTAATTTCAAGCGAACCCCGATCGGCTGGCAACGCGAAAGCCCCGACGGCGCCCTGAATCTCACCCTGATTGATTTCAACACTGGACGTCCCCAGCGTCACATCCTGCGTCACTGGCGGAACCAGCGGCGTCCATGAAAGGTTGCGTAAGGTCTGGCTGGAAATAGCCGGTGCCGTATTCGCATCATTTTGCGCAGCATTCACCACCGCAGGGGCAGCAGCCAACAGGCTCAGCGACAGACACAGTGACAGCAGATTCTTTTTCATTATTGTTTCCTTTGAAATCACCATGAAGGCTGGCGGTCATCAGCGATAATCCGCCAGCCAGCACATCTTCTTTACTGCTTGTACTTTTGAAAACTGGCACAGGCCTCAAAGTCATTTGAGTTGCAGGAAGGCGGCAACTGAACTCATCCCCGGGAGCATACACAAGTATGTGACCGGGGTGAGTGAAGGCAGCCAACGCATCTGCGGCTCAAAGGACGAAGAGGATTACCACCAGATTTCCATCTGGGCGCCGAAGGTTACTTCGTCGTCATTACCACGGCTGAAGGTACGGGTGCTGGTGTCGTTCATTGCTAAGCCATTGCTTGCGCCGCTGTCAGTGTCGTAGCCCCATTTCTCATCCCAGTTCGCATAGGTTGCGAACACACGGATGGCCGGACGTGACCAGATGCTGTCGCCCGCCTGCCATTGTTGCGCCAGGGTGACTTTGTACTGTCCGTTTTTGTCGCCGGTACGCTGGGATTTCACGTTGTCGTAACCGACTTCCAGCAAGGTGCTCATGATCGGGGTCCATTTGTACATCGGACGGACACCGACGGTGTACCAGGTGGTGCCATTGTTGTTATCGCGGTCAACGTCCTGATACATCGCCACGTACATCAGGCTCCAGGTGTCGTTGAAGTCGATCGCACCGTGGTCGAGCACACGAACCATGCTGCCATTGTTGTTGATAGCCGCACCGTTGGAGTGGCCGTTCGCTGCGCCCTGACCCGGATCGGTCATGGAATCAGACGCGTATTGCAGTACGAATTTGTTGTAGCCGTTATAGATGCTTTGCGTATGTTCTGCGGTGACCAGGAAACCGTCTTTGGTCGCGTCGTCAGCCAGTGTGTAACCGTCACGCGCATTGGCACGACCGTAATCCACACCTAACTCCAGCACGCCGCCCGGGTTCGTTTGCAGACCTGCCAGACGCACGTCGAACACGTCATTGGAGGTTGGCACTTCGTCACGCTGATCGGCGATGTAACCGTATGAACCGCCACTTTCGGTGTTACGGGTTGCCGCCAGAGACAGCTTACCGAAGCCCAGATCGATATCTTCCAGACCGGCACCAGGACCTGAAATATCCCAGTAGTAGAAGTCGATCATGTGAACATCATGACGTTGGTAGAAACGCTTACCGGCCCAGATGGTGGAACCCGGCAGCCATTCGATCAGGTTTTTACCCTTCACGTTTGCTTCGCGGAAAGCCGGATCGGTTGACTCCCAGTCGTTCTGTTGTGAGACGGAATACGCCACGTTGGTGTCGAAGTAGAAGCTCTTATCCCCTTCTTTCCACACTTCCTGACCCAGTTTCAACTCTGCATAGGTCTCACATTCGTTACCGAGACGGTATTTGCTATCTGCGCCCGTTGCTTTGAAACATTGCTGTTCGCCGCCGCTGCCGGTCCAGCCAATACCCGAACGGGCATAACCTGTGAAATCCACCGCCATTGCTTGTGTAGAAAGGATGCCAGCAGCCACTGCCAGCGCCAGGGAAGAACTACGCATTGTGATCATCATTTTCTCCTGTAGGGGATCGCGTGCTTTCAAACACCAGGTTCGGGGTGTAACCGGCGACATGCGGTTCCGTCTTCACGGAACAGATGGCAGCGGTGTGGCGGCAAACCGATGGCGAATGTTGCACCTTCTTCTACCAGCACCACGTCGTTCTGGCGGTACACCAGGTTCTGACGAATTGCCGGAATTTGGATGTGGATCTGTGTTTCGTTACCCAGTTGCTCGACGACCTGCACTTCACCGGACAGCGTCACTTCCGCGACGTCGCTGGGCAGAAGGTGTTCAGGGCGAATACCCAGTGACAGGTTGCTGCCGACTTTCACGTCAGTACCTTCCACCGGCAGCCAGACTTGCTGGCGGTTTGGCAACTCGACCTGCACACGCGCAGGTTCAGCACCGGTGACTTTCACCGGCAGGAAATTCATTTTTGGTGAGCCGATAAACCCGGCGACAAAACGGTTGGCAGGATAGTGATACAGCTCGAGCGGCTTCCCGACCTGGGCGATATGTCCGGCATCGAGCACCACGATTTTATCGGCCAGCGTCATCGCTTCGACCTGATCGTGGGTCACGTAAATCATGGTGCGTTTCAGGCGCTTATGCAGGCGTGAAATCTCAATGCGCATCTGCACACGCAGCGCGGCATCTAAGTTAGAAAGCGGTTCATCGAGCAGGAACACCGTCGGTTCGGCCACCAGCGTACGGCCAATCGCCACGCGCTGACGTTGTCCGCCGGACAGGGCTTTCGGGCGGCGGTCGAGCAGGTGCGCCAGTTGCAGCACTTCGGAAACCTGATTGACCCGCTGGCTGATTTCAGCTTTTTTCGCCCCGGCCAGCTTCAGGCCAAACGACATGTTTTCTGCGACAGAAAGATGCGGATACAGCGCATAAGACTGGAACACCATGCCGATGCCGCGATCGGCCGGTGGCACTTCGTTCATGCGTTTATCGCCAATCTTCAGCTCGCCGGACGTGATGTCCTCCAGACCGGCAATCATGCGCAGCAAAGTGGATTTACCGCAGCCGGACGGACCGACAAACACCACAAACTCGCCTTCTTCTATTTCCAGATTGATGTCGCTGGAAATCACGGTATCGCCAAAGGCTTTGTACACGCTGTTAAGGGAAACGCTCGCCATCCTGAACTCCTGTACTTGCTGCCAGCGAGAAAACTCAATGCAACGAAGAGTGAAGGATTAGCGGTTAAGCGTAATCATCCGTAACAAAGTTTTTCATGGGGGAGGAGCAGGGAGGATGACGGTTTCACGCAACCGGATGAAAGTTCAGACCAAAAATCAAATTCGTGATCTGAATGGCAAAAAACGAAGCATATTTTTGAGTGATGAGCCACATAACGCCTGAGACTGTCGGCGGGATCACATTCTGAGAGGCGGGGGCGTAGAGGGGGGGATGATGAAGCACCGGCGGGTTGAATCCACACTGGCATCGTACCCTGTCTTTTCCGTCTCAGACGGCAGAAAAACCGACTCCTCACAGGAAATAAAAGGATTGGATTATGACCCTCAGCATTAAGAAAATGGTTAAACACACACTGGCACTCTCGGCGCTGGCTACGCTGGTGTTGTCATCTTCCGCTTTTGCCAAAATAGAAGAAGGTAAGCTGGTCATCTGGATCAACGGTGACAAGGGCTATAACGGCCTGGCGGAAGTCGGTAAGAAATTCGAAAAAGACACCGGCATTAAAGTCACGGTAGAACATCCGGACAAGCTGGAAGAAAAATACCCGCAAGTGGCAGCCACCGGCGGCGGCCCTGACATTATCTTCTGGGCGCATGACCGTTTTGGCGGCTACGCACAATCCGGCCTGCTGGCTGAAATCAGCCCGGATCAGACTTTCAAAGACAAACTGTTCCCGTTCACCTGGGATGCGGTCACCTTCAACGGCAAGCTGATCGGCTATCCGGTCGCGGTTGAGGCGCTGTCACTGATTTACAACAAAGACATCATTAAAGAAGCGCCAAAAACCTGGGAAGAAATCCCGGCGCTGGACAAAGAGCTGCGCGCCAAAGGCAAGAGCGCCATCATGTGGAACTTGCAGGAACCGTACTTCACCTGGCCAATCATTGCCGCTGACGGCGGTTATGCCTTCAAATATGAAAACGGCAAATACAACATCAAAGACACCGGCGTCAATAACGCAGGTTCACAGGCTGGCCTGCAATTCATCATCGATCTGGTGAAAAACAAACACATTAACGCCGACACCGATTATTCCATCGCCGAAGCCGCCTTCAACAAAGGCCAGACCGCCATGACCATCGACGGTCCGTGGGCGTGGTCAAACCTCGACAAGAGCAAAATCAACTATGGCGTAACGCTGCTGCCAAGCTTCCACGGCAAGCCGTCTAAACCGTTCGTCGGCGTGCTGACTGCCGGGATCAACGCCGCCAGCCCGAACAAAGAACTGGCGAAAGAGTTCCTGGAAAACTACCTGATCACCGACGAAGGTCTGGCGGTAGTGAATAAGGACAAACCACTGGGTGCCGTGGCGCTGAAAACCTATCAGGAACAGCTGGAAAAAGATCCGCGTATCGCTGCAACCATGGCGAACTCGAAAAACGGCGAAATCATGCCAAACATCCCGCAGATGAGCGCCTTCTGGTACGCAGAACGCAGCGCCATCATCAACGCAGTGAATGGCCGTCAGACGGTGCCGCAGGCGCTGAAAGATGTAGAAACCCGCATTACCAAGTAATGCCAGCGTTTTAGCTCAATGAACGGTACGGAGCCGACCTGCTCCGTACCGCCACTACAAGGATTGTCCCTATGCCAATAGCCAAAAAACGGCCGTTCAGCAATGCGTTTAAGTGGCTGATCATCGCCCTGCTCGCCTGCCTGACCGGTTATCTGATCGTGCTGATGTATGCGCAGGGTGAATACCTCTTTGCCGTTCTGACCCTGATCCTTTCCGGCGTCGGCTTATACATTTATGGCAACCGCCGCGCCTATTCGTGGCGCTACGTCTACCCCGGTCTGGCCGGGATGTCGTTGTTCGTGCTGTTCCCGCTG
The DNA here is from genome assembly GCF_004364755.1 of Rahnella sp. BIGb0236. Lineage (NCBI taxonomy): Bacteria > Pseudomonadati > Pseudomonadota > Gammaproteobacteria > Enterobacterales > Yersiniaceae > Rahnella > Rahnella sp. BIGb0236. The sequence goes on from NZ_SOAO01000006.1 coordinate 158,117, forward strand.
GTCTGCACCATCGCGATTGCCTTTACTAATTACAGCAGCACCAACCAGCTGACTTTCGAGCGCGCACAGTCCGTCCTGATGGGGCGTGAATTCCAGGGCGGCAAGGCGCTGAATTTTGCGCTCTTCCCTGCTGGTGAAAAGTCTGCCGGTGATAAGTGGCAACTGGCGCTGACGTCGCCGGATAACAGCGAAACGCTGGTTTCTCCGCCTTTTGCTTTCGATGCTCAGGCACCGCAAACGCTGGAAATGCTGCCGCAAACCGCGCCGTCAGCTGAAAAAGCCGGGCTGCGGGTGGTGACACAAAACCGTCTGGCGCTCGGTCAGATCTCTGCAAAATTACCCGACGGCGAAACGTTGCGCATGAGTTCCCTGCGCCAGTTCTCCGGCACCCAGCCACTGTACAAACTCGGCGAAGATGAAAAACAGCTGACCAACGTACAAACCGGCACCCTTTACCGCCCGAACATGGACAGCGGTTTTTATCAGGCCGTGAATGCGCAGGGCGAATGGCAGGCTGAAAAACTCAGCCCCGGCTTTACCGTCGGCATCGGCTGGGGCAACTTCCTGCGCGTATTGCATGACGAAGGGATCCAGAAACCCTTCCTGTCGATTTTCGTCTGGACCGTGGTGTTTGCGCTGCTGACCGTGGTGCTCACCGTCGCCGTCGGCATGGTGCTGGCCTGCGTCGTGCAGTGGGAGGAGCTGAAAGGCAAGGCGGCGTACCGCATCCTGCTGATCCTGCCGTATGCCGTTCCCGCGTTCATTTCGATTCTGATTTTCAAAGGGTTATTCAACCAGAGCTTTGGTGAGATCAACCTGATGCTCAGCGCCCTGTTTGGCATCAAACCGGCGTGGTTCAGCGACCCGTGGACTGCCAAAAGCATGATCATCATCGTCAACACCTGGCTCGGTTATCCGTACATGATGATCCTGTGCATGGGCCTGCTGAAAGCCATTCCTGACGACCTTTACGAAGCGTCAGCCATGGACGGCGCGACGCCGATGCAGAACTTCTTCCGCATCACGCTGCCGCTATTGATCAAACCGCTGACCCCGCTGATGATCGCCAGCTTTGCGTTTAACTTTAATAACTTCGTGCTGATCCAGCTGCTGACCAACGGCGGCCCGGACATGCTCGGCACCACCACGCCTGCGGGTCATACCGATTTGCTGGTCAGCTACACCTACCGCATCGCCTTCGAAGGCGGCGGCGGACAGGACTTCGGGCTGGCGGCGGCAATCGCCACGCTGATCTTCCTGCTGGTGGGTGCGCTGGCTGTCGTGAACCTGAAAGCCTCACGCATGAAATTCGACTAAGGAGAAACAGACAATGCCCATGGTTAAACCTAAGTCGCAGAAAGTCAGATTGCTGGTCACGCATCTTTTACTGCTGTGTTTTCTGGCGCTGATCCTGTTCCCGCTGCTGATGGTCTTCGCCATCTCGCTGCGCCCCGGTAACTTCGCCACCGGCAGCCTGATCCCCGATCAGGTGTCGTGGGATCACTGGAAACTGGCGCTCGGCATCGCGGTCACCAACAGCGACGGCAGCATCACGCCGCCGCCGTTCCCGGTCATGTTGTGGCTGTGGAACTCGATCAAGATCGCCGGGATCACTGCGGTCGGGATCGTGGCGCTGTCCACTACCTGCGCCTACGCCTTTGCCCGCATGAAATTCCGCGGCAAAAGTTCGCTGCTCAAGGGGATGCTGATTTTCCAGATGTTCCCGGCGGTGCTGTCGCTGGTGGCGTTATACGCCCTGTTCGACCGCCTCGGCATGTACGTGCCGTTCCTCGGGCTGAACACCCACGGCGGCGTGATCTTCGCGTATATGGGCGGCATCGCCCTGCACGTCTGGACCATCAAAGGCTATTTCGAAACCATCGACGGTTCGCTGGAAGAAGCCGCCGCGCTGGACGGTGCCAGCCCGTGGCAGGCGTTCCGGCTGGTGCTGCTGCCGCTGTCCGTGCCGATTCTGGCGGTGGTATTTATTCTGTCGTTTATCGCGGCCATCACCGAAGTGCCGGTGGCGTCTTTACTGCTGCGTGATGTGAACAGCTACACCCTGGCAGTGGGTATGCAGCAATATCTGAACCCGCAAAACTACCTGTGGGGCGATTTCGCGGCAGCCGCCATATTGTCCGCTATCCCGATTACGGCAGTGTTCCTGATTGCTCAACGCTGGCTGGTCGGCGGCTTAACGGCAGGCGGTGTGAAAGGTTAACGGTAAGGCTAATGCGCTTTGTAATACTTGATCAATTCCCTGTGTCTTGGGCGGCTGAATAAGCCGCCTTTTTTTATTACATCCTCTGAATTCTAATAATGAACTCAATCATTTATAAGACTTAATCGCAAAGCCCAAGCTCTTTTCCTCCGATTTCACGAATATGCCTGAAGGCACTTTTTACCGAATCAATATCCTGCCCGCCTACCGCAAATTCCTCGAAACAATTACGCCATTCGCGAACCGCTTTCCACACTGAATCAATTTCATTGATCGCCAGCTGGCGGCTGAGGCCAAAACGCTCAGACCAGGAAACCGCATTAATCAATGTTGCTTCCCGGCCAAACTGGCCCACACCTAAATGCAGAAGACGAGAATAAGTGCCACTTGGGCGCGGAACAACGTCATATAAAGGGCTGAGACGCCATGCCAGAGAAACAGATTGCGGGGGTTCCTGACACGCAGAAACTGCCAACTGAGCGGGATCATCCATCAGAATAAAACCATGATTTCTTAAATGATCATCGTCGTTGTTAATTAAAATATTAAATATCATTCGTTTAAACAGCTCAGTTAAATCCTGCTGAAGAAACTTTGCGTTCAGATGCATTCTCATGGCATCAGCCATATCCGCATAACTGCTTTTCGGTGAGTCCATCTCATGTAAGTCCATGAATGTCAGCGCGGAATTAAAAAAGTGCTTTCAGAAGTCATAATCTTTAAGTTCCCTCTCGGATAATGCACGGGCGCGCTGAGGTCTGATTTTCTCATTCATCGACTGTACGACGTTGTCTTCCCCTGATAAGAGGTCGGCCAAAGTTACTCCCGGACGAATGGCATCGAGATAACGCAGAATTTGTCCTATTGCGACACTTGTATCTCCATTCTCAATCCTGCTGACAGTATTTCTGCCAAGGTTGGCTCGCACCGCTGCTTCGGATTGCGTCATCTTTCGTGCAATCCGGCTTTCAGCGAGCAAGCGTCCCATTTCGCGGAGTTGCTGCAAAAGATTTTCCGATACCAGCAAAGATTGAGAACGTTTCATATTGCACCTTAAAATAAACATTATGTCATTAGTGATTACTTTAAGGTGCAATGAAAACTAAGCAAGATAAAGTTTGGAGTGCTGCGGAAAGCCTGACCGCAGTCTTTATCCGGGTTTTGTTATTGGTTGATTTATAAGCACAAATAAAAAAGGAGCACTCCCTCACGGCAGCACTCCCTTTTTCACTTCTTTTTTAAACCTCAGCTTACCGACACTTTCCGGCGGCGTTTATCGAGGTCTTTAATCAGCTTATTCACATGCTCGTCAGCGAACATCTCTTCGAGCGTGTGGGACAACTTACGGCGCCAGTTCGGGTATTCGTCGCTGGTGCCGGGCACGTTGACCGGTGCGTCCATGTCCAGCCAGTCTTCCGGTTGCAGGCCGAGCAAGGCACAGGCGCTGTCGGCGACGTAACGTTGCAGGCCACGGTTCAGTACCGGGGTCATTTCCATCAGTGCCGCTTTGCGTCCGGTTTTCTTCGGGATGCAGTCGTAATGATGTAAACCGTCGAGCAGCCCCTGACGCGCACGGGCGCGGTCGGCGTACAGCTCCTGCAAAACGGCTTCGTCACGGTATAAACCGAGCGTTTTACCCAGCGCCAGATCGTCGCTTTGCCAGTAACCGCGCAGCGTCGGCAGGTCATGCGTGGTGATGGTTGCCATCGCCTGCACCGGATACGACTGCGGCGCACGAAAGTTGTTTTCCTCATCGCGCTCGAAATACAGCACCTTATAGGAATACACGCCGCCTTCGCGCAGCTTACTGACGATTTCCACCGGCACGGTGCCCAGATCCTCGCCGATCACCATGCAGCGGTGACGCTGACTTTCCAGCGCCAGGATCGCCAGCAGATCGTCCACCGGATATTGCACATAGGCGCCTTTATCCGCCGTTTCACCGGCCGGGATCCACCACAGGCGCAGCAGGGTCATCACATGATCGATACGCAACGCCCCGCAACTGGTCATGTTGGAACGCAGAAGATCGATAAACGGCTGATAGCCGCGTCTGACCATCACGTGCGGATCCATCGGACGCAGATCCCAGTTCTGGCCGAGCGGACCGAGAATGTCCGGCGGTGCGCCAACGGAGGCTTTCAGGCAATAGAGTTCGCCGTCGCCCCAGGTTTCAGACCCGCCCTGCACCACGCCAACCGCCAGATCACGATACAGCCCCATCGGCATCTCGTGTTGCTGGCTGGTGTGATAGCACTGCGTAAACTGGGTTTCCGCCAGCCATTGCAGCCACAGGTAAAACTCCACGTCCTGCGCATGTTGTTCGCAGAAAGCGCGCACGGCCGGGCCGCGGGCGTCATGGTATTTTTCCGGCCAGCGGTTCCAGCCCAGCGCCACATCGCTCTCCTGCGCCAGATGCTCGTACAGCGCATCAAACGCCGCCTGTAAATACAGGCTTTCACCGCCCTGTTTGACGAAATGGCGCAGGGATTTCACCTGCGGATCCTGCGCCTTACGGCTCTGGAAATGCGCGTAAGCCAGACGCAGACCTTCTAATTTCAGCGGCATGACGCTGGCGTAATCCACCCAGTCGTTGGCGCGGACGGCCTGCAAACGCTGTTGCGTCACCGGCTGATGCCACCACTGTTGCGCCGCGTCGCTGAGACGAAAATCCTCCACCGCGCTGACGTCGATATAAATCACGTTCAGCCAGCGGCGGGACGACGGACTGTACGGGCTGGCCGCCACCGGATTGGCCGGATACAGCGCGTGTATCGGGTTCAGCCCGACAAACGCACCACCGCGTTCGGCGACGTTTTTCAGCATCAGATTCAGATCGCCGAAATCGCCGATGCCCCAGTTGTTCTCCGAGCGCAGCGTATAAAGCTGCACGCAGGCGCCCCACAGTTTTTTACCGGCCAGCAGGGCGTCCGGTTCGTAACAGCGTTTCGGCGCGACAATCACCCGGCAATCCCACTGCTGTGCATCCTGCTTCAGCGTCAGCTGGTGATAACCGGTTGGGATTTTGCCCGGCAGCGCCAGCGTCATTTTGCCGCTGATGCGCCCGCTCTGCGTTGTGCCGCTTTCCAGTTTCAGTGTCCAGGCATACTCGCCTTCCCCGCCGACCGGCAATGCCAGACGGCTGCCGGTGACGAACACTTTGACCGCTGGGACCGGCGTGGTCGCCGGGCGTTTACCGGCCACCCAGCCCATCGCCGACAACAGTTCACGCTTGGTTTCAGGGGCAATCGCCTGCTGCTTGCCATGCGCGTTAATGAAGCCTGAGGCAATCCCCGCCTCTCTGGCCGCCTGTTCCAGTGCTTTGTTCTCCATGCGGACTCCTTATCGCTTCGCCTGCCAGATCCGCTGCTGATAATCGCGGATCGAACGGTCGGAACTGAACATCCCTACGCGGGCCGTGTTGAGGATTGTTTTACGCGTCCACTCATCCTGATCGCGATACAGCACGTCCACTTTCTGCTGCGCCGCGCAGTAATCCGCAAAGTCCGCCAGCACCAGATACGGATCGCCGCCGCCCAGCAGGCTGTCGAGCATCAGGCTGAACGCCTGCTTGTCACCATCGCTGAAGAAGCCATTTTCCAGTTCTTTAAGGATCTTATCCAGATGCTTGTCTTTCTTACGGATTTTCAGCGGATCGTAGCCTTTGGCCTGCAAGGCTTTTACCTGATCGACGGTATTGCCGAAGATGAAGATGTTGTCTTCCCCGACCTCTTCGGCGATCTCGACGTTCGCGCCGTCGAGCGTGCCGACGGTCAGCGCGCCGTTCAGCGCCAGCTTCATGTTGCCGGTGCCGGACGCTTCTTTACCGGCAGTCGAAATCTGCTCGGACACGTCAGCCGCCGGGATCATCAGTTCAGCCACGGACACGCGGTAATCCGGGATAAACACCACTTTGATGCGGTCGCGGACCCGCGGATCGTTATTCACTTTTTCCGCCACCTTGTTGATGGCGTAAATGATGTTTTTCGCCAGGTAATAACCCGGTGCGGCTTTCGCGCCGAACAGGAAGACGCGCGGCACCATGTCCATGTCCGGGTTATCGCGCAACTGGCGGTACAGCGACAAAATGTGCAGCAGATTGAGATGCTGACGTTTGTATTCGTGCAGGCGTTTGATCTGCACATCGAAAATCGCGTCCGGGTTGAGCGTCAGCCCCATGACGTTTTTGACGTAACCGGCCAGTTTGATTTTGTTCTGGCGCTTAATCGCCTGATAACGCTGACGGAATTTTTTATTCTCCGCAGAACTTTCCAGCCCTTTCAGCGCATCGAGATTGTTCACCCATTCGGTTTTCAGCGTGTCGTCAATCAGCGCAGACAACGCCGGGTTGCACTGTTTCAGCCAGCGGCGTGGCGTGATGCCGTTGGTGACGTTATGGAATTTGTTCGGCCACAACTGGTGATATTCCGGGAACAGATCTTTCACCACCAGCTCGGAATGCAGCGCCGCGACACCGTTCACCGCAAAGCCGCTGACCACGCACAGATTGGCCATGCGTACCTGTTTGTTCTGGTGAACTGACAGTTTCTCCCACACCGCTTTGTCGCCCGGCCACTGTTTTTCGACCACTTTTTTGAAGCGGGCGTTGATGGCTTTGATCAGCGAGAAATGGCGCGGCAGCAGGCTGCGCACCAGTTTTTCATCCCAGCACTCCAGCGCTTCCGGCATCAGCGTGTGGTTGGTGTAGGCAAACGTCTGGCTGGTGATCGCCCAGGCGGCGTCCCATTCCAGCTGGTGTTCGTCGAGCAAAATACGCAGCAGTTCAGGAATGGCGATGGTCGGGTGCGTGTCGTTGAGCTGGATGACTTCGAATTTCGGTAAATCTTCAATTTTGCGGCCGAGGAAATGATGACGGCGCAGGATATCGCCGACGGAACAGGCGCACTGGAAATACTGCTGCATCAGGCGCAGGCGTTTACCGGCGTCATGATTGTCGTTCGGATACAGCACTTTGGTGAGCTTCGCGGCATCAATGCCTTTCTGCTCCGCTTTGAGGAATTCGCCGTCGTTAAACAGCGTCAGGTCAAACGGATGCACGTCGGTGGCCTGCCACAGACGCAGCGGCTGGGTGACCCCGTTTTGGTAACCGACCACCGGCAGATCCCAGGCTTCACCGCGCAGGGTGAACGCCGGATGCCACTGTTCTGCGCCCTTTTCGTTTTTCGTCAGCTTGCCGCCAAAGGCGACATCGACGGACAGCGAGCTGTTGTGGCGGAACCACGGATAGCTTTCGCGGTGCCAGTTATCCGGCGCTTCCTGCTGTTTGCCTTCGCTGAAGGACTGACGGAATAAACCGTACTGATAATTCAGGCCGTAGCCCGTCGCCGGTTGCCCGACGGTAGCCATCGAATCGAGGAAACAGGCCGCCAGACGGCCTAATCCGCCATTCCCCAGCGCCGGATCGGTTTCCTGCTCCAGCACGTCAGCCAGCTCGACGCCCTGTTCTTTCAGCGCCTGACTGACCGTGTCATACCAGCCGAGATTAATCAGGTTATTCGCGGTCAGGCGCCCGATCAGGAATTCCATCGAAATATAGTTAACGTGGCGCTGCGGCTGTTTCGTGGCTTCTGGCGCGGGCTGCGCGCTCAGTTGTTCGGATAATGCGGCACTGGTGGCCTGCCACCACTGATGCGGAGTCATATCCTGTGCCTGTTGCAAACCGAACCCCTGCCACTGGCGTTTCAGCGCGGCTAAAAACTGTGTCTTATCCAAAGTCACCTGCATCACATGCCTCTTTATCCGGAAATTTGTTGGGAAAGTCTGATGTTGATTATCACTATGCTGACGCGTGTGTCGGTGAGCAGCATCATCCCGCCAAAGATTAGGCAGGGAGGAGAAACGGGGCGTAGCCGGAGGAGACGGGGCATCAGGGCGAATGCCCGAAAATTTGTATTAAGAAGTGTGATGCAGAGCAACTTAACGGCATGTAAAAACGTAACATTCTTGCAATCAATGTTTCAAAGGAGGACTTTAGAAAAAGTGATTAATTACACGCTGTGAAATAAATAACGCCCCTTCTGTCTTTCTGTCAAAAGAATCGAAAAAAATGCTGATCCCGTCAAAATTGAGCCGCCCGGTGCGGCAGCAAAATACAGTGGTTCGCGAGCGTCTTCTGACCAGGCTCTCGACTGCGCCCAATTATCGTCTGACCCTGGTCGCCAGTCCGGCGGGCTATGGTAAAACGACACTGGTGGCGCACTGGGCAGCAGGTAAAAGCGATCTCGGCTGGTATTCTCTTGATGAAAGCGACAACCAGCCGGAGCGGTTTGCCAGCTATCTGATTGCGGCGGTACAGCAGGCGTGCGGCGGACATTGCGTGAAAAGCGAGGCGCTGAGCCTCAAACATCAGTACGCCAGTTTACCGGCGCTGTTTGCCCAGCTTTTTGTCGAGCTTTCCGACTGGCATAGCCCGCTGTTGCTGGTCATTGACGATTATCATCTGATTTCCAATGACGCCATTCATGAAGGCATGCGTTTTTTCCTGCGTCACCAGCCGGAGAATCTGTCGCTGGTGGTGCTCTCGCGCACCCTGCCGCCGCTGGGCATCGCCAATATGCGTGTGCGGGATCAACTGCTGGAACTCAACGCCTCGCATCTGGCGTTTACTCATCCCGAAACCCAGCAGTTTTTCGATAACCGGCTGAAAGACCCGATTGATCAGGCAGACAGCGGACGCCTTTGTGATGAAGTCGCAGGCTGGGCCACCGCGCTCCAGCTGATCGCCCTGTCGGCACGCCAGTCCTCCCACTCTTCACAGCATTCAACCCAGCAATCCGCGCGCAAACTGGCCGGACTCAATGCCAGTCATCTGTCGGAATATCTGGTGGATGAAGTGCTGAATCGCGTTGACGCGCCGACCCGTGACTTTTTACTGCGCTGCTCGCTGCTGCGCTCAATGAATGATGCGCTGATCGTGCGCCTGACCGGCAGCGAAAATGGTCAGCAGCGTCTGGAAGAACTGGAGCGTCAGGGATTATTCATCAACCGGATGGATGACAGCGGCGAATGGTTTAACTTCCACCCGCTGTTTGCCACTTTCCTGCGCCAGCGTTGTCAGTGGGAACTGGCGACCGAACTGCCCGCCATTCACCGCGCGGCGGCAGAAGGCTGGCTGGCGCAAGGCTTCCCCGCCGAAGCCATTCATCACGCGCTGGGGGCGGAAGACACCAATATGCTGCGCGATATTCTGCTGCAACATGCCTGGTCGTTGTTCAATCAGAGCGAACTGGCGTTGCTGGAAGAGTGTCTGGCGGCGCTGCCTTACGACCGGCTGATCCAGAACCCGAAACTGGTGTTGTTACAGGCGTGGCTGGCGCAAAGTCAGCACCGTTATGCCGAAGTGGAAGCCTTGCTGGTGCGCGCGGAAAGCGAAATGCAGCAGCGCAATATCGTCATGGAACAGGAACTGGCGGCGGAATTTGATGCCCTGCGCGCGCAGGTGGCGATCAACGATGGCCGTCAGGATGAGGCGGAAAAACTGGCCGCCGACGCCCTGCGTTATCTGCCGTATGAAAGTTATTACAGCCGCATTGTGGCGACGTCGGTCACCGGCGAAATCCAGCACTGCAAAGGCGATCTGACCCGCGCCCTGCCGCTGATGCAACAAACCGAACAGATTGCCCGCCGACACGAGGCCTATCATTACGCCCTCTGGGCGCTGTTGCAGCAGAGTGAAATCCTGATTGCACAGGGCTTTTTGCAGGCCGCGTTCGAGATGCAGGATCGCGCCTTTGAACTGGTGCGCGAACAGCATCTTGAGCAGTTGCCGATGCACGAATTTTTACTGCGTCTTCGTTCACAACTGCTGTGGTCGTGGTCGCGCCTTGATGACGCCGAAGAAGCCGCCCGTCAGGGTCTGAGCGTGCTGACTAACTTCCAGCCGCAACAACAGTTGCAGTGTCTGGCGATGCTGGCGAAATGCTCGCTGGCGCGTGGTCAGCTCGACAATGCCCATCATCATCTGCAACGCTGCGAAACGTTGCTGAAAACCGGTCAGTATCATATCGACTGGCTGACCAATACCGACAAGCCGCGGGTGATTTACTGGCAGATGATCGGCGATAAAACCGCGGCGCGGCAGTGGCTGCAACAGGCGCGCAAACCCGACATGGCCGACAACCATTTCCAGCAAGGCCAGTGGCGCAATATTGCCCGCGTGCAGATTTTGCTGGAGAAGTTTGATGAAGCCGAAGTGGTGCTTGATGAACTGAATCAGAACGCCCGCCAGTTGCGCCTGACCAGTGATCTCAACCGTAACCTGCTGCTGAGCAATTTGCTGTACTGGCATACCGGCCGCAAAAGTGATGCCCAGCGGGTGCTGATTGAAGCCCTGACGCTGGCGAACCGCACCGGTTTTGTCAGCCATTTCGTCATTGAAGGCGAAATGATGGCGCAACAGCTGCGTCAGATGATCCAGCTCAATCTGCTGCCGGAACTGGAACAGCGTCGCGCCCAGCAAATTCTGCGCGAAATTAACCAGCATCATCGCCATAAGTTTGCCCATTTCGACGAAGGCTTCGTGAACAAACTGCTGACCCATCCGCAGGTGCCGGAACTGATCCGCACCAGCCCGCTGACTCAGCGCGAATGGCAGGTTCTGGGGCTGATCTACTCCGGTTACAGCAATGACCAGATTGCCGGTGAGCTGGACGTGGCCTCCACCACCATCAAAACGCACATCCGAAATCTGTATCAGAAACTGGGCGTCGCACACCGTCAGGAAGCGGTGCAGCAGGCGCAGCATCTGTTACAGGTCATGGGGTACGGCGCGTAAATTCCCTTCAACAATCCCGGTGATATTTCTACTTTTCATAACACATCAGCGAAATAAGTTGATGTGTTATGCCTATTTTTCATTAGCGAACATTTTTCGCTCAAAAATAAAATCCGGTGATATAATGTGACCATCATCACATTTTTGTAATTCACCATTTCTTCAGTAAAGCCCGGTGCCAACCCGTTGTCGCAGCCTTCCGGCTGATTGTGGCTTCGCGCAAGCGGCTGTAGTGAGTAAGGATTTTATCGATGGGTACATTAACTGCCGGGATTTTAATGATGCGCTGGGAACTGCTGAGCGCCTTTTTGATGTTCTGCACCAGCCAGCTGAATATTGTGTGTCGCCAGTCCAGCCGGAATACCATGGCTTTCGTTTGCAGTGGTGTCGGTCTGACCGTGACCTGCTTCTTCGTCATGAGCCTGATGGGCATGAGCTACGATGCCGCCGCCGTGGCGCAATTCTGGGTAAACACCAAAGACGTCTTCTTTGACGTGATGAGCAAAACCCCGACCGATATGTCTTACTACTATTAATCCGATGACCTGAACGGTTATTGCGAATTATGCCCGGGCAGAACAATGCGTTCTGCCTTTTTTATTGCCTGTCCTTTTCCCTGCCGCCGCATTGATGTTTATTTGTTCAGCGGTATATCACCTAATCCTAAATTTAAAAATTTGCGTGGCATATCGACTGTCTTCTTGTATCTGTCATGCGGATTACCTGTAAATTGCAGGCTGTCCCGAAGGATAAAAAGATATTGTGCGCAGGCCATAAACTATTCATTGCTAATAGTTGAACGGTCGTATTAGATTCTCACATTATGTTTTTCTTAGAATGATCATTGCTTTGTTTGCTTCAGGCTGCTGAATTTTCTCTGATTTGGCTCCCCTGCTTATGGCTGAAGGAATTCCGATGAATACGCATCACATGCTTGGCGCGTTCGTGTTACTGGTAAGTTCTGCTTCTACATTTGCCGTTGAAACAACGGGTATCCCTCAGGATCAGGTAAAAGAGCGCAACGCGTTCATTGCCGACCTGATGAAAAAAATGACCCTTGATGAAAAAATCGGTCAGCTGAATCTGGTGACTGTGGGGACGGATTATCCGAAAGAAGCCATCATGGCCGATATCCGCGCCGGTAAAGTCGGCGGTGTGTTTAACACGGTGACCAAACCCGATATCCGTCGTCTTCAGGACGAAGTGAAATACAGCCGCCTGAAAATCCCTCCTTTCTATGCCTATGACGTGGTCCACGGCCAGCGCACGATTTTCCCGATCAGCCTTGGCCTTGCCGCCAGCTGGGATATGCAGGCCGTCGCCACCAGCGCCCGTATTTCTGCGCTGGAAACCGCCGCCGATGGTCTGAACATGACCTTCTCGCCGATGGTGGATATCACCCGTGATCCGCGCTGGGGCCGTGTGTCCGAAGGCTTTGGCGAAGACACCTACCTGACCTCGCGTCTCGCTCATGAAATCGTTACCGGTTATCAGGGCAAAGACCCGTCTGCGCCGGACGCCGTGATGGCTAACGTCAAACACTATGCGCTGTACGGTGCCGTCGAAGGTGGCCGCGAATACAACACCGTGGACATGAGCCTGACCCGCATGTTCAACGATTACATGCCGCCTTATAAAGCAGCAGTCGATGCCGGTGCCGGTGGGGTGATGGTGGCGCTGAACAGCGTGAACGGCATTCCTGCCACCTCAAACACCTGGCTGCTGAAAGATATCCTGCGCGACGACTGGCAGTTCAAAGGCCTGACCGTCAGCGACCACGGCGCCATCGGCGGGCTGGTCAAACACGGCGTGGCCGAAGACGATCGTCAGGCGGCCGCCATGGCGCTGAAAGCCGGTGTCGATATGGACATGGCCGACAATATGTACGGTAAGTACCTGAAAGGTTTACTCGCCGACGGTCTGGTCAGCCAGCAAGACATTGACCGTGCCGTGCGTGACGTCCTGGCCGCGAAATGGGACATGGGGCTGTTTGTCGATGAATATCGCCATTTAGGCCCGCAGTCGAGTGACCCGGCAGACACCAACGCTGAAAGCCGTCTGCATCGTCAGGAAGCCCGCGAAGTGGCGCGGACCTCGCTGGTGCTGCTGAAAAATAGCAACCAGACATTGCCGTTACAGAAAAAAGGCACCATTGCCGTGATCGGCGCGCTGGCTGACAGCAAACGCGACGTGATGGGGAGCTGGTCGGCAGCCGGTAAAGCGGCACAGGCCGTGACCGTGTTGCAGGGCATGAAAGACGTGCTCGGCGATCAGGGCACTATCCTGTATGCGCGTGGCGCGAACGTCACCAACGATCAGGGAATGGTGGATTTCCTCAACTCTTACGACAAACAAGTGATCAACGATCCGCGTAAACCGCAGGAAATGATCGACGAAGCGGTGAAAACGGCGGAAAAATCTGACGTCGTGGTCGCGGTAGTGGGCGAAGCGCAGGGCATGGCACACGAAGCCTCCAGCCGTTCTGACATCAACATTCCTCAGAGCCAGCGTGACCTGCTGAAAGCCCTGAAAGCCACCGGTAAACCGCTGGTGATCGTGCTGATGAATGGCCGTCCGCTGACGCTGACGTGGGAGAATGAGATCTCTGATGCCATGCTGGAAACCTGGTTCAGCGGCACCGAAGGCGGCCATGCCATTGCCGATGTCCTGTTTGGCGATTACAACCCGTCCGGCAAACTGCCGATGACCTTCCCGCGCTCTGTCGGGCAAATCCCGCTGTATAACAGCGTGCTCAATACCGGTCGTCCGTTTAATGCGCAGCATCCGGATAAATACACCACCCGTTATTTCGATATCACCAACGGTCCGCTGTTCCCGTTTGGCTATGGCCTGAGCTACACCAGCTTCAGCGTCTCTGACGTGAGCGTGTCCTCTTCCACCATGGATGCGAAACATCCGCTGACCGCCAGCGTAACGGTGAAAAACACCGGTAAAGTCAGCGGTGCCACTATCGTGCAGATGTACCTGCAGGATGTGACCGCCTCGATCAGCCGTCCGGTGAAAGAGCTGAAGAACTTCGAAAAAATCAATCTGCAACCGGGCGAAGAGAAAATCGTTACATTTGCCATCAATGAAAAAGATTTACGTTTTTACAACGACAAGTTGAAATGGGCGTCTGAACCTGGAAAGTTCAATGTATTCGTAGGGTTAGATTCTCAGGATGTGAAACAAAGCAGCTTCCTGCTGAAATAATACACCGGGCCTGAAATCAGGCCAGGAACACAGTCAAAAACCTTCTCTCGCAGGCGGACATCCGGCAACGGTGCCCGCCTGTTCTGAGCAGTAATTTCTGTCTGGCGACTGGATATATAACCGACAGTTGCTAACCTTAAATTCAATGTGTTACGCCCTCCTGACCTGATCCGCGCTTGCGGAGCGGTGCGGGTGTGCTGAACAGAGTAAGCTCCGTCTGTGCTGACTGTCGCCATGTCGCCACACTGGCGGCGTATAGCGTTCTTTGCGGAGAAACATTCATGGTCGACTCTCAAGATGCCTCCATCTTGTACCTGCATTTTGGTACACCCCGCCCTTATTGGCGACTGGGTTCAGACAGCAATGCCCTGGAGTTATCCGCAGAGAAAGGCGTCGTCAATGTTGCTATCCCCCTGACGCAGTGGCAGGCCGGGAAAATCCGCCAACTGACCGGCATTACCTCCAGTTTTACCCTGGATATCACCTTATTCGGTTCCCCCGTTCGCCTGTACCTTGTCGGGCGAAAAATCGACAGCAAAGCCTGGGCGGGTACCGCTTCTGCGTATCAGGATACGGAATCGGTCGCGCACGATCTTGAAGTCGGCCTGACCTTCGCGGAACAGGTAGTTTCCGAAGCCAATTCCGTGATCGTCATTATCGATCAGGAAGGCAAAATCCACCGTTTCAACCGCCTGAGCGAAGAATATACCGGCCTGCGTGAAGAAGATGTCATCGGGCGCAGCGCCTATGACTTATTCATGTCGATGGAAGAAGGGCTGGCCTCGCGTCAGAACATCAATGGTTTTTTTCAGCATCAGCAATCTTATGAAGTTGAGCGTTGGATCAACACCGTCAAAGGCCAGCGGCTGTTTCTGTTCCGCAATAAATTCGTGCACAGCGGCAGCGGAAAACAGCAAAAATACCTGATCTGCTCAGGCTCTGATATTACCGACGAGCGCAAGGCGCAGGAACGTTTACGCGTACTGGCGAACACCGATCTGGTCACCGGTTTTGCTAACCGTAATGCCTTACAGGAATCGCTGGCGAAAGCCTTACTTGAACGCGGCGAAAGCCAGGTCGGCCTGATCTATCTCGATCTGGATAACTTCAAAAAGGTGAACGACGCCTACGGCCATATGTTTGGCGATCACCTGCTGCGCGCAGTCTCCGATGCCATTCAGGATTGTCTGTCGCCGAACGATAAACTGGCGCGACTGGGCGGCGATGAATTCATTATTCTTAGCCTCCACGCTGATCTCAGCACGCTGGAAGAACTCAGCCGGCGGGTGCTGCGCAGGCTGAGCCTGCCGTTTCGTATCGGACTGATTGAAGTCTATACCGGCTGTTCCGGCGGTATCGCCATTTGCCCGGAACACGGCACCGACGGCGATACGCTGTTGCAGAATGCCGATACCGCCATGTATGTGGCAAAGGAAAAAGGCAAAAACGCCCACTGCGTTTTTTCGCCGGGCATGAACGAGAAAGCCTCGGAATACATGTGGTTAGATACCCATCTGCGTAAGGCGCTGGTGGAGAAAGATCAGCTGGTGTTGCACTATCAGCCGAAAGTCTCGCTGTACGGCACAGTGCAAAGTGTCGAAGCATTGCTGCGCTGGAATTCGCCGGAACGCGGCCTCATTCAGCCACAAAGTTTTATTCCCTATGCGGAAGAATCCGGTCTGATCACGCCGATCGGCAAATGGGTGATTGAAACCGCCACCCGTCAGGCAACGGAATGGCAGAAGAAAGGGCTGAACCTGCGTGTTGCAGTGAATCTTTCCGGGCGGCAGCTCAATAACGGATCCTTTATCACCACGCTGTCGGAAGCGATGAAAAAAGCCGGAATGAAAGGCTGTTTGCTGGATTTTGAGCTGACGGAAAGTTGTCTGGTGGAAGATGAAGGTTCCGCAGTCAGCATGATCAATCAGCTGCATAAACTTGGCGCGCAGGTGCATCTGGATGATTTCGGCACCGGTTATTCCTCGTTGTCGCAACTGGCGCGCATCCCCCTCGACTGCATCAAGCTGGATCAAAGTTTTATTCGCGGCATCAATGACAATCCGGTGTCTCAGGCGCTGGTGCGGGCGATCGTGGCCGTGGCAAAAACCCTGCAACTGACCGTGGTGGCGGAAGGGGTGGAAACGGCGGAAGAAGAGAAACTGATTGACGAAATTGGTGTGGACAGCAAACAGGGATTTCTTTACGCCAAGCCAATGCCCGCGGCTGAGCTGGAGCACTGGCTTGAGGAAAAAAGTGTTGCTTCACCCAATGTGTTTAAACATAAAGCAAAACAGAAATAGCGCCAGTGACGGGCTGTTTCTGCCTGCTGCTAGCCGGTTTTACGCAATGATGCCGTATGCCGGTTTTGCAGCATGACCAGACGCTCCATATAACTCAGATCTTTCTCCTCCAGCGTAAACGCCGCATCCACCCAGTCCTCCGTAATATCCATCAGTTCTGAACGTGACAGTTGCAGCACACGCTGACGTGCGCGGATCATCGCCCGGATGCCGTTGAGTTTGGGCCGCAGGACATCCATAAAGGTACGGGTCGCGTTGAACGCTTCCCCCGGCTGGAACAGCACATCCACCAGCCCGCGGCTTTCAAACCATTCCGCCGTGTGTGACTCGCCGGTAGAGATCAGTTCCTCCGCCAGCTTCATGCCCGCCTTGCGGGAAACCAGCGAATACCCGCCCATACCGGGGAACAGGTTAAAGGCGATTTCAGGGAATCCCATCCGCGCGGTGTTTTGCGCCAGCACATAATGGTGCGCCAGAGCCGCCTCAAACCCGCCACCGAGCGCCGTACCTTCAATCATCGACAAACTGATCGCGCCCACATCAAACCCGCGTGCGGCGGCGTGAACGCAGTCCACACAGGCTCTGGCGTAAGCACGTAACGCCTCGCGTTTGTTGTTGACGATAGAGTCCACGAAGAAACTCAAATCCCCGCCGACATTGTACATATTGGGCACCAGGGAGCCGGTGACCCAAAAGTCAAAACGCAATCCGGAGGCTTTGGCGGCATAGGTCAGCGTCATAATGTCTTCGATAAGTTCCTGATTGAAACACGGACGTGGATAAGACCTGAGCATCATCCACATGACATTACGCCCTTCTTCATAATAGGCTGCAATTTGGGACAAATGCCCGGCTTCGGTAAACGGGCGGCAGGCTGTATGGTCAATAAGATTCATAGTATATATCCAGGTTAGGAATGAATTTTTAGGGTGAAGCAGCTCCAGCCTAGTCCAGCTCTAACCCGAACTGAATCGATTCGATATGCTTTTATAAAAATAATCCTAACCGGCACTGTCCGGTAAAAAATTGTTAAAAATAAACAACCTGCGAACAATCAATATTGTGTAAAAACAAAGAAATAATGTTTTTATCTGCTATGTTGTGCCGTTTGAACCCCGCAAAAATAACCCGATTTAATTAAATAACTCTGATTAATAATATGCGGAATAGTTAATTAACCCTCAGCGATCGGCGCGGAGTGATACATATCACAGTCATTGCACGCTGACTTTCCAATTGTCCTGCCAGCGGCTAAATTGAATTCATCTCCTCCGACCACTTAAGAGAATTCCATGACTGATCGCGCTTCGCTGTTTTATCCGCACCTGCTGGCGCCGCTGGATTTAGGTTTTACCCAACTGAAAAACCGCGTGCTGATGGGATCAATGCACACCGGTCTTGAGGAACGCGAGGACGGGCCTGAACGTCTGGCGGCCTTCTATGCCGAACGCGCCGCTGCGGGCGTCGGGCTGATTGTCACGGGAGGCATTTCACCGAACGCGCAGGGCGTGGTGTATCAGGGCGGGTCAATCCTCGCCGAACAGGAGCACATCACTCATCATCGCGTGGTGACTGACGCGGTACATGCCGCGGGCGGCAAAATCGCCTTGCAGATCCTTCACGCAGGGCGTTACAGCTATCAGCCCCACCCCGTCGCGCCCTCTGCCCTGCAGGCACCGATCAACCGTTTTACGCCACACGCGCTGACTGAAGAGGAAATCGACTCCACACTGGCGGATTTCGCCCGCTGCGCGCAGCTTGCCAAAGAGTCGGGTTACGACGGCGTGGAAATCATGGGTTCCGAAGGTTATCTGATTAACCAGTTTCTCACCGCACGCACCAACCAGCGCACCGACCGCTGGGGCGGTTCAGCGGATAACCGCATGCGCTTCGCCACCGAGGCCGTACGCCGCGTACGTGAAACCTGTGGCCGGGAATTCATCATCATTTATCGTTTATCCATGCTGGATCTGGTCGAAGAAGGCTCGGACTGGCAGGAAGTCGAAATGCTGGCGCAACGCATCGAACAGGCGGGGGCGAGCATTATCAACACCGGGATTGGCTGGCATGAAGCGCGCATTCCGACCATCGCCACTATGGTGCCCCGCGCCGCCTTCAGCTGGGTGACGCAAAAACTGATGGGCAAAGTGGGCATTCCGCTGATCACCACTAACCGCATTAACGATCCTGACGTGGCGGAGAAAATCCTCGCCGAAGGCTGTGCGGATATGGTGTCAATGGCGCGCCCGTTCCTTGCCGATCCGGCCTTTGTCGAAAAAGCCGCGCAGGGGCGTGCTGATGAGATCAATACCTGCATCGGCTGTAATCAGGCCTGTCTGGATCAGATATTTGCCGGTGAAGTCACTTCCTGTCTGGTGAACCCGCGCGCCTGCCGGGAAACGCAGTTACCGGTGACCCGCGCGGACATCACCAAACGTCTGGCGGTGGTCGGCGCTGGCCCGGCCGGACTGGCCTTTGCCACCACGGCCGCCAGCCGCGGACATCACGTCACACTGTTCGATGCACACAATGAAATCGGCGGGCAATTTAATGTCGCCAAACAGATCCCCGGTAAAGAAGAGTTTTATCAGACGCTGCGTTATTACTCGCGTCAGCTGACTTTGCTGGGCGTGACGCTGCGTCTGGGCGAAGCCGTCAACGCCAGTCAGTTAACGGGCTATGACGACGTGATCCTCGCCTGTGGTATTTCTCCGCGCCTGCCGGATATTGCGGGCATTGATCATCCGTGCGTGCTGACCTATCTCGAGGTGCTGCGCGAGAAAAAACCGGTCGGCCAGCGCGTGGCGATTATCGGCGCGGGCGGCATCGGTTTCGATACCGCCGAATACCTGATCCACAACGGCCCGTCATCGAGCCTCAGCACGCAGGCTTTCAGTCAGGAATGGGGAATTGACCAGAGCCTGACGCATCGCGGCGGTCTGGCACCCACCGGGCCACAGCCTGAACCCGCCGCACGGGACATCGTGCTGCTGCAACGCAAAACCACCAAAGTCGGCGCAGGGCTGGGGAAAACCACCGGCTGGATCCACCGCGCCAGCCTGTTGCAGCGTGGTGTGAAAATGCAAAGCGGCGTCAGTTACGAACGTATCGATGACGCGGGTCTGCATCTGATCATGAACGGCGAACCGGTGTGTCTGGCAGTGGATAACGTGATTATCTGCGCCGGACAGGAACCGCAGCGTGCGCTGTATCAGCCATTGCAGGAAGCCGGAAAAAACGTGCATCTGATCGGCGGCGCCGACGTGGCCGTCGAACTGGATGCGCGTCGTGCTATCGACCAGGGCACCCGGCTGGCGCTGAAGATTTAGAAAACGGCATCAGAAACTCCAGCCGAAAAAAAGCCGCGATAAGCGGCTTTTTCATGTCAGCGATTCAGCGATCAGTGATGCGCAGCGGTTTTCACGGCACGCAGGATCACAAATTTCTGGTTGGTGGCGATGGTGGTGCAGTTGCCGAACAGGCGACGTAATTTCTGGTAGTAATCCAGATGGCGGTTACCGACGATGCGCAGTTCGCCGCCGGTTTGCAGGCAACGTTTGGCGTCGCAGAACATGCGCCACGCGGTGTCATCACTGATCACCGTGCCCTGATGGAACGGCGGGTTACACAGCACGGCGTGCAGCGTTTCGCGCTCAACACCGGCCAGCATGTTGTTCACGTCAAAATGACAGCGGCTGAGATCCTGCGGCAAATTGTTTTCGACGTTTAGACGGCTCGACTCTACCGCCATATACGATTCATCGACGAACAGCATTTCCGCATCCGGGTTCAGCGCCAGCGCGGTCATGCCGATCACGCCGTTACCGCAGCCCAGATCCGCCATACGCCCTTCGATACCTTCCGGCAGATGCTGCATAAAGAAGCGAGCGCCGATATCCAGACCGCCGCGTGAGAACACGTTGGCGTGGTTGGAGATACGGAATTCACTGTCATCCAGCGCCCATTCTGCAATCACCGGCCCGGCGGTTTGCGCAGGCAAAGTGGCTTCACAATGGATCAGACGGGCTTTTTTCCACGCCAGACTGGTTTTGGTCGGCCCGAGGATTTTCTCGAACAATTGCAGCGTAGAGGTATGAATATCACGGGCTTTTGCGCCGGCGATAATCTGGGTGTCCGGCGTCACCACTTCACGCAGCGCCAGCAATTGTTGTTCCAGCAGCGCCAGCGTTTTTGGCACTTTGATGATCACCAGACCCGGATTGATTGGCAACGGCACCAGGCTGCTTTGCGCCGCCACGCTGTCTTCGTCAAACCCGTTAAGGCGCAGGTTATGGCGCATCGCCAGCTGACTCATGAAGGAGTCATTGATGCTGGTCGGATTGTGCGGCTGCAATGCGCAGGCCAGCGTGCCAAAGGCATCGTTGAAAATAAGCAGCGGACGGCCGTTGAGCGCCTCAGTGTTCAGGTTTTGCAGCAGATATTCATCGGCCGCTTCCCATGCCTGCAACTGTGTTGCCGCTTCTTCCAGCGGATAACGTTCCAGACGCAGTTGCAATAACTGACCACCGGTTTCGGTTTCAAATTGGCTCATTGGCCCTCCTCATATTCAATTTGCGCTGTTTATCCCTTAATTTGGTCTATCAGTAAAACGTTTTTTCAGTTAAAAAGGGGTTTATCTGCCGGATCCGCGCGATCGTGACAAAAATGGCGCTGACCGGTACAGCATCTTTTCCCCGGCAATAAGAGACAAAGCAAACAGTTATGCCTGAATTGACCTATCTGCAAGGCTATCCGGAGTCGCTTCAGGCTCAGGTGCGACAGTTAATCGACCAGGAACGTTTAGGTAAAGTCTTGCTGACGCGCTATCCCGAGCCGCACGAACTGACCACCGACAAGTCGCTCTATCAGTATACGCTCGACCTGAAAAACCAGTTTTTGCGCAGTTCATCGCCGTTAAGCAAAGTGGCGTACGACAATAAAATCCACGTGATGAAACACGCGCTGGGGCTGCATACCGCGATATCCCGCATTCAGGGCGGCAAGCTGAAAGCCAAAGCGGAAATCCGCGTGGCGACGGTGTTTAAAAGCGCGCCGGAAGCGTTTCTGAAAATGATCGTGGTGCATGAACTCGCGCACCTGAAAGAAAAAGAACACAACAAAGCCTTCTACAGCCTGTGCTGTCATATGACGCCTGACTATCATCAGTTAGAATTCGACACGCGCATGTACCTGACGCATCTGGAAATATTCGGTAAGTTGTACCAATAATAATTCACTATAGGGATTTCACATGATTCGCTTCGCAGTCGTCGGCACTAACTGGATCACCCAGCGTTTTATTGATGCCGCACACGAGAGCGGTAAGATGAAGCTGACCGCGATTTATTCCCGCACGCTGGATGGCGCGAAAAAGCTCGGCGAGGATTATCCGGTTGAGCATTACTTTGATTCCCTCGAAGAGATGGCCGCCTCCGATCTGATTGATGCGGTGTATATTGCCAGCCCGAATTCCCTGCATTATCCGCAGTCGCTGTTGTTCCTCCGTCATAAAAAACATGTGATTTGCGAAAAGCCGCTGGTCTCCAACCTGCGTGAAGCCGAAAGCCTGATTGCCTGTGCGAAAGAGAACAACGTGGTGCTGTTCGAAGCCTTCAAAACCGCGTATCTGCCGAATTTCCTGCACATGAAAGGCGCGCTGAACCGCATCGGTAAATTGCGCAAGGCCATTCTGAATTACTGCCAGTATTCCTCACGTTATCCGCGCTATCTGGCCGGTGAAAACCCGAACACCTTTAATCCGGCGTTTTCCAACGGCTCAATCATGGATATCGGCTATTACTGTCTGGCCAGCGCCATTTCGCTGTTTGGCGAACCGGAGTCGGTCAAAGCCACCGCGACCTTGCTGGAAAGCGGCGTTGATGGTCAGGGGACGGTGATTTTGTCGTATGCCGGTGATTTCGAAGTGGTGATCAACCACTCCAAAATCAGCGACTCCCTGCTGCCCAGTGAAATTCAGGGCGAGGACGGCACCTTGCAGATGGAAAAACTGTCTGAATGCCAGACGCTCAGCCTGACGCCACGCGGCAGCCAGAAGCTGGATCTGACCCAGCCTCAGCACATCAACACCATGCTGTACGAAGCAGAAACTTTTGCGATTCTGGTCGACAGCCAGTTTGTCGCGCACCCGGGGCTGGAAGTCTCGCGCATCACTGCCAAAGTGCTGACGGAAATCCGCCGTCAGACCGGCGTGGTGTTCCCGGCAGACCAGCAGCCCTCATGATTCATTCCATTCGGGAGTAACAGATGATTGCACCCAGCCAGAAACCGCTGTTGATTTTACAGACCGGCCACGCGCCGGAACCTATCCGTCGGGCGCACGATAACTTTCCGCAGATGTTTATCCGTCAGGGCGATATCGATGCGCAGCAGGTGGTGATTGTCGATTTACAGGCGGGTGAGCGCCCGTTGCCGCCGGAAAATTATTGCGGGGCGATCATTACCGGTTCGCGCAGCATGGTCACCGAGCATCTGGCGTGGAGCGAAGACGCGGCGGACTGGGTACGGCTGGGCATGTTGCAGGAATTACCGATGTTCGGTGCCTGCTACGGTCATCAGCTGATGGCGTATGCGCTGGGCGGCGAAGTGAATTACCATCCGCAGGGCATTGAAGTGGGTACACACGAGGTCATGCTGACGCCAGCCGGGCATCTGGATCCGCTGGTGTCACAGCTTCCGGCGCAGTTCGCGGCCAATCTGATCCACCTGCAAACCGTCATTACGCCGCCTGCGACCGCGACGGTGCTGGCGAAAACAGTGCACGATCCGCATCAGATCCTGCGCTACGGCCCGAATGCTATCAGCACGCAGTTCCATCCCGAATTCAGTCTGGCGGTGATGAAAACTTATCTCTCGTGGCTGGGATCCCTCGCCGAAGACGATACGGTGGATTTTGCACAACAGGCTCAGCAACTTAGCGAAACACCGCTCAGCCGCGGCCTGCTGCTGGCCTTTGTCGGCGCACTCGGCAAACGTCAGGCGCTGGCGGGTTAATGCGCTAAAATGTTTCTGAATGTTTGACACCAGACACATTTTGCATTAATTTGCGAACTGCAAAGGGGAGTAACTTCTTCGTCGGATAATCGTCATTACGGTGTCTGGACCCGCGCTCACGCAGCGCCGTCTCAGCCACCCGGTTACCGGGGCAAAGATAAGCATTCATAAGATGAATACTTATCTTTGTAAGTGAGACCTTGCCGGAAGGCGAGGTTGCTCACAGCTCAAAAAATGAGCGGCTAACGTCTTCCGACGCTGGCCGTTTTTTTTTGATGTTTTTTCGAGGATATCGCAATGATGAACTCCGTAGGCAACCCGATGTTGTGGGGCTCCTTTGCCGTGGTAGTGATAATTATGCTCGCGTTCGACCTGCTGTTGCAGGGCCGCAAAGGCGCGCAAACCATGAGTATGAAAAGTGCCGCGATGTGGTCGCTGGTGTGGATAGGCCTGTCGTTGCTGTTCAACTTCGGCTTCTGGTGGTATCTCAACGGCGAGTTTGGCAGTGAAGTGGCCGATGCCAAGGCCACCATGTTCCTGACCGGCTATTTGCTGGAAAAAGCGCTGGCGGTGGATAACGTCTTCGTCTGGCTGATCCTGTTCAGTTACTTCTCCATTCCGGCCAACCTGCAACGCCGCGTACTGGTGTACGGCGTGCTCGGTGCCATCGTCTTGCGTACCGGTATGATTTTCGCCGGCAGCTGGCTGGTGGGGCAATTCAGCTGGATTTTATATGTGTTCGGCGCGTTCCTGCTGTTCACCGGTATCAAGATGGCGCTGGCGAAGGAAGATGACGGCGAAGTGGGCGAAAAGCCGATGATCCGCTGGCTGCGCAGTAAAATGCGTATGACCGACGAATTGCAGGGCGAGAAATTCTTCGTGCGCCGTAACGGTATTCTGTTCGCCACACCGCTGCTGCTGGTGCTGATCATGGTCGAACTGAGTGACGTGATTTTCGCGGTTGACAGTATCCCGGCTATTTTCGCGGTGACCACCGACCCGTTCATCGTGCTGACGTCTAACCTGTTTGCGATCCTCGGCCTGCGTGCGATGTACTTCCTGCTGGCGGGCGTGGCAGAGCGGTTCTCGATGCTGAAATACGGTCTGGCGGTGATCCTGATTTTCATCGGTATCAAGATGCTGCTGCTCGATGTGTTCCACATTCCGGTGGGAATATCGCTGGGCGTGATCGCGTCGATTCTGATCATCACCTTGCTGATTAACACCTGGGTGAACCGTCGGGCTGACCTCGCAAAATCCAAAAAATAAGCGGGCATCGATCGCAAAATACTGTCATCAGGCGGGCGCTAACAAGCGCCCGTTATTTTTTGAGCTAGATTCTGCTAGTCTCCTGCTTCGCCGTTCAGGACACGAACGGTGATAACGAATAAAAAAGGGAAAATCATGCAAACACCATCCTCTCCGTCATTTGTAAAACGCTTCACCGACAGCAGTCTGGTGATGCAAATTCTGGTCGGCTTAATCGCCGGTATCATCCTCGCGGCACTGGCGCCGGAAGTGGCAAAAACAGCAGGTCTGCTCGGCAGCCTGTTTGTCGGCGCGCTGAAAGCCGTCGCGCCGTTGCTGGTGTTAGTGCTGGTGACCGCCTCCATTACCAATCATCCCAAAGGCAGGAAAACCGCGCTCGGCCCGATCCTGTTTCTGTATCTCTTCGGGACGTTTTCAGCGGCGCTGATTGCCGTCGTGGTCAGTTTTATGTTCCCCTCGACGCTGGATCTGAAAGTCGCTAACGTCGAAATCACGCCGCCGGGAGGCATTGCGGAGGTGCTGAAAGGGCTGATTATGAGCATTGTGTCTAACCCGTTCCGCGCCCTGATCGATGCGAATTATATCGGCATTCTGGCCTGGGCGATTGGCCTTGGGCTGGCGCTGCGTCAGGCTGCTGATACGACGAAAAATCTGGTCACGGATGTCTCGGTGGCCGTCACCAAAATTGTCCGTGTGGTGATCCGCTTTGCGCCACTGGGGATTTTCGGTCTGGTCGCCGAAACACTGGCCACCAGCGGATTTGGCGCACTCTACGATTACGCCCATCTGCTTGCCGTGCTGATCGGGTGTATGTTGCTGGTGGCGCTGGTATTTAACCCGCTGATCGTGCTGGTGAAAACCCGTCGCAATCCTTACCCACTGGTCTTTGCCTGCCTGCGTGAAAGTGGCGTCACCGCCTTCTTCACCCGCAGTTCTGCCGCCAATATTCCGGTCAACATGAACCTTTGCCGCAAACTGGGGCTGGATGAAGACACCTATTCCGTGTCGATCCCGCTGGGTGCCACCATCAATATGGCGGGCGCGGCGATCACCATTACGGTGCTGACGCTGGCGGCGGTCACGACGCTGGGTATTGAAGTGGATATTCTGACGGCGCTGTTGCTGAGCGTGATGGCGGCGGTGTGCGCCTGTGGCGCGTCAGGGGTGGCGGGCGGTTCGCTGCTGCTGATCCCGATGGCATGCAGCCTGTTTGGCATTCCCAATGACATCGCCATGCAGGTGGTGGCTGTCGGCTTCATCATCGGTATTTTGCAGGATTCAGCGGAAACTGCGCTGAACTCTTCCACAGATGTGTTGTTTACCGCCGCAGCCTGTCAGAAACACTGATCCTTCCTGCACCGGGCAGCCCCTGCCGCCCGGTGCATTGCCTTACGGCTTCACGCCGTTCAGCAACACCTCCAGCGGGTACACCATCGCGATCACCAGTTCGTCATGGATCGCAGCCGCATCATCCAGCTGAGCCTGCGCCTGCCGGCGTTCCTGCGCTGTCAGGGATCCACCTTTTTGCAGTTTATCCAGCCACGTCAGCCCTAACGCAGATAACCCGCCAAGCTGTTCCGCCACCGGCTGCAACGGTTTCAGCACATAGTTTTGCGCCAGCACTGGTTTCACCTGCTCCGCGCTACGCTGCCAGCTTTCCAGTTGCTCACGCACAGATTGCGCCGCCTGCGCATTTTTCGGATCCTGTACCAGCGTATTCATCTGCGCAGCAAACTCACGTACGGCGTTGCTTTCTGCCGGTAACGCATCGGCCAGACGGTTCAGCGGCTCGGACTGGGTGTAATGTCCGGCCTGGAATTTGAGGTGCTGACGGGTGTAATACTGTGCCGGTTCCAGCGCCGTCGAGAAGCTGAGCAGCGGCGCAATATCCGTGCTGTCAGCCAGCCGCGTCATCAGCCGCGTCGTTTCCACATGCTGTTGCAGCCCGGCTGATACCACCGACCAGGCGTCGATTTTCGCCAGCCGCTGATACATATTGCCGGTGTCTTTCACGTCCTGCGCCGACCAAAGCCGTTCCGCGACAACAAAACCGCGCGGCCAGAGTTTCAGATCCAGAATTTGCGAGGTGATATTTTCCTGCCACAGCGCCGCTTCGCCACCGAGGATATTTTTCATCCCCGCCGCATCCGGCACCACCGGCGGCAGACCGTCCGGCACCGCGCTGAGCGGGCTGCCGGTCACCGGATAACGCGCATTGCCGATAATGAAATAGCCAGCGAATTGGCCGTCTTTCAGGCTCAGCACCGGCCGCGTGTCGCCCATCCAGGTATCGACGGCGAAACTGACGCGACCGTCGTGGTGCCAGACGATATCGCGCACTGCGCGTCGCGTTTTGCCCGTGAAATCAATAAACCCGCGCCAGCCATCTTTGCCCTCTATCAGCGTAAAGCTGCCGTCCACCGGTTTGCCTTTCAGGCGCGGCATGTTGAACGTCCAGCTTTGCGCTTTTTCCCCTTCGGCCACGTTAGGATCCACACCCAGCGGCTGCGGCAAAATCTCATTGCGATAGTGATAGGCCGCGCTGTGCGGCTGATCGAGATAGAAACCGGTGGAGAGAATGCCCTGATAGCCCTTCTGCGCGCTGGCACCCAGTGAATCTGGCCCCTGCCATGACTGGATCACGATGTCATGCGGCAGATCCGGGTGGAAAATTTCGTCCCAGCCGACCATTTTTCGCTGGTGTTGTTGCAGGATCTTCTGCAGACGGGTGTTGAAATAGGCCTGCAAAGCGTGAGTGTCAGCGATGCCCTTTTCTTTCATGAACGCCTGGATCGGTTTCGAGGTTTTCCACTGGGTGGCGTCCACTTCGTCCCCGCCGATGTGCAGATACGGATCAGGGAAGATCTGCGTCAGTTCGCCGACGATGGCATCCGCAAAGGCATAGACTTGTTCACTGGTCGGATCCAGCGTCGGTTCGTGTACGCCCCAGGATCGTTCCATTTTGTACGGCCCCGGCGCGCTGAGCAGTTCGGGATAGGCGACCGCAATCGCGGAGGCATGGCCCGGCATATCGATTTCCGGCACCACGCGGATCCCCCGCGCCGTGGCGTAGGCCACCACCTCTTTCATCTGCGTCACGGTGTAAAACTGCCCGTCGCTCGCCAGTTGCTGCAGTTTGGGATACTTCTGCGATTCGAAACGCCAGCCCTGATCGTCGCTGAGATGCCAGTGCAGCACGTTGAGTTTCGCCGCCGCCATGCCATCGAGCTGACGTTTGATATCCGGCAACGGCAGAAAATGGCGGGCAGAATCGAGCAGCACGCCGCGCCACGCGAAACGCGGCTGATCGTGAATGCTGACCAGCGGGATAAAGGTGTTTTCGCCGTCGTTCTGCACCAGCTGTAACAACGTTTCCATGCCGCGCATCGCGCCGAAACGGCTGCTGGCAGTCAGCGTTGCGCCTTGCGGCGTGACCTCCAGCCGGTAGCTTTCATCACTGTCCGGCATCGGCTGCGCCGCGACTTTCTTCTGAATGATGATCGTGATGGCCGCCTGACCGCTGACCGTTTCGCTATTTTGCGGCAACAGATACCAGCCGGTTTGCTGCGCCAGACGTTCGCGCCAGCGGTTAACCTCAGGCATCAGCGCATCGCCTTTCACCTGGATCTGTAGCGCCTCACTGAGGACAAATTTACCGGCAGGCGAAGTGACATCCACCTGCTGCGGCCACGGCATCAGCGGTAAATTCCCGGCTGGCGCGGCAAAGGCGGAAAAGGTGAGAAACAGGGATGAAGCCAGAAGGGTACGACGGAAAGGCATTAACATCGGTGAAATTCCTCAGAGTAAAAAGCGCGCCATCTTAGCCCGCTGAATCTAAAGGAATAACTATAGTCGCTGGATAAAATAAAGGCGGTGACTGAGTTAACAATCACCGCCTTTATGATTAATGTGAAACCCTTATTGCCAGCCGTAACGGCGCACGAACCAGCCTTTCACGCACTGCGTCAGCACCATGTAACCGGCCAGGATCGCCACCAGCCACGGGAAGTAGCTCAGCGGCAGCGGCTGCAATTGCAGGAAACTGGCAACGGGCGAGTAAATCAGGGAGATGCCGGTCACCACCACCAGCAGCGTCATGATGCACAGCGGCCAGGAGGCGCGGCTCTGAATAAACGGCACTTTGCGGGTGCGGATCATGTGCACGATCAGCGTCTGCGACAGCAATCCTTCAATGAACCAGCCGGACTGGAACAGCGTCTGCGCCTCCACCGTATTGGCCTGGAACACCCACCACATCAGGCCAAAGGTCATGATATCGAACACGGAACTGATCGGCCCGAAGAACACCATAAAGCGGCCAATGTCACCCGCGTTCCAGCGCTGCGGTTTTGCCAGTTGCTCTTCATCCACGTTATCAAACGGGATCGCCACCTGAGACACATCGTAAATCAGGTTCTGAATCAGCAGATGCAGCGGCAACATCGGCAGGAACGGCAGGAAGGCGCTGGCGACCAGCACGCTGAACACGTTACCGAAGTTAGAACTGGCGGTCATTTTTATGTATTTCAGCATGTTGGCGAAGGTTCTGCGCCCTTCTGTCACGCCCTGCTCCAGCACCATCAGGCTTTTTTCCAGCAGAATGATATCCGCCGCTTCTTTGGCGATATCCACCGCCGAATCCACCGAAATACCAATGTCTGCCGCACGCAGCGCCGGGGCGTCGTTAATGCCGTCGCCCATAAACCCGACCACATGCCCTTCGCCACGCAACACGCGCACAATGCGCTCTTTGTGCATCGGCGTAAGTTTGGCGAACACCGTGGTGTCGCGGGCGACCCGCAGCAACTGACTGTCATCCATGGCATCAATATCGCTGCCGATCAGCACGTTATCGGCCTGTAATCCCACATCTTTGCAGACTTTGCGCGCCACCAGCGGATTATCGCCGGTGAGGATTTTCACCGTCACACCCTTGCGTTGCAGCGCGTCCAGCGCCGGTGCAGTGCTCTCTTTTGGCGGATCGAGAAACGCGATGTAACCGGCAAGGATCAGGCTGGATTCATCGGTCACGCCATAACCCTGCGTGCGCGATGGCATCACTTTATGCGCCACTGCCACCACGCGCAGCCCCTGCTGATTGAGATCGTCGGTAATGCGGCGGATACGCGCCAGCAACACATCGGTCAGCGGCACAATCTCACCGTTGAGCTGCACCAGCGTACAAATCGACAGCATTTCTTCCAGCGCGCCTTTGCAGATCAGACGATGGTTCTGATCATTTTCGGCCACCACCACAGACATACGGCGGCGGTCGAAATCGAACGGAATTTCATCGACTTTCAGCGAGTGATGCGCCTTGCTGGCATCACCGCATTCCAGCACCGCGACATCCAGCAGATTTTTCAGGCCGGTCTGATAATGGCTGTTCAGCCACGCCAGATGCAGCACGTCGTCGTTGGTTTCACCGAGCACGTCGGTGTGGCGCTCGAGCACGATTTTATCCTGCGTCAGCGTGCCGGTCTTATCGGTGCAGAGGATGTCCATCGCGCCGAAGTTCTGGATGGCGTCCAGACGTTTAACGATCACTTTCTGGCGGGACAGTTTGACCGCGCCTTTCGCCAGCGTCGAGGTGACAATCATCGGCAGCATTTCCGGTGTCAGCCCGACCGCCACGGAGAGCGCGAACAACGCCGCTTCCCACCAGTCGCCTTTGGTGTAGCCGTTGATCACCAGCACGACCGGCGTCATCACCATCATAAAGCGGATCAGCAGCCAGCTGACTTTGCTGATCCCGGCCTGGAAGGCATTCGGCTGGGTATCTTCCTGCACCACACGTTCGGCGAGCTGGCCGAACCAGGTTTTGCCGCCGGTGGCAATCACCATGGCGATCGCCGTGCCGCTCACCACGTTGGTGCCCATAAAGCACAGCGTGGTCAGCTCAAGCGGATCCACCGCCACCGGTTTTTTCTCGCAGGCATGTTTTTCCACCGGCAGGGATTCACCGGTCAGCGCCGCCTGGCTGATGAACAGATCTTTGGCAGACAGAATGCGCAGATCCGCCGGGATCATATCGCCTGCCGACAGTTTGATCAGATCACCCGGCACCAGCTGGCTGATCGGGATTTCCACCGTTTCGCTGCGCCCGGTTTGGGCGTCACTGCGCAGCACCGTGGCGGTATTGCTGACCATGGCTTTCAGCGCATCCGCCGCTTTGTTGGAGCGCGCTTCCTGAATAAAATGCATAAACGTGGAGATCAGCACCATCGCGCCAATCACCAGCGCGGCAGTCAGATCGTCGGTGGCGTAGGACACCAGCCCGAGCACGGTCAGCAGCAGGTTGAACGGATTGCGGTAGCAGTGCCATAAATGCAGCCACCACGGTGCCGGTTGCTGGTCGCCGGTCTGATTGAGGCCGGACACCTCGCGGATCGCGTCGGCTTCGTGCGCCGTCAGCCCTTCAGGATGGCTGGCAAATTGCAGATACAGCTGGTCTTCCGTGGCACGGGCACAGGCCTGACAATGCGCCGACATCGCGGCAGGGATCGCCTGCGCAGCACGGGCTGGCACGTTTTCAAGCATCGGGTCGCGGCGGACTAAACGACGCGGTAAGTTACGGCTGAGCGCAGTGAGCAGCCGGGAAGTGAAATTTTTGAACATCATTCGCACCTTTGTTGCGCCCACGGCAAAGCCGCCGTGAGCATGGCAAAAGGGTTATAAAAACAGGGCGAACGAAAAAGACGATCGCCACTGCTTACCAGGTAACGTCACGGCAAGCAGCAGCAAAAATGCGGGTGCTTACCGGATCACAACGGACCTACAGAGTTGGGGTCGGGTTCCATGGGTTTTCACCTCCGGTAAGGAACGGTTGGGAAATTCATACGCATCGGGTATAAAAATCCGTTAGGGTAACGGCACGGACGACGCACACAGCATCTCCGGCGAGCGCAGTATACGCCGGTTAACTACAACCAAATTTAAACCTGACCCTCATTCACCTGAAAACATGACCCTACAAAATCGCCTGACCATTAATGATATTGCCCGCCTGAGCGGTGTCGGAAAATCCACGGTTTCCCGCGTTTTAAATAACGAAGGCAACGTCAGCCCGCAAACCCGCGAACGGGTGTTACAGGTGATTGAGCAGCAACATTTCAGCCCGTCAAAATCCGCGCGGGCGATGCGTGGTTTCAGCGATAAAATTGTGGCGATCATTGTGTCGCGCCTGGATTCTCCGTCAGAAAATCAGGCGGTGCGCGCCATGCTGCCGCTGTTTTATCAGCAGGGTTACGACCCGATTGTGCTGGAAAGCCAGTTCAGCGCCGAACGCGTTAAAGAGCATTTACAGGTGCTGAAGCAGCGCAATATCGACGGCGTGGTGTTGTTTGGTTTTACCGGTTTATCGGCGCAAATGCTGACGCCGTGGCAGGACAAACTGGTGATGCTGGCGCGCGATATGCCGGGGCTGTCTTCGGTGTGTTATGACGATGCCGGTGCGGTACAACTGCTGATGAACAAGTTGCTGGCACAGGATATCCGCCGCATCGGGTTTATCGGCGTTTCGCCACGGGACACCACCACCGGTCAGCGACGCAGTGAAGCTTATCAGGCGTTGTGTCAGGCGCAGGGGCTGACGCCGCACATGGCGCTTGGCGAACTCACCTATCAGAGCGGTTTTGACCTGATCCCGCGCTTGCTGGAAAACGACATTCAGGCGGTGATTTGCGCCTCAGATACCATCGCTATCGGCGCGCAGAAATACCTGCAACAGCAGCAAATCCGCGATATTCAGGTCTGCGGTATCGGCAATAACCCGCTGCTGCATTTCCTGTTCCCGGAATCGTACTCGGTGGAACTCGGTTATGGCGCAGGCGGCGAAGCGGCAGCCCGACAATTGCTGACGCAGCTCAGCGGTTCTGCGCCCGTACAACAGCTGATTATCCCCGGAAAGCTGGCTTTCTGATCCCCTGTCTTTCTGACCTGTACCTTTCTTAAAAGCAGAAACTTTGTGATCGTCCCGGCAAAACCGGGAACGTTCCCGGACAAGTTCCCGCCGCCTTCGCTATGCTTAAACCGTACCCTACACACTCACGCTACATCACAGGCCACTTCCCATGAGCAAAGTTAAGCAACAGGATGTTGATCAGCTGATCGCCCTTGTCGGCGGCAGCGACAATATCGCGATGGTGACTCACTGCATTACGCGTCTTCGTTTCGTCCTCAATGATCCGTCTAAAGCCGATCCGAAAGGTCTCGAAGCCCTGCCGATGGTCAAAGGCTGCTTCACCAATGCCGGGCAATTTCAGGTAGTGATCGGGCCGGAAGTGGACGATTACTATAAAGTTTTGCTCGCCAGCACCGGTAAAAGCCAGGCGGGAAAAGAGCAGGCAAAAATCGCCGCCCGCCAGAATATGAGCTGGTTTGAACGCAGCATTTCGCACTTTGCGGAAATCTTCTTCCCGCTGCTCCCGGCGCTGATCAGCGGCGGTTTAATTCTCGGTTTCCGCAACGTCATCGGTGAAATCCCGATGAGCGACGGCCAGACGCTGGCGCAGATGCATCCGCTGTGGCAGTCGATTTACGACTTCCTGTGGCTGCTCGGCGAAGCGGTGTTTATGTTCCTGCCGGTGGCGGTCTGCTGGTCAACGGTCAGAAAAATGGGTGGCACCGAAATCCTCGGCATCGTGCTGGGTATCACGCTGGTGTCGCCACAGCTGATGAACTCCTACAACCTCGGTCAGCAAATTCCCGAAGTGTGGAATTTCGGCTGGTTCACCATCGAAAAAGTCGGTTATCAGGCGCAGGTCATTCCTTCCGTGCTTGCCGGGATGGCGCTGGCGATGATTGAAAATGGCCTCAAACGCATCGTGCCCAATTACCTGTATCTGGTGATTGTGCCGGTCAGCTCACTGCTGATTGCCGTCTTCCTGGCGCATACGCTGATCGGGCCGTTTGGTCGTATGGTCGGCGACGGTGTGGCCTTCGCCGTGAAATTCATCATGACCGGCAGCCTTGCGCCGGTCGGTGCGGCACTCTTTGGCTTCCTCTACGCGCCACTGGTGATTACCGGCGTGCATCAGACCACACTCGCCATCGATATGCAGATGGTGCAAAGCACCGGCGGCACCCCGGTCTGGCCGCTGATCGCCCTCTCCAACATTGCGCAGGCCTCTGCCGTGGTCGGGGTGATTATCGTCAGCCGTAAACACAACGAACGTGAGATTTCCGTCCCTGCCGCCATCTCCGCCTTCCTCGGCGTCACCGAACCGGCCATGTACGGGATCAACCTGAAATACCGCTTCCCGATGCTGTGCGCCATGATTGGCTCCGCCTGTGCCGGTCTGATTTGCGGCCTGTTCCACGTGACAGCCAACGGCATCGGCGTCGGCGGCTTGCCGGGCATTCTGTCCATCAAACCGCAGTTCTGGAGCATTTACGCACTGGCCATGCTGGTGGCGATTGTGGTGCCAGTGATCCTGACCGTCGTGGTGTATCAGCGTAAAGCGCGCCGTGGCGAACTGGCCGTGGCGTAAGACATTCAAAAGGAAAATGGAATGAGCAGCGAATTGCCGTGGTGGAAAAACGGCGTGATTTACCAGATTTACCCAAAGAGTTTTCAGGACACCACCGGCAGCGGTACGGGGGATATCAACGGCATCACGCAGCGTCTGGATTACCTGAAAACGCTCGGCGTCGATGCGCTGTGGCTGACGCCGATGTACCTGTCGCCGCAGATTGATAATGGCTATGACGTGGCGGATTACTGCGAGATTGACCCGGCTTACGGCACGCTGGAAGATTTCGAACGGCTGACCGCAGAGGCGCATCAGCGCGGGATCCGCATCGTGATGGACATGGTGTTTAATCACTCTTCTACCCATCACGAATGGTTCCGCCAGTCGCAGGATCCGGGCAGTCCGTTCCGTCCGTTTTATATCTGGCGTGACGGCGCGGACGGAGGCGGGCCGCCGAATAACTGGCGTTCAAAATTCGGTGGCGGCGCCTGGCAGTGGCATGAAACCAGCGGTCAGTATTATCTGCATCTGTTCGCCACCGAACAGGCCGATCTCAACTGGGAATACCCGCCGGTGCGCGAGGCGCTGAAAAAAGTCTGCCAGTTCTGGGCGGACAAAGGCGTCGACGGGCTGCGTCTGGACGTGATCAATCTGGTGTCCAAGCAGCAGGATTTCCCGTCTGACGACGCCGGTGATGGCCGCCGTTTTTACACCGACGGCCCGCGCATTCATGAGTTCCTGCAGGAATTCAGCCGCGACGTGTTCAAACCCCTCGGGCTGATGACCGTCGGCGAAATGTCTTCCACCCAACTGGAGCACTGCCGCCGTTACGCCGCCAACGACGGCAGCGAACTGTCGATGACCTTTAACTTTCATCACCTGAAAGTGGATTATCCGAACGGCGAAAAATGGACTGACGCGCCACCGGATTTTATCCAGCTTAAGCAGATTTTCCGCGACTGGCAGCAGGGCATGCACGGTCACGCCTGGAACGCGCTGTTCTGGTGTAATCACGATCAGCCGCGCATCGTGTCGCGTTTTGGTGATGAAGGCGCACTGCGCACCACGTCGGCTAAAATGCTGGCGATGGTGCTGCACGGTCTGCAGGGCACGCCGTACATTTATCAGGGCGAGGAAATCGGCATGACCAATCCGGGCTTCAGACATCTCGAGCAATACCGCGATGTGGAAAGCCTGAACATGTTTGCCGAACTGAAAACGGATGGCCGCGACACCGCAGAACTGCTGCGCATTCTGGCGAAGAAATCGCGGGACAACGCGCGTACGCCGATGCAATGGAACGCCGGAGATCAGGCCGGATTTACCACCGGCACACCGTGGATTTCCGTCAGCCACAATGCCAGAGACATCAATACCGAACAGGCGCTGGCCGATAAAGACTCGGTGTTTTATCTGTATCAGCAACTGATCCGCCTGCGCAAAACATTGCCGGTACTGACCGGTGGCGATTATCAGGATTTGCTGCCAGAGCATCCGCAACTCTGGTGCTATACCCGCACGGCAGACGGCAAAACCCTGCGGGTGATGGCAAACCTGAGCGCACAGGATCAGACCTTCACATTGCCGGAATTCCCCGGCAGCACGCTGCTGAGTAATTACGCATCCCCTGCGGTTTCCGGAATGCTTCGTCCGTACGAATGCCTCTGGCAACTCACCGAATAATCTGAAATTTCTGTTCTGCCGGGTCAGTCACACTCGTGTCTGGCCCGTTTGTTTTTTATGCATCTCCTTATAAAACAACACGCAAAATTCAGGCCAGAACTTACAGTTGGTCATCAATTCTTCCGCCAAAAAAATTCTTTGTTTCAGGTCAATAAAAAGAGAATTATCACTCGCGTGAATGCTACATGTAGTGTGTATAGTACACACCCAACCCAATATATAGCGATTTTCCGCAAAAGCCACACAACCGGCCTGTAAGCCTTGTGGGGCGCGGGATCCGCCCAATAGGAGTGTCATTGTGAAGGCAGACAGACTGGAAACCGTACCCGCAAAATCCACAACAATGCAGCCCATCGTGATCAAGCGGGATGGTTGTCAGGTCCCTTTCGATGAAGTTCTGATTAAACAAGCCGTGCAACGCGCGGCGGCGGCTGCCGGTATCGACAGCGTGGATTATTGCGCTCAGGTTGCCCGCGTGGTGGCGGAAAGTCTGCAAGACCAGGCTCGTGTAGATATCCACGATATTCAGGATGCGGTCGAAAATCAGCTGATGGCAGGTCCGCATAAAAAGCTGGCACGCGCATATATCGAATACCGCCATGACCGCGATGTGAAACGTGAAATGCGTGGCCGTCTGAATCAGGAAATCCGCGGTCTGGTTGAACAAAGCAATATGGCGCTGCTCAACGAGAATGCCAACAAAGACAGCAAAGTGATCCCGACCCAGCGTGACCTTCTGGCGGGTATTGTCGCCAAGCATTACGCCAAACAGCATATTTTACCGCGTGATGTCGTGCTGGCGCATGAGCGTGGCGAAATCCATTATCATGACCTTGATTACTCCCCGTTCTTCCCGATGTTTAACTGCATGCTGATCGACCTTAAAGGCATGTTGAATCACGGTTTCAAAATGGGTAATGCGGAAATTGACACGCCAAAGTCTATTTCCACCGCAACGGCCGTCACCGCGCAGATTATCGCGCAGGTCGCCAGCCATATTTACGGCGGCACGACCATTAACCGCATCGACGAAGTACTGGCGCCGTTCGTCACCGCCAGCTTCAATAAACATCGCCAGACTGCCGAAGAGTGGCAGATTGCAGATGCGGATGGCTTTGCTCACAGCCGTACCGAAAAAGAGTGTTATGACGCCTTCCAGTCGCTGGAATATGAGGTTAATACGCTGCACACCGCCAACGGCCAGACGCCGTTTGTCACCTTTGGTTTCGGTCTGGGCACGTCATGGGAATCCCGTCTGATCCAGCAGTCAATCCTGCGTAACCGCATTGCCGGACTGGGCAAAAACCGCAAAACCGCGGTGTTCCCGAAACTGGTGTTCGCCATCCGCGACGGCCTGAATCATAAAGCCGGTGACGCCAATTACGACATCAAGCAACTGGCACTGGAATGCGCCAGCAAACGCATGTACCCGGACATTCTCAATTACGATCAGGTGGTGAAAGTCACCGGTTCCTTCAAAACGCCGATGGGCTGCCGCAGTTTCCTGGGCGTTTACGAAGAAAACGGCGAGATGATCCACGAAGGCCGCAACAATATCGGCGTGATCAGCCTGAACCTGCCGCGCATCGCGCTGGAAGCGAAACGCGATGAAGCGGCGTTCTGGGCACTGCTCGACGAACGTTTATTGCTGGCGAAGAAAGCCCTGATGACCCGCATTGCGCGCCTCGAAGGCATCAAGGCCCGCGTCGCACCGATCCTGTACATGGAAGGTGCCTGCGGCGTTCGTCTGAAAGCCGACGACGATATTTCCGGCATCTTCAAAAATGGCCGCGCCTCGATTTCACTGGGTTACATTGGCGTGCATGAAACCATTAACGCGCTGTTCGGCGACCAGACCCACGTGTTCGACGCCAGCCAGTTGCGCGAAAAAGCCGAGGCGATTGTGGCTCGTCTGAAAGCCGCCACCGACAGCTGGAAAGACGAAACCGGCTACGGCTTCAGTCTGTACAGCACACCCAGCGAAAACCTGTGCGACCGTTTCTGCCGTCTGGACAAAGCCGAATTCGGCCTGGTGGCCGGTGTCACCGACAAAGGGTATTACACCAACAGCTTCCATCTGGACGTCGAGAAGAAGGTCAATCCGTATGAAAAACTCGATTTCGAAGCGCCATATCCGCCGCTGAGCAATGGCGGTTTCATCTGTTACGGTGAATACCCGAACCTGCAACACAACCTGAAAGCGCTGGAAGATGTGTGGGATTACAGCTACAGCCGTGTGCCTTATTACGGTACCAACACGCCGATCGATGAGTGCTACGACTGCGGTTATACCGGCGAATTCGAGTGTACCAGCAAAGGTTTCACCTGCCCGAAATGCGGCAATCACGAACCTTCCCGCGTGTCGGTCACCCGCCGCGTGTGTGGTTATCTCGGCAGCCCGGATGCCCGTCCGTTTAATGCCGGTAAGCAGGAAGAAGTGAAACGCCGGATTAAGCATCTGGGTAACGGCCAGCTGGGTTAATGCTTTGAACTTCCATCAGTATTACCCGATTGATGTCGTGAACGGGCCGGGAACACGCTGCGTACTGTTCGTTTCCGGCTGCGTCCACGAATGCCGCGGGTGCTACAACAAAAGCACCTGGCGGCCGGACTCCGGCAAGCCATTTACGCAGGCAGACGAAGACCGCATTATCGCCGATCTGCAAAATACCGTGATCCCGCGTCAGGGTCTGACGCTGTCCGGCGGCGATCCCCTGCATCCGCAAAATCTGTCGGCGGTGCGCCAGCTGTTGTTACGCGTACAGGCGGAATGTCCGGGCAAAGATGTGTGGATGTGGACCGGTTATACACTCGGCGAACTGACGGCGGAACAGCAGGACGTGGTGGCGCTGATTAATGTGCTGGTCGACGGGAAATTCGTGCAGGAACTGAAAGACCCGTCGCTTATCTGGCGCGGCAGCGGCAATCAGGTGATTCATTATTTAAGATAGAGATCTGAGGATGAGATAGCAGTGATACATCGCATCACTGCAAATTTTTAATCCAGATATTGACATCTGACATTTGAATATCCTTTTACGCTGGGATAAGATAACCCCATAATATAAAAGAGGTTGAAAATGTCTTATTCAGATCTTCGGATGAAGTTTATTTCTTTCGTGCTAAGAAAATACCGTCACTTCACTAAAAAAAACAGCAACAACCTCTCTTTTGAACATCAAAACTTTAAAAGAATAATGATCATCTCAAACAAATTATTGGGTGATTTTTTATTTTGCACGCCTGCTATCCGCGCTTTAAAGGAAAAATACCCCCACGCTGAGATACTTGCTGTTATCAGCCATAAAAATAAAGGCATTATTGGGGAGAACAACTTTATAAATAAGGTCGTTTATATGGATAGCACGCTTACAGATGTCCTTAAAGCGTTACCTGAAATCAGAAAATTCAAACCAGAGAT
Organism: Rahnella sp. BIGb0236; assembly: GCF_004364755.1. Classification (NCBI taxonomy): domain Bacteria; kingdom Pseudomonadati; phylum Pseudomonadota; class Gammaproteobacteria; order Enterobacterales; family Yersiniaceae; genus Rahnella; species Rahnella sp. BIGb0236. The sequence goes on from NZ_SOAO01000006.1 coordinate 197,502, forward strand.
TTCCGTAATATTTCATTCCCGCACACCTTATGATTTAATACTTTCTGTTTTTTCCAGATCTAATTTCATTATCAAACACTACTTTAATAATGATATAAAAAAACTTTTCAATGTATGCGATCATTTTGTTTTAGATCCATGTACGCCACCGGTACTCAATCATCTTGCACTGATCAGTAAGTTGGGTTGTGACACCCAGGGGAAAAAAATGTTTTTTCCTGCCGAAGTGCCAAAAATCATGAAAGACAGTACATCTCCATTGATCATCGGCTATCAGCTTGGTGCATCAAAACCTAATCGTTATCTGCCAGAAACAACACTGCAACAACTGACAGAGATGCTCTCACTCCATTCCCCATTGTGTGAGTTTCATTTATTTGGAGCACCTTCTGAAAAGCCATTGGGTGATACCTTTGTCAAAGGCCTTACGGAGGAGACAAGTCACAAGGTGGTTAATCACATTGGGAAAACTACACTGCAAGGCTTAGCGCATACCTTGAATGCGATTGATATCCTTATCACGCCAGACACAGGGACTTTGCATATCGCAACTTCGCTGGAAATAAAAACCGTTAGTTTATTTGTTACGCGTAAAGAAAACGGTTGTGAACCTCAACAAGATCCACATCTGCATAACGTCATTTATGCTTCCGATTATAACGAATTAGCGTTTGACAGAACCTTTCCCAAACCTCTCGAATTTATTCCAGCAGAAATTATATTCAAAAATATTTTGTCATCACTCTCAGAAAAAAACGAATTATCTGCGCGTTAAACACGCTGTAAATTGTATCGGGCATTTATGATTTTCACCCTGAAAATGCCCACACCGTTGACTCCCTTCCAACTCTTCATTTTCCTGCAACCAGACCTTCACCCAATTGTCACTTAGCACGGCCAAGATGATGCCAACGCCACACTGAGGTTTGCATCATGACCCTTTCAGAACGTTTTCAACTTTCCCCTGCCATTGCCCGTTTTTCCCGTGCGAGGTATTCATTGTAATGAACTTATCTAGACATCCGACCAGTCATACAACGGTATATCAGCAAATCGCTGCTGAACTGGAACAGGAACTGCGTAACGGTTACCGCTGCGGCGATTATCTGCCGCCGGAACAACAGCTTGCCGAACGTTTTCAGGTGAACCGCCATACGCTGCGCCGTGCGGTGGATGAGCTGGTCGATCGCGGCTGGCTGCAACGCCGTCAGGGCATTGGCACGCTGGTGCTGATGCGGCCTTATGATTATCCGCTGCATTCGCAGGCACGTTTCAGCCAGAACCTGCTGGATCAGGGCAGTCACCCGACCAGCGAACGTCTGCTGGCGGTACTGCGTCCGGCCACCGATCACGTTGCCGCGGCGCTGTCACGTCAGGAGGGCGATACGGTGATCCACATGCGCACGCTGCGCCGCGTCAACGGCGTGCCGGTCTGCGTGATTGATCACTACCTGCCGGATCTCGACTGGTGGCCTGCGCTGCAAAATTTCCACAGCGGCTCCTTGCACGATTTTATCCGTGAGGAAATTAAGCAAAAGCTCAGCCGCCGTACCACCCGTATCAATGCCCGCCGCGCGCTGGCGAAAGAAAGCAAATTACTCGAAATCGTCCCGCAGGCACCGCTGCTGTGTGTCCGCACCCTGAACATCTGTGAAGGCAGCGATGCGGTGGCGGAATATTCCGTCAGCCTGACGCGCGCCGACATGATCGAACTGACCATGGAGCACTGAATGGATCACCTGCAAACCCGCCAGCGCTGGATGTCGGTGCTGGCTCACAGCCGCCCCGATGAACTGCTTGCGCACTGGCAGCCGCTGAATTTATCACCGCAATTCGAACGTATTCGTGCCCCTGAAACCGGACTGACCCAGCTTCAGGGCCGCATGGGCGCTACCGGCAAACGTTTTGTGATGGGCGATATGACCGTCACCCGCGCCGTCATTCAGTTAGACGGCGGCGTCTACGGCTACAGCTACATCAGCGGGCGTCATAAACCGCACGCCGAACTGTGTGCAGTGATTGATGCGCTGCTGCAAATGCAGGGAATGGACGAATTGCTGCACAAACGCGTGATTGCCCCGCTGGCCGCGCTGCAACAGGAACGCCGCCAGCAACGCGCCCGTGAAGTGGCTTCCAGCCGCGTCGATTTCTTTACCCTGGTTCGCGGAGAATAACGCATGTCACTAGTTGCCAGTTTTCAACATCCGGTTGCCGATGCACAGTACAGTTTCCGTCGTATTCTCAAGGCGTTAAGTGAGCCGGGTGTCAGCGTGCCGTTGCCTGCCATGCCCGGTTTTGGTGCCTTAGGTTCCGCCAGCGCCTGCGTGCTGCTGACACTTATCGATCAGGACACGCCGCTGTGGCTGAGCGCATCGCTTAACGATGAAATTCTGCGTAAGAACCTGCGCTTTCATACCGGCGCGCTGCTCACCGATGATCCGTCCTCTGTCAGTTTTGCGCTGGCCGATCCGGCGCTCGACAGCGCCACCCTGCTGGCTTTCCCGTGTGGCGATGAGATGTCGCCGGAACTGGCGACCAGCGTGATTGTTCAGCTGGAAAGCCTGACCGGCGGCACACCGCTGCGTCTGCGCGGGCCGGGCATTGAAAGCAGCCGCATGATTTCCCCGCAGTTGCCTGATTGTGTCCGCGATTATCTGCTCAACCGCCCTCACCGTTTCCCGCTGGGTCTGGACTTTATGTTCACCTGCGGCGAAGACCTGATTGCCGTGCCGCGCACCACGCGCGTGGAGGTGTGCTGATGTACGTCGCCGTGAAAGGAGGTGAGAAGGCGATTGCCGCCGCTCATCAGTTGCTGGCGCACGAGCGCCGTGGCGACACCGGGGTCAGTGAACTGGGCTGTGACCAGATCGAACAGCAACTGGGTCTGGCGGTAGATCGCGTCATGAGTGAAGGCGGAATTTACGACCGCGAACTGGCGGCGCTGGCGATTAAGCAATCCGGCGGTGATCTGGTGGAAGCCATTTTCCTGCTGCGCGCTTACCGCACCACCTTGCCGCGTCTGGCGACCAGCGAACCGCTGAACACCCGGTCGATGCGCCTGGAACGCCGTATTTCCGCCATTTATAAAGATTTGCCCGGCGGTCAGGTACTCGGCCCGACCTACGATTACACCCACCGCCTGCTGGATTTTGCCCTGCTGGCGGAAGGCGAAGCGCCTTTCACACCGGTGGCCGATGAACCACAGCCCGAAGAGTGCGGCCATGTGTTTGATTTGCTGACGCAACAACAACTGGCGGTGCAGGAGGAAGACGACGGCAGTGAGCCGGAAGATATCACCCGCACGCCCCCGGTGTATCCGGCGTCACGCGCGGCGCGTCTGCAACAACTGGTACGCGGCGACGAAGGTTTTCTGCTGTCACTGAGTTATTCCACCCAGCGCGGATATGGCCGTACCCATCCGTTTGCCGGTGAAATCCGTACCGGCTGGCTGACCGTGGAAATCGTGCCGGAAGAACTGGGTTTTGCGATTGATATCGGCGAGATCCTGCTGACCGAATGCGAAATGGTGAACGGTTTTGTCGCGCCGGAAGACAAGCCACCGCATTTCACACGGGGCTACGGGCTGGTGTTTGGCCGCGCCGAGCGCAAGGCGATGTCGATGTCACTGGTTGATCGCGCCCTGCAAACCCGCGAATACCACGAACAAATCAGCAGCCCGGCACAGGACGAGGAATTCGTCTTGTCCCACGCCGATAACGTCGAAGCCGCCGGTTTTGTCTCGCACCTCAAGCTGCCGCATTACGTCGATTTTCAGGCCGAATTGGAGTTATTAAAACGCCTGCGCGCCGCGAAACAACAGGATCCCGCCCATGAACAATAATGCCGCCCACACGATCACCGGTTACAACCACGGTTATCTCGACGAGCAGACCAAACGCATGATCCGCCGCGCGATCCTCAAAGCGGTGGCGATCCCCGGTTATCAGGTGCCGTTCGCCGGTCGCGAGATGCCGATGCCTTACGGCTGGGGCACCGGCGGGATCCAGCTGACCGCCAGCGTGATTGGCGAAAACGACGTGCTGAAAGTGATTGATCAGGGTGCGGATGACACCACCAACGCCGTGTCGATCCGCAAATTCTTCCAGAGCGTCGCCGGCGTGAAAACCACCGGCAAAACCGTGGAAGCCAGCCTGATCCAGACCCGCCACCGCATTCCGGAAACGCCGTTGCAGGAAGATCAGATCCTGATTTTTCAGGTGCCGATCCCTGAGCCGCTGCGCTTTATTGAACCGCGTGAAACGGAAACCCGCAAAATGCACGCGCTGGAAGAGTACGGCGTGATGCAGGTGAAACTGTATGAAGACATCGCGCGCTTCGGGCATATCGCCACCACTTACGCCTATCCGGTGAAAGTGAATGACCGCTACGTGATGGATCCGTCGCCGATCCCGAAATTTGATAACCCGAAAATGAACATGATGCCCGCGTTACAGCTGTTCGGTGCCGGACGTGAAAAACGTATTTACGCCCTGCCGCCGTTCACCAAAGTCGAAAGTCTGGATTTCGACGATCATCCTTTCACCGTCCAGCAATGGGATGAACCCTGCGCGCTCTGCGGTTCACACCACAGCTATCTCGATGAAGTGGTGCTCGATGATCAGGGCAACCGCATGTTCGTGTGCTCCGACACCGATTTTTGCGCTCAGCAGCTTGAGCAACAGGCTTCCAACGAGGGTAACCGCTGATGAACACTCCGTTAAATCTGGCCGCTGAACCCCTGCTGTCGGTGAATAACCTGACCCATCTTTATGCGCCGGGCAAAGGTTTCAGCGATGTGTCGTTCAGTCTGTATCCCGGCGAAGTGCTGGGCATTGTCGGCGAATCCGGCTCGGGCAAAACCACGCTGTTGCAGTCTATTTCCGCCCGCCTCGCGCCGCAGCTTGGCAATGTGATTTACAACAACGGTCAGACACCCGCGCAGTCGTTGTATGACATGGCCGAAAGTGACCGCCGCCGTTTGCTGCGCACCGACTGGGGCGTGGTGCATCAGCATCCGATGGACGGTTTACGCCGCCAGGTTTCGGCCGGGGGCAATATCGGTGAGCGTCTGATGGCGGTCGGTGAACGTCATTACGGCGATATCCGCAAAAAAGCCGGTCAGTGGCTGGAAGATGTCGAAATTCCGGTTTCCCGCATTGATGACCTGCCGACTACGTTTTCCGGCGGGATGCAGCAACGTCTGCAAATCGCCCGCAATCTGGTGACGCATCCGCGGCTGGTGTTTATGGATGAACCGACCGGCGGGCTGGACGTGTCCGTGCAGGCGCGTCTGCTGGATTTACTGCGCACGCTGGTGGTGGAAATGCAGCTGGCGGTGGTGATTGTCACCCATGATCTGGGCGTCGCCCGCCTGCTGGCGCACCGTTTGCTGGTGATGAAACAAGGTCAGGTGGTGGAAAGTGGATTAACCGACCGCGTGCTCGACGATCCCCATCATCCGTATACGCAGCTTTTAGTCTCCTCTGTCCTTTCCTAACCCTTTTATACAATGAGTGATCAAAATGACGACGAAGCTCAGGGTCGAAAATCTCAGTAAAACCTTTGTCCTGCATAACCAGAACAGCGCCAGATTGCCGGTGTTCAGCAACGCCAGTCTGACGGTCAGTGCCGGGGAATGCGTGGTGTTGCACGGCCATTCCGGCAGCGGGAAATCCACGTTATTGCGCTCTCTGTACGGCAATTATCTGCCGGACAGCGGCAAGATCTGGGTGGAACATCAGGGACAGCAGATCGATATGGTCAGCGCCGAAGCGCGTGAGATTCTGGCGGTGCGCCGACATACGGTCGGCTGGGTCAGCCAGTTTCTGCGGGTGATCCCGCGTATCAGCGCCCTGAATCTGGTGATGCAGCCGCTGCTGGAACTGGGCGTGGATAAAGCGCAGAGCGAAGCCCGCGCCAGCGCCCTGCTGCGCCATCTGAACGTGCCGGAACGTCTGTGGCATCTTGCCCCGTCGACGTTCTCCGGCGGCGAACAGCAGCGCGTGAATATCGCACGAGGCTTTGTGGTGGATTACCCGGTGCTGTTGCTCGATGAGCCGACCGCCTCGCTGGATGCCACCAATCGCGCGGCGGTGGTGACGCTGATTGAACAGGCCAAAGCGCGCGGTGCGGCGGTGGTCGGGATTTTTCATGATGAAGATGTCCGCGAACGCGTTGCCGATCGTTTGTATGAAATGAGCCCTGAAACCGCGCCGGAGATGTCCGCATGATCATTAATAACGTAAAACTGGTGCTCGACGATCAGGTGGTTGAAGGGTCGCTGGAGATGCAAAACGGCGTGATCAGCGCCTTCGCTGACAGCCGCAGTCAGTTGCCACAGGCGCTGGATGCGCAGGGCGGCTGGTTATTGCCGGGTTTAATTGAGCTGCACACCGACAATCTGGATAAATTTTTCACCCCCCGCCCGAAAGTGGACTGGCCTGCACATTCCGCCATGAGCAGCCACGATGCGCTGATGGTCGCCAGCGGCATCACCACGGTGCTGGACGCCGTGGCGGTCGGTGACGTGCGCGACGGCGGCCATCGTCTGGAAAATCTGCAAAAGATGATCGACGCGATTGTGAACAGCCAGAACGCCGGGCTGAACCGCGCCGAGCACCGTCTGCATCTGCGCTGCGAGCTGCCGCATGAGACCACGTTGCCGCTGTTTGAGAAGCTGATGGATACGCCGGTTTTATCCCTGGTGTCGCTGATGGATCACTCGCCGGGTCAGCGCCAGTTCGCCACGCCGCAGAAGTACCGCGAATATTATCAGGGCAAGTACAACCTCAACGACGAACAGATGGACGACTATCAGGAAGAGCAAATCGCCCTGTCGCGCCGCTGGGCGCAGCCAAACCGTGAAGCGATTGCCGCCCGCTGCCGCGAGCGCCATATTTCGCTGGCCAGCCATGACGATGCCACCGCCGCGCACGTCGAAGAATCCCTGGCGCTCGGCAGCGTGATCGCCGAATTCCCGACAACGGAAGAAGCCGCGCGCGCCTCTCACGCCAACGGTTTGCAGGTGCTGATGGGCGCACCCAATATCGTGCGCGGCGGCTCGCATTCCGGCAACGTCGCGGCGCACCATCTGGCGTCTCTGGGGCTGCTGGATATTCTCTCTTCCGATTATTACCCCGCCAGCCTGCTCGACGCGGTGTTCCGCATTGCCACCGATGACAACAACGCATTCAGCCTGCCGCAGGCGGTGAAGCTGGTGACGCGCAATCCGGCTAACGCGCTCGGGTTGCAGGATCGCGGAGAAATTGCCGAAGGCAAACGCGCGGATCTGGTGCTGGCGCGGGCGCATGGCGAACATCACTACGTGCAAAACGTCTGGCGTCAGGGCATTCAGGTGTTCTGAGGGGAGGAGAGTTTTGCGCCGGGAGGGGGTTGCAAACCACTCAGATGCCATTAATACCCCACCCCAACCCTCCCCTTCGCAGGGGAGGGAGCTGGCCAGATTCTGGCTCAGCAACCGTGCCTGAGTTTCTGCTCCTCCCCCTGCGAAGGGGGAGGCCGGGAGGGGGTTTAGCAAATCACTCAGGTGCCATTAATACCCCAAGGGGTGGGAGCTGGCCGTATTCTTACTCAGTAAGGAGATAAAATGAGTCGTTTACTTTATCTGATGGGCGCTTCGGGATCGGGAAAGGACAGTCTGCTCGACGCCCTGCGCCAGCATTTACCGGCCCATGTCGCGGTGGCGCATCGTTATATCACCCGCCCTGCCGATGCCGGTTCTGAAAATCATATTGCCCTGAGCGAAGCCGAATTTATTCAGCGTCACCGGCAGGGATTGTTCGCGCTGGACTGGCATGCGCACCAGTGCCGGTACGGCGTCGGCATTGAAATCGACCACTGGATGCAACTGGGCTGTCACGTGGTGATCAACGGCTCGCGGGCGCATCTGGAAAAAGCCCGTCAGCGTTATGGTCAGCGGCTCGTGCCGGTGTGTCTGCAGGTGTCTGAAATCGTGCTGGCGGAACGTCTGACCCGGCGCGGACGCGAAGACGCGGCGCAGGTTGCCGGCCGTCTTCAGCGCGCCAGAGAGTACGCCAGTGCGCTGCCTGCCGGCTGTCATCTGCTGAACAACGACGGCGCATTGCAGGAAACGTTACAGCATTTACTGGCGATCCTTTCGCTGCCGGTGAATGCCTACATTTATCCCGTTACTTCATCATGAAGGATATTATGAGCGACATTATTTCTCCGTTTTCACCGGCAGATGATCAGGATTATGCACGGGCTAAAATCGGTCAGCAGGTGGAACTGAACCGCTCGCAACTCGGACAGTACGTGCATATTGCCGATAACGCGATCATCGAAGAGACGCAGATCGGCGATTACTCTTACACCGCCGGAAACAATCAGATCTTCTATGCCACGATCGGCAAATTTGTATCGATCGCCACGTATGTGCGGATCAATCCCGGCAATCATCCGACTTATCAGCGTGTGGCGCAGCACCATTTTACTTATCGCAGTTCAGCCTACGGACTGGGGGAGGACGATCAGGATTTCTTCAACTGGCGGCGTGAGCATCACGTCACGGTGGGAAATGATGTGTGGATTGGCCATAACGCGGTGCTGATGCCCGGCGTCAGCGTCGGCAATGGCGCAGTGATCGGCACCTCAGCGGTGGTGACCAAAGACGTCGAGCCGTATGCCATCGTCGCCGGTGTCGCCGCCAAAAAGATCGGCATGCGCTTTGACGACACGATGATCGCCCGGATCGAGAAAAGTCAGTGGTGGGACTGGGATCATGACACGCTGAAAGAAAGGATGCCGGACTTCAGGGATCTGGCCGTGTTTGCGGAAAAGTATTTGTGAGGACCGACAGGCAGAAAATTCGCGTTTTTTGCCTGATACCTTATCACACGGATCCGGCTGAGCGGATCCCGCGAATTAAAGATCTTCGATACTGGCCGCAATCTGATCGGATTCCAGCACGGTAATGCCGCCCAGACCGGCGTTAAATGCCTGCTCCTGCAAGGCTTTCGCCACAATGTCTGAATCGATGGCTTTCCATTTACCCGGCAGCATTTTAAATAACGGCGCGCTGAGTTGCTCGAGCAGGCGCGGCGGATGACGTTTGCCCACCAGCAATGAGGGACGGACCAGCGTCAGCAACGGCCATCCCTGCTGCATCAGCGCCAGTTCCATTTCGCCTTTGGTACGGTTATACAGAAAACGCGAGCGTGCATCCGCGCCGTGCGCACTGACCGCCAGACAATGGCGCGCACCCAGCTCCCGCGCGGCCTTGGCGCAGTCGACCACCAGATCGTAATCCACCGCCCGGAAGGCCTGCGCACTGCCCGCCTGTTTACGCGTGGTACCCAGACAGCAGAACAGCAAATCGACAGGTTCATCCAGCGCCACCACCAGCGACGTCAGATTATTGCCCAGCGGGTTGATTAATTTATTGCCCGGCGGCAGCGGATGGCGGCTCGGTGCCACAATGCGGCTGACCCGCGGATCAAGCTGTAACAGGCGTAAAAGCTCGCGCCCAATCAGACCACTTCCGCCCAGCAGAAGAACTTTTGCCATATCACTTCCTTTTAAATAACGGCACACAATCGCAGAGAATTGAAGTGTTACCCGAATGTGAATATCACGCTATAAGACAGTTCCTGTTACCTGCCCGAACTCGGACGAATCCAGTTTGATCTGACCACGGCGGAGTCCTAGGCTTAAGAGTGCATGATGAAAAACACATTCTCAGCAGGAGGAACCATGAGCAAGAAAATAGCGGTACTCATCACTGATGAATTTGAAGATGCAGAATTCACCTCGCCCGCCGAGGCTTACCGCAAGGCGGGGCATCAGATCGTCACTATCGAGAACAAAGCGGGTAACGTCGTCAAAGGGAAACAGGGCAAAGCGTCCGTCACCATTGATAAATCGATCGATGAAGTGAAAGTGTCAGACTTTGACGCCCTGTTGCTGCCGGGCGGACATTCGCCGGATACCCTGCGCGGCGACGACCGTTTTGTCGCATTCACCCGGGCGTTCGCCGAAAGCGGCAAACCTATATTTGCCATCTGCCACGGCCCGCAGTTGCTGATCAACGCCGATGTCGTGCGCGGCCGTAAACTCACCACGGTGAAACCGGTGGTGGTGGATGTGAAAAATGCCGGTGCCGAGTTTTACGATAAAGAAGTGGTGGTCGATCAGGATACGCTGGTCACCAGCCGCACACCGGACGATCTGCCTGCGTTTAACCGCGAATCCCTGAGGATTCTGGCCGCGTAGTCCCGACGCCCCTCTCCGCGCAGAGGGGCTATTCCCCTTCCCGATCCCACAGCAGTTTCTTGCCAAATCCCAGCGCGTTATCGGTCATTTTGATGTGACGGAGTTTCAGCGCCCAGACCGGTGCTTTCATGGCGAAGGCGACCGGAAAATGTTTGCAGTATAGATGGCGGGCATGACGTTCTTCTTCCCCCGCCAGCACGGTGGCTTCACCGCGGTACTGAATGCCTTTGATCAGCGCGATGGTTTTCGGGTGCGGCGCAATGGTGCCGACAATCTGTGGTGAGCGGGACATCAGCGTGCCGTGCAGGGTTTTCAGCTCGGTCATGAAATACAACATCATGCGGTCTGCGTCGGTGACGTAAAAACAATTGGCGCTCCACATCTCACCGTCAGCGGCGGCACACAGCGCCAGCACATGATTTTTTTTTAGAAACGTCAGGATATGTTTCAGGTCATCAGGGTTATTCATCGCCGGTCCTTATTGTCATTTCTGACAGTTTAACGCTGTATGCCAATGTTTTGCCTCACTCTGTTGTGCCTTTCGGGTAAACTTACATAACCTTTTCTTTCCGGTACCCGCGCTTATGTCCGCCACCGCTCACTGGTTTTTATATATGCTGAGAACCCCGACCGGTATGCTTTATACCGGCATCACCACCGACGTAACACGGCGTCTCGGCCAGCATCAGTGCGGAAAAGGCGCGAAGGCATTGCGCGGAAAAGGGGAATTGCAGCTGGCGTTCCATTGCCAGGCCGGTGACCGTTCGCTGGCGTCCAGACTGGAGCTGAAAGTTAAAAAGCTGAGTAAGGCGCAGAAAGAATTGCTGGTCCGCAACGCACCGGCATGTCTGGAAAACTATCTGGGATTGACGGAAGACGGAAAATGAAAAAGGCCGGGGATCCGGCCTTTGCTGTCTCTGAAAAGATTCAGAAACGATTGAACGCTGACGGAAAGACCACTTCACCGCTGGCGTCAGTCAGTGCATCGTCCGACAGGGTAAACAGCTGGAAAGCGGCTTCGGTGCCGATCCAGCGGCAGCGCAGGCCGTGAGCGGCAGCAGGTTTGAAACCGAAACGGTTGTAATACGCAGGGTCGCCAAGCACCACGACAGCGGCGTAACCGAATTCATTCAGGGAATCTAACCCTTCATACACCAGTTTTTCGCCCAGCCCCTGACCGCGCAGGGATTGTTCCACCGCCAGCGGCGCCAGCGCCACCCAGTTGCGGTCTTCGCCCTGAATGTCCACCGGACAAAACGCCACATAACCGACCACGCCGCCTTCATCATCCGTGGCAACCACGCCCAGCGTCAGCAGGCCATCTTCGCGTAATTCCTGCACCAGATCGGCTTCTGCGCCGGTGGGGAATGAGGCACGCAACAGGCGGTCTATGCCCGCGGCATCGACCGGAATTTCAGTACGGATTAACATGGCTCAGCTACCGGAGCTTGCGGCTCGCGGTCCTCTTGCAGTCCCGCTTCGACGAAATCGGCCAGACGCAGCAGACCGTTTTTCAACAACAGCGGCATGGTATCGAGATCGATAGAATCCATCAGGTTTTTCACATACAGACCCAGCTCAGTGTCGCCTTCAATGTGCAGACGGCGCTGGAAGAACAGCGTATCCGGGTCTTCTTTACGGGCGGCGATCAGGATCAGATCATTCGCCGTGCCGCTGAAACTGACATCGGCGTCGCCCTGTTCGGCGATCACCAGCTTGCCTTCTTCCACTGACATCAGCCAGCTCAGATTCAGATCGCTGACTTCAATTTTTAACCAGCGGTCCTCGAGGAAATCCAGTTCACCATCCGCCAGCGCCTGACGAAGCTGCCAGCTCAGCACCTGTTGCAAAACCTGTCGCTGCAACGCAAACGGCGTGAATTTCAAGGGCACACTCAACAGGGATGGCCCCTGACGGACCATACGTGCACGTAGTTTTTGCAACACTGGCACTACTCCTTTCGGTAACTTTTCGGCAAGTTTTAAGGCAGTTATACGGCCTATTTTGCCATAACGTCGGTATTGTTCAGCGGTCTACATCAATAAATACTGCAACAGAAAAACGCCACGTACAACCTCCCCGACAATGGTATGCCTTTCAACGCCGCAGAAACTGCCTCAAATCAAAATATTGCATCCATAGCTTCTCTAAAATAGTTCGCCAATCAAAGCCCTGACTGATGAATGAATGACGTCGGCAACTGGCTTTTCATCACCCCCAACCCTTCAGCTCTGGCTGGCCGGTTGCAGTAAGGAACGAGAATGGAGCTACTTTGCCCGGCAGGGAATTTACCTGCGCTGAAAGCGGCGATCGACAATGGCGCGGATGCGGTTTATATCGGTCTGAAAGATGACACCAACGCCCGCCATTTCGCCGGTCTGAATTTCACGGAGAAAAAGCTGCAGGAAGCCGCCAGTTACGTCCACCGTCACCGCCGCAAACTGCATATCGCCATTAATACGTTTGCGCACCCCGACGGTTATCAGCGCTGGGAACGCGCCATTGATATGGCCGCGCAGCTCGGCGCAGATGCCCTGATTCTGGCGGATCTGGCGATGCTTGATTATGCCGCGAATAAATATCCCCACGTTGAGCGCCATGTGTCGGTGCAGGCGTCTGCCACTAACGATGAGGCGATCCGTTTCTATAAACGTAACTTTGATGTCGCCCGCGTGGTGTTGCCGCGCGTGCTTTCCATGCATCAGGTGCGTCAGCTTTCCCGTACCACCGTGGTGCCGCTGGAAGTGTTCGCCTTCGGCAGCCTGTGCATTATGGCCGAAGGTCGCTGTTATCTGTCGTCCTATCTGACCGGCGAATCACCGAATACCGTCGGTGCCTGTTCACCGGCACGGTTCGTGCGCTGGCAGCAAACCGCACAGGGCATGGAATCACGCCTGAATGATGTGCTGATCGACCGTTATGACGAAGGCGAAAACGCCGGTTATCCGACGCTGTGTAAAGGCCGTTATCTGGTGGATGGCGCGAAATACCATGCGCTGGAAGAGCCGACCAGCCTGAATACGCTGGAATTATTACCGGAGTTGTTTGCCGCCAATATTGCCTCGGTGAAAATTGAAGGGCGTCAGCGCAGCCCGGCCTATGTCAGCCAGGTGGCGCGCGTCTGGCGTGCGGCGATTGACCGCTGTATGGCCGATCCGCAGCACTTCAAAACCGATGAAGCCTGGATGAAGACGCTGGGTGCCATGTCTGAGGGCACACAAACGACGCTCGGTGCTTATCACCGCAAGTGGCAGTAATAAAGAGACGATGATGAAATATTCTTTGGGTGCCATCCTGTATTACTGGCCGAAAGCGCAGGTTGAAGACTTTTATCAGGCCGCCGCCGCCAGCAGCGCGGATGTGATTTATCTCGGCGAAAATGTGTGCAGCAAACGCCGTGAGATGAAGGTGAATGACTGGCTGGAGATCGCCCGCCAGCTGGCCACGACCGGCAAGCAGGTGGTCATTTCCACGCTGGCATTGTTGCAGGCACCGTCCGAACTCAACGAACTGAAACGTTATGTGGAAAACGGCGAGTTTTTGCTGGAAGCCAATGATTTCGGCGCGGTGAACATGGCGGCGGAACGTAACCTGCCGTTTGTCGTCGGCCATGCGCTGAACTGCTATAACGCGGTCACGCTGAAATTGCTGCATAAACAAGGCATGGTGCGCTGGTGTATGCCGGTCGAGCTTTCCCGCGACTGGCTGGTGAATCTGCTGAACCAGTGTCAGGATCTGGGCATCCGCGATAAGTTTGAAGTGGAAGTATTGTCATACGGCCATCTGCCGCTGGCCTATTCGGCGCGCTGTTTTACCGCACGTTCTGAAAACCGGGCGAAGGATGAATGCGAAACCTGCTGCATCCATTATCCGCAGGGCCGGAAAATGCTGTCACAGGAAAATCAGCAGGTGTTTGTGCTTAACGGCATTCAGACCCAGAGCGGTTATTGCTATAACCTCGGCAATGAACTGACGTCGATGCAGGGGCTGGTGGATATCGTGCGTCTGTCGCCGGAAACCCCGGACACGCTCGCCACACTGGAAGCCTTCCGCAACAACGAACGCGGTTTACAGCCTCTGACCCTCACCGATAAAGCCGACTGTAACGGCTACTGGCAGCGTGTGGCCGGGCTGGAATTACGTCAGTAAGCGCACGCAGACAACATGAAAAAGGGAGATGGCCTGGCGGTCATCTCCCTTTTTTTATGCGTGCGGAGGTTTCGGCCTGAACATCGCCCGCAACCGGACGCCATCGCGCAGCATGCCCACCGCAATGCCAATAAAGGTGTAAAAGCCACAAAGGATCAGCAGCATCAGAATGTCGCCGCCGACGTCTTTGAACGGCAATCCCATCTGATTCACGCCAGCAATCGCCTTGGTCGCCCACGTTGAAGGCAGCATCGAAGAGATCGCCCTGACCCACGCAGGCATCGCCTGTAACGGCCAGATGGTGCCGGAAATGTAGAACACCGGCGTGGTCAGAAACGCCAGCGTCAGGTAGATCAGCTCCACGCTGCGCAGACATTCTGTCACCAGCTTTCCAAGCCCCAGCACCGCCAGCAGGAACGGGAAGGTCAGCAGCAGGATCTCCGGAATACTGGCGGTCTGCCGGTAGCCCAGCACCCAAGGCCACAGCACAAATAAGACGATCGACAGAAACAGCCAGACCGGGATCAGCGCCGAAATGCCGCCCAGAAACGCCGGGATCGCCGGTTTCCCAGACGGGCCGCTGTTGAGCACAATGCTGACGCGTACGCTGGCGATCAGCAAGGAGTGCTGCAATAACATCACCAGCAAGCCGGGGAAAATAATCGCCGCAAAGCTGATGCCGGGGTTAAACACATCAAGAGACTGGCCGAGGATCGGTGAAAGCACCACGCTGGCCTGTCGCTCGCTGAAACCGTTGCTGAGCAGCAGATCGGTGTTGTACTGCGTGAGGATCGACTGATACGCCGACAGCACGTCCTGCTGGATCTGGCCGTTCGCCAGCCGGTTGGTGGCATCGCCATACACCGGGATCACGATGTTTTGCCCGGCGAGGATCTTCTTCTCCAGATCGACCGGCATGATGATCACCGCAAACAGTTTCCGCAGCGCCAGATCGTGTTCCGCCTCAGCCAGATTGTCATAAGCCACCGTGGCGATTTTCGATCCCGCATCGAGCTGGCGCGCCAGCATACGGCTGGCCGTGCTGTGATCCTGGTCGATCACGGCCACCGGCAAATCCCATACCGTGCGGTTGGCATACACCAGACTCATCACGCACAGCGAAAGCAGCAGCATCATCCACATCGGCTTATCGAGCAATCCGGTCAGCACTTTGCTGAACGTTTTCCACCAGGTTTTACACCACTCGCGACCGGTCATTGGCCTGGCTCCTGTTGTTTCATCCGCATATACAGGCGCTTGCGCACCAGCAGGCTGGTCAGTAACGGATAGATCAGCAGTATGCAGCACACCATCAGTATGCCGCGCACCGAGACTTCGCGCAGGAAGACGTCAAACATGGCGGCCAGCGCGTAACTCAGCGGTTCGATACCGGAAATAATCCGCGCAGGCAGCGGCATCGACAAGACCGGGATCGCCATGCCGGAAAACGTCAGCGCGATACTGACGAAAATCCCCATCATGGTGTATGCCGTGATGGTGGTTTTGGTGAAAGTGAACAGCAGTAAACCGAGACTTTGCGCGGCGATGACATAGAAGAAACCAATCACCAGCATATACAACGGATTACCGCTGACTCGCGCATCGAAAAAGCCCACCAGCATGGCGATTTCTACCATCAGTAAGGTAGTGAAACACAAGGTGTAGGGGGCGAGTTTGCCGAGCAGCGCCAGGGTGAAAGACGGCGCACTGAGTAACGCCTGACTGCGCGCCATCACGTAAATCATGCAGGTCACGGTGAACAGTTGCAGCAGATGGATGGTCGCCGCAAATTGCTGATAATAAATGTAACTGCCGCTGGCATTGAACAGGCTGCCGTAAGAGACGTCGACGCTGGCCAGCGACGGCAGCGTTTTGCCAATTTTCGTCGCTATTATAGAACGGTAGCTGGTGTTAAGTTCGGTGATCAGCCCGCTGAAATCCTGAGTGGAATACAGGCCGGCACCGTAAAATAAGGCGTTGTAATAGAGCACGGCGCTGGGTTGTTTTCCCGCCAGCACGTCCGCTTCAAAATCATCAGGAATATACAACAGGGCGTAATCCTGCGCGGTACGCAGACGGTATTCCGCCTCCGGTAATCCGCCCGCAAAGGCCTGCACATGCGCGTGTGATCCGGCATCCAGTTTGCGGGTCAGCGTTTTCGACAGCGAGCTGTGATCGTTATCCACCACCGAGACCGGCAAATCCAGCAAGGTGCCTTCAGAGAAGTTACTGCTGATCAGGCCGAACAACAGCAAAGGAAAAATCCAGCACAGCCAGTGGATCACCGGCTTGCGGAAAGCATGTCGGGTCTCGCGGGTAAAAGCACGACTGAAACAGCGCCATGCGGCTTTTATCCTTTCGCTGCGCGGCGCTTTAACCGGCTTCACTTCGCCTTCCATTGCCATAACGCGCTCATGCCCTGACGCAGGCCGGGCACAGGCTTCGCGGGATACAGACGCACTTCAAAGGTTTTCAAATCGAAGTCACCGGTCGCGCGCGTGGCACGTTTGGTGGCGTAATCACCAAGCGGCGCAATGTAGCGCACTTCAGCTTCAATCATCTGGTTATTCAGCGCGGGAACGCGCATCTGCACTTTGTCGCCCTTGCGCACGCCTGCCAGAATATCTTCACGCAGGTTAAACACGAAATAGGCATCCGGCAGACGGACTAAGGTCAGCAACGGGCTGGAAGCGCTTTGCAGCTCGCCCACTTCTACCGGGATCGGCCCGACCTCGCCATCAACCGGCGCTTTGACCTGTAAATCATCGGTTTGCGCTTTCACTTCCAGCAGATCTTCTTCCGCCTGCCGCAACTGCGCGGCATAGCTTTCGCGCTGTTCGACACGGTCGCCGTTCACGCCTTCGTCCAGATTGGCTTTGGCGACTAATACCTGCTGATAGGCACTGTCACGGGCACGGCGGGAATCTTCTAAATCAGAAGCCGAAATAAACCCTTTCGCGGCCACTTTGGCGTTACGGTTGTAGAGGTCACGGGCATTGATGTATTCCGCCTGAGACTGCGCCAGCGTCGCCTTCAGGTTACGGATACTTTCTTCGCGGGTGCCGTTAACGGAGAGATCAAGCTGAGCTTTTGCCTGATCGCGGGCAGCTTCGGCGGCGCGTAACTGCGCCATCAGCTCAGGGCTGTCGAGGGTGATCAACAGCTGTCCGGCTTTAACATCGTCGCCGCGCTCCACATGGCGTTCAATCACACGGCCTTTGGCTTTCGACGCCACAATCACTTCCGGCGCGTCAACTTCGCCCTGTAACAACAGATCCTGATTGTGCGCACGAAACAGCACCGCCAGAGAAACCGCGACTGCAACCAGCAGCAGGGTCAGTAAAATTCGTTTACTCATCGGTGCGACATCCTTTTTGTTCGCCAGATTCAATAATAACGGGGTGAACAGAGAGTTTTTAACACAAAACAACATATTGGCCGAAATGATAGTTTAAGTTATTTCAATCTGTTTTTAGGATGTTTAAACGGCATGTAAGGGCACAAATGCCGTATTCAATACGCCATTATTGGGTAATACTCGTTCTAATTATGAGCGGAGTGAATGCTTCTCCCCTCACCTCCATCAAGAGTGAGCCGCGATTATGTCTGATAAAAATACCGTTCCCCTTTCCGTGCTCGACCTGGCTCCCGTTCCGCAAGGTGCCGATCCTGCCCGCGCCTTCCAGTGTTCACTGGAACTGGCGCAGAACGCGGAAAAATGGGGCTATCAACGTTACTGGATGGCTGAGCATCACAACATGACCGGCATTGCCAGCGCGGCCACTTCCGTGCTGCTGGGCTATATTGCGGGCGGCACGAAAACCATCCGCGTCGGTTCCGGCGGCGTGATGCTGCCCAACCACTCACCGCTGGTGATTGCTGAACAGTTCGGCACGCTCGCCACGCTGTATCCGAACCGTGTGGATCTGGGGCTGGGCCGCGCGCCGGGCACCGATCAGCGTACGATGATTGCACTGCGCCGCCATCTTTCCGGTGAGGTCGATAATTTCCCGCAGGATGTACAGGAATTGCAGCTGTATTTCGGCGACGTTCAGCCGCAGCAGGCCGTTCAGGCGGTGCCGGGACAAGGTTTACATGTGCCAATATGGTTACTGGGTTCAAGCCTGTACAGCGCCCAGCTGGCGGCGGCGCTTGGGTTGCCGTTTGCCTTCGCCTCGCACTTCGCGCCGGACATGCTTTATCAGGCACTGGCGATTTATCGCAGCAAATTCCAGCCTTCAGCACAGCTTGAGAAACCGCATGCGATGGTCTGTATCAATGCTATCGCCGCGGATACAGATGAAGAAGCGCGCCGCATGTTTACCTCCAACCAGCAGCAGTTCATTAATCTGCGTCGCGGAATGCCGGGCAAACTGCCTGCACCGGTCGATAACATCGAAAGCTTGTGGTCAGCTCAGGAACGCTTTGGTGTGGATAATGCGTTGCGCATGTCGGTGGTCGGTAATCAGGAGACGGTGCGTCAGGGTCTGCAAAACATTCTGCGCGAAACCGAAGCCGATGAACTGATGATCAACGGCCAGATTTTTGATCATCAGGCACGTCTGCATTCCTTTGAAATCGTTTCGCAGTTGCAGGGTGAACTGGTCAAAGAACAGCGCATCAGCTAATCGCTTTCCTGAATTCAGGACGAAAAAAAACCAGCCGGTGAAGGCTGGTTTTTTATTATCTGACGTTCAGCGAACTGAATGCAGATTATGCGTCAGAAGTACGACGTGGTGCGCGGCTTGGCGGACGACGGTCGCCAGCAGCTGAAGAACCTTCACGACGATCACCGCTGAAAGAACGTGGAGCACCGTTACCACGGCCACCTTCACGACGTTCACCGTTGAATGGACGCGGAGCACCGTTACCACGACGCTCACCGCCAGCACCGGCCGGACGATCACGACGTGGAGCTTGTGGCACCGCATCACCGATCAGCTGCATGTTCATCGGTTTGTTCAGGATACGCGTACGGGTGAAGTGAGACAGGATCTCGCCCGGCATACCTTTCGGCAGTTCGATAGTAGAGTGCGTACCGAACAGCTTGATGTTACCGATGTAACGGCTGCTGATGTCGCCTTCGTTAGCGATAGCGCCAACGATGTGACGAACTTCAACACCATCATCACGACCCACTTCGATGCGATACAGTTCCATTTCGCCAGCGTCACGACGCTCACGACGTGGGCTGTCGCCATCACGTGCAGGACGGTCATTGCTGCGAGCCGGACGGTCACGACGATCGCCACGATCACCGCGGTCGCCACGGTCTTCAAATTCACGACGTGGTGGACGGCTTTTGAAGACCGGATCCGCTGCAACGATCAGAGGACGTTCGCCCTGTGCCATTTTCAGCAGTGCCGCAGCCAGTGTTTCCACGTCGAGCTCTTCTGCAGGTTGCAGTTTCGCCAGCAGCGCACGGTACTGATCCAGATCGCTGCTTTCCAGTTGTTGCTGAACTTTCGCTGCAAACTTAGCCAGACGACGTTCGCCCAGAACTTCTGCAGTTGGGATTTCAACTTCCGGAATGGTCAGCTTCATGGTGCGTTCAATGTTACGCAGCAGACGACGTTCACGGTTCTCAACGAACAGTAATGCGCGACCTGCACGGCCAGCACGACCGGTACGACCGATACGGTGAACGTAAGATTCTGAGTCCATCGGAATGTCGTAGTTAACAACCAGGCTGATACGTTCTACGTCAAGACCACGTGCTGCCACGTCGGTTGCGATCAGAATGTCCAGACGGCCATCTTTCAGACGTTCCAGAGTCTGCTCACGCAGCGCCTGGTTCATGTCACCGTTCAGTGCAGCGCTGCTGTAGCCGCTACGTTCCAGGGCTTCAGCCACTTCCAGGGTCGCGTTTTTGGTACGAACGAAGATAATCGCCGCATCAAAATCTTCTGCTTCCAGGAAACGTACCAGTGCTTCGTTTTTACGCAGGCCGTACACAGACCAGTAGCTCTGGCTGATGTCAGGACGGGTTGTCACGCTTGACTGGATGCGCACTTCCTGAGGCTCTTTCATGAAGCGACGGGTAATGCGACGGATAGCTTCTGGCATGGTTGCAGAGAACAACGCGGTCTGATGTTCAGCCGGGATCTGCGCCATGATAGTTTCGACGTCTTCGATGAAGCCCATACGCAGCATTTCATCGGCTTCGTCCAGCACCAGACCGCTCAGGTTAGAGAGGTTCAGGGTGCCGCGTTTCAGGTGGTCCAGCAGACGGCCCGGTGTACCCACAACAACTTGTGGTCCCTGACGCAGTGCGCGCAACTGGACGTCATAGCGCTGGCCGCCGTAAAGGGCAACCACATTCACGCCATGCATGTGTTTAGAGAAATCAGTCATTGCTTCAGCAACCTGAACCGCCAGTTCGCGGGTCGGTGCCAGAACAAGAATTTGTGGTGCTTTCAGTGAAGCATCAATGTTGTGCAGCAGCGGTAAGGAGAATGCAGCTGTTTTACCGGAACCAGTCTGAGCCATACCCAGAACGTCGCGGCCATTTAACAGGTGAGGAATACACTCAGCCTGGATTGGTGAAGGTTTTTCGTAGCCCAAATCAGTCAGGGCAGAAATGATCGGAGCAGACAGCCCCAGGTCAGCAAAAGAGGTTTCAAGCTCAGTAGTCATGTACACGTGCCTCATTAATAATGGCAGCCAGTCTACATAACTCGTCGAGAAAATTTTCAGTCATTTTCATTGAAAAGTGTGAACCGGCTCAAATTAGATTATAAAACGAACAAAGCAACCCTCGCCCGTTAAGGCGCTTAAAAATGGTAAAAACCATGATTAATCAGGCTGATTGGTGTCGTCAGCTATTGCTGGTCCGATTCTGATAGGTCGTCTTGCTCATGGCCCAAAAGCGCCAATTCCAACAATGCATAGCGGTGCTCAACAAAGTTATGAACGTTGTTAGCTACCGTCAGTTTGAACAGTGCCGCAGCGCTGTTCTTGTCCCCCAGACTTAGGTAATGCTTACCTAAATAGAAGTCAGTTTCACTGAGATGCTCAGCGAGCGAAGTGTTATCCGTTGCTTCTGCCTTGAGGCGTTCCATCAGCGTAGATTCGCTGATTTTGCCCAGGTAGAATTCGACGATATTCCATCCCCATTGCCCTCTGTCCGCTTTGTCATAACGCTGTTGCAGCGCTACGTCGGCATTCTTCGGATTGATTTCTCGCTCCGCAAGATAAAGCCATAACGAACGGAAGGGATCATTTGGATCGTCTCGATAAAACGCCTGCAGATCATCCTGCGCTAACGAGAATCGGCCACCGTAATACAGGGCGATACCTCGGTTCAAACGCGCGTAGTTGTAAGTTGGATCAAGCTCTAGTACAGAATCAAACGCTTCATAGGCAGCATCGAAATTGCCTGCCTGCGTTAGGTAAATCCCCAGGTAGTTAAAAACTTCTGGCATATCAGGACGAATAGACAGCGCTTGTGAAAAATCATTTCGCGCCAGTGCTCTTAGCCCGAGACTATCATACAGCACACCGCGCTCATATAATAGCTGTGCTCTCTCATCATCGGTTAATGACCGACTGGCAAGTATTTGTTCCATGCGTGCCAGGATGACTTCCTGCTGCAACGTCGGCTGCAACGGAATCGCCAGAACTTCATTTTTACGCCAATCATGGTTGCTGCATCCTGCCAACATAAGTGCTGTCGCAACATAACACCAGCGCAAGAAAGGCTTCATTTCTACTCCCGGAGACAAACATTGGATGAACATCCTGTCATCCGCTTGCTTAACACAAACGCGTCCTGCGTCCGTGAGACGAACAGCTCCCTTCCAGATGGAAAGGAGCTGTAAAACTTCTGTTACGGATTATTCTGCTGCAGGTTGCTCAGTTGTTTCGTCCTGAGAAGGTGCGGTAGCTTCTTTGATGCTCAGACGCACACGACCCTGACGGTCAACTTCGAGAACTTTAACCGGCACTTCCTGACCCATCTGCAGGTAATCAGTCACTTTCTCAACACGCTTGTCAGCGATCTGAGAGATGTGAACCAGACCTTCTTTACCGCCGCCGATGGCAACAAATGCGCCAAAGTCTACGATACGGGTCACTTTACCCTGATAGATACGGCCAACTTCGATTTCAGCAGTGATCTCTTCGATACGACGGATAGCGTATTTTGCTTTCTCGCCGTCGGTTGCTGCGATTTTCACAGTACCGTCATCTTCGATTTCGATCGTGGTGCCTGTTTCTTCAGTCAGCGCACGGATCACAGAACCACCTTTACCGATCACGTCCTTGATTTTGTCCGGGCTGATCTTGATGGTGTGGATGCGTGGAGCAAACTGAGAGATATCGCCACGTGGGGTGCTGATAGCCTGTTCCATCACGCCCAGAATGTGCAGACGCGCACCCTTAGCCTGGTTCAGAGCCACCTGCATGATTTCGCGGGTGATACCTTCGATTTTAATGTCCATCTGCAGCGCGGTGATACCGTCGCGGCTACCGGCCACTTTAAAGTCCATGTCGCCCAAGTGATCTTCGTCACCCAGAATGTCGGACAGAACGATAAAGCTTTCGCCTTCTTTAACCAGACCCATTGCGATACCCGCAACAGCGGCTTTAATCGGCACGCCTGCATCCATCAGGGCCAGAGATGCGCCACAAACAGAAGCCATTGAAGATGAACCGTTAGATTCAGTGATTTCAGAAACCACACGTACGGTGTACGGGAAGTCTTCTGGTTTTGGCATCATCGCCAGCACGCCACGTTTAGCAAGACGGCCATGGCCAATCTCACGACGTTTTGGCGAACCCACCATCCCGGTTTCACCTACAGAGTATGGAGGGAAATTGTAGTGGAACAGGAAGCTGTCAGTTTTCTCGCCCATCAGCTCATCCAGGTTCTGTGCATCACGGGCAGTACCCAGTGTTGCAGTTACCAGCGCCTGAGTTTCACCACGGGTGAACAGAGCAGAACCATGGGTACGTGGCAGAACGCCAGTACGCACGTCCAGACCACGGATCATGTCTTTTTCACGGCCATCGATACGCGGTTCGCCACGCAGCACACGGCTACGCACGACGTTCTTCTCGATGCTGCCCAGAATGTCAGAGATTTCGCCAGCGTCCAGGGATTCGTCTTCAGCTTGCAGAGCCTGAACAACGTCAGCCTTGATCGCGTTGATCTGGTTGTAACGCTCTTGTTTCTCGGTGATCAGATACGCATCACCCAGACGGGATTCAGACAGTGCAGCAACGCGGGCATGCAGCTCAGCGTTAACCACTTCTGGCTGCCAGTCCCATTTTGGCTTACCGGCTTCAGCAACCAGTGAGTTGATGTTGTCGATAACGATTTGTTGTTGTTCGTGGCCGAATACGACCGCGCCCAGCATCTGATCTTCGCTCAGCACTTCAGCTTCAGATTCAACCATCAGAACCGCGCCCTGAGTACCGGCAACAACCAGGTCCAGACGGCTTGTTTTCAGCTCATCTGCGGTTGGGTTCAGAACGTACTGGTCGTTGATGTAACCAACGCGTGCAGCACCGATTGGGCCGTTGAATGGAATACCAGACAGGCTCAGGGCAGCAGACGCACCGATCATCGCAACGATGTCAGGGTTAACTTGTGGGTTCAGGGAAACCACAGTCGCGATAACCTGAACTTCATTCAGGAAGGAGTCCGGGAACAGAGGACGAATCGGACGGTCAATCAGACGTGAAGTCAGGGTTTCGCCTTCGCTTGGACGGCCTTCTCGACGGAAGAAGCTACCCGGGATACGACCAGCAGCGTAAGTACGCTCCTGATAGTTAACCGTCAGCGGGAAGAAGCTCTGACCTGGTTTGGCTTTTTTCTGGCCAACAACGGTAACGAATACCGCGGTGTCGTCCATGCTAACCATAACAGCGGCAGTTGCCTGACGAGCCATCATGCCGGTTTCCAGCGTAACGGTGTGCTGGCCGTATTGGAATTTACGAATAGTCGGATTAAGCAATGTAATATCCTTTTGTATGGTGCGCAGCTGTTATGACAGCAGTTCACACCGATAAATATCCGAGCTTCTCACTACATTCTCGCGACTAATGACAATCCTTATTTACCTGACAAAGTGGCAATAAAGTCTCTCATTAGCCGCGCGAAAACATCTGTAACGGAAGTTCATGTTCTTAGAATAACAGTAGAAACAGCAGCCATACAGTACCCTGATTTGGCTTTGCTTCCTAGAATAAAGGGGCCTATTGGCCCCTTTACACTGAAACTCGCTTGATTAGCGACGCAGACCCAGACGTTCGATCAGGCTGGTGTAACGTGCTACATCTTTACGCTTCAGGTAGTCCAGCAGTTTACGACGCTGAGAAACCATACGCAGCAGACCACGACGGCTGTGGTGATCTTTTTTGTGCTCTGCAAAGTGACCTTGCAGATGGTTAATTTGAGCAGTCAGCAGAGCAACCTGAACTTCGGTAGAACCACTGTCGTTAGTGCCGCGACCGAAGTCGGAAACGATCTGAGCCTTAGCTTCAACGCTTAGAGACATAATCTTACTCCAAAATATTATAGATAATTAAACGGGTGCCGATCTCTAATTCAGCAACCCAATGCATAAGCTGCGCTATTCTACCCTTTGCTATATATGATCGCAAGGTGAGCAGAAAGCGCTTAATCCGTGTATTCGACCACTAAACGACGCGGCGCAATGCGGCCATCATCATCGATTTCGCCTACACCAATAAACTTACGTTCTTCGCCTTCGGTGATGCGAACCATGCCGCTGACTGGCGCGCCCGATGCCTGCACAGGTTGACCCTGTTTGACATAGCCGGCGACCACAGGCAGCAGATTCACTTCCGGGAAGTCTTCACATGCGCTGTCCATCGGCAACAACAATGGATCCAGCAGTAAGCGCGGTTCAATACCCTGCTCTTCTGCCTGAGCGATCATTTCATGGAGTTTTTCCATGGTGACCATCCGCTCTGAAGGATACGTTGCCACCTGCAAACGACGCAGATAGGTGACGTGTGCGCCACAGCCCAGCTTCTCGCCCAGATCATCCACAATCGTGCGGATGTAAGTGCCTTTTGAGCAATGGATTTCCAGCTCAACTTCAAAGCCTTCCCAGCGTATGAATTTCAGTTCATACACGGTAATACTGCGCGATTCACGCGGCACTTCGATACCCTGACGGGCATACTCATACAATTTCTTCCCTTCATATTTCAGTGCTGAATACATGGAAGGAATTTGCTGGGTTTCCCCACGGAAACTGTCGAGTGCGTCATCCAGTTGCTGCTGAGAGAAGGTCATTTCACGTTCGGAAATGATGGTGCCTTCAGCATCTGACGTATCTGTGCGTTGTCCCATGCGGGCAATCACGCGATAGCGTTTGTCAGAATCGAGCAGGAACCGGGAAAACTTGGTCGCCTCGCCTAAGCACAGCGGCAACATGCCGGTCGCTAAAGGATCGAGCGCACCGGTGTGTCCTGCGCGGTTGGCGTTATACAGGCGTTTAACCTTTTGCAGGGCATCGTTAGAAGACAAGCCTAAAGATTTGTCCAGTAGCAGAACGCCGTGTATATCACGGCCGCGGCGACGTGGGCGACTCATTATGCGTCCTCGTCATCGCCTGCAGCTGAACGGCGTTCAGCATCGTTTTTCACGACGTTGGTAACCAGATTGGACATACGCATACCTTCAACCAAAGAGTTGTCGTAAGCGAAAGTCAGTTCTGGCACGACACGTAAACGCATCGCTTTGCCGATCAACGTACGGATGAAACCTGACGCGTCCTGCAAGGCTTTGATGCCATTTTTAACACGATCAGGATCGTGGTTGTCAGTCGTCAGCACGTCCAGGAAGGTCACGAACACTTTGGCGTAAGCCAGATCACGTGAAACTTCAACGCCTGACACTGTCGCCATGCCTACGCGCGGGTCTTTGACTTCGCGCTGTAAGATGATGGCGATTTCTTTTTGCATCTCCTGAGAGACACGCTGAGTACGGCTAAATTCTTTTGCCATGATGCTTTTCTCCTCACTTGCTCCAGACAAATAAGGGGGCGCAAGGCCCCCCATCTGGATATCAGCTACTTCGCAAACGTTAAGCGATAGTACGTTTGATCTCGATGATTTCGAAGACTTCGATCACATCACCAGTACGCACATCGTTGTAGTTCTTAACGCCGATACCACATTCCATGCCGTTACGAACTTCAGCAACGTCATCTTTGAAGCGACGCAGGGATTCCAGTTCGCCTTCGTAGATCACCACGTTTTCACGCAGTACACGGATTGGGTTGTTACGCTTGATCATACCCTCAGTCACCATACAACCTGCAATAGCGCCGAATTTCGGTGACTTGAACACGTCACGAACTTCAGCCAGGCCGATGATTTGCTGTTTGTATTCTGGCGCCAACATACCGCTCATCGCCTGTTTGACTTCGTCAATCAGGTTATAGATAACGGAGTAGTAACGCAGATCCAGGCTTTCGCTTTCTACAACACGGCGGGCAGACGCATCTGCACGGACGTTGAAGCCCAGAATGATCGCGTTGGAAGCCGCAGCCAGTGTCGCATCAGTTTCGGTGATACCACCGACACCCATACCGACGATCTTAACTTTAACTTCGTCAGTAGACAGGCTTTGCAATGCATCGGAAATCGCTTCACAAGAACCCTGAACGTCTGACTTCAGAACGATGTTCAGTTCAGAAACTTCACCTTCGGTCATGTTCGCGAACATGTTTTCCAGTTTAGATTTCTGCTGGCGAGCCAGTTTAACTTCACGGAATTTACCCTGACGATACAGAGCCACTTCACGTGCTTTTTTCTCATCACGTACAACGGTAACTTCATCACCCGCAGCCGGTACACTGGACAGACCCAGTACTTCGACAGGGATAGAAGGACCCGCAGACGTAATATCACGACCCATTTCGTCACGCATCGCACGGACACGGCCGTATTCGAAGCCGCACAGAATGATGTCGCCTTTGTTCAGCGTACCTTCCTGAACCAGTACGGTAGCAACCGGGCCACGACCTTTATCCAGGAAGGATTCGATCACAACACCGCTTGCCATGCCAGTGCGAACAGCTTTCAGTTCCAGAACTTCGGCCTGCAGCAAGATAGCCTGCAACAGATCGTCGATACCGGTACCGACTTTCGCAGAAACATGGATGAACTGAGATTCGCCGCCCCACTCTTCCGGCATAACGCCGTACTGAGACAGTTCGGTACGAACGCGGTCTGGATCAGCATCTGGTTTATCGATTTTGTTTACCGCAACAACGATTGGCACGCCAGCCGCTTTCGCATGCTGAACCGCTTCGATAGTTTGCGGCATCACGCCGTCATCGGCGGAAACCACCAGAACGACGATGTCCGTTGCCTGAGCACCACGAGCACGCATAGAGGTAAACGCGGCGTGTCCTGGTGTATCCAGGAAGGTGATCATGCCGTTTTCGGTTTCTACGTGGTAAGCACCGATGTGCTGAGTAATACCACCGGCCTCGCCTGCTGCCACTTTCGTTGAACGAATGTAGTCGAGCAATGAGGTTTTACCGTGGTCAACGTGGCCCATGATGGTCACAACCGGAGCACGAGGCTCAGCGGCTGCGGAAGCACCAGTGTCACGATCGCTCATCAGCGCTTCTTCCAGTTCGTTCTCACGACGCAGGATAACTTTGTGGCCCATTTCTTCTGCAACCAGCTGAGCAGTTTCCTGATCAATCACCTGGTTGATGGTTGCCATAGCGCCCAGTTTCATCATGGTTTTGATGACCTGAGAACCTTTCACTGCCATTTTATTGGCCAGCTCAGCAACAGTAATGGTTTCGCCCACGACAACATCGCGGTTTACGGCAACAACAGGCTTGTTAAAGCTCTGCTGCAGCGTACTTGGCTTGCGCTTGCCTTTGCCGTTACGGCCGACAGCACGGGCTTCTTCGCGATCCGCTTTAGATTCGGACAGCTTGTTGCCTTTTTTCTGTTTGGTTGCTTTACCACCGCGGGTACGGCTGCGACGTTCGCCTTCAACTTTGGCGTCATTTTCGTCTTCAGCGGCACGAGCATGGGTAGAAGTGGTGACATGATAGTCAGCAGATTCTGATTCGCTTGGTGCGGTAGCTTCAGTCCAGACACCCGAGTCAGCCATTTTACGGGCCTCTTCTGCGATGCGTTTAGCGTTTTCTTCGATCTTACGCTGGGCTTCTTCTTCCGTTTTGCGTTTAAGCTCTGCGGCTTCAGCTTCACGGCGTGCTTTCTCTGCCTGAGCTGGTTTAGTTACTTCATCGGTATTTTGGTTGGTCACTTTATCTTTTTCCGCTGCATCACGCTTAGCTTTATCAGCGGCCTCACGTTTAGCTTGCTCTTCGGCGGCGCGTTTGGCTTTTTCCTGAGCTTCGCGCTGGGCTTGCTCTGCTGCTGCACGCTGTGCCTGTTCTTCCGCGTCACGCTTCGCCTGCTCTTCCGCTTCGGCCTGGGCAACTTCTGCCTCGGTCATATCACGTTTAACATAAGTGCGTTTCTTGCGGACCTCGATTTGCACCGATTTACTCTTCCCGCCGGTGCTCGGAATATTCAGTGTACTACGCGTTTTGCGTTGTAACGTCAGTTTGTTTGTCGCACCGGCATTTCCGCCATTCAGGTGCGCCAATAAAGTTTCTTTTTCTTGCTGGGTCACAGAGTCAGCTTCGGACTTTGAGATCCCTGCATCAGCAAATTGCTGTACCAGGCGATCTACCGGAGTCTGAATCTCTGCCGCCAGCGATTTTACAGTTACATCTGTCATGCTGTTCCTTCCTGCTACAGTTTATTACGCGTTGTCGCCAAACCAGCAGATATTGCGCGCGGCCATGATAAGTTCACCAGCCTGCTCGTCAGTAAGACCTTCAATATCAGCCAGATCGTCGACACCCTGCTCGGCAAGATCTTCCAGCGTACAAACCCCTTGTGCAGCCAGTTTAAATGCCATGCTGCGTTCCAGACCCGCCAGGTTAAGCAGATCGTCAGCAGGCTTTTTGTCACCGAGACTTTCTTCCTGAGCTAAAGCCAGTGTGGTCAGCGCTTCTTTCGCACGTTCGCGCAGCGCATCCACGGTGTCTTCATCCAGGCCGTCGATTTCAAGCAGTTCGTTGACTGGC
The DNA here is from genome assembly GCF_004364755.1 of Rahnella sp. BIGb0236. Classification (NCBI taxonomy): domain Bacteria; kingdom Pseudomonadati; phylum Pseudomonadota; class Gammaproteobacteria; order Enterobacterales; family Yersiniaceae; genus Rahnella; species Rahnella sp. BIGb0236. The sequence goes on from NZ_SOAO01000006.1 coordinate 227,009, forward strand.
ACGTAAGCCAGTTCTTCAAGCGTAGAGAAACCTTCTTCAACCAGAACCGTGGCGAAATCTTCATCGATGGCCAGATATTTGGTGAAGGTATCAATCGCAGCGTGTGCCTCAGCCTGATGTTTGGCTTGCAGGTCGTCTGCTGTCATCACGTTCAGTTCCCACTTGTCATCACCACGATGCTGTTTCAACAGTTGGGAGGCTAAACGCACGTTCTGGCCATTACGGCCAATCGCCTGTGCCAGATTGCTGGCTTCAACGGCGATATCCATGGTGCACTTGTCTTCATCAACCACGATGGACGCGACATCTGCCGGGGCCATGGCGTTGATAACGAATTGCGCAGGGTTGTCATCCCAAAGGATGATATCGATACGTTCGCCGCCCAGTTCACTGGAAACAGCCTGAACGCGTGCACCACGCATGCCGACACAAGCACCGACGGGGTCGATACGTTTGTCGTTAGTTTTCACGGCAATTTTTGCACGGGAGCCAGGATCACGGGCTGCCGCTTTAATTTCGATCAGCTCTTCGCCGATTTCTGGCACTTCAATGCGGAACAGTTCAATCAGCATCTCGTTACGTGAACGGCTGACGAACAGCTGAGCACCACGTGCTTCTGGGCGAACATCATACAACACGCCACGAATACGGTCGCCGGAGCGGAAGTTTTCACGAGGAAGCATGTCTTCACGCAGGATAACGGCTTCAGCATTGCTGCCTAAATCCAGGGCGATGCTGTCGCGGTTAACTTTCTTAACGACGCCAGTGACGATCTCACCTTGCTGCTCACGGAACTGATCGACCACCATCGCGCGCTCAGCTTCACGTACTTTTTGTACGATAACTTGTTTAGCGGTCTGTGTGGTAATACGGTCGAAAGTGACCGATTCGATTTGGTCTTCGATATATCCGCCGAGTTCGATTGACGGATCTTCGTATTGCGCAGCTTCAAGGGTGATCTCGCGGGTTGGCTGAGTCACTTCGTCGACTGCCACCCAACGACGGAAGGTATCAAAGTCACCGGTTTTGCGGTCAATGCTGACGCGGACTTCGATTTCCTGCTCGTATTTTTTCTTGGTCGCCGTTGATAATGCAATTTCCAGCGCTTCAAAAATCTTCTCGCGCGGGAGGGATTTTTCATTAGAAACTGCTTCTACAACAGCCAGAATCTCTTTGTTCATCCTAGTTGCCTCTTCCAAACTCTTTAAAAGTGGGGTACCAGGTTCGCTTTCTGGATGTTGCTCAGTGCGAACACTTCATCTTTCCCTTCCACCGTCACCGTGATCATCTCGCCTTCGACAGCTTTGATAATGCCCTGCCATTTACGACGGTTCTGCACGGCCATACGCAGGACAATGCTGACTTCGTCGCCGAGAAAACGTTGATAATGTTCAGCGGTGAACATAGGACGGTCAAGGCCTGGAGAGGAAACTTCCAGGTTGTAGGCGACGGTGACTGGATCTTCAACGTCCAGTACAGCGCTCACCTGGTGGCTGACATCAGCACAATCATCAACATTGATCCCGGCGTCACTATCAATATAGATGCGCAACGTCGATTGGCGAGCCCGAACGAACTCGATGCCCACCAGCTCAAAGCCAAGTGCCTCGACTGGTGCTGTAATCAGCTCTGTTAATTTTTGTTCTAATGTGGACAAGCCCACCCCCAAGACATAAAAAAAGGGCTAAATAGCCCAGTGATTCTGTTGCCAAATAACAAAAAACCCCGATAAATCGGGGCTTTATGCAACTGGACCCTATTCGCCGCAAAGCGGCTTCGGTACAACTTTCGCGAAGTATTTATTTCAAATCGAAGCTTTCAAATGGGAACTGCAGAACATCACAGGAAGACCGAAAGTCTATTTGAAATAAACACTTAGGGAAAGTGGTTGCGGGGGCCGGATTTGAACCGACGACCTTCGGGTTATGAGCCCGACGAGCTACCAGGCTGCTCCACCCCGCGTCCGAAAACGTGGCAAATACTACGCCGATAATCGCTAAAAAGCAAATTATCATAAAGATTGGTACCGAGGACGGGACTTGAACCCGTAAGCCCATTCGGGCACTACCACCTCAAGGTAGCGTGTCTACCAATTCCACCACCTCGGCACTCTTTTTTTCGCAATCGCTTATACTGTCCGAGCATAAGCCATTGTTTGAAAACTGGTCTTCTTTCTAAAAGAAGTTTACTGCTTAGTGAGGAACATCACTGTTAGGCGCTGCTGGAGCTGCCGGTGCAGTTGTCTGCTCAGTTTTCACTGGCTGACTCAGATTTTCCCACTCACTGCCTTTTTGGCCTTTATTGGTGCTCATGTTCCCGAGAATCAAACTAATGATAAAGAACAATGCTGCCAAAATGCCGGTCATACGGGTCATGAAGTTACCGGAACCACTCGAACCGAACAATGTGCCAGAAGCACCTGCTCCGAAAGAGGCTCCCATATCAGCGCCTTTACCTTGCTGCAGCATAACCAGAGCGACAAGCCCGATTGCTACGATAAGGAAAATCACCAGAAGAGCGTCGTACATAGTAGTACCTGTATCCTCGCGGGTTCACCGCATGCCAATTGCTTCTCACCATTTAGCAGGTCATCAAAGGACCCACTGAAGCGGGTGTGAATACTAACCAAAGCCGTATTGCCGTGCAAGGGCAATTTTCATCAAACGGTTTGTTTGCGGAAAAAAACGGCAAATCTGGATAAATCCGGCGACAGGGATGTTCAGTCGCCAGGCATACACCGAAAATTTACCGTTTTTTATCAGCTTACGCTTTCACTGCTTTTACGGCGTCAGCAATGCGGTTAGCCAGTTTTTCCACCAGTTCCGCATCTTCCCCTTCCACCATGACCCTCAGCAGAGGTTCGGTGCCAGACTTACGCAGCAATACGCGGCCCCGTCCGGCCAGCTGTTTTTCAACCTCAGCCGTCACCTGCTTCACTTCTTCTGCTTCCAGAGGATCATGTTCCCCCGCAAAACGGACGTTGATCAGGATCTGCGGAAGTAACTTCATGCCGCTGCACAGGTCGTGCAGACTCATATGGTTACGCACCATCGCGGTAAGCACTTGCAAACCGGCAACAATACCGTCACCCGTGGTCGTTTTATCCAGCAGGATGATATGCCCGGAGTTTTCAGCGCCGATCCGCCAGCCTTTTTCCTGCATTTTTTCCAGTACGTAGCGGTCGCCCACTTTCGCACGGGTAAAGGGAATGCCCAGCTGTTTCAGAGCCAGTTCAAGCCCCATGTTACTCATCAGTGTACCGACAGCACCGCCTTTCAGCTGCCCCTGACGGAGTCCTTCACGGGCAATGATGTAGAGGATCTGGTCGCCATCCACTTTATTGCCTTCGTGATCGACCATGATCAGGCGATCGCCGTCACCGTCAAATGCCAGCCCGACGTGGGCTTTTTCTGCCAGAACGCGTTGCTGCAACTGGCGGACATCCGTTGCGCCGCATTCTTCATTGATGTTCATCCCGTCAGGCTCACAGCCGATGGTGATGACTTTGGCACCCAGTTCACGCAGCACGCTTGGCGCAATGTGATAAGTTGCCCCGTTGGCGCAATCCACGACAATTTTCAGACCATTCAGGCTGAGTTCGCTCGGGAACGTGCCTTTGCAGAATTCGATGTAACGACCCGCGGCATCGACGATGCGGCTGGCTTTGCCCAGCTCGGAAGATTCCACGCAGGTCAGGGGTTTTTCCAGTTCGGCTTCAATGGCCTCTTCCACTTCATCGGGCAATTTTGTGCCATCGATGGTGAAGAATTTGATGCCGTTATCATAGAAAGGGTTATGCGAGGCAGAAATGACAATGCCCGCTTCCGCACGGAAAGTGCGGGTCAGATACGCCACCGCCGGTGTCGGCATTGGCCCGGTGAAAGAGGCCGACAGCCCCGCAGCCGCAAGACCCGCTTCCAGCGCCGATTCCAGCATGTAGCCGGAGATACGCGTATCTTTGCCGATGATCACTTTACCTGAGCCGTGGCGCGCTAACACTTTGCCCGCAGCCCAGCCCAGTTTGAGAACAAAATCAGGCGTAATCGGCGTATCGCCTACTTTTCCGCGGATGCCATCTGTCCCAAAGTATTTACGGTTGCTCATAATTAATTTTTATCCCTTGCAGAAAGTGTCGCTTCCACGATACGCATCGCTTCAACGGTTTCTTTAACATCATGTACACGGACTATCTGAGCACCTTGCATGGCTGCAATGACCGCGCAGGCAACGCTGCCGGTTACCCGCTTCTCGGGGGAGACATGCAGAAGTTGTCCCACCATCGATTTCCTCGACATTCCCACCAGAAGCGGCAAGCCGAAATGATGGAACTCAGCCAACCGGGCGAGTAACTGATAGTTATGTTCTAAATTTTTACCGAAACCGAAGCCCGGGTCGAGCAGCAATTTGTTTTTCGGAATGCCGGCATTCACACAACGCGCAATTTGCTCAACAAAATACTGATCCACCTGCGCAACGACGTTGTCGTAGTGCGGGGATTGCTGCATCGTTTTAGGATCGCCTTGCATATGCATCAGACAAACAGGCAAGCCGGTTTCTGCGGCGGCCTGCAAGGCGCCGGGCTCCTGCAAAGAGCGGATATCGTTGATCAGATGCATGCCTGCGTTTGCCGCTTCGCGGATCACGGAGGCCTTCGACGTATCGACGGAGATCCAGACATCAAAACGACGCGCGATAGCTTCCACGACCGGCACCACGCGGGCCAGTTCCTCATCTTCGCTGACTTCTGCAGCTCCGGGCCGCGTTGATTCACCGCCAATATCGAGAATGGTTGCCCCGGCATCGACCATCGCCTGCGCATGCCTGAGCGCCAGATCTAAGGTGTTATGTCGCCCGCCGTCGGAAAATGAATCGGGGGTCACATTCAGGATCCCCATAACCTGGGGGAAAGTAAGGTCGAGCGTGAACTCTCTGGCTGTAAGGTGCATCAATCATGTCCCTTCTGATGAATCAATCATGGCTGTATCGGTTTCTGGCGCAAAGAATGCACGCATAAAAAACCCCGGGCAAGCCCGGGGTTGAGTGTTAACAGCGTTATTTTCCAGTCAGCCGCTTATTTGCCGCTGAATTGCTCAAACATCGTGTTTCCAGGGTTCGGCGTACGAGGTTCGTCAACAGGCGTTGGCGCTTTTGGCGCACCGCCGTCGTTAGAATTGCCGTTACCGTTTTTACCGTTAGCATCATCCCAGCCAGCTGGCGGACGAACTTCTGTACGGTTCATCAGGTCATCAATTTGCGGAGCATCGATGGTTTCATACTTCATCAGGGCATCTTTCATCGAATGAAGGATATCCATGTTTTCCATCAGCAGCGTACGCGCACGAATATAGTTACGTTCAACCAGAGATTTCACTTCCTGATCGATGATGCGGGCAGTTTCATCAGACATATGCTTGGCTTTCGCCACTGAACGGCCGAGGAAGACTTCGCCTTCTTCTTCCGCATACAGCAACGGACCTAACTTCTCTGAGAAGCCCCACTGCGTCACCATGTTACGCGCAATCGATGTCGCCACTTTGATGTCATTCGAGGCACCGGTAGAGACTTTTTCCACACCGTAGATGATTTCTTCTGCAAGACGACCACCATAAAGGGTAGAGATCTGGCTTTCGAGTTTCTGACGGCTGGCACTGATCGCATCGCCTTCAGGCAGGAAGAAGGTCACACCTAATGCACGGCCACGAGGAATAATGGTCACTTTGTGCACAGGGTCGTGTTCAGGAACCAGGCGGCCAATGATGGCGTGGCCCGCTTCGTGATACGCGGTAGATTCTTTCTGCGATTCGGTCATCACCATGGAGCGACGTTCAGCACCCATCATGATTTTGTCTTTGGCTTTTTCGAACTCAACCATCGACACCACACGTTTGTTACCGCGTGCGGAGAACAATGCCGCTTCGTTGACCAGGTTAGCCAGATCAGCACCTGAGAAGCCAGGTGTACCACGGGCGATCACAGAAGCATCAACATCGGTAGCCAGCGGAACGCGACGCATGTGAACTTTCAGGATCTGTTCACGGCCACGGACATCTGGCAAGCCCACCACAACCTGACGGTCGAAACGGCCCGGACGCAGCAACGCCGGGTCCAGAACATCCGGACGGTTAGTTGCAGCAATCACGATGATACCTTCGTTACCTTCGAAGCCATCCATCTCAACCAACATCTGGTTCAGTGTCTGTTCACGTTCATCGTGACCGCCACCTAAACCCGCACCACGCTGACGGCCAACGGCGTCAATTTCATCGATGAAGATGATACATGGAGCAGCTTTCTTCGCCTGTTCGAACATGTCACGCACACGGGATGCGCCCACACCGACGAACATTTCTACGAAGTCAGAACCGGAAATCGTAAAGAATGGCACTTTCGCTTCACCTGCAATGGCTTTCGCCAGCAAGGTTTTACCGGTACCCGGAGGACCCACCATCAGAACGCCTTTAGGAATTTTACCGCCCAGTTTCTGGAAACGGCTTGGTTCGCGCAGGTAATCTACCAGTTCGCTCACCTCTTCCTTCGCTTCGTCACACCCGGCAACGTCAGCAAACGTGGTTTTGATTTGGTCTTCCGTCAACATGCGGGCTTTGCTTTTACCAAAGGACATTGCCCCTTTGCCACCGCCGCCCTGCATTTGTCGCATAAAGAATATCCAGACGCCAATCAGAAGCAGCATCGGGAACCAGGAAATGAAGATAGTCGCCAGGAAACTCTGCTGTTCAGGCGGTTCTCCAACAACTTTCACGTTTTTACTCAGCAGCGTATCCAGCAATTTAGGGTCATTGACTGGGATATAGGTTGTGTATTTGCTGCTGTCTTTTTTGATAACGTCAATCGCACGTCCATTGATACGTACTTCACGAACCTGGTCTTGGGCCACTTCGGTCGTAAACGTCGTGTAATCGACTTTACTGCCGTTAGATTCGCTGGGCCCAAAACTCTGAAATACAGACATCAATACAACTGCGATGACCAACCAGAGGATCAGGTTCTTCGCCATGTCACTCAAGGGATTAACCTCATATTACAACTGTGTTAACAAACAGCGTTAGGGAACTACAGTTTCCGCCCTGTCGCTACGATGTACACTTCTCGCGAACGTGCTCGGGAAGCGTCTGGCTTACGAATCTTCACCTTCGTAAACAGGGAGCGAATTTCCCGCAGGTATTCATCAAAGCCATCTCCCTGAAACACCTTCACCAGGAAACTTCCGCCTGGTGCTAATACATCCCGACACATATCCAGCGCTAATTCAACCAGATACATCGATTTTGGAATATCGACTGCCGGAGTACCGCTCATATTCGGGGCCATATCGGACATGACCACCTGAACTTTGTTTTCTCCCACGCGATCAAGCAGCGCTTTGAGAACTAATTCATCACGAAAATCCCCCTGAAGGAAATCGACTCCAACGATGGGATCCATAGGCAAAAGGTCACAGGCGATAATCCGTCCCTTGTTGCCGATTTGCGTTGCCACGAACTGTGACCAACCGCCCGGCGCCGCACCTAAATCGACGACTGTCATACCCGGTTTAAACAGCTTATCGCTTTGCTGTATTTCATCAAGTTTAAACCAGGCGCGGGAACGCAGACCTTTTTTCTGTGCCTGTAGCACATATTTATCGCTAAAGTGTTCCTGCAACCAGCGACTGGAACTTGCAGAACGCTTCTTATTTGACATTATTTAGTAACCATATAGTTTTCCAACTACCCTGAGTTAGAGCCTTTGGAACAAGGTGTTAGCGTCATGACGTCTATGGCTAAGTCAGTATAAATCCCTTCCCGAAGCAGTCCGGGTTGGTGATATACATGAGATGGCGGTAGAATGACCCGTTTTCAATCCCAACTTAAGCAAAAAAGACGATGAATCTTAACAATAAACAAAAACAGTACCTGAAAGGTCTGGCACATCCACTGAAACCGGTTGTCATGCTGGGTAACAACGGCCTGACTGAAGGTGTGCTGGCCGAAATTGAACAGGCGCTGCAACATCACGAACTGATCAAAGTTAAAGTCGCGGCAGAAGAACGCGAAACGAAGACCTTGATCGTAGACGCAATCGTGCGTGAAACCAAGGCGTGTAATGTGCAAGTCATCGGCAATATGCTGGTACTTTATCGCCCTTCCACCGAAGACCGCAAAATTATCTTACCGCGTTAATGCGTTAAGGTTTAACGAAAAGCGCTGTAGATTTTCGGAAAGGTGCCACGAAATCACGTTCATGGAAAGGTCTGAACAGGCCTTTTTACTTTAGTTTTCAATTTACTGTGAAGTGATTCACTGCATGAATGTGCGAATTACAGGGCGAAACATCACGTTTCGCCCTTTTTAATGCAGATTTTAGAGGTATTCGACTTTTAATACTTCAAACTCGACATCGCCGCCAGGCGTTTTGATCACCACGACGTCATCCTGCTCTTTCCCGATCAAACCACGTGCAATCGGGGAATTCACAGAAATCAGATTTTGCTTAAAATCTGCTTCGTCATCGCCCACGATGCGGTAAGTCTGTTCTTCGTCAGTGTCCAGATTCATCACGGTCACAGTGGCGCCAAAAATGACCCGGCCAGTGGCAGGCATTTTAGTCACATCGATCACCTGAGCGTTCGACAGCTTGGCTTCGATTTCCTGGATACGACCTTCACAAAAACCCTGCTGTTCACGCGCAGCATGGTATTCAGCATTCTCTTTTAAATCGCCGTGTTCACGTGCGGTCGCGATATCAGCAATGATTTTCGGGCGACGGACGCTTTTCAAATGGTCCAGCTCTTCACGTAATCTTTCTGCGCCACGCAATGTCATCGGAATCGGTTTCATATATTTATTACCTCTAACTTGGTCCTTTCGGTAAACACCGTCCTGATTGAATCAGGTAAGAAATTAAGCCAGCTCTTCTGACCGACTCTCTGGCGAAAAACAAAAAAAACCTCACCCGGGGTTGCCACCAGGCCAGGAATCATTTTGCAATTTGATTCGTATTTTAACGTAGAGTTCCTTGAGGATCATCGTTTACTTTCAGCCACGTTGCGCCTGGGTTCGTAGCATCGTAGTATGGCACCACATTATCCTGCCGTTACCCAGAGCCTTTACTCAAAATAATGCGTTTTTTACGAATTGTCAGTGGATTAGCATGCGCGTTTGTTCTGAATACAAATGCGGCTCAGATCGAAAATTACACAGAATATCTGCCAGACGGCACGAATCTGGCTGTGCTGGTACAGAAAATTGGCGCGCCTGCGCCTGTGATCGATTACCACGGCACCCAGATGGCGCTGCCGGCGAGTACGATGAAGATTCTGACCGCTCTGGCAGCCCTGTTACAGTTGGGGCCTGATTTCCGGTTCACGACGACCCTTGAAACCCCGGGCTCCGTTTCTGATGGTGTACTCAAAGGGGATCTGGTGGCGCGTTTTTCCGGTGATCCGACGCTGAAACGCCAGAATATTCGCAATATGGTCGCCATGCTGAAAAAGCAGGGTGTGAAGGAAATCACGGGGGATGTGGTGATTAACACTTCGGTGTTCGCCAGCCATGATAAAGCCCCCGGCTGGCCGTGGAATGACATCACCCAGTGTTTCAGCGCCCCGCCTGCCGCCGCCATTGTTGACCGCAACTGTTTCTCGGTATCACTGTATAGCGCGCCAAAACCGGATGAAAACGCCTTTATCCGCGTCGCGTCTTACTATCCGGTGCATATGTTCAGTGAAGTACGCACACTGGCAAAAGGCTCTCCGGATGCACAATACTGTGAACTGGACGTCGTTCCCGGGGAATTCAACCGCTATACGCTCACCGGTTGCCTGACCCAGCGCAGCGAGCCTTTACCCTTAGCCTTCGCCATTCAGGACGGCGCCAGTTATGCCGGTGCGATTTTGAAAGACGAGCTGTTGCAGGCAGATATTCAGATTGATGGCACGCTGAAACGCCAGACACAGCAGACGCCGGCCGGTACCGTTCTCGCACAAACACAGTCAGCGCCCCTGCATGATTTGCTTCACCAGATGTTGAAGAAATCGGACAACATGATCGCCGATACCGTCTTCCGGACCATCGGTCATCAGCGTTTTGGCGTGCCGGGAACATGGCGTGCCGGTTCAGATGCTGTGCGTCAGATTTTGCGTCAGAAAGCAGGCGTGGATTTAGGTAACTCGATTCAGGTTGATGGCTCCGGTCTTTCACGCCATGACTTGTTATCTCCTGCCACCATGATGCAGGTGCTTCAGTACATCGCCCAGCATGATAAAGAATTAGACTTTATCTCGATGCTGCCACTGGCGGGTCATGACGGCACCTTGCAGTATCGCGGCGGTCTTCATGAGGCGGGTGTGGACGGCAAAGTGTCGGCGAAAACCGGCTCACTGTCAGGTGTCTATAACCTTGCCGGTTTTATCACCACAGCCAGCGGACAGCGTATGGCCTTTGTTCAGTTCCTCTCAGGCTATGCCGTTCCCCCTGAAGATCAACGTACACGGCGGGCACCGCTGGTACGCTTTGAAAGCCGTCTTTACAGGGATATCTACCAAAATAATTAAACACGGAGAAGTGCCAGACGATGAAACTGCTGATAGTTGAAGATGATGAACTTTTACGGCAGGGATTAATGCTGGCACTTACCAGTGACAATTATGCCTGCGACTGCGCAGCGACGGCGGCCGAGGCGCAAAGCCTGATCCAAACCAGCCAGTACAGTCTGGTGATCCTTGATTTAGGATTGCCAGATAAAGATGGCGCAACATTGCTGCGTCAGTGGCGACGTCAGGCTATTTCCCTGCCCGTGCTGATCCTGACCGCCCGTGATGCGCTTGAAGACCGGGTTGATGGACTGGACGCGGGTGCCGATGACTACCTGATTAAACCTTTCGCGTTGGCTGAATTGCAGGCACGGGTTCGTGCACTCATCCGCCGCTATCAGGGACAAAGTGACAATCTGATCGCCGTCGGCAACCTGAAAATCAATCTTTCCTCGCAACAAGCCTATCTCGACGACGCGCCGGTAGAAGTCACGCCAAAAGAATTCGCCATTTTATCACGCCTGATGATGCGCGCCGGGCAGACCGTCAACCGCGAGTTGCTGCAGCAAGATCTCTACACCTGGCAGGATGATTTAGGATCTAACACGCTTGAAGTGCATGTCCATAATCTGCGCAAGAAACTGGGTAAAGAAGTGATCAGGACGGTGCGCGGCATCGGCTATCGTCTGGAAATGACCGTATGACCAGTATGCGTCGCCGCCTGCTGGTTATGCTGGCCCTGATCCTGTTCGTGACGCAACTGACCAGTATTTTCTGGCTGTGGCATGAAAGTCAGGAGCAAATTAACCTGCTGGTGAATGACACACTGTCGGCCAAAGTCCGCAACGCGCATGTTGAAAAGGAAATTGCTGAAGCCATTGCTTCGCTGATCGCCCCTTCTTTGCTGATGATGAGCATCACGCTGGTGTTATCGTTCTGGGCAATCAGCTGGATTATTCGTCCTCTCAATCAGTTACAAAAACGACTGGAAACCCGCTCGGCCGACAATCTTTCGCCTCTGCCGCTGAACAGCGAAATCAGGGAAGTCGTCGCCGTCACCAACGCCCTCAATCAGCTTTTTTCGCGCCTCTCCAGCACCATTCAACAGGAACGGTTGTTTACCGCCGATGCCGCGCATGAATTGCGTACGCCGCTGGCTGGCGTCCGGCTGCATCTGGAAATCATGCAACAAAAAGGCGTGGAAGGCAGCGATACGCTGATTGGCCGCATCGATTCGCTCATGCATACCATCGAGCAATTGCTCATGCTCGCCCGTGCCGGACAGAATTTTGCTAAAGGCGAATATCAGCAGGTTGACATGGTCAATAACGTCATTGAACCGCTCAAAGAAGAACTGGGTGAAATGCTCAGTGAACGCGGCCAGAACTTGCAAATACACCTGCCGCCCCGGGCTGAAATTCAGGGCGATGCGGTGCTGCTGAGGCTGATGGTGCGCAATCTGGTGGAAAATGCTTACCGCTATGGTCCGGAAAACAGCGACATCACCCTGTCGATTGCGCCGCAGGAAAAGGGTTTTCTTATCCAGATTGACGACGCTGGCCCGGGTATTGATGAAACCAAAGCCAGTGAACTGACGCAGGCTTTCAAGCGTGTCGACCAGCGTTATGGTGGCAGCGGTCTGGGCCTGAATATTGTGGTGCGGATTGCCCATCTGCATGGTGGTACGCTGACATTGCGTAACCGCAGTGGTCACACGGGGCTTAGCGCACAATGCTGGCTGCCGGATGTCGCGCTGCAAAGCTCACTGACACTTTCCCCCGACACCCGTTAACGCGGGTCACAGAAAGCAAAAAGGCTGCCAGAGGCAGCCTTTTGTTTAGCGATGGAACGCGAATGTCAGGGATTAACGTTCGTAGATGATTTCGACACCTTCGTCATCATCTTCGTCCCAGTCATCATCCCAGTCGTCATCAGCTTCAGCTTCCACTTCAGCCAGTTGTTCACGGTGATAGTCATCCCACATGAACTCAACTTTCTCTGGTGCCGCTTCTTCAATCGCCATGTGTTTAGGGTTTTCGTTGATGAATTTCATCACGTCCCAGCACAGGGCATTAACGCCTTCACGGTTAGCTGCGGAGATCAGATAATAATTACCTTCCCAGCCCAGAGCTTCAGCGATCGCTTTAGCACGTGTTTCCGCTTCTTCTTTCTCAATCAAATCAACTTTGTTGAACACTAACCAGCGCGGCTTTTCGGCCAGCTTGGCGTTGTATTGTTGCAACTCGTTGATGATCACTTTGGCGTTTTCGATCGGATCAGATTCATCGATCGGAGCAATATCAATCAGGTGCAACAGAACGCGGCAGCGCTCAAGGTGTTTCAGGAAGCGGATACCGAGGCCCGCGCCTTCAGAAGCCCCTTCGATCAGACCCGGGATGTCAGCAACCACAAAGCTCTGCTCGTGATCCATACGCACCACACCCAGGCTTGGAACCAGTGTGGTAAACGGATAATCCGCAACCTTTGGTTTTGCCGCAGATACGGAACGGATAAACGTCGATTTACCGGCATTCGGCAGACCCAGCATACCCACGTCGGCTAACAACATCAGTTCAAGAGCGATATCGCGCTCTTCACCTTTGGTGCCCATGGTTTTCTGGCGTGGTGAACGGTTCACGGATGATTTGAAGCGGGTGTTACCCAGCCCGTGGAAACCGCCTTTAGCCACCATATTAATCTGACCGTTTTGGGTCATATCGGCCAGAACTTCGCCGGTGCTCTGGTCAAGAACACGCGTTCCGACAGGCACTTTAATGGTGATATCTTTACCGCGTTTACCGGTACAGTCGCTGCTCTGACCGTTAGTACCGCGCTCAGCACGATAAGATTTCACAAAGCGGAAATCGATCAGCGTATTGAGGTTTTCATCAGCAAGCAGGTAAACATCGCCGCCATCGCCACCGTCACCGCCGTCAGGACCGCCACGTGGAATGTATTTTTCGCGGCGGAAGCTGACGCACCCGTTACCGCCATCACCGGCCACAACCAGAATCGTGGCTTCATCAACAAACTTCATTTGTACCGTCTCCGTAAATCATTCGCCGGGCAGCTAAAGTTTAGCTACCAGGTTTTGCTCTGTCCGACGTGGCCACCATCGATGGCCAATTGCGGAAAACATTGCACCCGCCACCACCACAAATGCCCCAAGATAACCAATGAAATTAAGCACTGGTGCAGCAAAAAAGTCAGGCCAGGCAAGTGCCAATAAATCTGAAAATAGCAGGGTAAACAGCGGGGTAAGTGTCACTAAAGCACTGACCTGAGCCGCCTGCCATCTCGCCATCGCTTCCGCTAAGGCGCCATATCCTACTAAGGTATTCGCGCCGCAAAACAACAGACAGGCAAACTGCCAGCCGCTGAGCTGTGAAAGCACCGCCGGGCTGGCCAGCGGGAGCAATGCGATAGAACATAAAGTGTACAGCAAAAACAGGATTTGCGGTGAAGCCAGTTGGCGGAGCAGAACCTTTTGCGCCACGCCGTAAATCACCCAAACCGTTGCTGCCCCGACACCAAAAATCACACCCAGGGTGTAATCCGTCAGTCGGGTAAATATCTCAATCAGGCTGGTATTGAAAAATAATATCAGCCCGAAAAATAACATACTGGCGCCAATGACCTGCGTAACCCGCATCCTTTCTTTCAGGATGATCACGCTGGCTACCATCATACCGACAGGAGACAGCTGGCCGATGACCTGCGACGCCGTCGGGCTGAGAAATTGCAGGGAAGAACTGAAAAGGACAAAATTCCCCAGCAATCCACAGGTCGCAATCAGCACTAAGATCATCCAGCGCGGACGGTGAAAAATCGCTTTAGGTGGCAGTCTGCGTTTCGCAGCCAGAATACACCCCAGCACCACCGCAGCCATTGAAAACCGATACCAAACTACGGTAAAGGGATCCATCACCACCAGCACTTGCTTCATGGCAATGGGTAAAGACCCCCAACTCATCGCAGTGATCAGTGCTAACAGAATACCGATGGGTGCCTGCGATTTCGTGTCCATATCCCGCCAGAATGGGCTAACCAGAATGTAAAAAGCCCCGCAACGAATTGCGGGGCTTACATCTATTTACTAAGACGCGAAAAACTTATTCAGCTTCGATGCTGATGTACTTACGGTTTTTCGGGCCTTTAACTTCGAACTTGACTTTACCGTCAGCCAAAGCAAACAGAGTGTGGTCCTTGCCGCAACCCACGTTGATACCAGCGTGGAATTTAGTGCCGCGCTGACGAACGATGATGCTGCCTGCCAGTACTGCTTCGCCGCCAAAGCGTTTTACGCCCAGACGTTTAGCTTCTGAATCGCGACCGTTACGTGTGGAGCCGCCAGCCTTTTTGTGTGCCATTGTTCCGCTCTCCTAATCTTAAGCGCTGATGCCGGTGATTTTAACGTCAGTGAACCACTGACGGTGGCCCTGCTGCTTACGATAGTGTTTACGACGACGAAACTTAACGATTTTGACCTTTTCGCCACGACCGTGAGCAACGACTTCAGCTTTGATTACACCGCCAGCCACTAAAGGCAGGCCGATATTGATTTCTTCACCGTTTGCAATCATCAGAACCTGATCGAATTCGATAGCTTCGCCAGTTGCAACGTCCAGCTTCTCCAGACGAATAGTCTGTCCTTCGCTGACACGGTGTTGTTTACCACCACTTTGGAAAACCGCGTACATATAAAACTCCGCTTTCCGCGCACTCAACTTTGTATAGTCCAGAGGGCGCTATAAATATTCACAATAGGGCGCGAATTCTACGCAAAAAATCAGCATAAGACAAGAGCACAATGACCACAAAAGAAGAAAAAAAGCGCAGTTCTTCCGTTGTCATTTATCTACACTGTTTTTCAAGTACAATCCCCTTTACAGTTAGCGCCATGTGCCAATGTGAGCCAGACCTCATTGCGGTGAAGAGAACAACAGCTGAAAAAACACAATGAACCTAGAACAGATTATTGATCTTACCCAGGACGATATGGCTGCAGTGAACGCATCCATCCTTGAACAGTTGAATTCAGAGGTTTCTCTCATCAATCAACTGGGATATTACATCATCAGTGGCGGCGGCAAACGTATCCGCCCGATGATAGCAGTACTGGCCGCCAAAGCACTATCCTATGAAGGTGATAAACACATAAAAGTCGCCGCGCTGATTGAGTTTATTCATACCGCGA
The DNA here is from genome assembly GCF_004364755.1 of Rahnella sp. BIGb0236. Lineage (NCBI taxonomy): Bacteria > Pseudomonadati > Pseudomonadota > Gammaproteobacteria > Enterobacterales > Yersiniaceae > Rahnella > Rahnella sp. BIGb0236. The sequence continues at coordinate 242,737 of NZ_SOAO01000006.1, forward strand.
CGCTGCTTCATGATGATGTGGTTGACGAATCAGATATGCGCCGTGGGAAAGCCACAGCGAATGCTGCATTTGGCAACGCTGCCAGCGTGCTGGTTGGTGACTTTATCTACACCCGCGCCTTCCAGATGATGACGGATCTGGAATCACTGCCTGTCCTGGCCCTCATGGCCAAAGCGGTGAATGTGATCGCCGAAGGGGAAGTGCAGCAATTAATTAACTGCAATGACCCGGACATTACCGAAGAAAGCTATTTGCAGGTGATCTACAGCAAAACCGCGCGTCTGTTTGAAGCCGCATCGCAAGCCTCTGCCATGCTGGCTGGCGGGAACAGTGAGCAGATCGCCGCGTTGCAGGATTACGGCCGTTATCTGGGCACCGCGTTCCAGCTGATTGATGACTTACTCGATTATGACGCGGATGGTGAAACCTTAGGCAAAAACACCGGCGATGACCTTGATGAAGGGAAACCGACATTGCCCCTGTTGCATGCGATGCAACATGGTGACGCTGAGCAATCTGCCATGATCCGTAAAGCTATCGAAGAAGGTAATGGTCGCCATTTACTTGAACCGGTCCTTGCCGCCATGCATCAGTGGGGGTCTCTGACCTATACCCGCCAGCGTGCTGAGCAAGAAGCCGATAAAGCCATACAGGCGCTTCAGGTGCTGCCGGAATCAGATTATCGTGCTGCGCTGGAAGGTCTGGCGCATATGGCTGTAAAACGCGATTTCTGATGCTTCCTGTCGTGCTTGCAGATATTCGCAGGCACGACAGGGTTTCATCAGCTAGGTCTCGTCAGGCTTACGTAACCTGTTCAGTATTTCCGATACCCCTTCCCGCACAATAAACGAGATCATCGTTTCCCGTTCAGGTTCCTTCAACTGCTTATAACTTTCGATCCAGATCGCCAGCGGATCCTGATGAGACGTATACACATACTCCGCGGAATGTTCATTCATCGCCAACGTCGCCGCGGTATTTCCAGGCAAACTGTCGATGTGATATTCCACCGCGCGCCCTTGTACACCTCTTCTGCGACGTTTAATCCAGCATAACCTGCGAGCCATTCCATGCACACCTTGTGTAGACGTCGGGAGACCTTGCTTTCCAATTAATTCCTTTGCTGCAAACCACTCTTTTTTCATAACATTCCTTGTTTTCTTACATACCCATAAGAAAGATCGTTGTTATAAATCTATGTCGTTAATCCCGCTACTTTCTATAAATGCGTATTTATTTAAAAAGGAGATTAACACGAGCCAGTTAGAGAAACGTCTATTAACAGAAAGAAGATATTCAATTTTCAGGAATGAGTCTACAGCTGTATTTAAAAGCTTCCATGAATAATGTTTATCAACACGCTGATGAGTTCATTAAAAACCATTATTCAGAAAGAAATAAAAATTTCAAAAGAAGATTAAATTAAAACCCCTTATAAAACAACAAGAAACAGACAACCCCACTTTAAATCAGAAAAAACAGCGTCGTTAAACATTATTGAAAGAACACAATAAAAGATAACTCATTGATATAGAAAATGCATTTGATCGAAAAAACAGCATGTCATTAAAGGGTTCATTTTAATTTTGTTCAAAAAAATAATGATACATAGTCATGAATCACAAAAATCAAAATTAATTTACTTGTTTGTCTTAATTAAAAGAAGAAGGTATTTTCTAAATAAGGCAGATGAAGATTTTTAGGAAACATTGATGGAATATATATAAATGGAGAAAAAGATCTCATAACCGATATTTTAAAAATGAACGAGTGAAACCCATTTTGATAAGGATGACATCATGACGATAAGGACTGAGGACTGGCATCAGGCGGACATCATTGCCGCACTGAGAAAAAAAGGCACCACGCTTGCAGCGGTATCACGCTCTGCGGGGCTGAGTTCTTCCACACTTTCTAATGCGCTATCACGACCATGGCCGAAAGGCGAAATCCTGATTGCAGGCGCGCTGGGCATACACCCTTCGCTTATCTGGCCAAGCCGTTACTATGACCCGAAAACGTTTCAGATTATTGAGCGCCGTTGCCGCGTACCAGGAGAAAAACACGATTAGCAGAAAGCAAAAGCCGCCAGGTATCCGGCGGCTTTATTGCAAAAATCAGTGATTAATAAACTGTTCACCCAGCTCGATATCTTTACGCAGGATATCCAGCATTGAATCCAGTGACTGCTGTTCAAAGGCGCTGAGCTTGCCAATATCGATGAGCTCTGCGATACCATTTTTACCTAACAGGACGGGCTGGGCGAAGAATCGAGCATATTCGCCTTTACCTTCCACATAGGCACATTCCACAACATTGCTTTCGCCTTGCATGGCACGTACCAGCGATAAACCGAAACGCGCCGCAGCCTGACCCATCGACAGGGTCGCAGAACCGCCACCGGCTTTGGCTTCCACCACTTCCGTTCCGGCGTTCTGAATACGTTTGGTCAGCGCAGCGATTTCGCTTTCACTGAATGACACATCCGGGATCTGAGACAATAAAGGCAGAATGGTCACGCCGGAATGGCCGCCAATCACCGGCACGTCGATCGCTTCGGGTTGTTTACCCTTAAGTTCAGCCACAAAAGTATTTGAGCGAATGGCGTCCAGCGTGGTGACGCCAAACAGTTTGTTTTTATCGTATACGCCCGCGTTCTTCAGGACTTCAGCCGCGATCGCCACAGTGGTATTGACCGGGTTGGTGATCACACCAATGCAGGCTTTTGGACACGTCGTGGCAACCTGTTGGATCAGATTGCGGACGATCCCGGCGTTTACGTTAAAAAGATCGGAGCGATCCATTCCCGGCTTACGCGCCACACCTGCGGAAATCAGGACGATATCAGCGCCTTCCAGCGCCGGGGTGGCATCCTCACCACAGAACCCTTTAATGTTGACCGCAGTCGGGATATGACTGAGATCGACGGCGACACCCGGAGTAACCGGCGCGATATCATATAATGAGAGTTCGGAACCGGAAGGTAGCTGGGTCTTGAGCAGAAGTGCGAGGGCCTGACCGATACCGCCCGCAGCACCTAGAACTGCAACTTTCATCCTATACTCCTTTTTTATCATTAACTTATAAGTGTCGTGGATTTATTTTTAGTGTGACCTTAATCACTTATGCTGTTAAAAACAATCGCTCACTTGCAGAGAATCTGAGGTGGGTCGTTTAGAAAGTAAATAAACTCTCTAACGTCACCTTTTTACTGTCTTTTATGGCTTTTTGTCGGGAAGCTACACCATTAAAAGTAGCACCACAAAACCCACCAGGTTAATAAATGGTTAAATTCGCTCCAATGTGAGAGCTGAATCGAGATCATCAGCCAAACCGCCCGTTGCGCACCCGAAGTAACAGGCAATGCACAATTTTGGCATATTCATTACCTGCCGCTGTAAAGCATGACGCTGACATTCCTTGCTGGATGCAGAATTCGCGATCTGCGTCGTTGACCCGTGTTGCATAAAAATGCAATTATCTGCATAATCAACCCAACAACGATACAGAGACCAGGGTGCAAAATGCGTAATCCTGCTAAACAGGAAGATTTGATCAAAGCCTTCAAGGCGCTTTTGAAGGAAGAGAAATTCAGTTCTCAGGGCGAAATTGTGGTCGCACTTCAGGATGACGGTTTCGAAAATATCAATCAGTCAAAAGTCTCACGGATGCTGACCAAGTTCGGTGCCGTAAGAACCCGTAATGCCAAAATGGAAATGGTGTACTGTCTGCCGGCTGAAATTGGTGTGCCGACAACAACCAGTCCGCTGAAAAATCTGGTCCTGGATATTGATTATAACGACGCCGTTGTGGTGATCAGAACCAGTCCGGGTGCCGCACAGCTGATCGCGCGTTTGCTCGATTCTTTGGGGAAATCCGAAGGGATCCTCGGCACCATCGCCGGTGACGATACGATCTTCACCACGCCTGCACGCGGCTTTAGCGTCAAACAACTCCATGATGCGATCCTGAGTTTGTTTGAGCAGGAACTGTAATCTCAGTTATTTTGCCCGTCCTCACGCTTTCATTCTGTGCCTGAGGTCAGAAGAATCACGTTTCTGGCCTCATTCCTCTTCCGCCCTTCCCTTCTTTTATGTCCCTCAATGCCGTCAGACACGTCAGATCCACTGTTAACGATCTTCACAACACGCACATTCCCGTCACATAAATATTTCAACGATGTGATTCACTGCAAAAATGAGCACAAATAGTCAAATTCACTCAATCTATTGATTTTACGAAAAATTAACACAAAAAGAACACTTAATAGCCATTCTTTATTCCTTTTAGTTATTAAAAATACAAATAGGACACAGATAACCACCCAAATAACTATTAGCAAACTATTAATATTTAGAGTGACTAGATGTATACTCATTTCCGTGGTGTGAAGCACCGGACATTACCAACATAATAAAATCGACGAGGTCAAAATCATGAACGTTAAAACTACAATCGCAACATTAAGCATTCTCTCTGCACTGTCATTTGGCGCTTTTGCAGCACAACCTGTTAGTCAGGAACAAGCAGCAAATATGCAACCACGCGGTATGATCAGCGTCAGCGGCGTTGCCGGTGCCCCTTCTGATATCCGTCAGGCACTGTCTGATAAAGCCGATGCACAGGGTGCCAAAGCCTTCCGCGTGATCGAAGTACGTGAAGAAGGTAACTACCACGCTACTGCGGAAATTTACCAATAAGTCTCAGGTAAACGAAGCGAAGGGCCTGAATGACTCGGGCCCGCGCATTGCGCAATAAGACGGATTTGTCGCTGCCTCATCACGTTCCCGCCCGCTTTACGCGCGCCTGAACCCCGATATCACAGTCCTGATGAATCCAAATCTCAACCGACGTTGCTCTCTGAAAAAATGCACCAACGTCTGCGAATTCAGGAAATTATCATGAAAATCATTACAACTATTGCTGCCCTTAGCCTGCTGTCTGCTGTGTCTTTTGGCGCCTCAGCGGCCAACCTGATCACTAATCAACAGGCAGAAAACCTGCAACCAATGGGCGTGATCAGCGTCAGCGGTGTTGACGGTGCGCCAACCGATATCCGCCAGCAACTGTCTGATAAAGCCGATGCTAAAGGTGCAAAATCATTCCGCGTGATCGAGGCCCATAACGACGGTGCCTATCACGCAACCGCAGAAATCTATCAGTAAGATTTCCGGGGAGTCCCGTAACCGGGCCACTGTTTGAGTATTCATTGAATTAGCGTTACCGGGTTTCAACAGCCACTGATTGAAGAAACGAAACAGCGAAAATAAATGGCGCTGTTGAGGCTGGAAAGAGAGCAGACACTGCCACTGCCGTACTCTCTTGCTAACGATACCCTCGTCGTCCTGTCCGACGACACCCTTTGGCCCTCAATTTTTGAGGGCTTTTTTTTGCGTGAGATTTCACCCATCCCGCCAGAAACGCAAAAAAAAGCACAGCCTGCGCTGTGCTTCTCATTCATGGCATGCTGTTTTAAATCTGTTGTGCCGCGTCGGCTTTCGCTGCCAGTGCCGCCAGCAGTTTTCCATGAATACCGCCGAAGCCACCATTGCTCATCACCAGAATATGGTCGCCCGGCAGGGACGCTTTAATCACCATATCCACCAGTGAATCGACGTCTGCACTCCAGTGTGCGGGCTGGATGCAGTGTTCCGCCACTTCCGCCACCTGCCACGGAATGTGTTGCGGCTGTAACAGGAAGACTTCATCGGCGCGCCCCAGCGAAGGCGCCAGTTCATTTTTGCTCATGCCCATTTTCATGGTATTGGAGCGCGGTTCGAGCACGGCCAGAATACGTGCGGTGCCGCCGACTTTGCTGCGTAAGGCTGAAAGCGTCGCCAGAATCGCCGTCGGGTGATGGGCAAAATCGTCATAGACGCTGACATCATTTTCCACGCCGCGCAGTTCGAGACGGCGACGGGCATTGATGAAATCACCCAGCGCTTTGCAGGCATCTTCCGGCTTCACGCCGACATGACGTGCCGCGGCAATCGCCATCAGCCCGTTATGCATGTTGTGTTCGCCGACCAGATTCCAGTTCACCTGCCCGACAACTTCACCGTGCAGATAAACCTCGAACGAGCTGGCGTCCGGCGTCAGTTTCTTCGCATCCCACGCACAATTTTCCGCCTCACCCGCAAATTCCTGCTCGCTCCAGCATCCCATTGCCATCACTTGTTTCAGTGGCGTGTCATGCTCAGGCAGAATGATCTTGCCTTTACCCGGCACCAGACGCACCAGATGGTGGAACTGTTTCTGGATCGCTTTCAGATCATCAAAGATATCCGCGTGATCAAACTCAAGGTTATTGAGGATCAGGGTGCGCGGGCTGTAATGAACGAATTTGGATCGCTTATCAAAGAAGGCACAGTCGTACTCATCGGCTTCCAGCACCATAAACGGGCTGTTACCCAGACGCGCAGAAACCTCGAAATTGCCCGGCACGCCGCCAATGACGTAACCCGGTTCATAACCACAGGCTTCGAGGATCCACGTCACCATGCCGGCGGTGGTGGTTTTACCGTGCGTACCCGCAACGGCGATCACCCAGCGCTCTGGCAGAACATGATCATGCAGCCACTGCGGGCCGGAGACATAAGGGATCCCCTGTTCCAGCACGGCCTCGACGCAAGGATTACCGCGCGTCATCGCGTTACCGATGATCACCAGATCGGGCTGAGGATCTAATTGGGCAGGATCGTAACCCTGGATCAGGTCGATCCCCTGATTTTCCAGCAGCGTACTCATCGGTGGATAAACGTTGTCGTCCGAACCGGTTACCTGATGCCCTTGTGCACGTGCCAGCATCGCCAGCCCGCCCATAAACGTGCCGCAAATCCCAAGAATATGAATGCGCATATATTTTCCATTAATGCCTGTAAGTCAGCCGCTATTCTACCGCTCAGAATCCTCCAGAAGAAATGGATTTGCCTATGATTCGTCCATATATTTGGGCTAAACTGCTCACGCTCTTGTGAAATTTTTATTAACGTACCGTTATCTATCCTCGATTCAGGGAAAGTGTCATGAAAACGTTAGGCGAATTTATTGTTGAGAAGCAGCAAGATTTTCCACATGCAACCGGTGAACTGACAGCGTTGCTTTCAGCAATAAAACTCGGCGCTAAAATCATTCACCGCGACATCAACAAAGCGGGTCTGGTCGATATTCTGGGCACCAGTGGCGCAGAAAATGTGCAGGGTGAAGTGCAGATGAAACTCGATCTGTACGCGAATGAAAAACTAAAAGCCGCCATGAAGGCGCGTGGGGAAATTGCCGGTATCGCGTCAGAAGAAGAAGATGAGATTGTCATTTTCGAAGGTGAACGTGCGGAAAATGCAAAATACGTGATTTTGATGGATCCGCTGGATGGCTCCTCAAACATCGACGTTAACGTCTCCGTCGGAACAATTTTCTCGATTTACCGCCGTACCACGCCGCTGGGCCAGCCGGTCACTGAAGCAGACTTCCTGCAACCGGGGAACCGCCAGGTAGCTGCAGGTTATGTGGTGTACGGTTCGTCGACCATGCTGGTTTACACCACCGGTGCTGGCGTTCATGCCTTTACCTACGATCCTTCCCTTGGCGTCTTCTGCCTTTCTCACGAAAAAGTCTGCTTCCCTAAAAAGGGCAACATGTACTCGATCAACGAAGGCAACTACATCAAATTCCCGCTGGGCGTAAAAAAATACATTAAGTATTGCCAGGAGCAGGATGAAGCCACGCAACGTCCTTACACTTCCCGTTACATCGGTTCACTGGTGGCAGATTTCCACCGTAACCTGCTGAAAGGCGGCATTTATATCTATCCAAGCACCGCCAGTCATCCGAACGGTAAACTGCGTCTGCTGTATGAATGCAACCCGATGGCGTTCCTCGCCGAGCAGGCTGGCGGTAAAGCCAGCGACGGGAAAAACCGTATTCTGGACATCATTCCGCAGAAACTGCATGAACGTGCGCCATTCTTTGTGGGCAACAGTTCAATGGTTGAAGATGCAGAACGCTTTATTGCTCAGTTCCCTGACGAGTAAATAAATGAAAAAGGTGGCTTTCTGAGCCACCTTTTTCATATTTTACAGCTCAGACAGACCTTTTCAGAACGAGTCAGCGCGGTTGAGTTTAAACACCGCCATACTTTCCGCCAGCAGTTGCGCCTGCTCTTCCAGCGAACGCGTGGCCGCCGTTGCCTGTTCAACCAGTGCGGCATTTTGCTGCGCCACCTGATCCATCTGCGTAATGGCCACATTGACCTGTTCGATACCGTGCGTCTGCTCGGTCGTCGCGATGGAAATCTCGCGCATCAGGCTGGTCACGCGCGTCACTTCGCCGGAGATCTCCAGCATGGTGTCCGCCGCCGATTTCACCATATCCGAACCTTCGGACACGCGGGCTTCTGAATCGACGATCAGTTCTTTAATTTCTTTGGCTGATTGTGCACTGCGTTGCGCCAGACTGCGCACTTCGCCCGCGACCACCGCAAAACCACGTCCCTGCTCACCGGCACGCGCTGCTTCGACCGCCGCATTCAGCGCCAGAATATTGGTCTGGAAAGCGATGCCATCGATAACGGTAATAATGTCACCAATGCGTTTCGAGCTGTCCGTAATACCCTGCATTTTATCCATGACCCGATGCACCACTTCGCTGCCCTTGTCAGCAATCACTGACACGCTTTGCGCCAGCTGATTGGCCTGTTCGGAGTTTGCCGCATTCATGCGAACGGTGGACGTCAGTTGCTCCATACTCGCGGCAGTTTCTTCCAGCGACGCGGCGGATTCTTCCGTCCGTTGCGCCAGATGCACGTTACCGGCGGCCAGTTCGCGGGAACCGACATCAATCTGGTTGCCTGCATCACGCACACGACCCACAGACAGCGCCAGCGAATCCTGCATTTGCTTCATTGCTTTCAGCAGACGCCCCATTTCGTTATTGCGGGAATCGTCGATGTCATGCGTCAGATCGCCTTTGGCGATATATTCCAGCTGCGCAATGGAGAAGGTCAGCGGATGCATAATGATTTTCTGCAAGGCGAACCAGGCCAGTACGGCAATAATCAGCGCGATGAGGAAACCCACGGCAATCACGGTCAGCTGGATACGTGCATTGGCGCGCGCCTGATCGATGCGCTTATTGGTGTTATCGACCGCATAGGCACGGAAATCCGCCAGTGCTTTGTCGTAAGCGTTGCTGTAAGGCGTGATTTTGTTTTCCAGCACATCGTAATAATTGTCTGCACTTTGTGCCTGAAGGGCAGCAAGCAACGGCATCAGGCCATTGGTTTTATAGGCATCGTAAGTTTTCTTCACCGCGTCGGACAAATCCCTGCCCTGCTGTGTGTCGTCCTTGATGCTGATGAATTTCGCCAGATCGGCATCGGCCTGTTTGATGTAACCGGCGATACGGTCAGAAGTATTTTTGGCATCGTCCATCATGCCGATTTCCAGCTGACGCACAGCGACACCGCTGGCGACGCGCGTACGCAGCGAGAAACTGTAGCTGTCGGCCAGCGACCCCAGCTCATCGCCCTGAAGCTGGTTAATCTGTTGCAGGGACGTCGCACCTTGCCGGATGGCATTGGCGCCAAGCACGCTAACCAGCAAGAGAATCAACGTCATAAATACCAGCAGGCCAATCAGACCGGCTTTTACGCTCAACTTATTCAACATACGGTGTTATCCAGCCATTCAGGTGAAAAGGAGATACTTCGGGTGGGTAGGGATCAGGTTTATCCTGATTTTTTGTTTGAATACTGTTATCGGCAAAAGACGGAATATCTTGATAAGAAAAGCAAAAACAGGCAGTTACGCGGAAAAGTCAGGAGTAAGTAAATTTTACTGCCAGCAGGGAAGACTTTGCGCCGGTGCAACAGCATGTCGTACCGGAAAATGCCCGGTCAGGATCCGACGAAAAGGGCGGGAAATCGCGGGAGAGTTGGCTATAATGTCCGACACTCTATTCCTGGTTCAATGAAGGAAACCAACAATGAGCTTACTGAACGTGCCGGCGGGCAAAGAACTGCCAGAAGATATCTATGTCGTTATCGAAATCCCTGCAAACGCAGATCCAATCAAGTACGAAGTGGATAAAGATACCGGCGCACTGTTTGTAGACCGTTTCATGTCTACTGCAATGTTCTATCCGTGTAACTACGGTTACATCAACCACACGCTGTCTCTGGATGGCGACCCGGTTGACGTTCTGGTGCCAACACCGTACCCGCTGCAAGCCGGTTCTGTGATCCGCTGCCGCCCTGTCGGTATGCTGAAAATGACCGACGAAGCCGGTGAAGATGCCAAACTGGTTGCGGTTCCGCACACCAAACTGAGCAAAGAATACGATCACATCAAAGATGTGAACGACCTGCCAGAACTGCTGCGCGGCCAGATCACTCACTTCTTCGAGCAATACAAAGCGCTGGAAAAAGGCAAATGGGTAAAAGTTGACGGTTGGGCTGATGCTGCTGCAGCTAAAGCTGAAATCGTGACCTCTTTCGAACGTGCTAAAAACAAATAAGTTTTCTGCCGTTTGAATAAAAAAAACACCGCCAGATGGCGGTGTTTTTTTATGTATAACGCGTTGTCAGACAACGATTTTTAGAGACGACCTTGCTCAGACTACTCGCTTACTGCTTCGTTACGCTTAACCCAGTCTCCACCCTCAATTCTCGGCACACCATCCAGTGAGCGAATGTAGAGGTAGATCCAGGCGCTGCCATAAGGTGTCGAAATCAGCTCACGACGGTAATCCTTGGTGTTACTTTTAAGCTCATCCAACTCCGCCAGTATTGACGAAGTAATGCGGTAAACTTCGCAATAGACTTTGCCTTCCCCTGGAATAACAGCAGGATAGTGGCCCAGATTATACAGGGCATACCCTTCCAGCTCATGGTCACCCAACCATTGAGCATTCGTCATCCAATGACTGTTGCCTTGCTTGCGTCGTAAGCTACCGTAAACAATTATTCGCATGTTTATATTCGTATAGTAAAAGTCACATGAATTAAAACTCAAACTGATAGAGCAAATCCAATGCCTGATCGATGCCCGATACCGCCTGCAGGTAAAGCTTGGGCATTAACCGATAGCGCAGGGTGAGCGTTGCCAGTGAGTCGAATATCCCGACACCATATTTCACCTGTAAACCCGGCAAGACATAGCCACTGACCACGACCTGAGAGCTGTCTCCCACACCCTGAGTATCCAGCGCCAGATTACTGACACCGAATGCCTCGCCGATTTTACCCACAAGTTTACCACTTTGCGCAACCCCTAACCCGATAAGAGCTGAGGTCATCGCGCCGCTGTCACCGCCGGAATTGTCCAGTCCCTGCCCGCGAAGCAGGTAGGACAAGGCTTCCTGCTGCGACATCGCCGGATCCGAGAATATTTCAAGTTTAGGCGCATCTGCCTCACCTGTAACTCTCAGACCCGCAATCACATCATTTTCTGTCGCTTCCGGGTTACGGATCGCTTCCAGATTCAGCAACGGCTGGTCCGCCGGGCCGGAGAACAACAGCAGCCCTTTACGCACAATCAGATCCTGTCCGTAGGCATGGAAGCGTCCGGACGGAATATTAATTTGTCCGTTCAGCCCCAGACCGCGACTGTCCTGCGCCACTTTAAGTGCGCCTTCAAGACGCGCTTTCAGACCGAATGCATCGAGGCGAACATCTTTCCCAATGTTCACCATCAGGTTGCTGTTGATCGGAATCGAAGCCGAAGCCGGTGCGATCGGCTGACGCTGGTCGTTGAGCATCACTTCATCCGACGACACACCCACCGCGCTTTCCGGCAATTCCTGCACCGTAATGCGCGCCCACGGAATATCCACGGTACCGTTGAGCGAGAACAGTTGCGGCGTGGCATCAAACACTAAATCCGGTGACACGTCCAGACGCACCATCGGCGGCACCGAAACCCGGACCTTATTGCCCCTCGCCGCAATCCGCGCACGCCATGCGTTAATTTCGCTCCAGTCGGCGTTACCGTTCAGTTCCAGCTGACCCTGCGCGGTTTTGATCACCCCTTCCATGATCGACGACATGCCGTTGAAATTGATGCTGACATTGGCATCGGTGATATCAAACGGCATAAATTGCGCGTCGAAATCCACGCCGGTCAGCGCCAGTTTGCCGAACACCAGCGGTTTCTGCGCATTGCCGCCTACCCGCAGATTCGCGTTAAGAATGCCGGACGCTTTCTCGCCATCCATCAGCGCCGGTTGCAGCAAGGCCATGGAAATACGGGCAATATTCACGTTACCGCTGAGATTACGTTTTCCCTGCGGATCCGCGATTTGGATATTGCCGTCAAGCTGACCGTTGTCAGTGATCTTGATCAGCCAGTCGAGGCTGGCACGGCCATTGTTCAGACCGGCGTTCAGATTCAGCGTATCAAACGCCACCGGCAGCGGACTGCCCTGCACCAGTTGCTGCACTTTCACGCCCTTGCCCACCAGTGAAACGCTGGCCTGCGGCAAGCCGCCTTCCGCTTTCCAGCTCACATCGGCTTTCCCGCTGAACACGCCACTTAGTTGCGTATCATCGGTCAGGAAAGGTTTGATCATCGCCAGATCGAAGCGGTTAAGCACCACGCTCGCCTGCCCGCTGGCACCGGCATCAATGGTGCGCGGCACGCACAGATCTGCATTCGGGTTCTGCCAGCAATGCGGACCGACGGTGATCCGTTGCTCTTTATTGAAGTAATCCAGCGCGATCGTGCGGTTCAGACGCCATTGCCCGACCGGCGTATCGAACAGCGTATTGCTGATATTGCCTTTCCATTCTTCGGTCGCGCGGTCAAAACTGCCACTCAGCGCCAGACGGCCCGAAACCGGTTTGCCGTCCACTTTCAGCGTCAGTTCATGATGTTTCTCGTTACCTTTGGCCTCGAGATGAATATCAGTGATATCCAGCGCGTCCTGCCGGAGCTGCTGAACACGAACCATCAGGTTGCCCTGGATCTGATCCGTTGAACTGACGTCGCCTTTCACATCCACGCGACGCACCGTCAGCGCCTGCCATTTCAGGCCGGTGGCGGTCAGATCCGCCAGCAGTTTCGGCGCTTTCAGGTCACCGCGCAGTTGCAGCATCCCTTTTGCCACGCCACCCAGCCCCGGCAGGGCACCGTCGAGATGCGGGGCATCCACTTTGGCATCCAGATTCCAGGTATCGCTGAGCTGGCCTTTCACATCCAGATTATTGCGGCCCAGTTCCAGATGAAGTTGCGGAATATCCCACTGCCCGTAACTGTTTCCGCGCACGTTACCTTGGGCTTTGACGGCGTTTTGCTTCACGTTACCGGTCAGATCCAGCTCCGGGATCTGCATCTGCCATGTGCCGCCGTACAGGCTGCCGCGCGTGGTGATTTTGCCCTGCAACTTCGCAGGCCAGTCCGGATACTGTTTGGCGGTGTTAATGCCGGTCAGCTTCAGCTCGCTGTTCCAGCTGATGGCTTTACTCCAGTCCACCACGCCGGTCAGATCGGTATTGCCCTCCAGCGCCGCAAGACGCAGCAGCGTAAGCCTGAACTGCTCTACGTTGCCTTTACCGTCGAGCGTCAATGTCGCCGGCGGGATCTGATCGCCTTTGAATTCTGAACGCAGCGACAGCGCGTAATCTGTCGCTTTACCGCTGACATTAAATTTGAAGCCTTTGACCTGATATTGCGGCGTGCCGGTCAGCGGCCATTGCAGGGCATCGCTGCTGAGTTTCAGATTGAGTGGCAGTCCGGCCTCCGCCAGCCGGGTTTGCAGCGCCAGCTCAGCGCGGACCGGGCCGGAAATATTCAGGCCGACATCCAGCTTATCGCGCAGCCCGCCGGCAACCCGCAGTTTTATCTTTTCCCCTTTCAGCGGATCGATATTCACGGCGGTATTGATGGTCATATCCACCGGCCAGTTCTGATTCAGCGTCGCCTGCCCGATGCCGTCCACCGAGCCTTGCGGCGAGCGGACCATTAATTTATCCAGCTTCACCACCTGATTTTGCGTACTGGCTTTCAGCTCGAAACGGGTGATCAGTACATCAGTGTCACCGGTGAGCCGCAGGTTTTCCGCGAGGATTTGCTGAATATCGAGATCAACCGGCAGTCGGAAATCCGGTAAGTCAGGCAACAGCGGTTTGGCGAATAACTCCTGCAAGGTTTCGCCCAGCGGTTTTTCCGGCACCACCACCGGCGGTTCGGCCGGTTTGCCCGTGGCTTTCTCGACGGCTTTATCCTGCGCGGCCTGCACCACCTCCGGTAACGGGTTGACCGGCGTTTTCGGCAAGGCGATCAGCAATCCGCCAATACGCGTCGGCATCAGCTGGATCGCACGGCCTTCCCAGTGCGCGCCGGTACGGAATGACGCCAGAGAAATCGCGCGGTCATCGAGCGTAATATTGATATTGTCGAGCGTCAGCAAACGCAGGGTAATCGGATACGGCGTGCTGAGATTGGTCAGCGGCTCGCTGTTTTCAGGCTCCGGTTGCGCGGCGGCGGGCGTCATTTCTTTGGTGTTGACCACCACATTGACGTCTTTCACCCGCAACGCGTTAACGCACAGCGCGCTGTTTTTCAGGCATGAGAAATCGAGGGAAAGATGGAATTCCCCGGCCTTCACGTCCACACCCGGCATGTCGTAATGCACGCCCTTCAGCGTCAGGTCACGCCATCCGCCTTCAGTGCTGGCGATATTCAGACCCGGCACAAAACGGTTTGCGCCGTTGATCATCAGGTGCAGACCGGTTTGTGTGCCGATCAGAAAGGCCACCAGACTGATTAACAGCACCAGGAAGATCAGAAATCCCAGGCAGATCTTTTTAAATAAACTCATAATTCCGGACCTAAACCGATGTAAAACTGCAATCCATGCTCATCTTTGTCGCCGACAGGGGCGGCAACATCTAATTTCACCGGGCCGATCGGTGAAGCCCAGCGCACACCCACACCGGCGCCGGTTTTGAAATCATTTTGTGTAATGTCGTTCACCGCTTCGCCGGAATCGACGAACACGGCGCCCCACCACTTTCCGGTCACGTTGTACTGATATTCCACCGAACCGGTTCCCAGATAGGAGGCGCCGGTCAGCTTGCCTTCATCATCACGGGGAGAAATGGATTTGTATTTGTAGCCGCGAATACTGCGGTCGCCACCGGCGAAGAAACGCAGGGAAGGCGGAACCCGATCGAAATCATTGGTTTCAATCCAGCCGAGATTACCGCGAAACACAAAGCGGTGTTTATCCGCCAGCGTACGGATCCAGACGTTTTGCGCCTGCACCACGGCGAAATCGACGTCAGAACCCCAGGTGGTATTGGACACGTCGAGGGAATAGCGTTGGGAATCGCCCCACGTCGGCATCAGGCCGCCGCGCTGGCGCGTACGGTTAAGACTGACCCCCGGATAAATCAGCATGGTGGTGTTCGTCACGCTACCCTGCGTAAAGTGGTCGAGGCTCCAGCGCAGGTTGACGGCATGTTGCCAGCCGCTGGACAGATCCCAGTAACGCGCCAGATTGACCGTGGTGGAATCCGAATTGGTATCGTTGAGATCCTCACGTTTGAAGCCGCCCTGCACCAGATAATATTGCTCCAGCGGAGATTTCAGCAGCGGGATTTTATAACTGAGATCTAATGACTGCTCAGGGCCGGAAAGCGTGGTGGAGGTTTCGAAGCTATGGCCACGATCGTTCACCCACGGTTTTTTCCAGTTGGCCGTCACGCGCGGGCCAATGTCCGTGGAATAGCCGACACCGGTTTCGATGGTATTTTCGGTACGCGGCGACACCACCGCATTCAGCGGCAAGGTTTTGGTGGCTTTGGCATCAGTAAAATCTGGAGACACGACAACCGAGTTAAACCAGCCGGTGGCAGACAGACGGCGGTTAAGCTCAGCCAGTTGCGCGGAGGTGTAATAATCCCCCTGATGGAATGGCACCAGATTTTGCAGATACTCATCACGGATCTGTGATCCCTGATAATGCACGCTTCCGAAGCGGTAACGCTCACCGCTTTCGAACTGAATATCCCAGAACGCCTTGTGTTCGTCTTCGATGACGCCCAGCTGACTTTTGCGCATGTTGGCATCAAAGTAGCCTTTACGCAGCGCAATACCGGTCAGCGAGCTTTTGAAATTGTCGTAGGTTCCGTGGTTTAAAATGGTGCCGACCGCTGGCACATCCCGCTTTTTCAGCTGTTCGAATTCATTATCTTTATCAGCCTGCCCTTCAATCACCACATTCGTGCCGGCAATTTTCACCGGTGTGCCGGGGGTCACTTTGGCAATCAGCACCGGACGCCCGGGTGGCGGGGTTTCACGGTAGTCAAAATCGATGGTCGGCGAATAGTAGCCCAGTGGCCGCAGACCCTGTTCAATAGCGGCACTGACGCGGGCGCGGAACCGTCCGTTCGCCCCGACTTCGTCGCTTTGAATTGATGATAAACGAACGCGGACGTTCCTTTCCAAATCGCCATCCAGGCCTTCCAGCTGCAAACGCACCTTCGCTGCCATGGAAAGTGAGGGGGCCAGCAGTACAAATAACAAACCCAGTTCACGATATCGTGGCACACGCACTCCTGCTAAATTTTACTGTCCTGTTAAAATATCCGATGCTCGCCGGAGAATATCCGCTCGTCTTTGGCAGATTCATCTTTATAAAGTCTGATGAAAGCAGTTTAGTGCTAATCCCCTGAAAATGTTCAACGACGAAGCAACGTCCTTCGTATTGTGTGCAAAGACGCAATCAGATACAACTAACACTGACCTGTTGATGACGGTTATTCGTAAAGACCTTTTGTTACAAACCTTGTTTATTAAAGCAACAGCTGGAGTTTCCCGTGGTGCAACTTTCCGATAAAACGCAGTCTGTAAATCAGGCAGATGCGTTACCTGGCCGTACAACCCCTATGCCGGTGGCGACCCTTCATGCAGTGAATGAACACTCAATGACATATGTCCCTGACAATATGGATGTCGCGATTTTCGCGATGGGCTGCTTCTGGGGCGTCGAGCGCCTGTTCTGGCAGCAGGAAGGGGTGTACAGCACAGCAGCCGGTTACAGCGGCGGTTTCACACCGAACCCGACTTACCGCGAAGTGTGTACCGGCCAGACCGGCCATGCCGAAGTGGTGCGTGTGGTCTTTGACCCGACGGTCATCAGTTACGCCAAACTGTTGCAGATTTTCTGGGAAAACCACGATCCGGCACAGGGAATGCGTCAGGGCGGCGATATCGGCACGCAATACCGTTCCGCGCTGTATGTGCTGAGCGCAGAACAGCAGGATCAGGCGCTGGCCAGTCTGGCGAGTTTCCAGCAGGCGATGGACGAGGCGAACGATTCGCGCACCATCACCACCGAAATCACCGAAGCCCTGCCTTTCTATTATGCTGAAGACGAACATCAGCAATATCTGTTTAAAAACCCGGAAGGCTACTGCGGATTAGGCGGCATTGGCGTCTGTCTGCCGCCGCAATAATGCGGGATTTTTAAGCGCTGGCGGCAGTCTCAGTGCTGCTGCTATACTATGCGGGTCACAAATGTGGCCCTTTAAAACGATTTATGGCAATTATCTTTGTTTTTTCATCCTTAACGCTTTTTTCTTCTGAACCACTTTTTAATGTCTTTCTTAAAAAGAAGTTCTTTTAAGCAGCAAAAATAATGAGTGCCTTTCCCTGCCGGTTTAGCCCGGTGTTAAACGGATAGATTATGTTAAACAGTATTTTACTGATTCTCTTATTAATCGCGATCAGTGCCTTTTTCTCGCTGTCTGAGATATCGCTGGCCGCTTCCCGCAAGATAAAACTTAAACAGTTGGCAGACGAAGGAAACGTCAATGCCTCCCGCGTAATGAAATTACAGGAAACCCCTGGCCTGTTCTTTACCGTGGTACAGATTGGCCTGAATGCCGTGGCTATCCTCGGGGGTATCGTGGGCGATGCTGCATTCTCCCCGGCTTTCCAGTCATTCTTCATCCGCTTTATGTCCCCTGAACTGGCGGATCAAGTCAGCTTTATCTGTTCCTTCGTGCTGGTCACCAGCCTGTTCATCCTGTTTGCTGACCTGACACCGAAGCGCATCGGTATGATTTCACCTGAGTCGGTTGCCGTCCGTATAGTCAACCCGATGCGTTTCTGTCTGATGATTTGCCGCCCGATGGTGTGGTTTTTCAACGGCATGGCGAACATGATTTTCCGCATGTTCAAACTGCCGATGGTACGTAATGACGACATTACCTCCGACGATATTTATGCCGTGTTTGAAGCCGGCGCACTGGCGGGTGTTTTGCGTAAGCAGGAACATGAGCTGATTGAAAACGTGTTTGAGCTGGAATCCCGTACGGTTCCTTCTTCCATGACCTCGCGTGAAAGCGTGATTTTCTTTGACCTGCGCGAAAGTGAAGAAAGCATCAAAGAGAAAATCGCCACGCATCCGCACTCCAAATTCCTGGTCTGTGACGGTCATATCGATCAGGTGGTCGGTTACGTCGATTCCAAAGATTTACTGAACCGCGTGCTGGGTAATCAGAGCTTAATGCTGAGCAGCGGCGTACAAATCCGCAATGCGCTGATTGTGCCGGATACCCTGACGCTCTCGGAAGCGCTGGAAAGCTTCAAGGCGGCGGGCGAAGACTTTGCCGTTATCCTCAATGAATATGCACTGGTGGTCGGTATTATCACGCTCAATGACGTGATGACGACGCTGATGGGCGACCTGGTCGGTCAGGGTATGGAAGAACAGATTGTTGCCCGTGACGAGCATTCCTGGCTGATTGAAGGCGGTACGCCAATCGAAGACGTGATGCGCGTGCTGCATATCGAAGAATTCCCGCAGTCCGGCAACTATGAAACCATCGGCGGCTTCATGATGTTCATGCTGCGTAAAATCCCGAAACGCACCGATTTCGTTAAATTCTCCGGCTATAAATTCGAAGTGGTGGATATCGACAGCTACAAGATTGATCAGTTGCTGGTCACACGCATTGTCGATCAGCCGGTGGCGCCGCTGCTGCCAAAAACGCCGCAGGAACTTAAAGACGAGAAGAAAGCGCAGGCATAAGACGCTTTTTTCAGGCATCCGGCATCCGGACGCCAGAAACACGAACGGCTCCTTTCAGGGAGCCGTTTTTTTTGCGCACGCTGCAAAAGTGCAGCGACAACACGCGGGGACTTAGCCCATTTCCGCCTGCAAATGCGTAACCTGACGGTTAACTTCAGACATTACGCTAAAGTGGCGCTTATCACGAACCTTTGGCAACAGGATCTTGCCTTGGTCAAACTCAAAAGCGCCGACGTCTTTGATATACAAACGTCCACGAAACAGTGTCTTAACGTACTTTGCGACTTTCATCGGGTTGTAACGCTGGAAGATTCTCATTTTTCTATTGTTCTCCGTTAAATCACTGCATGTAACGGCCACGTCGCAAGGCGACAGATACCGGGACAGAAAAGTGTTTGCAGTGAAGAGACCTATAACATAGCAGGGCACTCAGGTATTGCCAGTGGATTTAACTGCTTTTACATTGCTTTTCAGTATTGTCTTAGACCCTGACATTCAAACACAGTATAACCCTGCTTTATGTGGCAATTTTGTAACAAGCAACACAATTTTAACATTCCAACAGGACAGACCACTTACGCCGTCCTATGATTGCCGTGACTGTTCTTTAGCGCCCCGGAGAATCTATGCTTTTAAGAAGTCTGTTTGTGATCACTTTTATGACATTTTCGCTATTTGCCTCAGCCCACAATTTTACCGTCGGCCAGCGTCTGGCCCCGGTCGGCGTGGATGACAAAGGCGAGCTGAATGATGTTAACGATACCTTCAGTTACAGCAAATGGAACAGCGCGAAACTGCCGGGAAAAGTGCGTATCGTGCAGCATATGGCAGGCAGAAGCAGCGCAAAGGCGTTGAACGAACCGCTGATCTCCGCCATCAGGGCGGCAAACCTGCCGCATGATCGTTATCAGACCACCACCATCGTTAATACTGACGATGCCATTATCGGCACCGGGATGTTTGTGCGTAAAAGCATCGAAAGCGGCAAACGGGAATTCCCGTGGTCACAGGTGATTGTCGACAGCAACGGCGTGGTGAAAAAAGCGTGGGAGCTGCAACCGGAAAGCTCGGCGGTGGTCGTGCTGGATAAAAACGGGGTGATTAAATTCGCCAAAGACGGGGAACTGACGCCGCAGGAAGTTCAGCAGGTGATTACGCTGGTAGATAAGCTGGTCAAAGAATAAAACGCGAAATCCCCGGTCGCAAAACCGGGGATGACATCAGAATAAAGAGACGCGGAAGCCCGGATTCAGAAACGATTCGCGCGGCGTATAGGTCAGCGTCTGACCTTTCCAGTCGTGCACTTGCGCACCGGCCGCCAGCGCGACCGCATGTCCGGCACCGGTATCCCAGATGTTGGTTGGCCCGAAGCGCGGATAAAGCTGCGCTGCGCCTTCTGCCACCAGACAGAATTTCAGCGAAGAACCGATCGCCACCGTCTGATGCTCGCCCAGTTGCGCCAGATAATCCTGCAATTCAGGATCATTGCTGAAATGCGAACGGCTGACCACCACCAGTGGCGGATGCGCTTCTTTCACTTCAATCTGCTGCCGCTCACCCTGCTCTTCTTTCCAGGCCTTGCCTTCTGCTGCGCTGTACATCACCTGCGTCACCGGCACGTATACCACGCCCAGCACCGGAACACCGTCTTCAATCAGCGCAATATTCACCGTGAATTCGCCGTTACGCTTGAGGAATTCTTTGGTGCCATCCAGCGGATCAACCAGCCAGTAGCGCGTCCAGTTCTGACGCTCGCTCCAGCTTTGCGGATCTTCTTCTGACAGCATCGGCGTGTGCGGATCCAGTTGTTTCAGACCGGCTTTAATCACATTGTGTGCCGCAATATCTGCCGCCGTGACCGGTGAGTCATCTTTTTTGTGGCGCGCGTCGAGCGGCTGTTCGCCGTCGTATACCGCCATGATCGCATCACCCGCATCGCGCGCTAACTGACAAATTTGCTCTAACATCTTTTACCTCAACGCTTTGATTCTCATTTCTCAAGCCTAGTTTTTTTTGCCGCGAATAGCCATCACGTAATGTGAACAGGTCATAAAGTTGTTACATCTCACATTTATCTATGACAACTGATTACATTCTCAGCAAATTTTGAGATATATATCCGGTTTTTCTTTTCCGGGCATCATCCCTTTCTCTGGAGGCAAGGCAATGAATAAGCGTCATCTGACGTTATCCCTGCTGGCGATCCTGACGGCAGCATCCGTTCAGGCATCACAGGTGGATCTGCGCATCATGGAAACCACGGATCTGCACAGCAACATGATGGACTTCGATTACTACAAAGATAAGCCGACCGATAAATTTGGCCTGGTGCGCACCGCCAGCCTGATCCACGCGGCACGTAGCGAAGTCACCAACTCAGTGTTAGTCGATAACGGCGACATTATTCAGGGCAGTCCGCTGGGCGATTACATGGCGGCAAAAGGCCTGAAACAGGGCGACGTCCATCCGGTGTATCTGGCGATGAACACGCTCAATTATGCGGTCGGCAATCTGGGCAACCACGAATTTAACTACGGTCTGGATTACCTGAAAAAGGCGCTGGCCGGGGCGAAATTCCCCTATGTGAATGCCAACGTCATTGATGATAAAACCGGTAAGCCGCTGTTCACGCCGTTCCTCATCACCGACAACGCAGTGAAAGACCGCGAAGGCAAAACCCATAATCTGCGCATCGGCTATATCGGTTTTGTGCCGCCGCAAATCATGGTCTGGGATAAGGCCAATCTGCAAGGCAAAGTCACCGTGGCGGATATCACCGAAACCGCCAAAAAGTGGATCCCGGAAATGCGTAAACAAGGTGCCGACATCATTGTCGCGATCCCGCACTCCGGCCTGTCAGGCGATCCGTACAAAACCATGGCAGAAAACTCGGTCTATTACCTGAGCCAGATAAAAGGCATCGACGCCATCATGTTCGGCCATGCGCACGCCGTTTTCCCGAGTGAAGAATTCGCCAGCATCAAAGGCGCGGACATCAAACAAGGTACGCTGAATGGCGTTCCTGCCGTGATGCCGGGCATGTGGGGCGATCATCTGGGCGTAGTCGATATGGTGCTCAATAACGACGGCGGCAACTGGAAAGTCGAAACAGCCAAAGCCGAGGCGCGGCCAATTTATGACAAAGAACAGAAGAAATCGCTGGCGGCGGAAGATCAGGATCTGGTGAAAGTGCTCGCCCCTTCCCATGACGCCACACGCGAATTTGTCAGCAAGCCGATCGGTAAATCCACCGACAATATGTACAGTTATCTGGCGCTGGTGCAGGACGACCCGACAGTGCAAATCGTCAATAATGCCCAGAAAGCCTATACCGAACATTTCATTCAGGGTGACCCGGATTTAGCCGATCTGCCGGTACTTTCTGCTGCCGCACCGTTTAAAGTCGGCGGGCGTAAAAACGATCCGGCCAGCTTCGTGGAAGTGGAAAAAGGCGAACTGACTTTCCGTAACGCGGCGGATTTGTATCTGTATCCGAACACGCTGGTGGTGATGAAAGTCACTGGTCAGGAAGTCAAAGACTGGCTGGAATGCTCCGCCGGACAGTTCAATCAGATCGACATTCACAGCAGCAAACCACAGTCACTGATTAACTGGGACGGTTTCCGCACCTATAATTTTGACGTCATCGATGGCGTGAAATATGAGATTGATGTCAGCCAGCCGGCGAAATTTGATGGCGAATGTGCGCTGATTAACAAAGATGCGGAACGCATTAAGCACCTCACTTACAACGGAAAACCGATCGACCTGAAAGCCACTTTCCTGGTCGCGACGAACAACTATCGCGCTTACGGCGGTAAATTCGCCGGTACCGGTGATAAGCATATCGCGTTCGCCTCGCCGGATGAAAACCGCTCGGTGGTTGCGGCGTATATCAGCGCCGAAACCAAAAAAGCGGGCGCAGTCACCCCGACGGCGGATAACAACTGGAAGCTGGCGAAGATCACCGCACCGCAACCCCTGGATATCCGTTTTGAAACCTCTCCCGGCGAAAAAGCAGCGGCCTTTATCCAGTCACACGCGCAATACCCGCTGACGGCCAAAGGCGCGGATGCCATCGGCTTTGAGATTTATCAGGTCGATTTACAAAAGTAAGCCTTTCTGCAGACGTAAAAAAAGGGCGCATATGCGCCCTTTTCATTTCTGTATTCTGAAAAGAGTTACAGAATTTCCAGCAGCTCAACTTCGAAGACCAGTGCGCTGTATGGAGGGATGGAAGCACCCGCGCCACGCTCGCCGTAAGCGAGGTTATGAGGGATGTACAGCTCCCACTTAGAACCGACTGGCATCAGGGTCAATGCTTCGATCCAGCCTGCAATCACGCCGTTCACCGGGAATTCAGCCGGCTCGCCACGTTGTACGGAGCTGTCGAACACGGTGCCGTCGATCAGTTTACCGGTGTAATGAACGCGTACGCGATCCTGACGGCCCGGGATGGTGCCTTCGCCCTGAGTGATAACAGAGAATTGCAGACCGGACTCGGTGCTGCTCACGCCTTCGCGCTGTGCATTTGCCGCCAGGAATTCCTGACCCTGAACTGCCAGTGCCTCCTGACGTTCACGACGAACAGCATCAGCACGTTCGTGGACTTCACGCAGTGCGCGGTGAACCACATCAACAGGAACGGCTGGTGTATTCCCTTCCAGCGCGTCACGTAAGCCTGCCAGCAGTGCGTCAGGCTCTAAGCCCTGCAAACCTGATTCCTGCAACTGTTGACCGACCTGCAGGCCGATACCGTAACTTGCCTGCGCTTCTACGCTGTCAAATGAAGGGGTAGTCATGAAATTTCCTTAGCTCTTAAAAATGTCGAACGCGCAGCATAGCAGCGCAAGCCTTTTGGGTAAAATCCTCTGTGAGGCAACATGACGGCAGGCGCAGTTCCTTTCCCTTTTCCGGAAATTTTTCGCATTTGACGCCACTCAGCACATCGTTTGGGTGATATTTGTGCTTTGTCCCTTTCCGCATCAAGCAGTTAAACAGCTATACTAGGCAGCAAAAGCAGTCGATATTACGACAGTGAACAAGAGAGGTCGTCATGGGCAGAATCCCGCCCAGGAGAAGGAAAGCCATCCGTATTTATCAACCCATGTTGAGATCCTGGATTGCCATTATGAAAAGGCCGATGCGAGACACGACAGCACCGCAAAGTGAAAGCGAAAGTGAAATCACTTCTGCGGAAACGGAAACCGGAACATCTGCTGCAACACGAGGCAAAACGCTGTTGAGCAAAATCTGGCATATGAGCGACGATTTCCACTGGATGTCGCCACTGCCGTATGCACATCGTCGCGGTATGATCCTGGCGGTGCTGGTCATCCTGCTGGCGTTACTGTGGCCGTACACGCCGGAAAACACCTATGCGCCGTCGCAACCGCAACAGCCGACCAGCATCCCGATGCAGGCCGATTTGCGTAACGATCAGGGGCGGACCACCCAAATGGCGCAACCGGAGCCGGTTCAGCCAGCCACTACGGATAACAGCGGCACATGGCGCAGTTATCAGGTGCAATCGGGTCAGACGCTGGCGCAGTTGTTCCGCGATAATAATATGGCGGTCAATGATGTGTTCTCGATGGCACGGGTGGAAGGCGACGACAAGCCGCTGAGTACTCTGAAGACCGGGCAGGAAGTGAAGATTCAACGCGATGCGCAGGGTGTGGTCACGGCCCTGCAAGTGACGACGGATCAGAATGTTACGGTGACATTTACCCGTCAGCCGGACGGCAGTTTCCAGCGCAGTAACTGATCCCGATTTTCAGGCGATACCTTACCTTTCCGCTTTCCCAAACGCAGAAAAGCAAAACGCCGGCACATGGCCGGCGTTTCACAGGTTAACTGCCGCGTTATTACGCTTCAGCAACCACAACTACGTTCAGTTTAGCGAATACGTCGCTGTGTACCTGGAACTCAACTTCGTGTTCACCAGTGGTACGCAGAACGCCATTCGGCAAACGAACTTCGCTTTTAGCAACTTCAACGCCAGCAGCAGTGACTGCATCAGCGATATCGCGAGTACCGATAGAGCCGAACAGTTTACCTTCGTCGCCTGATTTAGACGCGATGGTGACTGAACCCAGTTCGTTGATTTTAGTTGCGCGAGCTTCAGCAGCGTTCAGAACGTCAGCCAGTTTGGCTTCCAGTTCTGCACGACGTGCTTCGAAGAACTCAACGTTTTTCTTGGTAGCAGGAACAGCTTTGCCCTGTGGTACCAGGAAGTTACGAGCGTAGCCCGCTTTAACGTTAACTTGATCACCCAGGCTGCCCAGGTTTGCTACTTTATCAAGCAGAATAACTTGCATTACTTTATCCTCTCAAAGTCGTTAATAGACAGTGGCCGATTACTGATGACGATCAGTGTATGGCAACAATGAAAGGTAGCGAGCGCGCTTGATGCAACGAGCGAGCTGACGCTGGTATTTTGCACGAGTACCGGTAATACGGCTCGGGACAATTTTACCGCTTTCGGTAATGTAGTTTTTCAGTGTAGCGATGTCTTTGTAATCAATCTCTACAACGCCTTCCGCGGTGAAACGGCAGAACTTGCGACGACGGAAATAACGTGCCATTAGGCTAGTCTCCAGTATCTATCAAATCAATCTGCTCGGCATGTAACACCACTTTATTCAGTCCATTGCGCCCTTGATGGCAGCTAATGAATCCGGTAACAGTGAGTTGCGTGCCGACCGTTAAACTGTGAGTTAATGCTTGTGACGCTTGTCCACTGACAACCACGGGCATTCTGCACCATGCTTGTCGGTTAAATCCGGCTTCCTGCTGCGAGGATTTGTGTTCTAGCACAAACTGGCAGTGTGGAATGCCCGAAGGACTGACTTTACGAATGGGGGTCTTGCACACAGTGCCCGACAACACCAGACGATTCGCCGTCACGGCAATTACTCTTCAGAATCCCCAGCTTCAGCATCATCGTTAGCTTCAGCAAAATCTTCGCGGCGATCACGGCGCTCGTCTTTAGCTTTAACCATTGGAGATGCTTCAGTTACCGCGTGTTTAGTACGCATAACCATGCTACGGATAACGGCGTCGTTGAAGCGGAAGTTAGTTTCCAGCTCATCGATCGCTTCCTGCGGAGCTTCAACGTTCAGCAGAACGTAGTGAGCTTTGTGCAGTTTGTTGATCGGGTAAGCCAGTTGACGGCGGCCCCAGTCTTCCAGACGGTGAATCTGACCAGCAGCGTTAGTGATTACTGCACTGTAACGCTCGATCATGCCCGGAACCTGTTCGCTTTGGTCAGGGTGAACCATAAAAACGATTTCGTAATGACGCATCGAATTGCTCCTTACGGATTATTCAGCCTCCTGTCAGGGTCAACCGCGGCCCATGGAAGCAAGGAACGTGTTTGTGTGCGGTCGAAAAAATGACGCGCAATTATATGTACAGGCTGTGGGAAACTCAAGGAGAAAGGCAGATTAATTTCTCTACAGCGTCGCTGCGAAGAAAGCCGTGGCTTCTGCCAGCGCATGCACCGACACTTTATGCTTCGCGCCCGGCTCTGAAATAAAGGTCAGATTCGCATCTGCGCCGCTTTCCGCCAGTTCCTGCCGCAACCGCTGGCTTTCGGCAAACGGCACCACATCATCTTCTTCGCCATGCCAGATAAACAACGGAACATCGGCGATTAACGCTGCTTTGCCGCCGATATCCAGACTGAGTAAAGGAGCGACTTCGCGCTCAAACACGTCGCGCGATACGATGTCTCCGGCATTGTAAGCGGGAAAAAGATGGTGCGATAAACGCGCGAAATAGCCGGAGCCCATCAGGTTTGCCGCCACTTTCACCCACGGGAATTTCGCCAGCGCCGCCATGGTGGTCATGCCGCCCATGGACACACCGCCCACGCCTAAACGCTGCGGATCCGCCAGACCGCGTCCGACAAAGGTGTCTTTCAGCAGCGCCAGTTCATCGACATTGTTTTGCAAAATGCCCCAGAAATTCGCCAGACATCGTGCTTCGTCTTTCTCTGCGCGCGCACCGTGCATTAATGCATCGGGCAAGATCACGCGAAAACCCGCCTTCGCCAGCGTGTAACCGAAATAGGAGTAAATCTCTTTTGAAGACAGAAAACCGTGATAGAAAAAAATCGTCGGCAGTTGCTGCTGATACTGTCCGGCGGGCACGGCGTGGATGATCTGGATCCCGTCAATATCTTCTTCATACATCTCAACCATCGTATTTTCCCCTGCGCGTTTCGCAAAAATATCGGCTTCTGTGTGTCACGCCATTCTACGGGTCTGAAAAATGGCGACCACAACCTTTTTCGTATGATTTATAACCTGTTATGTCCGGCAGGCTGTTTTGGTCAGATTGACCTTAATTCAAATTCACATATTCTCTTTTATTGCATTGATTCAGATCAATTTTTATTGAAATAAATGGTTACATTTGATCATTAATCCTTTGCCGTTTTTCGCCGTTAGTGCGCTATCAGAAGCTAACGGAAAAAAACCATGAAAACGGCATCAAAACGCGCATTTCGCAGCTGGAGCATTGGCGCAAAACTGGCCAGCATCGCCTCACTGCTCGTCGGCTCACTCTTTATTATTTTCACTTTGTCACTGACGCACTCCGCCGGAAAGCAGGTCAATGAACTGGCGGTGAACGCCATTTCCGAACAGGTGACCGGCGTGGTGGACATGATAGAAATGTACAACGCCAGCCTGAATGCGGAAGTGGACAGCTATACGCGCCTGTTCAGCCATTTCCTGCCGTCGGATTTTGAACTTGATACCAGCAACCCGGTGAGTGTCGGCGATCAGTCTGCGCCGGTGATTAAAGCGGGCGGCACGCCGCTGAATCTCGACAGCAAAATTCCCGATGATTTTCTGGCCCGCACCGGTGCGATTTCCACGATATTCGCCCGTCGTGGTGATGACTTCATCCGCGTGACCACCTCCCTGAAAAAACAGGACGGAACCCGTGCCATCGGCACCCTGCTCGACAATTCCAGCCCGGCTTACGCACAGATTATGGCCGGACAATCCTTCAACGGACTGGCGACCTTGTTCGGCAAGAAATACATCACCAAATATCAGCCGGTGCGCGATGCACAGGGCAGTGTGATCGGCATTATCTTCGTGGGGGTGGATATCACCAAAGAATACGCCGACATGCGCCAGAAAATTCTCTCAAAACGGATTGGCGAGCAAGGCTATTTCTTTGTGCTGAACAGTGCACCGGGCAAAGATCTGGGCAAATATCTGGTCCATTCCAGCGATGAAGGCAAAACGCCCGCGTGGCCTGACGGTGAGTTACAACAGGTCATGTCGCAGCCCAAAGGCCAGCGCGAATACACAGACGTCACCAGCCAGCATCAGCAATTTATGGTGTACGCCAGCGTACCGGCATGGCACTGGGTGGTGGTCGGCAGCACCGACAAAGACAGCCTGATGGAACAGGTCAACAGCACGCGTAACCACTTCCTGATGGTGAGCCTGCTGGCGCTGGCCTGTTTCGCTGCACTGTTTATCTGGCTGACGCGCAAACTGGTCAGCCGTCCGCTGAGCGACGTGGTGAGCATCGCCCAGCAGTATGCCAGCGGCGATTTGCGCGCGCGGGCTGAAACGCAGCGTGTGGATGAAATCGGCGCACTGATGCATGCGATTGACGGCATCGGTCACGGGCTGGAAAAAATCGTGGGTGAGGTACGGCAGGTGTCGTCTGAAATCATGATGAATACTCAGGGACTCGCGCACGACAGCGAGCAAATCAATCAGCAAATCGGTACGCAGGCCAGCAGCCTGGAAGAAACCTCGGCCAGCATGGAGCAGATCACCGCGACCGTGCAGAACACGGCGGACAACGCCACCCAGGCCACTCAACTGGTGCAACAGACAGATAAAGCCGCCACCGTCGGCGCGGATGCGGTAAATCAGTCGGTGGAGAGCATGGAGGCCATTAAGCACGCCTCAACGCGTATCGCCGATATCACGACGGTGATTGAAGGCATCGCCTTCCAGACCAATATTCTGGCGCTGAACGCGGCCGTGGAAGCCGCCAGAGCGGGTGAACACGGTCGCGGCTTTGCCGTCGTCGCCTCGGAAGTCCGGGCGCTGGCACAACGCAGTTCCAACGCGGTGAAAGAGATTGAAACGCTGGTTGCCGACTCCCTGAGTAAAGTCGAAGACGGCCATCAGAGCGCGGCCAAAACGCAGGCCAACATGAGCGACATCCTTCAGGGGATCCGTCAGGTCAAAGTGCTGATGAGCGATATCGATGTGGCATCGCACGAGCAGTCTTCCGGTATCTCGCAGGTGAATATCGCCATTATGCAGATCGGCAAGGCAACGCAGGAGAACGCCACGCTGGTGGAGAATTCGCAGCAAACCGCAGCAGCGCTCAGCGAACAGGGCCGCCATCTCTCGCAACTGGTCAGCGTGTTTAAAATTTCCGAACGATAGAATGCGGTTCGCGCGGCAATAAACGCCGCGCAGACTCGCCAGCAGACCGGTGAAAGGGCTACACTCAGGGTAACGCCCTTTTACCGGATATCACGATGAAATCCCTCCGAATCCCCGCGCTGTTGCTGTTGCTGGCATCACTGAGCGGTTGCAGTAATCTGATGCAAACCACTCCGGTTGCGCCCCCCGCACCGACAGAAAAAGCACAGGAAATTACCCGCGCACAGACCTCCACCCTGACCAAAACCGGCAGCGTCACCGCTGATGTCATTGGCAGTCCGATGGATGCCGAAGCAGAAATTCAGCGTAAAGCCGATGCCGCAGGTGCCCGTTACTATGTGATTATGTTTAACAGCGAAACCATCGTGCCGGGTCGCTGGTACTCTCAGGCGACGCTGTACCGCTGACCGCCCTGGATTATTCCGCGCCGATAGCGCGGTTGATTAACAGTTGGCACAGCCGTTCCGGCAGCAATGTTTCTCCGCGCGGATCGAGCACCATCCGGCACCATGCGTCCGCCACCGGCGGCGAGGCAAATTCCAGCATTTGTGTGGCTGTCAGCAGGTTGAACAACTGACCTGTCAGCCATCGCCCCTGCGCTTCTTCCGGCGTACGCAGCCGTTGTAAGAACTGGCGCGATGCCCGGTCAAATACCCGGTTTTGCCCGCGCGCCTGATGCAAAATCTGCTGTACCATGTCCGCACTGGCAGGCAGCTTTTTCAGCGTCCGCAGGACATCTAGACACATCACGTTCCCCGATCCTTCCCAGATGCTGTTGACCGGCATTTCACGGTACAGGCGCGGTAACTCGCTGTCTTCGCAGTAGCCCATACCGCCCAGCACTTCCATCGCTTCTGCCACAAACGGCATTCCCTGACGGCACACTTCAAACTTGGCGGCAGGCGTCAGCAGACGGCACAGCAAGTTTTCCGCCGGATTATCCTGTGCGCCTGACGCGGCAGCCAGACGCATCAGCAGCATCGTCTGCCCTTCAAGATGTAACGCCATCCGGCTGAGGGTCTGGCGCATCATCGGCTGTTCGATTAACGGCTTGCCAAACACCTGCCGCTGGAACGCGTGGTACAGCGCCACGGACAACGCCCGGCGCATCATGGCGTGGCTGCCCAGCGCGCAGTCAAACCGCGTGTGGCCGCCCATTTTCAGGATGTGCCGGATGCCCTCACCTTCTTCACCCAGCAACCAGCCGGTAGCATTCTGAAACTCCACTTCACTGCTGGCGTTCGAGCGGTTACCCAGTTTGTCTTTCAGACGCTCGATGCGGATTGCATTGCGCGTGCCGTCGGGTAATACCCGTGGCATAAAGAAACAGGACAGCCCGCCGTCGGCCTGCGCCAGCACCAGATGGGCGTCACTTTGCGGCACGGAGAAAAACCATTTATGGCCGATCAGATGATAAGGTTTTCCGCTCCCGCGCCCTTCCTGCGCTGTCGCCCGTGTAGTGTTGCTCAGCACATCCGAGCCGCCCTGCTTTTCCGTCATGCCCATGCCGATCAGCACGCCTTTCTTCTGGTCGCCGCATTGCAGATGCGGATCATAACGATCGGATAACAGCGGTTTCATCCAGTCACTGAATTCCGGCGGCAAGTACTTTTGCAGCAGCGGGATCGCGCCGAATGTCATGGTCACCGGGCATAACGTGCCGGCTTCAACCTGACCGTGAAGAATAAATCGCGCCGCACGCGCCACTGCCGAACCGATGCGTGCATCTTCCTGCCAGGGCAAATTATGCACCCGGTTGGCGATCAGCCCCTGCATCAGCAGATGCCACGCAGGGTGAAAGCGCACATCATCGAGGCGTTCACCGGTGGTGTCGTAACGCAGCAGATCGGGCGGATTGGTATTCGCCAGCCGCCCAAGCTCCAGCGACTCCGCAGAACCTAATTGCTGGCCCAGTGACGCCAGCACGTCCGCATCCCAGCCCGCCTGCTGACGGGAAACCGCTTCGCGTAGCGGTGTGTCGGAGAGGAATAAATTGCTGTTACTCAGTGGCTTGGGTTGATTGAAAACCCGGTGTGTTTCCCAGTCCATCGCCTGCTCCCTGTCAGAAGGATATGGCGTAAGTATGGTAAAAATCGGGGAATTAACAGGCGGACAGATCACAAAGGCAGAAATGCAAACGGGAGCCATAAGGCTCCCGTTTAATCCGCAGCGGAGAAAGCCGAAATCAGCTTTTCTTCAGACCACGCTGGCGTACGGCTTCGAACAGGCAAACGCCGGTTGCCACAGACACGTTCAGGGAAGACACGCTGCCCGCCATCGGAATGCTGATCAGTTCGTCGCAATGTTCGCGGGTCAGACGGCGCATACCTTCGCCTTCTGCGCCCATCACCAGCGCCATCGGGCCGGTCATTTTGCTCTGGAACAGGTCATGATCGGCTTCACCCGCCGTACCGACGATCCAGACATTATGTTCCTGCAACACGCGCAGGGTACGCGCCAGATTGGTCACGTTGATCAACGGCACGTTTTCAGCGGCGCCACTGGCGACTTTTTTCGCTGTCGCGTTCAGTTTCGCAGAACGGTCGCGCGGCACGATCACCGCGTGAACACCGGCGGCATCCGCTGTACGCAGACAAGCACCCAGATTATGCGGATCCGTTACGCCATCCAGCACCAGCAGGAAAGGACAATCAAGGCTTTCCAGCAGCGCAGGCAGATCATTTTCCTGATACTGACGGCCTTCGCGCACACGCGCAATAATGCCCTGATGCACAGCGCCTTCGGATTTATCATCCAGCCACTGGCGGCTCGCCACCTGAATCACGATACCACTGGCTTCCAGCTCGTCGATCAGCGGTTTCAGGCGTTTATCGTCGCGGCCTTTCAGGATGAAGACTTCCAGAAAGCGTTGCGGATCGTTGTCGAGTAAGGCTTTAACGGAATGAATACCGTAGATAATTTCGCTCATGATGCTCTTTAAAATAGACTTGCGGACAGCAAGCTGTCCGCAATTTAACAGGGATTGCGGGCGATTCTATCATACCCTTCATCATTCACGCTGCAGATGCGTTGGCGGCACTCAGTCACCCGAATCACTTACCTGAGTAAGCTCATCGGGATTCCTTCGTTTGCCGCCTTCCTGCAACCTGAATGCTTTCGGGTAGAATACCAGCCCGTCTGGCTTAGCTTTCGGCTGACTTTTTCTTCGCGCGTTTGGCTTTGGTGGCCGCAGCAATTTTGGCTGTTTTATCAGAAGGCTTTTTGGCTTTCTTCGGCTTGCCGTCTTTACCCACTGCGCCAGCCGCTTTTTCTTTCTTCGGCTTAGCCGGTTTCGCGTCGTCTTTGCGGAAGGCACTGTCCGGCTCGAAGTTCACGTTTTTCTTACCGGTACGACGGCGACCCGCGTTGGCCGGTGCCGTTGAACGCATGGAACGCTCGCCACCTTTTTTGGCGCGGTCGCGTGCGGTTTTGCCTTCACCACGCGCTTTGCGGGTGCTGGACACCAGTGCGAAATCGATTTTACGTTCGTCCATGTGCACGGCTTCAACACGAATTTCTACCGTATCGCCCAGGCGGTAAACCGCGCCGGAGGACTCACCGACCAGACGCTGGCCGATATTGTCGTAACGGTAATAATCATTGTCGAGCGAGGACACATGCACCAGCCCGTCGATGAACAAATCGTTGAGACGCACGAAGAAGCCAAAGCCGGTAACACTGGCGATAATGCCGGTAAAGACTTCGCCCACGTGATCCTGCATGAAGTCACACTTCAGCCAGTCAGCGACGTTACGGGTGGCTTCATCCGCACGGCGTTCTGCCATCGAACAATGCTCGCCGAGCTGCAACATGTCTTCGTAATCACTGTGCCAGCCGCCGGTTGGCGTCCAGCGATCTTTCAGCGTGCCGTGCTCTTTCGCCAGCAGATACTTGATCGCACGGTGCAGCGCCAGATCCGGATAACGACGGATTGGCGAAGTGAAGTGACCGTACGACGGTAACGCCAGACCAAAGTGGCCGCGGTTTTCCGGATCGTAAATCGCCTGTTTCATCGAACGCAGCAACATCGTTTGCAGCATTTCGCGGTCAGGACGATCGGCCAGTTCATCCATGATCTGCGCATAATCTTTTGGCTCAGGCTTCATGCCGCCGCCCATCACCAGACCCAGTTCACCCAGCACGCTTTTCAGCGCAGAGATGTGGTCATCGCTTGGACGGTCATGCACGCGGAACAGCGCCGGTTCGTTATGTTTCTCAACAAAACGTGCCGCCGCGATGTTCGCCAGGATCATGCACTCTTCAATCAGTTTGTGAGCATCGTTACGCACCGTCGGTTCGACACGTTCGATACGGCGTTCAGCGTTGAAGATGAATTTCGCTTCTTCAGTTTCGAACGCGATACCACCACGTTCGGCACGCGCCTGATCCAGCATTTTGTACATGGTGTGCAGTTCAAGCAAATGCTTCACCAGCGGGGAATACTGCTCGCGCAGTTCCGGATCGCCTTCGATGATGCGCCAGACTTTGTTGTACGTCAGACGCGCGTGAGAGCTCATCACGGCTTCGTAGAATTTAGAGCTGGTCAGCTTGCCCTGCGCAGAGATAGTCATCTCACAGACCATACACAGGCGGTCTACCTGCGGGTTCAGGGAACACAGACCATTCGACAGCACTTCCGGCAGCATCGGGACAACCTGCGACGGGAAGTAAACTGACGTTGCACGGCTTCGTGCTTCGTCATCCAGCGCGGTGCCGTGACGGACGTAATAACTGACGTCGGCAATCGCCACCCACAGGCGCCAGCCACCGCCGCGTTTTTTCTCGCAATACACGGCGTCATCGAAGTCGCGGGCGTCTTCACCGTCAATGGTGACCAGCGGCAGGCTGCGTAAATCGACACGGCCTTTTTTCGCTTCTTCCGGCACCTGCTCGCTCAGGTCTTCGACCTGCTTCAGCACCTGTGGCGGCCAGACGTGCGGGATTTCATGGGTACGCAGGGCGATATCTACCGCCATGCTGGTGCCCATTTTATCGCCGAGCACTTCAACGATTTTACCGACCGCTTTGGTGCGGCGGGTCGGACGCTGGGTCAGTTCAACAACGACCATATAGCCCATGCGCGCGCCGTTAATGGCGTCGGACGGGATCAGGATGTCAAAGCTCAGACGGCTGTCGTCCGGCACCACAAAACCGGCGCCGGCATCGGTGAAGTAACGGCCAACAATCTGGCTGGTTTTCGGCACCAGCACACGCACAATGCGCGCTTCGCGGCGACCTTTGCGGTCTGTACCGACCGGCTGTGCCAGTACCACGTCACCGTGGATACACATTTTCATTTGTTCAGCAGAAAGATACACATCGTCTTTCTTGACGCCTTCGAGACGCAGGAAACCGTAGCCATCACGATGGCCGATAACCGTGCCTTTCAGTAAGTCCAGACGCTCCGGCAGCGCATAACACTGACGGCGGGTGAACACTAACTGACCGTCGCGTTCCATGGCGCGCAGACGGCGGCGCAGCGCTTCCAGTGCTTCTTCACCGGACAGGTTCAGTTCGTTACCGATTTCTTCTCGGCTGGCAGGTGTTTCACGTTTCGCGAGGTGTTCCAGAATGAATTCACGGCTGGGAATAGGTGATTCGTATTTTTCTGCTTCTCGTTCCAGGAATGGATCTTGTGACATAGCGGTTCCTCCGTTGTCATCAGCAGTTTGTTGAAAGTCTTTCATTCAACAAGCAATAATTTGTAGAGCGTTGAGTTATCTTTGACCATATCGGCCACAGTGTACTGATTCAGCTCATCAAGAAAATGTTCTACAGCAGTGTGCAGGACTTGTTTTAGCCGGCATGCGGGCGTGATATGACAAAAGTCGCTGGCGCAATTGACCAGCGAAAGCGGTTCCAGCTCGCGCACCACATCGCCAATGCGAATGGTTTCCGCGGGCTTACCCAGTTTTATTCCCCCGTTCTTTCCACGAACGGCAGTCACCAGGCCAGCACGGCTCAACTGATTAATGATTTTCACCATGTGGTTGCGCGATACACCGTACACGTCGGTGACCTGCGAAATGTTGGTCATCTGATCTTCAGGCAACGACGCCATATAAATCAATGCTCTCAAACCATAATCAGTAAAACTCGTTAACTGCACACATACCTCTGGGTAGCTATTTACCCGGTCTTTCCACGTCAGCAATGACAACAGGGTGAAGATGATTGTTTATTATGACACTTTGATGATAAACCAGCCGCGAACTTTGCAGCTAATCATTTAGATAGTGGATGGTTTCTGGAAAGTACACAAGTGAAGGGATTCAGAAAAAAATAAACCGGGCAGTTTTGCCCGGTTATGACGTTTTTACGCAATCAGCTCAGGCTTTCAGGCGTCAAACGGGTCGCGCAGGATCATCGTTTCGCTACGATCCGGGCCTGTTGAAATGATATCCACCGGCACTTCAGTCAGTTCTTCGATACGCTTGATGTAGTTCAGCGCAGCCTGCGGCAATTTATCAACTTCTTTCACGCCAAAGGTGGTTTCGGTCCAGCCTGGCATGATTTCGTAGATTGGCTCGATACCTTCCCAGCCTTCTGCTGCCAGCGGCGTGGTGGTCATTTCGCGGCCATCAGGCATACGGTAACCGATACACAGCTTCACTTCTTTCAGACCGTCCAGCACGTCCAGTTTGGTCAGACAGAAACCAGACAGGGAGTTGATCTGCACAGAACGACGAACAGCCACGATGTCCAGCCAGCCGCAACGACGGCTACGACCGGTGGTCGCGCCAAACTCGTTACCTTGCTTACGCAGGAACTCGCCAGTTTCATCAAACAGTTCAGTCGGGAACGGACCTGCACCCACACGGGTGGAGTAGGCTTTGACGATGCCCAAAACGTAATCGACATAACGTGGACCAATACCCGAACCGGTAGCGACGCCGCCAGCCGTGGTGTTGGAAGACGTGACGTACGGATAAGTCCCGTGGTCGATGTCCAGAAGCGTACCTTGTGCGCCTTCGAACATGATCAGATCGCCACGCTTACGCGCGCCATCCAGCAGTTCAGACACATCAACGACCATGCCCGTCAGAATGTCGGCAATCGCCATGACATCATCCAGGGTTTTCTGGTAATCAACGGCGTCTACTTTGTAGTAGTTAACCAGCTGGAAGTTGTGGTATTCGATGATTTCTTTCAGCTTGATAGCGAAAGTTTCTTTGTTGAAGAGATCACCTACGCGCAGACCGCGACGGGCAACTTTATCTTCATAAGCCGGGCCAATGCCGCGACCGGTGGTGCCAATCGCTTTATCGCCACGCGCTTTTTCGCGCGCCATGTCGAGCGCGACATGATAAGGCAGGATCAGCGGGCAAGCTTCAGACAGTAACAGACGTTCGCGTACAGGGATGCCACGAGCTTCAAGTTCGCCCATTTCTTTCATTAAGGCGTCAGGAGCCAGAACAACACCGTTGCCGATGATGCTGGTCACGTTTTCACGCAAAATGCCAGACGGAATTAAATGAAGAACGGTTTTTTCACCGTTGATAACCAGAGTGTGACCGGCGTTGTGACCGCCCTGATAGCGCACAACATATTTAGCCCGTTCAGTAAGCAGGTCTACGACCTTGCCTTTCCCTTCATCACCCCATTGAGTGCCGAGTACGACGACGTTCTTACCCATCTCAAGAATCACCAGGTTGCTTAAAAAAGGATTCTAACATCTCATTCTGTGCTTTCCAGCACTTTTAGCACACGTTTGCGGGAAAAATTTTAATTGCGTGCTACGGGTCGCAGCGAGACGTGACACGCAGGATGTAACAAAACCTCACCCACCCAGACGACTACGCAACATGTAGTAAATTACGAAGCCGGCGACCACAAGACCCCCGCCAAAACGGCGTAAAACCGTGTCCGGAAGATTCGCCAGCGAGAGGATCATTTTTCTCCAGGTTTTTGGATAAAGCATCGGCCCCAGGCCTTCAAGCACCAAAACTAATGCCAGCGCCAGCCAGATTGTCGAATTCATGGTAAGTCAGTCTCATTGCATCCCTTCCAAAAAAGAGAAGGATTTCAGAAAAGACAAAAGGCCCCTCAGGGCCTTTTGGAAATTGCAGAAGCAATTATTTATTTTTTTCAGGTGACTTCATGAAGCGGAAGAAATCGCTGTCAGGGCTTAACACCATGACGTCGTTACCGCTCTTGAAGCTGGCCTCGTAAGCACGCAGGCTACGGATGAATGCATAGAAGTCCGGATCCTGGCTGAACGCATCAGCAAACAGTTTCGCCGCTTCGGCATCCCCTTCACCCCGGGTGATACGGGCAGTACGCTCAGCTTCAGCCACTGTACGGGTTCTTTCGTAATCCGCAGCTGCCTGAATCTTGGTCGCTTCTTCTTTACCCTGAGAGATGTGACGCAATGCCACCGCATTACGCTCAGCGCGCATACGATCGTAAATGGCGCTGGACACTTCTTCCGGCAAGTTGATTTGTTTGAGACGCACATCCACCACTTCGATACCCAGTGCTGCCATGCTGTTCGGGTTCACCGCAGGCTGTTTGCCTTTGGTTTCCTGCTCAACACGTTTGGCTGCTGAGGCAATCGCATCATCGGCTTCGGTGGTCGCTTCAGGCTCATCGCCTGTGCTGCCGGTGTTCAGCGCATCACGCACGTCCAGGGTCAGACGGCCACGGGAATCGGTCACGATGTCTTTCACATCCAGACGACCAATTTCAGAACGCAGACGGTCACTGAATTTACGTTTCAGCAGAATTTCTGCCTGAGACACATCACCACCGCCCGTTGCCAGGTAGTAGCGGCTGAAATCACTGATACGCCATTTCAGGTAAGAATCGACGATTAAGTCTTTCTTCTCGCTGGTTACAAAGCGGTCAGCCTGGTTGTCCATGGTCTGGATACGCGCGTCGAGCATTTTAATGGATTCCACGAATGGAACTTTAAAATGCAGGCCCGGCGCATAGATCAGCGGTTTGTTATCGCCGTCACGCAGGACTTTACCGAAACGCAGCACGATACCGCGCTGACCTTCCTGAACCACAAACAGTGAAGCATAAAGCGCCACCAGCACCACAACGACGATAAGTAAAAATGACTTACGCATTGTTATTCTCTCCCTACACGAAGTGTATCGTCACGCTGTGCATTGGCACGGCGTTGGTCCATGACACTGCCAGACGAACGGGAACTGCTGTTATCGGCACTGCTTTTGCTGTTACTGCTGGTCAACCCCGGAACGGAAGGCAGTAAACCTGTGTCATCATTCTTGCTGGTGTCGTTGGCTGCGGCGTTATTTCCGCGCAGCATTTGATCCAGCGGCAGAACCATCAGGTTATTGCCTTTGTCACTCACCAGCACCTTACGGGTATGGCTGAGGACTTTTTCCATGGTTTCGATATACAGACGCTCGCGGGTAATTTCCGGCGCGGCTTTATATTCAGGCAACAGTTTGGAGAAACGGGCCACTTCACCCTGTGCTTCCAGAACGGTACGGTCTTTATAGGCTTTTGCATCTTCCAATAAACGCTGGGCTTCACCGTTTGCCAGAGGCTGGATCTGGTTCGCATAAGCTTCTGCTTCACGAATAGACTGTTGCTCTCTTTCACGGGCGGCGATGGCGTTATCGAAGGATGCTTTCACTTCTTCCGGCGGACGCGCGGTCTGGAAGTTGACGTCCTGAATGGTGATACCCATTTTGTACGGACGAATGGTTTCTTCCAGTACACGTTGGGTATCGCTACGCACCGTGGTACGGCCTTCAGTCAGGATTTTGTCCATCGTGTATTTGCCGATAACGCCACGCAAGGCGCTGTCCGTTGCCTGGCTCAGGCTGTCGTCAGGATTGGCGACGCTGAACAGATAGGCTTCAGGATCCGTCACGCGGTACTGCACGTTCATTTCAACGCGCACGACGTTTTCATCAGAGGTCAGCATCACGCCAGACGCAGCCAGTTCACGTACCGATTCTACGTTCACTGCGCGCACATCATCGATGAAGGTCGGTTTCCAGTTCAGGCCCGGCTCAACCAGATGGCTGAACTTACCAAAACGGGTCACAACGCCACGCTCGGCTTCTTTAATGGTATAGAAACCAGTAGCTGCCCAGATCACTACCACCGCAGCGACTGCGATGCCGACAATCCGGCCGCCACTCATTCCATGACCGGAACCCGTTGGCGCGCCATTGTTGCTATTATTGTTGTTGCCTGAACCTTTTCCACCGAAGCCCCCCAGTTTTTTGCTGAGCTTACGGAAGATATCATCCAGATCAGGTGGCCCCTGATTGCGGCCGCCTTTGTTGTCGTTATTCCCACCAGAATTTCCACCAGAGTTGCCGCTATTATTATTGCTGCTGCCCCAGGGGTCGCGGTCCTGTCCGTTATTACCGGGCTGATTCCACGCCATGTTATAGCTCCATTATTCTATGATTGGTGTTCTTCAGGCTAAATCAGTCAGGCTCTGGTTGCGGACATAGCTTTCCAGTTCCTGCTCTTGTTTGCAGAGGCGACGCCAGTCAACGATGGGCATTCGCACCATCAGACCAATACTGCCATCCTCTTCAATCCATTCTTTTTCAATGGCCTGAAGCTGGTAAAAACGGCTACGAAGTCGGCCTGCTTCCGGCGGTAAGCACAATTCATGCTGCGCGATTTCGCCAGAGAGTCGCTCCGTTAATGCCTGGAAAAGCAACGGAATACCTTCACCTGTCACGGCGGAAAGCCAAACCCTGACCGGCAAATTCTCCTCGTTGCGGTCGATACGCGGGACAAAATCATCCAGCATATCTATTTTGTTCATCACTAACAGCGCAGGAATTTCATCTGCTTCGATCTCTGCCAGCACCGTATTCACCGCGTCAATATTTTCCTGAACACGGATGTCCGCTGCATCAATCACATGGAGTAACAGAGATGCCTGTCGGGTTTCCTGCAACGTTGCTTTAAAGGCCGCAACCAAATCATGGGGCAGGTGACGAATAAACCCTACGGTGTCCGCCAAAACCGTCTCCCCGACATCTGCCACCATAATACGGCGCAGCGTAGGATCCAGCGTAGCAAACAACTGATTGGCCACATAAACATCGGCCTGAGTAATACGGTTAAAGAGTGTGGATTTCCCGGCGTTGGTATACCCCACCAAAGACACCGTCGGAATATCCGCACGAACGCGTGAACGACGACCCTGTTCACGCTGCTTAGCCACTTTTTCAAGACGGCTGAGGATCAAGGTGATTCTGTCCCGCAACAAACGGCGGTCAGTTTCGAGCTGGGTTTCACCCGGGCCACGCGCGCCAATGCCGCCGCCCTGTCGCTCAAGGTGTGTCCAGCCCCGAACCAGTCGGGTAGCAATGTGGCGTAATTGCGCCAGTTCTACTTGTAACTTACCTTCGTGTGTTCGGGCCCGCTGGGCAAAAATATCTAATATCAATCCGGTGCGGTCGACAACGCGACATTCGCATAAGGCTTCCAGGTTTCTTTCCTGGCCGGGAGACAAGGCGTGATCAAACAGGATGACAGAGGCGCCCGTTGCTTTGACGGCATCTGCGATTTCTTGGGCCTTTCCTTCACCGACAAAGTATTTTGGGTGCGGTGCCTTGCGGCTCCCGGTGACGACTTGCAACGCCTCTACACCTGCAGAAGATACCAGCGATTCAAATTCGCTCAGGTCTTCCGTGTCTTTGTCTTGCGAGAAATAGATATGAACCAGTACGGCCTGCTCACCGGCTTCATAACGGTCAAACAAGCTTGCGACCTCTCATTTGGGAAAAATTCGCCAGCCGGGGGTGCATAAGCATAATCGGAATACTTATGAACCCCTTCGTGGTTGACCAACGCTGCGCTTTATTCAGCGTCATCGTTTTCCTGCTGCGGCTGTTGCGCAGACGGAGTGCTACCATGGTGATAATTGTTGGTGCTGCCCGTACCTGGATTATTGCTATGGTGAGACACCGGGCGGGAAGGCACTACGGTGGAGATAGCGTGTTTATACACCATCTGGCTAACCGTATTTTTTAACAGAATGACAAACTGGTCAAAAGACTCAATCTGGCCTTGCAGCTTAATACCATTCACCAAGTAAATAGAAACCGGAACACGTTCACGACGCAATGCGTTCAGGAACGGATCTTGCAAAGATTGCCCCTTAGCCATTCTATCTTTTCCTTATTAGTTTGTTGTTTGTAACTTTGAGCCTATCGGCTCGAAAATAAATCACATAAAAAATTTGCGCGCTGAGTACTCATCAATTGTACACAATCACCCAACCTATGCACTAACAACCTGAATTACACGGTTTAAGGCCTCTTCTGGCTTCTCAGAATCGAGCCATTCGACACCCTCCCAACCCCGCAACCAGGTCATCTGACGTTTGGCCAGCTGTCGTGTCGCGCAAACACCACGATAAACCATTTCATCGTAATCGAATTCACCAGATAAATATGACCACATCTGGCGATAACCCACACAACGAATGGAAGGCAAATCCGTGTGCAAATCGCCGCGAGCTATCAGCGTTCTGACTTCGTCTTCAAAACCATTGGACAACATCTGACTAAAACGTTCCTCGATCCGCGTATGTAATAATTCACGGCGGGTCGGCGCAATCGCAAACTGATATACGCGATAGGGTAATGTTTCACCCGAAATTTTAGTCAGTTCCGTTAAAGTTTTACCCGAAATAAAAAAAACTTCCAGTGCTCTGGACAGTCTCTGTGGATCATTCGGATGAATTCGCATAGCCGAGACCGGATCGATATCGCGCAACTGATCGTGTAACGCCTCCCAACCCTGCTCTGCAGCCTGCTTTTCGATACGTTCGCGCACTGCGGGATCTGCCGGAGGTAACGGTGAAAGACCTTCGAGCAATGCCTTGAAATAAAGCATAGTCCCCCCTACCAATAACGGGATCTTATTGCGCGAGGTTATTTCCGCCATTTCGCGTAAAGCATCTTTCCGGAAGTCTGCGGCCGAATACGCCACCGTCGGGTCAAGAATATCGATCAATCGGTGCGGGGCGTCAGCCAGTTCTTCTGCTGTCGGTTTCGCTGTACCGATATCCATCCCGCGATAGATCAGGGCGGAATCGACGCTGATCAGCTCCACAGGCAGGTGCTTCATCAGCGACATCGCCAGTGCCGTTTTGCCGGATGCGGTCGGCCCCATAATAAAGATCGCCGGGGGAAGCGCGTTTTTTTCAGAGTCAGTCATGCTTAAAAGCCGCCAGCGCGGGCTGTAAATCAAGAGGTTGCAGAAGTTCGGACGGGGGCGATTTCACCAAGTGCGGGCAAAGACGCTCAACATCCGTGAGTAATTGTATGGCTTGTGAAATCGTCCAGACCTCGTGCTCGCAGCCGCAGTGGCGGGCAAACCACATAGCTACCGCATCAGAAGTCACCTCCTGCTGAACAGCAAGGTAACCTAACAGATCAGGTATCAACTTTTGTAAATTTTGTTGGCGTAATGGTAAAGGTACCGCGCGAACCGTCACACGCTGTGACTCGCTGAGCATTTCTAAACCAAAATGCTGCAATAACGCCTGATGGCGCGTCAGGACGGCGATCTCTTCTTTATTCATTGTCAGTTTCAGCGGAATGAGCAACGGCTGCGGCCGCAACCCGTCTTCCGGCGGCGTCAGTTGCGCCCATTTCAGCCAGCGGTCGGCCACCGGCAATGACAACAACACCAGCTGTTTGCCACGCTCAAGCAACGCATATTCCGCTGAACACACCGTCAGTACCCGGCCAAAACTTTGGCTGTGGGATTCCAGCGCCGGTTCAGTCAGTGTACGGGCCACAGAAACGGCAGGCTTAGCGGGCTGTGCCACGGCGGGCGCCGGTTCCTGCAAGGAAAATGACTCCGGCGCAGATTGCAGTAAACGGCCATACGCCTTGCTTTCAGAAGGATTGTACGCCGGTTCGTTGCTGCGAAAAGCAGGCTCACGCGGCTGACTGGCCCGTGCGGTTTCCGGAAACACGTTTTCGCGGGATGGCGGTGCTTTTCTTTCTGCCGGTTGCGAGAAATGATTTCCGCCCGCAGCCTGCCGGTTTTCCTGCTGCCAGCGCGGCGTATCTTCCTGAAGCTGTGGCTCATCCAGAACGGGCGCGCCCGCCTGCTGCAATAC
The DNA here is from genome assembly GCF_004364755.1 of Rahnella sp. BIGb0236. Lineage (NCBI taxonomy): Bacteria > Pseudomonadati > Pseudomonadota > Gammaproteobacteria > Enterobacterales > Yersiniaceae > Rahnella > Rahnella sp. BIGb0236. The sequence goes on from NZ_SOAO01000006.1 coordinate 286,297, forward strand.
CGACATCACCGCCTGGTAAATAAAATCATGCACCAGCCGCGACTGATGGAATCGCACTTCGTGTTTGGCCGGATGCACATTGACATCCACCTGATGCGGATCGACATCCAGATACAGCACATACGCGGGCTGCTGATCGTCTTTGAGCTGATCCTGATACGCCTGGCGGATCGCATGATTAATCAGGCGATCTTTCATCATGCGGTTGTTCACATAGCAATACTGCATATCCGTCAGGCTGCGCGAACCTGCCGGATCGGCCACCCAGCCACGGATGCCCAGATCGCCGTGACTCCATTCCACTTCCAGCGCGTGCTCGACAAACGTCGGGCTGCAAATACTGGCCAGACGGCGGGAAGCCTGCGACGGGTCTTTCACCGCGCGATACTGGCGGATAAGCTTGCCGTTGTGGCTGAGATTGACGGACACGTCAAAGCGCGCCAGCGCAATCCGCCGGACGACTTCGTCGATATGGGTGAATTCGGTTTTTTCGGTGCGCATGAATTTGCGGCGGGCGGGCGTGTTGTAGAACAAATCCAGCACTTCCACGGTCGAGCCTTGCGGGTGCGCCGCCGGTTTGACCGTCACCGCCATGTCGCGCCCTTCGGCGTACGCCTGCCAGGCTTCATTCTGTTCTGCGGTGCGCGAGGTCAGGATCAGACGCGAGACGGAACTGATACTCGCCAGCGCTTCACCACGAAAACCGAGGCTGAGGATAGCTTCCAGATCATCAAGACAGGTGATTTTGCTGGTCGCATGTCGCGCCAGTGCCAGCGCCAGATCGTCTTTGCCAATGCCACAACCATTATCGCGAATACGGATAAGCTTGGCACCGCCGCGATCGATATCAATATCAATGCGCGTTGCGCCCGCATCAAGGCTGTTTTCCACCAGTTCCTTCACCACGGAAGCCGGTCTTTCGACAACTTCGCCCGCTGCTATCTGGTTAGCAAGTTGCGGCGGCAGTACCTTGATCGGCATAGCGGCTCCTGTGGCAGACGGTCAGTGACCGCCTTTATGACTGTGGAATAGTTAAGGTTTGGCCGAGCTGCACCTCGCCAGACTTCATGTGATTGGCAGTTTTGATGTCATTCATGCTGACACCGTATTTGCTGGCGATCGCCGACAGTGTATCGCCGCGCTTCACGGTATGTTTCGCCGCTTTCTTCGCCGCTCTTGCCGTGGAAGATGAAGCCGACGCTGTTGAAGATGTGCGGCTGCCCGCAGGCACTTTCAATCGCTGGCCTACCCAGACGCCATCTTTTTTCAGTTTATTGAGGTCACGCAAAGCGCCGGTCGTCGTGCCATAACTGGCCGCGATCCCGGTCAGGGTTTCGCCACGCGTCACTTTATGGATTTGCGTGGCACCGGCTGACGCGGCGGTCGCTTCAATCGGGCCGGGCTGGTTCACCGAAGAACTACCCGATGCGCTACTTTCTGCCGCCGCTGCTGATGAGGCCAGCAGCGGACGGTTTTCGACCTTTGGGCCGTTTTGTAACGGATGCGACTGGAAATAATTACGCAGGCCGATATGGATGGCTCGCGCAATTTTATCCTGGTACGCGCTGCTGCCCAGCAGTCGCTCCTCGGTTGAGTTACTGATAAAGCCGGTTTCCACCAGCAGGGAAGGAATATCCGGTGAGCGTAATACGCCTAAACTGGCGTGCTCCGGTTTCGCTTTGTGTAAAGAGCCTACGCTGCGAAGTTCACGCAGCACGCGGGTCGCCACGTCATAACCGACGCGCTGCGAATGGCCGAACTGCAAATCCAGCACCGCCTGACTCAGGTACGGATCCGACGCGGTATTTGCCAGCACATCGCCTGCGCCGCCAAGCAGTTCAGATTGCTTTTCGTGTTGCTCCAGCCAGTTACCCATTTCGCTGTTCGCACGGCGATTCGACAACACCCACACCGACGCACCACGGGCACTGCGGCTTGGCGCAGCATCCGCGTGAATGGAAACCAGCACGTTGGCGTTTTTCTTACGCGCCACGTCCGAGCGGCCCATTACCGAAATAAAGTAATCGCCGTCGCGGGTCAGCACCGGTTTAAACATCGGGTCAGCATCCAGAATCGCCTGTAATTTACGGGCGATGGCAATGGTGACATTTTTTTCTTTCAGACCGCCGCCGCCGATAGCGCCCGGATCCTGACCGCCGTGTCCGGCATCAATGGCGACAATGATTTTGCTGTCACTGACCGAGACGGTTGAGGAGCGCGAGTTATCCGCTGACACCGTCGTGGAAACCACTTTGGTCTGGTCGTTGGTAAACGGGTTTGATTTCGCGGCAGGCGTGACGGTTCGGGTCGCATTTGGCGACGGGGTGCGGGTCGCGGCAGACACCGGGGCGCTCTGACGTACCGGAGCCGACGCATTCATGGTCAGCACCACCGTGTACTGGCTGCCGTCTTTTTGTTTGGTGGCGTTGGTTCTGACTTTCTGATTCAGTTCAAACACCAGACGCTGACTCTGCGCATTAGGCGGTGTACTGGCCCGCACACGCGTCACCAGATTCTGACCGTTAAAATTCAGCGGCAGTCCTTTCATCACGCCGTCCTGGCGGATATCCATCACCACGCGTTCAGGATTGTGCAGCGGGAAAAACGAGTAATCCGGCGAGCCATCAAAGGTAATCGTAACCGTCGACTGCGTCTGGCCGTTTGAGACGTTGATATTTTTCATACCCGCCGCAGACACCGGCGAGACCAGCACGGCAAACAGCATCAGCGTCGATAACAGTATCGCCGCTGAGGTAAAGAGAGTGGTGAAACGTGAGTTCATCGCGTGATCATCCTTGCTGTTGAACACGATGCAGCAAATTTAAGCCAGATTCAGACACCGCCACCAGCGTCGCGGTGCGTCCGGTCGGGGTATAATCCAGCGTCAGTTCAATATCCGGTTCCGGCAATACGCCTGCCCCCTGCTGCGGCCATTCCACCAGACAGAAGGCGTCCTGTGCGAAATAATCGCGGATCCCCATAAATTCCAGTTCTTCCGGATCAGCAAGGCGATATAAATCAAAATGATAGACGGCAATCTTTTCCAGCTGATACGGCTCCACCAGCGTGTAGGTCGGGCTTTTCACATTGCCCTGATGACCTAATGCCTGAAGAAATCCCCGGCTAAAGGTTGTTTTACCGGCTCCCAGATCGCCATAGAGATGGATAACCGCTGAGCCTTCGCAGGCTTTCGCCAGAGAAGCACCTAATTGCAGCGTTGCCGCTTCGTCGGGTAAAGAGATATTAAGTTGATTCATTCAGTGATATCTATTTCTTCAGGTCTGGATTAACTAACGGGGCAATCACCGCTAAAAGATCAGTCGCCAGCATACCGCGCGTTCCCTGCCGGAGGGCGATTTCGTCCGCGGCAGCGCCATGGACTACTGAGCCCGCGCAGGCCGCATCATATACATCAAGTTTTTGAGCCAGCAATCCGCCGATAATACCAGAAAGCACGTCGCCCATCCCGCCGGATGCCATACCGGCATTACCGACATCGGCAATGGCCATCTTGCCACTTTCGCTGGCAATCAGACTGCCCGCGCCTTTCAGTACCACCACGCCGCCGTAACGTTCGGTGAGTTTCCTGGCTGAAAGTAAGCGGTCACTCTCAATATCCTTCACGCTGCAACCAAGTAAACGGGCGGCTTCTCCCGGATGTGGCGTCAGTACGCGATTTTGCCGTTTCCCGGGATTGATTGCCAGCAGGTTAAGCGCATCAGCGTCCCATAAGGCCGGTTTATCCCATTTTGCAGCGCGATCGACCGCCTGTTTACCCCATTCCTTCTGGCCTAAACCGGGGCCGATAACTAACACATCCGCCCATTCCAGCCCTTCATCAAGCGATTGGGCAGTCAGTTCCTGCACCATCAGCTCAGGTCTGGCGGTCAGTAACGGACCGGCATGTTCAATGTGAGTAAGTACTCGCACTAATCCGGCACCGGTACGCAGCGCAGATTCCGAGGCCATGCGGATCGCCCCGGCAAAGCCGGTATCGCCGCCGACCACCAGCAAACGACCCTGTTCACCTTTATGTGAGCAGGGACGGCGCGGGTGCAGCCATGTGCCTAACTGTGTCGCATCCAGCCGCTGTAACAGCGCAATATGCCCGCCCAGCCAGCTTTCCAGCCCCAGCGCATCGCAGTGTAATTCACCGGTAAAATCCCGCGCCTGCCCGGTCAGCAGGCCGGGTTTCAGGGCGATAAAACTGATCGTCTGTGTGGCATGTACCGCCTGTCCGGCATTCTGACCGGTTTCTGCATCCAGCCCCGAAGGGATATCCAGAGAAACCACAGGTAAAGATGCCGAATTGATGGCGTCAATCAGCCGGTCGTAAGGCGCGCGCGGTGCAGAAGACAAGCCGGTGCCGAGCAAACCGTCGATAATAAGGTCAGCATCCGGCGGCCATACTGAATCCGCAGAATTGATCGTACCGCCACTAGTGAGCCAGCTCCGCCGCGCAGATTGCGCTTCTTCCGGCAGCGGCTTACTGCCTTCCACGGCCAGCAGCGTCACGCGGATACCGGCGTTTTTCGCTAACCGCGCCACCTCAAACCCGTCGCCACCGTTATTGCCGTGGCCGCACAGAATCAGCCAGTGGCGCGCGTGCGGAAACTGGCGCTGAGTCAGTAAAAAGGCGGCCTTCGCCGCACGTTGCATCAGGGTAAACAGAGAAATCCCTGTTTCCTGCGCCGCCTGACGTTCAGCCTGTCGCAGCCAGTCAGCAGAAAACACGGAATGTGGTAAACTCACCTCGTTTCGTTTTTCACGTTGGTTCGTCATGACACTCCCTCTCGATCTCGTTCAACTGGCTCAACATATCAAGCAATGGGGCCAATCGCTAGGCTTCCAGCAGGTTGGCATCTGCGATACAGACTTATCTGTTGAAGAGCCCAAACTCCAGGACTGGCTTGATAAACAATATCATGGCGAGATGGACTGGATGGCACGCCATGGCATGTTACGTGCCCGCCCGCATGAACTTCTGCCCGGCACCTTACGGGTGATCAGTGTGCGCATGAACTATTTGCCCGCCAAAGCCGCGTTTGCCAAAACCCTGAACAACCCTCAACTCGGGTATGTCAGCCGTTATGCCCTCGGACGCGACTATCATAAAGTGCTGCGCCAGCGCCTGAAAAAACTCGGCGATATGATCCAGGCGCATTGCACGGAGCATGCGGACCAGACCGTGACGTTCCGCCCGTTTGTGGATTCCGCACCGGTGATGGAACGCCCGCTGGCGGCAAAAGCCGGTCTCGGCTGGGTTGGTAAACACTCACTCATTCTTAACCGTGAATCCGGTTCGTGGTTCTTTCTCGGCGAGCTGCTGATTGATTTGCCCCTGCCCGTCGATCAGCCACAGGAAGAGAAATGCGGCAAATGTGTTGCCTGCATCACCACCTGCCCGACCGGTGCCATTGTCGCGCCTTATACCGTCGATGCCCGGCGCTGCATTTCCTATCTGACCATCGAACTGGAAGGCGCAATACCCGAAGAATTCCGCCCGCTGATGGGCAACCGCATCTACGGCTGTGACGACTGTCAGCTGATCTGCCCCTGGAACCGGTATTCGCAACTGACGGATGAAGAAGATTTTAGCCCGCGCGCCGCGCTGCATGCGCCGGAACTGATTGCCTTATTCGGCTGGACGGAAGAAAAGTTTTTACGCATCACGGAAGGTTCGCCCATCCGACGTATCGGACATCTGCGCTGGTTGCGCAATATCGCGGTGGCGCTTGGCAACGCACCTTACGCCGAAGACGTGCTGAATGCCTTACAGTCACGCGAAGGGGAAAATGCGCTGCTGGATGAACATATCAGTTGGGCAATCGCGCAGCAGGTCGAAAGAAGGCAGGAACATCGTGTGGAAGTGCAAACTTCTCAGCAGAAACGGCTGATCCGGGCGGTGGAAAAAGGTTTGCCAAGGGATGCATAACCTTTCCTAAAAGACTGTGATCAGTCAGGCGATATTTTCTGTGCATAAAAATAAAAATGCTTTGGCAATCAATTGCAAAAAAAAGAGCAAGTGATCGTCATAACGTTTCGTTATAAATTCATTTTTATTGAAATCAATAAGTTAAAATTTGGCAATATGGGCAGCGCAAAAAACAGACAGTGTAAAAAAACAACGAAAGCTGTGGATAAGTCTGTTTAAAAAGTTACTACAAATCGTGTAACGATTAGCGCATTCACGCACGAAATATGCATGCTGAAAGCATAAAGAAAGGGTTTTGAACTGAAGAAGAAAATTGGAGCGGGAAACGAGACTCGAACTCGCGACCCCGACCTTGGCAAGGTCGTGCTCTACCAACTGAGCTATTCCCGCATTGAGAGGTCTGGCATTTGCTGTACCGTCATAAAAATGTACAGACTTTACATTTTGGAGCGGGAAACGAGACTCGAACTCGCGACCCCGACCTTGGCAAGGTCGTGCTCTACCAACTGAGCTATTCCCGCGTCGCATGGCACTGCATTTTTACGTCTTAAATCTTTAAATCTAACCACTTAAAAATTTGGAGCGGGAAACGAGACTCGAACTCGCGACCCCGACCTTGGCAAGGTCGTGCTCTACCAACTGAGCTATTCCCGCTCTGCGCACTCAACGAAATTCTTCATCGGTACGGGGTGCGCATTATACGAGAAATCCTTTTTGCCGCAAGCCCCTGAAAGCAAAAAAATGAATTTTTCGTTCAAGTGCCGATTAAACCATCAAAGCGGTGAATTAATCAGCGAAACACAGTGATTTCATGTTCCGCGGCGTAATAAAAAAGATTTCAGGTATTTTATGAAAGCTTTAAAAAGCTTAAAGCTGAATGAAATGTTCGCGGTAATAGGCTAATTCGGCGACCGATTCACGGATATCATCCAGTGCCTGATGGGTATTTTGCTTTTTAAACCCGGCCAGCACTTCCGGTTTCCAGCGACGCGCCAGTTCTTTCAGTGTGCTGACGTCCAGATAACGGTAGTGGAAATAGGTTTCCAGCTCCGGCATGTACTTAAACAGGAAACGCCTGTCCTGCCCGACGCTGTTGCCGCAAATCGGTGATTTACCGGCGGGCACCCACTCGCGCAGGAACTCGATGGTTTTTTGCTGGGCGGCATTGTCATCAAACGGGCTGGCCTTGACGCGATCCACCAGACCGCTGCCGGTGTGCGTGCGCACATTCCAGTCATCCATCAGCGCCAGTTGTGCATCAGACTGATGTACCGCCATCACCGGCCCTTCGGCCAGAATGTTCAGATGCGCATCGGTCACCAGTGTCGCAATCTCAATAATACGGTCACGTTCAGGATCCAGACCGGTCATTTCCAAGTCGATCCAAATTAAGTTCGAGTCATTTGCAGCCATGATGTGTCCTGTTACAAAGTAGAGAGTTGACGGAGTTCTCCGTCATTCGGGCAATTACTATAAAATAGCTGGTATCATAGTCGTTTTGGTCGCACCGAGCGATTAAAGCCAGTTAAGTGAGGCGCAGTGACTAAGTCAAAACTGTCTAAAGGGCAACAACGTCGCGTTCAGACTAACCACCAGCGTCGTCTGACACAGACCGACAAACGGAAAGAGCTGGACGATTCTCTGCATGGCGAACCGCAGGACGGCGTCGTCATCAGCCGTTTCGGGATGCATGCGGACGTTGAAGCGGCCGACGGCAGCCAGCACCGTTGCAATATCCGCCGTACCATCCGTTCCCTGGTCACCGGAGACCGCGTCGTCTGGCGCGCCGGTGAAAATACCAGTGTGAAAGGCATCGTCGAGGCGGTTCACGAGCGCACGTCCGTGCTCACCCGCCCTGATTTCTATGATGGCGTGAAACCCATCGCGGCAAACATTGACCAGATTGTCATTGTTTCCGCCATTCTGCCGGAACTGTCGCTCAATATTATCGACCGTTATCTGGTGGCGTGTGAAACCGTTGAAGTTGAGCCGCTGATCGTGCTCAACAAAATCGATCTGCTTGATGACGAAGGCCGTAAATTCGTTCAGGGCATGATGGATATTTACCGCAATATCAATTACCGCGTGCTGGAAGTCTCCAGCCAGACCGGTGAAGGTATGCCAGCGTTTGAAACGGCGCTGACCGACCGCATCAGTATTTTCGCCGGTCAGTCCGGCGTCGGCAAATCGAGCCTGCTGAATGCCCTGCTGCCACCGGATGAAAAACAAATTCTGGTGAACGACGTGTCTGACAACTCAGGTTTGGGTCAGCACACCACCACCGCAGCGCGTTTGTATCACTTCCAGCACGGCGGCGATGTTATCGACTCTCCGGGCGTGCGTGAGTTCGGTTTATGGCATCTGGCACCTGAGCAGATCACCCAGGGCTTTGTCGAATTCCGTCCTTTCCTTGGTTACTGCAAATTCCGTGACTGCAAACACGGCAGTGATCCGGGCTGTGCCATCCGTGATGCGGTAGACCGTGGCGAGATTGCCGAAGAGCGTTTCGACAACTACCACCGCATTCTGGAAAGTATGGAAGACGTAAAAACGCGTAAAAACTTCGACACGCTGTAATGCTAATTAATTGAATTAACATGTTAATGGCAAAGGGGTGACGTTAACGGAAGTTGAACCGTTGATTTCACCCCGTTACAATCCCCCGCCATAAAACACTGTGTGACCCTGAACGTGATTCACGGGTTTCCTGAAAATGGCCGGTACGCCGGTCATTCATACCATCCAAGAGGTTTTCCCCGTGCTGGACAGTATCAAAATCAAACTTCAATACTTACTTCCTAAACAAGGACTGACCCGTCTGGCGGGCTGGGGCGCGGATAAACGTGCTGCCACGCTGACACACTGGGTGATCAAAGCTTTTGCGCGTTTTTATAACGTCGACATGAAAGAAGCACAAAATCCGGATCTCAAATCTTACGCCACGTTTAACGAATTCTTCGTGCGTCCGTTGCGTGATGGCGCACGTCCGGTGGTCAGCGGTTTAGATATGCTTTGCCTGCCTGCCGACGGCGCGGTCAGCCAGTTGGGGGCGATTACTGATGGCAAATTGTTCCAGGCCAAAGGCCATTTTTACAGTTTAGAAGCCCTGCTGGCGGGTAATTATCTGCTGGCAGAACAGTTTAAAGACGGCCAGTTCGCCACCGTTTATCTGGCACCGCGCGATTATCACCGCGTGCATATGCCGTGCGACGGCGTGCTGCGTGAAATGATTTATGTGCCGGGCGATTTGTTCTCCGTGAACCCGCTGACCGCCGCAAACGTGCCGAACCTGTTCGCCCGTAACGAACGTGTCATCTGCGTCTTTGATACTGAATTCGGCCCGATGGTGCAGATTCTGGTCGGTGCAACGATCGTCGGCAGCATCGAAACCGTCTGGGCAGGCTGCGTCACGCCGCCACGCGAAGGCATCATCAAACGCTGGACTTATCCGGCTGCCGGTGAAGAAGGCGTGATTGCGCTGGAAAAAGGACAGGAAATGGGCCGCTTCAAACTGGGTTCCACGGTCATTAACCTGTTTGCTACCGGTCAGATCCGCTTTATGCCAAATCTGAGCAACGGTACCGTGACCCGCATGGGCGAACCGTTCGCCGAAGCGGTACGTGCTCCGGCAGCCGCGACGGCGGAACCTGTCGTCGCGCAAGTCCCCGCAACAGAATTACCTTCAGCGACAGAGACGCCTGCGGGTGTGGCCACGGCTGAACCCCAGGTCCCGAAAGACTATTAAGTTTGCCCTGACCTGACGAAAAGAACTGAGAAAAGGATGTGACCGAGTGCGCCTGATCCCCGCCCTGCTGATGAGTTTACTGCTGTCCCTGCCATTGATGGCGGGTGCCGCGCCGACTGAAGATCAGCTCAAACAGGAGCTGAAACAGGCGGAAGCCAACAAAGAAATGGCCAATCAGACGCAGGTGGTTGAGGCGCTGCAAAGCGCGCTTAACTGGCTGAATGAGGCCAGTGTGTCAGCCGGGCGCTCGGCGGAATATCAGAAGGTCATTGATGATTTTCCAAAACTGACGCAAGCCCTGCGTCAGGAACTGCAAAACCAGCCTGACAAACCGCCTGCGGTGGATGACAACATCCCGACCGCGCAGCTGGAGCAGCAAATTCTGCAGGTCAGCAGCCAGCAACTGGAAGAAACCCGCCAGCTGCGTCAGGAGCAGGATCGCTCACGCGACATCAGTGACTCACTGAGTCTTATCCCGCAACAGCAATCCGAAGCCCGTAACGCGCTTGGCGATATTGAGCAACGCATGCAGGCGGCATCCGCAGCGGCGACCTCTTCCCCGCTGGCTCAGGCACAGCTCAGTGCGCTTCAGGCTGAATCGGCGGCGCGCAAAGCGAAAGTGGATGAACTGGAGCTGGCTCAGCTTTCTGCCAATAACCGGCAGGAACTGTCGCGAATGCGCACCGATCTCTACAAAAAGCGCGCCGATTTTCTTGATCAGCAATTACAGGCGTTACGCAACACGCTGAATAACCAGCGCCAGCGCGAAGCCGAGCAGGCGCTGGAAAAAACCGAACTGTTAGCCGAGCAAAGTGGTGAATTGCCCCATTCGATCAGCCAGCAGTTACAGGCGAACCGCGAGTTGTCGCTGGCCCTCAATCAGCAGGCGCAGCGGATGGATCTGATTTCCTCCCAGCAGCGTCAGGCAGCGGCACAGACCCAGCAGGTTCGTCAGGCCATTAATACCATTCGTGAACAGGCCCAGTGGCTTGGCGCGTCTAATCTGTTAGGCGAAACGCTGCGGGCGCAGGTTGCCCGCCTGCCGGATATGCCAAAACCGCAACAACTTGACCGTGACATGGGGCAGTTGCGTGTTCAGCGTCTGCACTATGAAGATCTGCTGGATAAGCAGGCGATTTACCGTCAGGCCCGCCAGGACGATGGCAAACCGCTGACGGCCGCACAGCAAAAAATTCTGGATGCCCAGTTGCGGACGCAGCGGGATTTACTCAATTCCCTGCTGTCGGGCTGTGATACCCAGATTCTGGAACTGACCAAACTGAAAGTGGCGAACAGCCAGCTGGTGGAAGCGTTGAATGACGTCCACGACGCCGCCCACCGTTATCTGTTCTGGGTGGCCGACGTCAGTGCCATCGGCTTCTCCTATCCGGTTCAGGTCGCTCATGACCTGAAACGTCTGGTTTCTCTGGATTCCCTCAGCCAGCTTGGTGGCGCATCCATGATGATGGTGACCAGCAAGGAAACGCTGCTGCCGCTGTTTGGCGCGCTGATTCTGGTGATCATCAGCATCAGTTCCCGCAAGCACTATTACGCCTTCCTGGAACGCGCCAGCAGTAAAGTCGGCAAAGTCACGCAGGATCATTTCTCGCTGACCATGCGCACCGTGTTCTGGTCGATTCTGGTGGCGATGCCGTTACCGGTGCTGTGGGCGGCGCTGGGCTTCGGGCTGCAAAGCGCGTGGCCGTATCCGATTGCGGTGGCGATAGGCGATGGCGTCACCGCGACCCTGCCGATCCTGTGGGCGTTTATGGTCAGCGCCGCGCTGGCACATCCGCAAGGGTTGTTTGTGGCGCATTTCGGCTGGCCGCAACGGGCGGTATCACGGGCATTGCGCTATTACGCGCTGTCAATCTGGGTGCTGGTGCCGTTAATTATGGCGCTGATTACCTTCGATAATCTGAATGACCGCGAGTTCTCCAACACGCTGGGGCGCTTGTGCTTTGTCCTGCTTTGTATGGTGGTGGCGCTGGTCACCAACAGCCTGAAACGTGCCGGGATCCCGCTGTATCACGATAAAAAAGGCAACAGCGAGAACGTCATCAACAAGGCGCTGTGGTGGATGCTGCTGGGCGCGCCGATCGTGGCCGCGCTGGCTTCCCTGATGGGCTACCTCGCGACCTCACAGGCGCTGCTGGCCCGTCTGGAAACCTCGGTCGCCATCTGGTTCGTGTTGCTGGTGATTTATCACATTATCCGCCGCTGGATGCTGATCCAGCGACGTCGTATCGCTTTCGAACGCGCCAAGCAGCGCCGGGCTGAAATGCTCAATCAGCGCGCTCGCGGTGAGGAAGACGGCCATCAGGTGAGCACCAGCAATGAAGGCACGGTTGAGATTGAAGAACCGGTGGTTGATCTGGATGCCATTTCCGCACAGTCGCTGCGACTGGTGCGTTCCCTGCTGACGTTGATCGCGCTGATCTCGGTGATCTTCCTGTGGTCTGAAATCCATTCGGCCTTCTCGTTCCTGGAAAATATTCATCTCTGGCAGGTGGCGTCCACGGTTCAGGGCGTGGAGAGCATGCAGCCGATCACGCTGGGATCGGTGTTGATCGCCATTCTGGTGCTGATAATCACCACGCAACTGGTGCGTAATCTGCCCGCGCTGCTGGAACTGGCGCTGCTGCAACATCTGGACCTGACGCCGGGCACCGGTTATGCGGTGCTGACCGTGACCAAATACGTGTTGCTGCTGATTGGTGGCCTGACCGGGTTCTCGCTGATCGGCATCGAATGGGCAAAACTGCAATGGCTGGTGGCGGCACTGGGTGTCGGTCTCGGCTTCGGGTTACAGGAGATTTTCGCCAACTTTATTTCCGGCCTGATCATCCTGTTTGAAAAACCGATCCGTATCGGCGATACCGTGACGATCCGCAACCTGACCGGCAGCATCACCCGGATCAACACCCGCGCCACGACGATCGCCGACTGGGACCGCAAGGAGATCATCGTGCCGAACAAGGCCTTTATCACCGAGCAGTTCATCAACTGGTCGCTGTCGGATTCCGTGACCCGTGTGGTGCTGACCGTGCCTGCGCCGTCGGAAGCCAACAGTGAAGAGGTGACCGAAATCCTGCTCAGCGCCGCGCACCGCTGCTCGCTGGTGCTGGATATGCCTGCGCCGGAAGCCTATCTGGTGGATTTACAACAGGGTATTCAGATTTTCGAACTGCGTATGCACGCTGCTGAAATGGCGCACCGTATGCCGCTGCGCCATGAAATTCATCAGCTGATCCTGGCCGGATTCCGCGAGCACGGCATTACGCTGCCATTCCCGCCATTCCAGGTGCGGATGGAAACGCTGCACCGCGCGCAAAATGGCAATAATGCGACCTTTACCAGCAGCAGCGGCAGTGGTCGCAGCAGTAACAGTTCGCGCTCACCGGGCGATTTGTAAGAGTAGAGAGAACAGCAAAAGGGCAGACTCTTCTGCCCTTTTTTACGTCTCAGGATGACAGACTGAGTTTACAGACCGGCGATCAGCGCCGCTGCGGCTTTGCGATGCTGAGATATCAGCGAGCGGATATCCATTCCGACAATTTCGCCGTCGGTCACCCGCCATTTCCCGCCGACCATCACGCGATCGGCCTTTTCCGCGCCACACAGCAATAACGCAGCAATCGGGTCATGGCTGCCGCTGAAACGTAATTCATCGAGTTTAAACAGCGCCAGATCGGCCTGTTTGCCTGCCGCTATCTGCCCGATATCGTCGCGTCCGATAAGCTTCGCCGAGCCGCGTGTCGCCCAGCCCAGCACCCTTTCCGGCGTGACATATTCCGCACCGTATTTCAGACGTTGCAGATACAGCGCCTGCCGCGCTTCATACATCAGATTCGAGGCGTCATTTGAGGCCGAGCCGTCAACGCCCAGCCCGATCGGTACGCCCGCCGCTTCCAGATCCCGTGTCGGACACATGCCGGAAGCCAGCCGCATATTGGATACCGGACAATGACAGATACCGGTGCCCGCCGCGCCCAGACGCTGAATTTCGTCAGCGTTAAAATGGATGCCGTGCGCCAGCCATGTGCGGTCGCTCAGCCAGCCGACACTTTCCAGATAATCAACGGTACGCAGACCAAACATGTTCAGGCAAAACTGTTCTTCATCCAGCGTTTCCGCCAGATGGGTATGCAGCCGGACATCTTCCCGCTGCGCCAGTTTCGCGCTCTCACGCATAATCTCAGTGGTGACCGAAAACGGCGAACAGGGCGCCAGCGCAATCTGCATCCACGCGCCCTCACCGCGCTGATGATAGCGGTCAATCAGACGCTGACTGTCCTGCAAAATCACCTCGCCCGATTGCACTGTTTGCTCCGGCGGCAGACCGCCCTGTTCTTCACCGAGACTCATCGAGCCGCGCGTCAGCAACGCACGCATGCCCAGCTCACGGACCACATCGACCTGCACATCAATGGCTTCTTCCATGCCCTGCGGGAAAAGATAATGATGGTCAGTGGTGGTGGTACAACCGGAAAGCAACAGTTCCGCCATCGCCACCCGGCTTGCCAGCCCCAGCGCCTCCGGTCCTAAACGCGCCCAGACGGGATAGAGTTTTTTCAGCCACGGGAATAACGGCACGTTGACCACGGGCGCCCAGGCCCGGGTCAGCGTCTGATAGAAATGGTGATGGGTATTGATCAGCCCCGGCAACAGCACAGATTCTGAGGCATCATAAATATGATCGACCCGCTGCGAAGGCTGCTGACCGGCGGCCAGCAACTCAGCTATCTTCTGCCCTTCAATGACGATGCCGCCACGGGCATCGAGTGAATTTGCGGTAAAAACCGCCAGCGGATTTTTTATCCACGTGCGTTGTTCTGACATATCTGACTTCCTTTTTAAGGTCAGTAAATTCAAAAAGTGAGTCAGCTCAGTTATGCCCTGTCTGCTGATCCAGGGGCGCAACGCGCGGGATTTCAGTGAACCTTTATCTCCTCTGTCACCACAGAGGTAATGCGCTCTGCCGGCATCAGTAAGTTGAGCAGGATAGCGATAACGCCGCCGCTGGTCACCGCATGGCCGAAGATATTGCCGACAATTGGCGGGAACTGGCTGAGCACGTCCGGTACGGCTTCAATGCCCAGACCAATGCCAAAGGCGATGGCGATAATCAGCATTTCGCGGCGTCCGACCGGCGACTGCGTCATGATGCGGATGCCCGCCGCGACCACGCTGCCAAACATCACCAGCGTTGCGCCACCCAGCACCGGCGCAGGGATTTGCTGCAACATTTCGCCGATAAACGGGAACAGCCCGAGCACTAATAATACCGCGCCGATATACATGCCGACAAAACGACTGGCGACGCCGGTCATCTGGATCACGCCGTTATTCTGCGCGAAGGTGGTGTTAGGGAATGATGAGAAGGCCGCCGCAATAATACAGCTGATGCCGTCCGCCAGGATCCCGCCTTTCAGGCGTTTGCGGAAGCTTTCGCCTTCAATCGGTTGCTGCGACAGCATGCAGTTAGCCGTCAGATCGCCCACGGCTTCCAGAATGCTGATAAACGACACCAGCGCGATCGGCACGAAGATGATCCAGTCGAATTTAAACCCGAAGCGGAACAGTTGCGGCAGGGCAAACCAGTCGCCCTGCAAGGGTTTCACCGTCAGATGTCCGGTCAGTGCTGCCGCGATACAGCCGACAACAATCCCCAACACGATGGATGACAGACGCAGCCAGCGCACGTTGATACGGTTGCAGGCGACAATCACCAGCAGCGTCAGTGCGCCCAGCCCGAGGTTTGCCGGTGCGCCGAAATTCGCGGCACCGTGGCCGCCAGCCCAGTCGGTGATGCTGACTTTAATCAGGCTGATGCCAATCAGCGCGATCACGGTGCCGCTGACCAGCGGGGTGAACACGCGGCGCATCTGGCCGATAAACCGGCTGACCAGCAACGGAATAAAAGCGGCCACGAAGTTCACGCCAAAAATCATCGCCATGATGTCTTCCGGCGAGCCGCCACGGCTTTTCACCAGCATACCGCCGGAGAGGATCACCCCCAGAAACGCAAAGCTGGTGCCTTGCAGACAAATCATCCCCGCGCCCACCGACATAAACCGGCGCGCCTGAATGAATGTCCCGATGCCGGATGCCAGCAAAGACATGCTGATCAGATAAGGCAGATAGGCATTCAGCCCCAGCACCGAGCCGATAATCAGCGGCGGGGTGATGATGCCGACGACGCTCGCCAGCACATGCTGGATGGCGGTGAAGAATGCCGGTGCCGGTGCGATGCGCTCTTCCAGTCCATAAAGAAGTTCTTTGTCGTTGGATTCTGACATAACGGGTTTTCCGGATGATGAGTGATGATCCGGTAATGCATAAATCAGGCCAGCGGCTGAGAAATTTACGTTAAGGCACAGAAAATGCCCTGCGGATGCGGGTTGGCGGGAAACGAGGCAGCCTGAAACTTTAAAATCAGTGTTGCGCCATTTAGGTACTTTTGTTTCAGAAAAAGTGCATTTTTGGTTTCATTGCACACTATCAGGGCAAAAAAACAGGGGAGGGAGAAAAAACCCTGATCAGAAAATCAGGGCTTCGGTCAGATCAGGCGCGGGTCACCGGGAAGGCCAGCACATCACTCAGGCTTTCAGCGCCGAGGGCAATCATAATCAGGCGGTCAACACCCAGCGCCACACCGGAACACTCCGGCATACCGTGCGCTAAGGCATCCAGCAGATTGTTATCGACAGGATGCTGCGGCAGGCCACGCGCCGTACGTTTGCGGTTATCCTGCTCGAATCGCTGACGCTGCTCGCGACTGTCTGTCAGTTCACGGAAACCGTTCGCCAGCTCAATGCCTTTGTAATACACCTCAAAACGCTCCGCCACACGGTGATCTTCCGTGCTGATTTCTGCCAAAGCGGCCTGGGTCGCCGGGAAGTGATAAACGAACGTCGGTTTGTCACGGCCAATGTGTGGCTCGACGCCCATGGTGAACAGCAGCTGCAACAGCGTATCGCGGTCTTCTTCGGTATCAGCAATGTTGGATAAATCCAGTTTCGCCGCCGCTTCACGCAACTCGGTTTTATCGGCAGACAACGGATCCACGCCGAGATGGCGGGTAAACGCCTGCTGATAAGAGAGTGTTTCTGCGGTATCGCAGTCGAGAACCTGCTGGAGCAAATCATCCACTTCATTCATCAGGCGGTACATGTCATAACGCGGACGGTACCATTCCAGCATGGTGAATTCGGGGTTGTGGTGACGTCCGGCTTCTTCATTACGGAAGCTGCGTCCCATCTGATAAATCGGACCACTGCCCGCCGCCAGCAGACGTTTCATGTGATATTCCGGGCTGGTCATCAGATACAACGTCATGCCATCAGCCGCACCCGGCCCGACAAAACGTGTCTCAAACGGCACCAGATGAATGTCGGTCACCGTGGCCTGACTCATGGCTGGCGTTTCGACTTCCAGTACGCCGCGATCGGCAAAGAAACGTCGAATCTCAGCGAGAATAGCCGCACGCTTCAACAAATTGGCGATGGGAGCACTGGGTTGCCAGCTTGCTGTTTCGCTCATGGTGATTTACTCCGAATTCAGAAAAGTCATGCAGTCTACCTGCATCCCCGCAGGCAAACAAATATCTCATTTTGCAAAGCACAATGCAGAGAAAGCCTAAACCCGCGTTCACATCAAATTACCACTTCTACCCCTTTGGTATCATAATTCCCTTACAAACTATAAGAATATCAGCCGCCGGGACAGCGCCTGTATGTCATCGGGGTTCACTAACTCTTCGATTCTGAAGAGCTTTTCGCGGGTGTTTCAAACCCGATCTCATTGATGATAGTGGAGGAATGCAGTGCAAACCTTTAACGCCGACATTGCAATTATAGGTGCAGGTGGGGCGGGTTTACGCGCAGCAATAGCCGCAGCGGAAGCCAATCCCAACCTGAATATCGCGTTGATTTCGAAAGTGTACCCAATGCGCAGCCACACGGTGGCCGCCGAAGGCGGTTCGGCCGCAGTGACGCAAGATCACGACAGTTTTGATTTTCACTTCCAGGATACCGTTTCCGGAGGCGACTGGCTGTGTGAGCAGGACGTGGTGGAACATTTCGTTCATCAGTGCCCGACTGAAATGGCCCAGCTTGAACTGTGGGGTTGCCCGTGGAGCCGTAAAGAGGACGGTTCCGTCAATGTCCGCCGCTTCGGCGGGATGAAGATCGAACGCACATGGTTCGCTGCCGATAAAACCGGCTTCCACATGCTGCACACCCTGTTTCAGACGTCCCTGAAATACCCGCAAATCAAACGCTTCGATGAGCATTTCGTTCTCGACATTCTGGTCGATGAAGGCCAGGTGCGCGGCGTGGTCGCCATCAATATGATGGAAGGCACCCGCGTACAAATCCGCGCCAACGCCGTGGTCATGGCGACCGGCGGTGCAGGCCGCGTTTACCGTTACAACACCAACGGCGGCATCGTCACCGGCGATGGCATGGGCATGGCGTTCCGCCACGGCATTCCGCTGCGCGACATGGAGTTCGTGCAATATCATCCGACCGGCCTGCCGGGTTCCGGCATTCTGATGACGGAAGGCTGCCGCGGTGAAGGCGGTATTCTGGTCAATAAAGACGGTTACCGTTATCTGCAGGATTACGGCATGGGGCCGGAAACGCCGCTGGGCGAGCCGAAAAATAAATACATGGAACTGGGCCCGCGCGACAAAGTCTCTCAGGCTTTCTGGCACGAATGGCGCGCCGGACGCACCATCGAAACCCCGCGTGGCGACGTGGTGTATCTGGATTTACGTCATC
Source organism: Rahnella sp. BIGb0236 (assembly GCF_004364755.1). Taxonomy (NCBI): domain Bacteria; kingdom Pseudomonadati; phylum Pseudomonadota; class Gammaproteobacteria; order Enterobacterales; family Yersiniaceae; genus Rahnella; species Rahnella sp. BIGb0236. The sequence goes on from NZ_SOAO01000006.1 coordinate 304,763, forward strand.
TGGGCGAGAAAAAACTGCGCGAGCGGCTGCCCTTTATCTGCGAGCTGGCTAAAGCCTACGTCGGCGTCGATCCGATTACCGATCCGATCCCGGTGCGCCCTACCGCACACTACACCATGGGCGGCATCGAAACGGATGCGCAGTGTGAAACCCGGATCAAAGGTCTGTTTGCGGTCGGCGAATGTTCTTCTGTCGGCCTGCACGGTGCTAACCGCCTCGGCTCAAACTCACTGGCAGAACTGGTGGTGTTCGGACGTATGGCCGGTGAAAAAGCGGCAGAACGCGCAGCAGAAGCCAAAGATACCGGCAACAGTGCAGCGTTAGACGCACAGGTGCGTGATATCGAAAACCGTCTTGCCGCACTGATGGCACAGGAAGGCGATGAAAGCTGGGCGGCCATCCGTGACGAAATGGGTCTGGCGATGGAAGAAGGTTGCGGCATTTACCGCACCACCGAGCTGATGCAGAAAACCATCGATAAGCTGGCGGAACTGAAGGAACGCTTCAAACGGGTGAAAATCCAGGATACCTCCAGCGTGTTCAATACCGATTTGCTGTACACCATCGAACTGGGGCATGGCCTGGAAGTCGCCGAATGTATGGCGCATTCCGCAATCAATCGTCGCGAATCACGTGGCGCACATCAGCGTCTCGATGAAGGTTGTACTGAACGTGATGACGTGAATTTCCTCAGGCATACCCTGGCCTTTTATCAGCCAGATTCCGCCCCGCGTCTGGAATACGGTGACGTGAAAATTACCACGCTGCCTCCGGCAAAACGTGTGTACGGCGGGGAATCTGAGACTCACGATAAAAAAGATAAGGAGCAATCACGTGGCTAAAATGCGCAGCCTGAAGGTTGAAATCATGCGCTATAACCCGGAAACGGACAGCGCGCCGCATCCGGTGGTGTATGACGTGCCTTTCGATGAAACAACGTCACTGCTCGATGCGCTGGGTTACATCAAAGATCATCTGGCAGCAGACCTTTCCTACCGCTGGTCGTGCCGTATGGCGATCTGCGGCTCCTGCGGCATGATGATCAACAAGGTGCCGAAACTGGCCTGCAAAACCTTCCTGCGGGAATACCCGGAAGGCATGCAGGTGGAAGCGCTGGCGAATTTCCCGGTCGAGCGTGATCTGGTGGTCGATATGACCCACTTTATCGAAAGCCTGGAAGCCATCAAACCTTACATTATCGGCAATACCCGCACCGTGGGTGAAGGCCCCGGTAAACAAACCCCGGCGCAAATGGAGAAATATCATCAGTTCTCCGGCTGCATCAACTGCGGTTTATGCTACGCCGCCTGCCCGCAGTTTGGCCTGAATCCTGAATTCATCGGCCCCGCCGCTATCACTCTCGCGCACCGCTACAACCTCGATAACCGTGACCACGGCAAGGCGCAACGTATGCCGCAGTTAAACGGTCAGAACGGCGTCTGGAGTTGTACGTTCGTCGGGTATTGCTCCGAAGTCTGTCCGAAGCACGTAGACCCTGCTGCCGCCATTCAGCAAGGCAAAGTCGAAAGCGCCAAAGACTTCATGATCGCGAGGCTGAGACCGCAATGAGGGAGGACAATATGACAACGCAAAGTACAGGCAGCAAACGTAAACCCTACGTGCGTCAGATGAAAGCCAGCTGGTGGCAAAGCCTGCCGTTCTACCGGTTTTACATGATCCGTGAAGGCACGGCGGTCCCAGCGGTGTGGTTCAGCCTGTTGCTGCTGGCGGGAATTTTCTCGTTACGCAACGGCGCGGAAAGCTGGGCGGGTTTTGTGCATTTTCTGCAAAATCCGGTGGTTTTGCTGATTAACCTCATCGCCCTGCTCGCGGCCTTGCTGCATACCAAAACCTGGTTCGAACTGGCACCGAAAGCCTCCATTGTTGTGGTGAAAGGCAAAAAAATGGGGCCGGAACCGGTCATTGCCGGTTTCTGGGGCGTGACCCTTGTCGTGACGCTGGTTGTTCTCGCCATCGCACTGTTTCTTTAAGGAGGCGACATGAAAAATACTCTTCCTAAGCGTTCAGATGAGCCGGTGTTCTGGGGATTGTTTGGTGCCGGTGGTATGTGGAGCGCGATTTTCGCGCCGGTGATGATTCTGCTGGTGTGCTTTCTGCTGCCGCTGGGATTTTTCCCCGGTGACGCACTGAGCTATCCGCGTGTGCTGGCGTTCGCGCAGAGCTGGATCGGGCGGCTGTTCCTGCTGCTGATGATCGTGCTGCCGCTGTGGTGCGGACTGCACCGGATCCATCATGCGATGCATGATCTGAAGATCCACGTTCCGGCCGGTAAATGGGTGTTCTACGGGCTGGCAACGATCTTAAGTATTGTCACCCTTATCGTACTGTTCCGTCTCTGATCCCTTCGGATCTGACTTTCCAGCGGCCATCTCTCTGGCCGCTGCTTTCATTTTTCCCCGCCGGTTTTCCCTTTTCCCGTGTTGTTACCTACACTTAGTCGAAACACTAAGGAAGGAAACTCTATGCGTATCTGGTCAAAACTCGGCGTCATCGTGACAGCAATCATGTCTGTCGCCTGTAGCGTCACACCACCGAAAGACGTCAACGTCGTCAATAACTTCGAACTCACCCGCTATCTGGGCACCTGGTATGAAGTCGCCAGACTGGATCATCGTTTTGAGAGCGGGCTGGAGCGCGTCACGGCGAATTACAGCCTGCGCGACGATGGCGGTGTGAAAGTCATTAACCGCGGGTTTAATCCGCAGAAGAATAAATGGCAGGAAAGCGAGGGCAAAGGTTACTTCACCGGATCGCCTGCGCGGGCGGCGCTCAAGGTGTCATTCTTCGGCCCGTTCTATGGCGGCTATAACGTGATTGAGCTGGATAAGGATTATCAGTACGCGCTGGTCTGCGGCCCGGATAAAAGCTATTTGTGGATCCTGTCACGCACTCCGACGCTGGATGACAGCGTGAAGCAGAAGCTTTTACAAACCGCGCAGCGGTATGGATTTGATACCAGCAAACTGGTGTGGGTGAAACAGCCCTGATTCTTGTGCCCCATAAACAACACTGCCTGCATCAATGTGCAGGCAGACTTCAGCTTACTTCACGTCAATTACCGCTATTGTGCGCTTTTCTGAATGGCTTCCCCACCGGCAGAGACATCTTCCCCCACGCCACGCGTGGTGTTGCAGGCGGTTAACGCAGAAGACAGGATAAGAACAGACAAGATAGCGAGGATACTTTTCTTCAACATATAAATTTCCTTCCTATAAGAGAATGTAAAGTACGACGCTTTAAGTGTAGATAACTTTCAGGAAATTGAAGCGAACAGGAGGGATTTTAGGACTGTTGGAAAAACGAGGCTGAAGAATCAGCCTGCTTTGGAAATCGCGCCACCCAGATGCTGGATGTCTTCACCGAAACCATGAACCGTGTTGCAGCCGGATAACGAAGCCAGCAACATCACTGAAACCACGATAAACATCATCTTCTTCAACATGGTAAACACAATCCAATTCAACAAGTTGGGGCTGGAAAGCTGCGACAGGCATTCCCCTGTGGCAGCTTTCATCCGACGTAATAAGTCCTGAGAACTTATTTAACGCGGGAAACGTATTCGCCAGAGCGGGTGTCACAACGGACGATTTCGCCGATCTGCACGAACAATGGCACTTTAACCACAGCGCCGGTGCTCAGGGTCGCTGGTTTGCCGCCGGTACCTGCGGTATCACCTTTCAGGCCCGGATCAGTATCGACAACTTCAGCTTCGATGAAGTTCGGTGGCTGAACCGCGATAGGACGGCCATCCCACAGAGTCACGATACATTCTGCGTTGTCCTGCAGCCATTTAGAGGCGTCAGAAACAGTTTTCTCTTCAACCTGATGCTGTTCAAACGTCTCAGGGTGCATGAAGTGGTAGAACTCACCGTCGTTGTACAGGTAGTTCATGTTGGTATCTACAACGTCAGCGCCTTCGCATGAGTCAGTAGATTTGAAGGTTTTTTCGACACGGGAACCGGTCAGCAGACGACGCATTTTAACGCGTGCGAAAGCCTGGCCTTTGCCTGGTTTTACAAATTCACTGGATTCGATAGCGTAAGGCTCGCCCTCGAACATGATTTTAAGACCCGGACGGAAATCGTTGCTAGAATAAGTCGCCATGATGGCCCTCTAATTTTAAACTGGTATTAGCCAAAAAAATGGCAAACATTGTAACCCTAAACACGCCATTTAGAGAAGATTGGTTGTATCAACTCGGCGATGTTATCACTGACCCGGATGAACTGCTTACTCTTCTGGCACTTAACGACAATGCAGAACTGCAAAGTGGGCGTGAAGCCCGTCGTTTGTTCCCGCTTCGCGTGCCCCGCGCCTTTGTGGCACGTATGCAGCCGGGCGATCCACAGGATCCTTTACTGCTTCAGGTATTGACCGCACGCGAGGAATTTATCGCCGCGCCGGGCTTTACCACTGACCCGCTTGATGAACAACGCAGCGTTGTTCCGGGTCTGTTGCACAAGTATAGCAATCGCGCCCTGTTACTGGTGAAAGGCGGATGCGCGGTAAATTGCCGCTACTGTTTCCGCCGTCATTTCCCGTATCAGGACAACCAGGGAAATAAGGCCAACTGGGTTCAGGCGCTGGATTATATCCGCACACGCCCCGAACTCGATGAAATTATTTTCTCCGGCGGCGATCCGCTGATGGCGAAAGATCACGAACTCGACTGGTTGATCAGCGAACTGGAAGGCATCGCGCACATTAAGCGGCTGCGTATCCATACCCGTTTGCCGGTCGTGATCCCTGCCCGCATCACCGATACCTTCTGCCAGCGCCTTGAAAAATCACGACTTCAGGTGCTGATGGTGACGCACATCAATCACGCCAATGAGATTGATGATGCGTTGCGTGCCGGCATGGTGAAGCTGAAACGCCACGGCGTGACACTACTCAATCAAAGCGTGCTGCTGCGTGGCGTCAATGATTCTGCTGATGTGCTTGCTGCGCTGAGTAACGCCCTGTTCGATGCCGGCATTTTGCCTTACTACATCCATGTGCTGGATAAAGTACAGGGCGCGGCGCATTTCATGGTGAATGACGACGAAGCGCGCGTCATCATGAAGGGGCTGATGAGTAAAGTGTCAGGCTATATGGTGCCGAAACTGACCCGCGAGATTGGCGGCGAGCCAAGCAAAACCATTTTGGATCTGCGGCTGAAGCAGTCTTAACAACCTAATCTCCCCCCAAATAATTCAAGTTGCAGGAAGGCGGCAAGTGAGGGAATCCCGATGAGCTTACTCAGGTAAGTGATTCGGGTGACTGAACGTAGCCAACGCGCCTGCAGCCTGAAGAATGAAGGGGGAATGCAAAAAGGGATGCCACTGGCATCCCTTTAGTATTTATAGCCTTCACGCGACTATGGGCACTTATAAACCTGACCGACCATTTTGCTGTCAACCGGTGCAAAGCTGGACAGGAAGTTCTGTGACGGGCTGTTGGCACCATAGATGGTGTTGCCGCCCATGGCTGCCGCTTTATTACGCAGGTCATTGGCTGCACCACGCATGGAGCTGCCGTCACCGCCGGTACCGGAGAACCAGTTGCTTTGGGCACCCGTTACTGCGCCAAGCAGCTGACATTCAGCGCCTGGTTTGTCGTCGGTGAATTTCACCTGCTGGCCCGCTGCATCCAGTTGATGAGTGGTACTGCACCCGGCAAGCAGCGCGATAGCTGACAGGCCCAGTAACATTTTAATCCGCATCACTTTCCCCATTTGTTTTTGTAATCACATAAAGCCTATCAGAAAACACCTGGCTCTCTTAGGCATCCGTTGCCACGCATACCCAAGTTTGCGCTATCGGTAAAAATCCGAAACCACGCAGAAATGAGTCTACACGCTAAAGGCCGACGACAATGAGAGTTATCTTACTGAACCTGATAAAAAAGGGTCAAATAAAAAAACCCGGTCTTTTCAGACCGGGTTTCTTCAGTACGTTGTGTCAGTAAGCAAAAATGCCCGCTGATTTGGCGTACCTGCGGATGAACGCAGGGGGATGATGATTACATCATGCCGCCCATACCGCCCATGCCACCCATACCGCCAGCGCCGCCCATATCGACTTTATCGTCTTTCGGCAGGTCGGTGATCATGCACTCAGTGGTGATCATCAGGCCAGCGACAGAAGACGCGTACTGCAGAGCAGAACGGGTCACTTTCGTTGGATCCAGGATACCCATTGCGATCATGTCGCCGTACTGTTCAGTGTAAGCGTTGTAACCGAAGCTGCCTTCGCCTGCTTTCACTTTGTTGGCGATAACAGAGGCTTCTTCACCTGCGTTCACAACGATCTGACGCAGTGGAGATTCCATTGCGCGCAGAGCAACGCGGATACCCACGTTCTGGTCGTCGTTGTCGCCGGTCAGGTTAGCCAGAGTGTGAGCAACGCGGATCAGCGCAACACCACCACCAGCAACCACGCCTTCTTCTACCGCAGCACGGGTTGCGTGCAGGGCATCTTCAACGCGGGCTTTCTTCTCTTTCATTTCAACTTCAGTCGCTGCGCCTACTTTCAGAACGGCTACGCCGCCTGCCAGTTTAGCCACACGCTCTTGCAGTTTTTCGCGGTCGTAATCAGACGTCGCTTCTTCGATCTGCTGACGAATCTGAGAAACACGGCCCTGGATTGTTGCTTCTTCGCCAACGCCATCGATGATGATGGTGGTGTCTTTGTTGATAACAACACGTTTCGCCTGACCCATATCTTCCAGAGTCGCTTTTTCCAGTTCCAGACCGATCTCTTCAGAGATAACGGTACCGCCGGTCAGAGTTGCGATGTCCTGCAGCATAGCTTTACGGCGGTCGCCGAAGCCTGGTGCTTTAACCGCAGCCACTTTCACGATGCCGCGCATGGTGTTCACGACCAGCGTCGCCAGAGCTTCGCCTTCCACGTCTTCAGCAATGATCAGCAGTGGTTTACCGGCTTTCGCAACGGCTTCCAGTACTGGCAGCATTTCACGGATGTTAGAAATTTTCTTGTCAGCCAGCAGGATGAACGGGCTTTCAAGTTCAACAGAACCGGTTTCTGGTTTGTTGATGAAGTACGGAGACAGGTAACCGCGGTCGAATTGCATACCTTCAACAACGTCCAGCTCGTCTTGCAGGCCGGTACCTTCTTCAACAGTGATGACGCCTTCTTTGCCGACTTTTTCCATCGCTTCAGCGATCAGTTTACCGACAGTTTCGTCGGAGTTAGCAGAGATGGTACCAACCTGTGCGATAGCTTTAGAGTCAGCGCAAGGTACGGATAATTTTTTCAGTTCTTCAACCGCATGAACGACAGCTTTGTCGATACCACGTTTCAGATCCATCGGGTTCATACCGGCGGCAACAGCTTTCAGGCCTTCAGTGATGATGGCTTGTGCCAGAACGGTTGCGGTAGTCGTACCGTCACCCGCTGCATCGTTCGCTTTGGACGCGACTTCTTTCACCATCTGTGCGCCCATGTTTTCGAACTTGTCTTCCAGTTCGATTTCACGTGCAACGGACACGCCGTCTTTAGTGATGGTTGGTGCGCCGAAAGATTTGTCCAAAACCACGTTGCGGCCTTTAGGGCCCAGGGTCACTTTTACTGCATCAGCAAGGATGTTTACGCCACGCAGCATTTTCACACGGGCGTCGTTACCGAATTTTACTTCTTTAGCTGCCATTGTTAATTTCCCTTAAATTCGTTCTGTTCAGAAAAAAGTGGATCGGGGGACGATCAGGCTTCTACGATTGCCAGAATGTCGCTCTCAGACATGATCAACACTTCTTCATTGTCGATCTTCTCAGCTTTCACGCCGTAACCGTCGTTGAAAATGACGATGTCGCCAACTTTCACGTCCAGCGCTTTCACTTCACCGTTTTCCAGAATGCGACCATGGCCGACAGCCAGGATTTCGCCACGGGTAGATTTACCAGCAGCTGAGCCAGTCAGAACGATGCCGCCAGCGGATTTAGATTCTACTTCTTTACGCTTGACGATAACGCGGTCATGCAATGGACGAATTTTCATTGATAACTCTCCTGTGAGCGGGTCCATATCTATTTTTAGGGTTGAATGCCTGACAAAGTCCTGCCCGGCCTCGTGGTTTGTTTAATGGGGGCGATACCCTGCCCTTCAAGGGGAAGAACAGAAAAAAATTTCGCTTTTTCTTTCGCACCTCAGGTCAGTAAAAAACCGCCTGAAATACTCTTCCCAACAATGTCTTAACAATCAAGGCCACAGAGATTAGCGATCGCGGTGCTCTGTGTCGTCATCTTTTTTTGGTGAAACCAGACGTTCCTGCGTTTCATCCGTCCGCTGGAACTCGCCATCGAAGGTATTCCCCGTTGGCGCGCTGCTTCCCCAGTTGCCACCGGAACGCACAATATTCAGATGCGGCATCAGTTTAAGCGTCAGTCGTTTCTGGATGGGCGGCAATAACAGCAGCAAGCCGAGGAAATCGGTAAAGAAACCCGGCACCAGCAGCAGGAAACCGGCAATCACCAGCGAAACACTTTTGACCATTTCAGCCGCCGGGCTTTCACCGACAGCCAGTTTTTGCTGCAACTGCATAAAGGTTTTCATGCCCTGATTTTTCACCAGAGAAACACCGACGCAGGAGGTGAATACCACCAGCAATAATGTGGTGGCAACACCGACAACCGCAGCCACCTTGATAAATAAGGTGATTTCAATGTAAGCCAGCAGGAATAACAGTAGTAACGGTAACCAGCGCACCGCATTCTCCTTGTAATGTGGCTCCGAACGCTCTTTCGCAGAGGCATTCCAAACCCTGAATAAGTGCCTGCTCGGGATCTTTGCATTCAAAGAAATGCAGGCTGACTACACTGAGATGGTGCTTCATCATCAGGATTTCAAGCGTCAGACCTGATTTAATTGAGCGGGTAAATGATTTGTGAGAATTCTCACAGATACTAAAAACTTGCACAGTAATAGGGCAGGATAGTGATCTTAGTACGTGCAATTCGTCTGAAGCAGCATATGATCGCCTTCGTTGCGAAAACAACGGTTGATCGTTTTAAATTCACCACAGTAAGTAACATAATTTTAAACATCGCATAACGTTTTAGTACCGAAGAGAAGGTTCTCATGTCAAACACCATTCGTATCGAGGAAGACCTGCTGGGCACGCGCGAAGTACCAGCAGAAGCTTATTACGGCATTCACACCCTGCGGGCGATTGAAAACTTCTATATCAGCAACACCAAGATCAGCGATGTCCCTGAGTTTGTACGTGGCATGGTGATGGTAAAAAAAGCGGCGGCGCTGGCCAACAAAGAGCTGCGCACCATCCCACGTCATATTGCGGATATCATTATTCAGGCGTGCGACGAAGTGCTTGATAAAGGCAAATGCATGGACCAGTTCCCTATCGACGTCTATCAGGGCGGCGCGGGAACCTCGGTAAATATGAACACGAATGAAGTGCTGGCGAACATCGGTCTGGAACTGATGGGACACCAGAAAGGCGATTACCAGTTCCTCAATCCAAACGATCATCTCAACAAATGTCAGTCCACCAATGACGCCTACCCGACCGGTTTTCGTATCGCGGTGTATGCCTCGTTGCTGAAACTGGTCGATGCCATTTCCCAGCTGGGTGACGGCTTTGAGCGTAAAGCAAAAGAATTCGAAAACATCATCAAAATGGGCCGCACCCAGTTACAGGACGCCGTTCCGATGACCCTCGGTCAGGAATTCCACGCGTTTAACGTGCTGCTCAAAGAAGAGACCCGCAACCTGATGCGCACCGGCGAATTACTGCTGGAAGTGAACCTCGGTGCGACGGCTATCGGCACCCGTCTGAATACGCCGGAAGGTTATCAGCAGCTGGCGGTAGAGAAACTGGCAGAAGTCAGCAATCTGGCCTGCGTACCGGCGGAAGATCTGATCGAAGCGACGTCCGACTGCGGCGCTTACGTGATGGTGCACAGCTCGCTGAAGCGTCTGGCGGTGAAGCTTTCGAAAATCTGTAACGACCTGCGCCTGCTGTCTTCCGGTCCGCGTGCCGGTCTGAATGAAATCAATCTGCCGGAATTGCAGGCAGGTTCTTCCATCATGCCCGCCAAGGTGAACCCGGTTATTCCTGAAGTGGTGAACCAGGTGTGCTTCAAAGTCATCGGTAACGACGTGTGCGTCACCATGGCAGCGGAAGCGGGCCAGTTACAGCTGAACGTGATGGAGCCGGTGATTGGTCAGGCGATGTTTGAGTCAGTGCATATCCTGACGAACGCCTGCTACAATCTGCTGGAAAAATGCATCAACGGCATTACCGCCAACAAAGAAGTGTGTGAGTTCTACGTCTTCAACTCGATCGGGATCGTCACTTATCTGAACCCGTTCATCGGCCACCACAACGGCGATATCGTCGGCAAGATTTGTGCGGAAACCGGGAAGAGCGTCCGGGAAGTCGTGCTTGAGCGCGGCCTGCTGACCGAAGCCGAGCTGGATGACATTTTCTCTATCGAAAACCTGAAACATCCGGCCTACAAGGCCAAACGCTATACCGATGAAAATGAACAGTAACAGACTTTACGGATGACCTTTTAAAGGCTCGTTGTTCTGCGGAACAGCGGGCCTTTTTACTTTTCATGACACAACAATTACATAACAATTAATTATCAATTCCTTAAGGAGTGCTGGGAATATGGACGGACAACCATGTTAATTATCGAATTTATTATTGTACTGGCGGCGATTTTCCTCGGTGCGCGCCTTGGCGGCATCGGCATTGGTTTCGCGGGCGGACTAGGCGTGCTGGTGCTGGCGCTGATTGGCGTTAAACCGGGGACCATTCCGTTTGACGTCATTTCCATCATCATGGCAGTGATCGCGGCGATCTCAACCATGCAGGTAGCGGGCGGGATGGATTATCTGGTGCAGCAAACCGAAAAACTGCTGCGTCGCAATCCGAAACACATCACGATCCTCGCGCCGATCGTCACCTACTTTCTGACGATTATGGCAGGCACCGGCAATATCTCGCTTTCCGCCTTACCGGTCATTGCTGAAGTGGCTAAAGAACAGGGTATTAAGCCTTGTCGCCCGCTCTCAACCGCCGTGGTAGCCGCGCAGATAGCGATCACCGCCTCGCCGATTTCCGCCGCCGTGGTGTATATGGCCTCCACCATGGAAGGTCATGGCGTGAGTTATCTTCATCTGCTGATGGTGATGATCCCCGCCACGCTGGTCGCCGTGATCCTGATGTCACTGATGGTCAGCTGGTGTTTTGACTCGAAACTGTCCAATGACCCGGTGTATCTCAAGCGTTATGAAGAAGGGCTGATTCAGCTGCGGGGCGATAAAGTGCCGGAGATCAAACGCGGCGCCAAACTCTCGGTGTTACTGTTCCTGCTCGGTGTCCTGACGGTGGTCGCGTATGCGGTCATCAACAGCCCGAGTCTGGGCTGGGTCGCGCAGCCGGTGATGACCACCAACAGCGCCATCCTGATTATCATGCTCAGCGTGGCGACGTTAATCACCCTGCTTTGCAGCATTGATACCGACGCGATTCTGACGTCCAGCACCTTTAAATCCGGCATGAGCGCCTGTATTTGTATCCTCGGCGTGGCGTGGCTGGGCGACACCTTTGTGCAGGCCAATCTCGGCTGGATTAAAGAGACCGCGGGTGGCCTGATCCAGGCGCATCCGTGGTTGCTGGCGGTGATTTTCTTCTTCAGCTCTGCCCTGTTGTATTCGCAGGCGGCTACCACCAAAGCCCTGCTGCCAATGGCGCTGGCGCTGAGTGTGTCGCCGCTGACCGCCGTGGGTTCCTTTGCGGCCGTTTCTGGCTTATTCATTCTGCCGACTTACCCGACGTTGGTGGCTGCCGTGCAGATGGATGACACCGGCACGACCCGCATCGGCCGCTTCGTCTTTAACCATCCGTTCTTTATTCCCGGCACCATCGGCGTGTTCCTGTCGGTACTTTTCGGATTCGGTTTCGGCAGTATTATTCTCTGACAGTTTTCCGGGGGCTGCGGCCCCCGTTAAGCACAGCGGGGCTTTCTGCTCAGCGACTGCTCAGGGTATACTCACCTTTCATTAACGCGTTATGGCATGATGCCGCGCGCATCTTCTGTCGGTTCACTCAGTGGCTGTTTATCTGCCGCGACAAAGAGAATTTTACTCCGCATGGATCACCGCATTTTTCGACTCTTCTTTCTGCTTTGCAGCCTGTGTCTTTTGCCGCTTCAGGCAAACGCGTCTTTATTTGGCAAACCCACCGCTCCGCAGTTTGTGCCGGTAGATCAGGCATTCAGCTTTGACTTTCAGCAGCAAGGTCACGACCTCAAACTGAACTGGCAGATCCGCGAAGGTTATTACTTATATCGCAGCAAAATTGAGCTTGAACCGAAAAATGCCCAACTCGCCGCATTCCTGCTGCCGAAAGGCCGTGATCACCATGATGAGTTTTTTGGTGACAGCGAAGTGTATGAAAATGCCCTGAACCTGACGATCCCGCTGCGACAAGCCAGTGCCGATGCGACCGTGCGTGTGACCTATCAGGGATGCGCCGCCGCAGGATTCTGCTATCCGCCGGAAACCCGCGAGGTGCCGCTGAATCCTGTCGCGGAACCCGCACGCGCCAGCGCGCCGGCAACGGAACCCGCAGCGGTGATCGCGACGCCGGAAAAACAATCCACGCCACTGCCCTTCTATCCGCTCTGGGCCTTGCTGATCGGCATGGGTATTGCCTTTACGCCTTGTGTGCTGCCGATGTATCCGCTGATTTCCGGCATCATTCTCGGGCGTCAGCGCCCTCACAGCATGAAGCGAATTTTCCTGCTGGCGCTGGTCTACGTTCAGGGGATGGCGCTGACCTACACGCTGCTCGGCATGGTCGTCGCGGCAGCAGGCTTGCAGTTCCAGGCGGCGCTGCAAAGCCCGTGGGTGCTGATTGTGCTTTCGGTCATGTTTATTGTGCTGGCGCTGTCGATGTTTGGCACCTTCAGCCTGCAACTTCCTTCGTCCGTACAAACCCGTCTGGCGCTATGGAGTAACGAACAAAAAGGCGGTTCGCTGCCCGGCGTCTTTATTATGGGCGCGCTGGCGGGGCTGATTTGCTCGCCCTGCACCACCGCGCCGCTCAGCGCCATCCTGCTGTATATCGCTCAGAGCGGGGATTTGCTGGCGGGTGCTGGCACGCTGTATCTGTATGCGCTGGGAATGGGCATTCCGCTGATTATCGTTACCATGTTCGGCAATAAATTACTGCCGCGCAGCGGGCCGTGGATGCAGTACGTTAAAGAAGGGTTTGGCTTTGTCATTCTGGCGCTGCCGGTTTTTCTGCTCGAACGTGTGATTGGCGATGTCTGGGGTCTGCGCTTGTGGAGCCTGCTCGGCGTGGCGTTCTTCGGCTGGGCATTGTTACTCAGCCTGAAAAGCCAGCGTGGCCTGATACGCGCGCTGCAAATTGCGTTTCTCGCCGCGGCGATGATTGTCAGCCGTCCGTTGCAGGACTGGGCGTTTGCGCCAGCCGGTAACACGACGACGCAGACGCATGCGCTGAATTTCCAGAAAATCCATAATGTCGCAGAACTGAATACCGCGCTTCAGGCCGCACAGGGTAAGCGCGTGATGCTGGATTTGTACGCTGACTGGTGCGTGGCGTGTAAAGAGTTCGAAAAATATACCTTCTCAGCACCAGAAGTGCAGAATGAACTGGCTGATACCCTGTTGCTACAGGCGGATGTCACCCAAAATTCCCCTGAACAAAAAGCGTTATTAGAACGCCTGAACGTGCTTGGCCTGCCGACGATTTTGTTCTTCGGGCCAGATGGCCATGAGTTGCCACACTCCCGGGTGACGGGTTTTATGGATGCAGAGCAATTCAGCGCGCATTTGCAGAAAGCCCGCCCGTAAACGACACTACATTTTGAAGTACGCCAATAGTGAGGAGGCAAACGTGCTACGTGAACAAGTTCTCGATAAAACGCTTAATTTCCTGGAACAACGTGGCCTTGCAACATTGTCACTAGAAACTGTCGCCGGACTGGTCGACGTTCCGCTCAACGAATTGCGCCGTTTCTGGCCGGATGCCGAAGCCCTGCTGTATGACAGCCTGCGTTATCACGGCGAACAAATTGAAATCTGGCGTCGTCAGCTGATGCTTGATGAGACTCTTTCCGCGCCGCAGAAACTGCTGGCACGCTATAAGGTGCTGGATGAGCAGGTGCGCCAGCAACGCTATCCGGGATGTCTGTTTATCGCAGCCTGTACGTTTTTCCCTGACAGCGATGCGCCCATCCACCAGCTCGCGGAACAACAGAAACTGGCGTCGTACGACTACACACTTTCTTTGTTGCAGGAAATGGGCTCGGATGACCCGGAAATGGTCGCTCAGCAGATGGAACTGATCCTCGAAGGCTGCCTGAGTAAATTGCTGGTTAAGCGCCAGCTGAACGATGTGGAAGTCGCACGTCGTCTGGCAGAAGATGTCCTGAATGTGGCACGCTGCCGTGAACATGGCGCACTTTCCTGACATCCGGCGTCTTCCAACCAGAGAATTCAGCATTTTTGAATGAAAAGACAGCAAACGAACGCGTTTTATCTGTTTTAGATGACAAAGCCGTTGACGGCACAGGCCCAATACGGTTTAATGCGCCCCGTTGCCCGGATAGCTCAGTCGGTAGAGCAAGGGATTGAAAATCCCTGTGTCCTTGGTTCGATTCCGAGTCCGGGCACCATATTTAAAGAAACCAGCTTAACGGCTGGTTTTTTGCTTTCTGCGCTACGGACTCTCCATCGAACGTCGTTCGATGACTCGCCTTAACAGGCTCGCCCTGCGGGCCAACGGCATAGCCGTTGTTCAAACGCCTGCGGCGTTAGTCCGGGTACCCTATTTAAAGAAACCAGCTTAACGGCTGTTTTTTTTGTTTTCTGAATCCTGCATACCCCACTTTCGTGACTCACTTCTCACCTCTTCATTCATTTGCACAAAATTCCCGTTTAATCCTGATTAAAAGTTAGGCTGACGTCCGTTAACGGCCTTATTCCCTGCGTTTTAGACTGATTCCTTAGGCTGATAAGTTTCTCAGAAGCCCTACAAAAACAGGAACGTCTCATGAAAATAACCAGGATTGAGGTATTGCGCGTTGCCATCCCTTTCAGCAGCGGCAGGGAAAAAACACTAGAGACACAAACGGATGCCTATAACGCGGCGTCTCCCGAACTCACCAGAATGGAAACATTGCTGGTAAAAATCAGTACCGACACAGGCTTACACGGCTGGGGTGAAGGATTCGGGCACCTTTGTAACCCGATGACAGAAACCGCGTTAAACGGGCTGGTGGGACGGTTTTTCCTCGGCCAGCATTGTCCGCAAAGTCCGCAGGAAATCGCCGCGCTGATGCAGCAGGCCGAGATTAACTTTCACGCCTTCGGCCGCACCGGCCCTGTAATGTTTGCCCTTTCTGCTATCGACATCGCGCTATGGGATTTGCTGGCCAAAGCGCGGAACCAGCCGCTTTGGCAATTGCTGGGGGCGAAGCGCCAGAAAATCGGGGTTTACGCCAGTCTGGTCAGTTATGGCAACCATCCGCAACGGGTGGCGGCGAAAGTGCTGAGCACTTATCAGGCCGGATTCCGCGCCATCAAATTGCATGAAACTGACTATTCCGCCATCGCCGCCGCCAGAGAGATATTGCCCGCCGATGCCGAACTGATGGTGGATGTGAATTGCCCGTGGAGCGTGGAAGAAGCGGCTGAACAGGCTCAGGCCTTACGTTCACTCAATCTGGGCTGGCTGGAAGAACCAATCTGGCCGCCGGATGATTTAGCCGGTCTGGCTGACGTCCGCAAACAAGGGACACGGATCGCCGCCGGAGAGAATGCCGCAGGCGTTCAGGGCTTCGTTGAGCATTTCGAACACGGCGCGATTGATATCGCCCAGCCCAGTGTCAGTAAAGTGGGGGGCATTACCGCCATGCTGAACGTGTTTGCGCTGGCGAAGCAATATCATATCCGCGTGGTTCCTCACTGTTTCTATTACGGCGCAGGGCTGATGGCGACCGCACAGCTGGTGGCGACTCTCGACGACAGCGTGAGTCTGGAAGTGCCTTACATTCAGTGGCAGGAAAACCTTTATCCGCAGCTGAATTTCGCGCCACACATGCTGTTGCCCGAGATGCCGGGGATCGGCTTTGAGCCAGCGCCGTCAGTCATTCAAAAATACCTGGTCAGCCAGCATTCCCTTTCCCTGACCGCGGAGGCCGTCCATGCGTAAATCCAATTATCGTGTCGTGATCGCCCTGCTGCTGTTCTTTGCCGGTATGCTCAACTATCTCGATCGCGCGGCGTTATCAGTGATGGCACCGCTGATTAAGGGCGATCTGCATATCAATGATGCGCAGATGGGGATCCTGTTCAGCGCCTTCTTTATCGGCTACTGCCTGTTTTGTTTTATCGGCGGCTGGAGTGCAGATAAATTCGGCCCGCGCAAAGTCTTCGGCGTCGCAGCCGCTTTCTGGTCAGTCTTCTGCGGCGCAACTGCGCTGGTGACCGGTTTCGCACATCTGCTGGTGGTGCGGGTTATGTTCGGTATCGGTGAAGGCCCGATGGGGACCACGACCAACAAGTCGATTTCTAACTGGTTCCCGCGTAAAGAGGTCGGGCGCGCCGTCGGTTTTACCAATGCCGGGCAACCGCTGGGCGCCGCCATTGCCGCGCCGATTGTCGGGCTGGTCGGGCTGCACTTTGGCTGGCGTATCGCCTTCGTGGTGATCGCCGCGCTGGGCTTTGTCTGGCTGGCGGCGTGGATGACGCTGTTCCGCGATAAACCTGAACAGCACCCGCGCGTCTCTGAGGAGGAGAAACAGCTGATTGCCAGCGATCGCCCGGCTACGCCGGTGAAAACTGGGCTGAAAGAGAAAGACGCGCACAGCCTGTGGTACTACGTATTTTCTAAACCTGTGCTGGGCGTGGCCGCTGCCTTTTTCTGCTTCAACTACATTCAGTATTTCTTCCTGTCATGGCTGCCAAGCTATCTCACTGACTTCCAGCATCTCGACATTAAAAGCATGAGCATTATCGGTATTCTGCCCTGGCTGGGCGCCACCGCTGGCTTTATTGGCGGCGGGATTGTCGCGGATATGCTGTACCGCCGTACCGGCAATTTTCTGTTCTCACGTAAAGCCGTGATTTTCGCCGGTCTGATTATTGCTGCCGGTTGCGTGCTGATGACGGCCTACACCCGCAATACCGCAGGTGCCGTCTCGCTGATCACCGTCGCCAGTATTTTTGCTTACATGACACCGCAGGCATGCTGGTCACTGTTGCAGGATATCGTTCCGGCACACCGTATCGGAACGGCTGGCGGCTTCGTGCATTTACTGGCGAATCTCGCCGGGATCTTATCCCCGAGCATTACCGGCTTTTTAATCCAGTACGGCGGCGGTTATCAGTCAGCCTTCATCCTGTCGAGCGGCCTCGCCATCATTGGCGTGATTGCGATGGCTATCCTCGTGCGCCAGAACAAAGTGAATGAATTGTTTGGCAAAAAAACGCAGCCTGAGGACGTTGTCACCGGCCACTGATCTGACGCTTTATCCTGTAAGCCCCTGTTCAACCTGTATTTGTGCTGATACATTGCAGGTTGAACATTGAGCAGATACTAACTCGAACAACATATTATTATTTACATTCAGCTACCGCCATTGGCTCTATTTCCTTTGAGAGAGAAGCACTGCATCCATCAATGAATGGTATTATTCCCACCCGCCCATAAATTATTGCGGCCTCACATGCGCTCCTTTCTTTTTTTCCTGTAACTGGAGACATATCAGCTATTGCTCCGTTCTCAATTAACATCTTTGCAAAATCAACATTATTCTTCCAAATTGCAATCAATAACGCTGTGTTATTTGGACGGGAATCATTAAATGTATTCACATCAGCCCCAAGTGAAATCATATGCTTCGCTATTTTTTGATGTCGTTTAGAACCATAATATGCTGCAATCATTAGTGGCGTTTCATTATCATCCTTTGTAACGCCATTTACATCTGTTTTTGCAACGTCGATAAGAAAATAAACCGCTTCAGTGTTGGGTCTGCTCATCGCCAAGCTTAAAGCCTCACTTCTATCGGGAACAGTAACGTCATTACACTGTTTGACGTTGTCAGATATACAGGTTTTATCTTTGAGGCATTTTTCGCAAAAATACCATCTGGTCTTTAACCCTTCTATTTCATATGGGAAACTGGCTACACTGCTTATTTTAAAATCTCTTTTTATTTCATAATTATCACAACCCACCATCAGAAAAAAAATCGCTGTAAATATAAATACGGCTATTTTCATAAATACCACCACCTATTAAAAGTATTGCTATCGTTTTCAATAACCACAGCGTTAAATTTATTTTAGTCTCATTTTACTCATATAAATTTGGGGGTGTTATGCATGCTTGGTACATTTCACACTCGCCTATGGTGCTTTAACTTGCTGATTGGGAAATATGTGCCAACTCGCCAGTCCTAACGGATCCGTTTGCTGGGACGGGTTAGTGGTATAAGCATAACCATTCCCCCCAACACCCCAATCGGGTCCAGTATGATATGGCATCCTGGGGTAGGGCCGTAATACCGCTTGGTTGACATGAACTTAATTCAGATCATCTGTTAAAATTAATTTTCGGGAAATAATTACCTCTTTATTTGGTTTGTTAAGATACAATCATTTCAATTGAGTGATGTGTAATTGTATGCTTTCAGTTTGATCTCCCCCCCAACTATTTCAAATAGAAAATTTTCCTCAACATTGCGTTTCGTGTACTCAGAGTTATACACCACTAAAATTTCGTTTCTCTCTATCATATGATATATTTTTTTCCTGGTTTTAATTGTTGCTTTAACAAAGTCACCTAGATCGCGTTTTTGTGCTTCTGTTAAGAAGGAAACAAAGCCACTCTCTGAACCTGAGTTTTTAAGAGTATCGGAAGCTTGAATGTATATTTTTGCATACTCTTTACTTTCATACATCTCGTGAAATTCGATTACCTTTTTTTCTGCCATTTGCTCATTAATAGGAGAACAACCGCTTAACATCAAAATGAAAGTAAAAAAACATAAACACCGCATTGATATATCCTTTAATTAATAAAACATATTTGTCCAGTACCACAAGTTAGGGTACCAGCGCCCCCCCCCTCCAAAACCATATCCTCCAGATGTCATAACTGTCTCCGGATTATCTATATCTTTCTGTATTATGAGGGTGAAATCGCCAATAGCCCCACCCGTTACACAAGAACCAAAACATTTACTTATTGCTGTTGGCGGTTGCGTTTCAGTCGTCGTGTCAGTGCTTGATCACTCCCCAACTTATCGGTTATTTATTATGTTGCGTTGGGAAAACACACCCTGTTCCTTCCGCCCAAATACTGATGCCAATAGTTAACAAAACTAGTAACGCACCTCCGTACATACATCCTAGTATCAAGATGGAAAATGCTTTTTCTTCGAATTTGAAAACGCGTGCATACATTTCAAACATTCCTGTGAATGTATTAAAATCTATTCCCTTTTTTTTGCAGAAACGCATTTCAGCTAATACGGCGATTGCCGCCAGCGAAAATATTATTAAGAACACTACAATTCTTCCAACTCTAATTTGCTCGCACATATTTCTCTCAACTAAAATAATGGAGTAGACACACTCGGATTGTATGGCATTTTAAGTTCAGGACCTGCCCCGGGGCCTGCCCCAATGTATACCTCTGGCCATGCTGATGTTTGCGTTACCTCGAAACTTATGATTCCAAGTCCAATAGAAAAGCCTGCCGCAGCCTTTAAATCTTTAGCATCAGGATCTCTAAATTTCAGCCCACACGTTGCACTTATACGTGCGCCAGCAGCCGCAACGGGAACACTTACCCATCCGCTAGCACCAGTGTTTTCATTAACTGCAACAGTTCCAGATATACCCGTCCCTAGTGCTGCGGTAGTAGAGGCTCGACATTCTCTTGACATTGGATTTGGTGGTGGAAAAGGTGCCATCGCTTTGGTCAGTTCTTCTGGAGAGGCACCATTTTCAGCCATCGACAATCCAAGCGAAGCTCTTTCATTAAACCCCGCCCCCATATTGATTTGTGTTAACCCTAAGGGATCAGTTTTTATGTTTGGATTCAACGGATAAGCATACAAATTCCATCCCCCCAACAACCCAATCGGATCCTGCGTGATATACCTGCCCAGCGTCGGGTCGTAATAGCGGTGGCGGTTGTAGTGCAGCCCTGACTCCTCATCATAATGCTGGCCCTGCATGCGGATGGGCTGGTACATGCGCAGCGGGTTGCTGCCGTCCACCTGATTGCCCCACGGGTCAAACTCTGCCCGCCAGTCGATGCACCACCTGCGGCGCAGTTTCGGGCATCGGTGTCAGCGGTCACGCACACCTGAGGCATCTGACATACTATCCTGCCTAACATCAACCGGGTAATCTATACTTTTCAATATTAGATCTCCGCTATTTATTGTATAACAGTTAAAGTAAATAATTTCACTTCGCTCTGAGGCATACATGGAAATGCAAGAAATATTATATTCTAGTTTTTTCATATTTATGCCAGTAACTATGAAGCTTATGGCATGAATATCTAAGCATCTCAACTCTCCGTCATTAACCCGTCTCTTTTCAATCTCTTCTAAGAGATAATTAACAGACTCATCATCCTTATCACTTATGAGGGTTAGTATCTGATTATAATTACCCTTATTATACTCACTTCTATAGATATTGATTATTTTTTTTACTTTGCTCTTATCGATATAAAAATCCACCACACTGTAAATAACTGAGAAAAAAATGCTTGCTGTAATTAATTTTAAAGCCTTAAGCGTATAGTCGCTATTATAATGAAATGAACTATCATTAAAGCATTCCATGGCTACAGCCATTGTTATTATAGCCAGAAATACTGGCGCGGCAGATGTCAGTATATATAATGCAACGGATACTTCTCTATTGACATTATTACGTCGTTTTAAAAAAGAAACTTTAATCATTTTCATTATCCTTATCCTTGTCGTTATCCATGTACCCCCCGATATTATCACTGGTACCTTCAGATGTTACTCCCGTAGCGAAATCACCCACAATATTTGACAAAAAAGGTACTTTCCCCAGAAGACCACTTACTACCGTTCCAGCCCCAGCCCCTACAGCTCCGCTATTACTTCCACTATTTAAATAAGCAATCCCTGAAGCGATTAATGTGTTGACACTAAGTAAGCGGCCTGGATACAAAGCCCCTGTCAATGCAGCTGCAGCCGCATCAGAAGGTTTCACTTCTCCGTGTTCAACCCATTGGTATGTCGCATTTGCAGAACAGAAAATGATGCTACTCTTTATAACTTTGGCAATAGATGCTGCTGGCCCATATATTGCTGTCAGAGCAACAATTGGCGTATTAATTGCCCATGCTTTTACATAGTCAGAACCTGGATTCCACGCACCTTCAGTGGATGCCATATTGCTTAGTGTTTTTGCAGATTCGTCAGTTGATAAACGGGTCCCAGCAGACTCAGCTGCTACGCCATAGTCAACTCCACCTATAGTCCCCATCGAAAAAAAATAACTCCAGTCTTCACTCAAACCTAAAGGATCGCTTTGCTGGGTCGGATTTGAGGTGTAACCATACAAATTCCATCCCCCCAACAACCCAATCGGATCCTGCGTGATATACCTGCCCAGCGTCGGGTCGTAATACCGGTGGCGGTTGTAGTGCAGCCCCGACTCCTCATCATAATGCTGACCCTGCATGCGGATGGGCTGGTACATGCGCAGCGGGTTGCTGCCGTCCACCTGATTGCCCCACGGGTCGAACTCTGCCCGCCAGTCGACGTGGCC
>NZ_SOAO01000007.1:0-145758 GCF_004364755.1 Rahnella sp. BIGb0236
GGGAAAGAGCCTTTCCCCGAGTGGTAAAGGAAAGGCCCTGGAAGTATCCTAAAGCTCAGAAAAAAGCCAGTCTGTTGCTTAACTGACTGGCATTAGTCCTTTGGGCTGGTTTTTTTATTGCATTAAGATCTATCATCGACCGGTTCTTGCTGTTTTTCTTATCAGGGCAGGTTTGCCTGCCATTTTCGTTATGTTCTCCGGCTATACATGACGTTAATAATTGATATAATTGTTATATAGAATTTATTCTTATGCACTTAAGTAATAAGCTAATGCGTCTGGGGCATAAAACGGTGCGTTCACAGACTTCCGGTATTCGATAAAAAATCATTTCCAGACTGTTCAGCCTTTGGATGAACAGGGATGGCGACAGGGTTTGAAACCAGGGTGGTATGAGATATGAAATTGCAGCAACTGCGCTACATCGTAGAGGTTGTTAATCACAATCTGAACGTCAGTTCGACGGCAGAAGGCCTGTACACGTCGCAGCCGGGGATCAGCAAACAAGTCCGTATGCTGGAAGATGAACTCGGGATCCAGATTTTTTCCCGCAGTGGTAAACATCTCACACAGGTGACACCGGCCGGACAGGAAATCATCCGTATCGCCCGTGAAGTGTTGTCGAAAGTCGATGCCATCAAAGCCGTCGCCGGTGAACATACCTATCCCGACAAAGGATCGCTGTATGTGGCGACCACGCACACTCAGGCGCGTTATGCCCTGCCTAATGTGATTAAAGGCTTTATCGAGCGTTACCCGCGCGTTTCGCTGCATATGCATCAGGGATCGCCGACACAGATTGCTGAAGCGGTTTCAAAAGGCAATGCGGATTTCGCCATTGCCACCGAAGCACTGCATCTGTACGACGATCTGATCATGCTGCCTTGCTATCACTGGAACCGCGCCGTGGTAGTTCAGCCTGATCATCCGCTGGCAGGGAAAGAAAAAGTCACCATCGAAGAGCTGGCGGCGTATCCGATAGTCACCTATACCTTCGGCTTTACCGGCCGCTCGGAGCTGGACACCGCGTTTAACCGCGCCGGTCTGACGCCACGTATTGTCTTTACCGCGACGGATGCTGACGTCATCAAAACCTACGTGCGCCTTGGGTTAGGGGTAGGGGTTATCGCCAGCATGGCGGTTGACCCGGTTCAGGATCCGGATTTAGTGACCGTGGATGCGCGTGATATTTTCACCTACAGCACCACGAAAATCGGCTTCCGTCGCAGCACCTTCCTGCGCAGTTACATGTACGATTTCATTCAGCGATTTGCACCGCATCTGACGCGTGATGTGGTTGATACCGCGATTTCCCTGCGTTCGAACGAAGACATTGAAGAGATGTTTAAAGACATTAAGTTGCCGACCAAGTAAGTCGTCACGCTCACTCTCCATTGCGATCCCGCTGCTTCCTCACAAGATGCGGCGGGATTTTTTTTGCCTGATGAACAGTTTGAGCTGTTATCAAAATGTTAACGGCATTTTGTGTTATCTTTAACTATGCACTTATAAGCCAGCGGGTTATTCCTCAAGGCCACGCTGAGCGCTAAAGGAGAAGCTATGTCGTCTATTCGCAAGAACAGTCTGGATAAGCTGGCAGTCCGGGAGAAGGAATTTTACTACTACAGCCTGCCGCTCGCTGCCAAAACGCTGGGTGAACTTCAGCGCCTGCCAAAATCCCTCAAAGTTTTACTCGAAAATTTACTGCGCCACGTAGATGGTGACACTGTCACGGAAAGCGACCTGCAAGAGCTGGTCAGCTGGCAAAAAACCGGTCATGCCGATCGGGAAATTGCTTACCGTCCGGCGCGCGTGCTGATGCAAGATTTCACGGGTGTACCCGCGGTCGTGGATCTGGCTGCCATGCGTCAGGCGGTAAAACGCCTCGGCGGGAATGTCGAACAGGTGAACCCGTTGTCGCCGGTCGATCTGGTGATTGACCACTCGGTGACGGTGGATGAATTTGGGGATGATCAGGCCTTCGATGAAAACGTGCGTCTGGAAATGGAGCGTAATAACGAACGCTACCAGTTCCTGCGCTGGGGGCAAAAAGCCTTTAACCGTTTCCGCGTGGTGCCGCCGGGCACCGGGATTTGTCATCAGGTCAATCTGGAATACCTCGGACAAACCGTCTGGTACGAAGAGCAGGATGGCAAAACCGTGGCCTATCCCGACACGCTGGTCGGCACGGATTCACATACCACGATGATCAACGGTCTGGGGATTTTAGGCTGGGGCTGCGGCGGTATTGAAGCCGAGGCCGCGATGCTCGGCCAGCCGGTTTCCATGCTGATCCCGGACGTTGTCGGTTTCAAACTGACCGGAAAATTGCGCGAAGGCATTACCGCAACGGATCTGGTATTAACCGTTACCCAGATGCTGCGCAAACATGGCGTGGTGGGCAAATTTGTTGAATTCTACGGTGACGGGCTGGCCGATTTGCCGCTGGCCGACCGCGCGACCATCGCCAATATGTCGCCGGAATTTGGCGCGACCTGCGGCTTCTTCCCGGTGGATGATGTGACGCTGAGCTACATGAAACTCAGTGGCCGCAGCGATGATCAAATCGAACTGGTGAAAGCCTATTCGCAGGCGCAGGGGTTATGGCGTCATGCCGGTGATGAGCCGGTATTCACCAGTACGCTGTCGCTGGATATGGGCGATGTGGAACCCAGTCTGGCAGGGCCGAAACGCCCTCAGGACCGCGTGGCGCTGCCCAATGTGCCGAAAGCCTTTCAGGCCGCGACCGAGCTGGAGCTGGGTAACAGCAAGCCGGGGCGCAGCGATAAAGAGAGTTTCACGCTGGAAGGCCAGCATTATTCGCTGACCACCGGCGCGGTGGTCATTGCCGCGATCACGTCATGTACCAACACCTCAAACCCGAGCGTGCTGATGGCCGCAGGTTTGCTGGCGAAGAATGCCGCTGAAAAAGGGCTGACCAGCAAACCCTGGGTGAAAACCTCGCTGGCGCCGGGTTCCAAGGTGGTGACCGACTATCTGAACGCAGCCGGACTGATGCCGCATCTGGAAAAGCTGGGCTTCAATCTGGTCGGCTACGGCTGCACCACCTGTATCGGTAACTCGGGGCCGTTGCCGGAACCGATTGAATCCGCGATCAAGGCCGGTGATTTAACCGTCGGTGCGGTGCTTTCCGGTAACCGAAACTTTGAAGGGCGCATCCATCCGCTGATCAAAACCAACTGGCTGGCCTCGCCGCCGCTGGTTGTGGCGTATGCGCTGGCCGGAAATATGAACGTCGATCTGACCACCGATCCGCTGGGCGAGGGCAGTGATGGTGAACCGGTTTACCTGAAAGATATCTGGCCGTCGGCCAATGATATTGCCAATGCTGTCGGGCAGGTGACGACGGACATGTTCCACAAAGAGTACGCCGAAGTGTTCAACGGCGATGCCAGCTGGCAGTCCATTCAGGTGGAAGGCACGCCGACCTACACCTGGCAGGAAGAGTCCACCTATATCCGCCATCCGCCGTTCTTCAGTGATATGAAGGTCGAACCGGACGCGCTGGAAGACATCAAAGACGCGCGTATTCTGGCGATCCTGGCCGACTCAGTGACCACCGACCACATTTCGCCCGCCGGGAACATCAAGGCTGACAGTCCGGCCGGGCTTTATCTGACCCATCATGGGGTTGAGCCGAAAGCGTTTAACTCCTACGGTTCGCGGCGTGGTAACCACGAAGTGATGATGCGCGGGACGTTCGCCAATATCCGCATCAAAAACGAAATGGTGCCGGGCGTGGAAGGCGGCTATACGCGCCATATTCCGTCGCAGGATCAGCTGGCGATTTACGATGCGGCCATGCGTTATCAGCATGAGAGTGTGCCGACGGCGGTCATTGCCGGTAAAGAATACGGTTCCGGTTCCAGTCGTGACTGGGCAGCGAAAGGGCCGCGTCTGCTGGGCGTGCGTGTGGTTATCGCCGAATCATTCGAACGTATTCACCGCTCAAATCTGATCGGGATGGGGATTTTACCGCTCGAATTCCCGCAGGGGGTAACCCGCAAAACGCTGAAACTGACAGGTGACGAACAACTGAGTATCAGCGGGCTGCAAAACCTGACGCCGGGGCAGGACGTCGCGGTGCATATTACGTTCGCCGACGGCCATACTGAAACTATCGATGCGCGCTGTCGTATTGATACCGGCAATGAGCTGACGTACTTCCGTCACGGCGGTATTCTGCATTACGTGATCCGCAAAATGCTGTAATCCGGATCCCTGCCAATAAAAAAAGGGCACCTTCTTAAGGTGCCCTTAATATTTTCATCGGACTATAAACCCTTACTTATCGAGCAGATGGCCCATTTTGGCGGCTTTGGTCGACAGGTAACGTTCGTTTTCCGGATTGCGGCCAACGATCAGCGGAACGCGCTCGGTAATATGGATACCGGCTTCGGTGAGGATTTCGACTTTCTTCGGATTGTTGGTCAGCAGGCGGACGGAATCAACGCCAAGTAATTTGAACATATCGGCGCACAGCGTGAAGTCACGTTCGTCGGCGGCGAATCCGAGCTGATGGTTGGCTTCGACGGTATCGTAGCCTTTATCCTGCAAGGCGTAAGCGCGGATCTTATTCAGCAAACCGATGTTACGGCCTTCCTGACGGTGATACATCAGAATGCCGCGGCCTTCTTCAGCGATATGATTGAGGGCGGCTTCGAGCTGGAATCCGCAGTCACAGCGCAGGCTGAATAAGGCATCACCGGTCAGGCATTCGGAGTGAACACGCGCAAGGACAGGCGTTTCACCGCTGATGTCGCCAAAAACTAACGCCAGGTGGTCGTGCCCGGTGGCCAATTCTTCAAAACCCACCATCAGGAAATCGCCCCAAGGTGTTGGCAGATTGGCTTCTGCCACCCGTTTCAGCTGCATTTTACGCTCCAAAAAAACCACAAATAGTCTTTATTTACAGTGAGTATTTTACTTGTTGATGCGCATCCTACGTTCTGATGCGGCCTCTGGATAGGGAATCGGTGCCTTTCCATCCTAACAGGGCGCTATTTTGCCACACTTCGGGTCACATTTTAGCGGGAATATTTGAACGATTCGTTCATAACTTATGAATTATAACCGCTTACTCAACAACTGAAGCGAAAGGAAGGTGAAGCGTTGACAAGGTTGATACACTCCCACTCTTTTTACGCATGACAGAAGGAACGACTATGTATGATATCGCCAAACGCACCGCCATCGGGGCTGTGATGTTATTAGTGATGCCCGCAGCGGTTTGGATCAGCGGCTGGTTATGGACGCCGGGGGGCAATCCCGCCGTGTTGCGCCCGCTTTACTGGGTGACGGAAACCGTGAGCCAGCCGTGGGGCATTATCACTACCGTGGTGCTGTGTGGCTGGTTTCTGTGGTGTCTGCGTTTTCGCCTTAAAGCCGCGAGCGGGCTGGTGGCCATCATCATTGCGGCGTTACTGATCGGCCAGTACGCCAAAGATTACATCAAGAGTGAAGTCCGCGAGCCGCGCCCGTATGTCGCCTGGCTGGGCACCGATCACCAGATGAACGTGGATGAATTTTACGCGCAGAAGCGAAAAGCGCGCAGCGCGCAGGTGAAGGAAATTCTCGGCGATAACGTGCAGGTCCCGCACTGGCTGAACAAAAGCTGGCAGAAGGATACCGGTTACGCGTTCCCTTCCGGGCACACCATGTTCGCCGCCACCTGGGCACTGCTGGGCGTCGGTCTGTTATGGCGGCGTAAGCACTATAAAACGGTGACGGCGCTGATGATCTGGGGCGTGGTGGTGATGGGCAGTCGTCTGATGCTCGGAATGCACTGGCCGCGTGATCTGGTAGCGTCAGTCGGGATCAGCTGGCTTCTGGTCACGGTCGCCTGCTGGCTGACGCAACGTTACATCGGTCCGCTGACACCGCCACCGGCGGAAAACCGCGAAATCGAAGAACGCGATCCCTCGTAGTTCTGTTTACGGAAAGGGGGGCTTTGCAAATTCCCCCTTTAATTCCACGCTTTTCATCCCCATATCTTCTCCATAGGTCAAATTGCCGTGGTGTTTGCTGCATCCCACAAAAGTCGCATGAAGTTTATCCAGACGGCATTTAAACCCCGCGCAATGTTTCCCTGCTTTGTTCGGAAATGCTAACTTATTAGGTCGGGACGAGAGTTTTTGGCATAATTCATCCGGTACATCCGGCATTACAGGAATGAATGTGAAATATCTGCTGATTTTTTTATTTTTACTGGTCATCGTGGTGATTTCTATCACCCTGGGTGCCCATAACGATCAGACTGTGACCTTCAATTATTTGCTGGCGCAGGGTGACTATCGCGTTTCAACACTGCTTGCCGTACTGTTCGCGACCGGTTTCATTCTTGGCTGGGTGATCTGTGGTTTGTTCTACCTCCGTGTCCGTCTGTCACTGGGCCGCGCACAGCGTAAAATCAAACGTCTTGAACAACAAATTGAACCCGCGGCTGTCGTTTCGCCGCCCGCAGCATCCTACGATGTCAGCAAGGAATAACCCTCTATGTTAGAACTGCTGTTTCTGTTGTTGCCCGTTGCGGCCGCCTATGGCTGGTACATGGGGCGCAGAAGTTCTCAGCAGGACAAACAGGAAAATGCTAACCGCCTGTCGCGTGAATACGTCGCGGGCGTTAACTTCCTGCTTTCCAATCAGCAGGACAAAGCGGTCGACCTGTTCCTCGAAATGTTGAAAGAGGACAGCAGTACGGTCGAAGCGCACCTGACTCTGGGTAACCTTTTCCGCTCCCGTGGTGAAGTCGATCGCGCGATCCGCATTCACCAGTCTCTGATGGAAAGTGCCTCGCTGACCTTCGAACAGCGCCTGCTTGCCGTACAGCAACTGGGCCGGGATTACATGGCGGCCGGTTTCTATGACCGTGCGGAGGACATGTTTAATCAGCTGGTGAAAGAGCAGGATTTCCAGCTGTTTGCCCTTGAGCAACTGTTAATCATTCATCAGGCGACCAGCGACTGGCAGAACGCCATCGATGTGGCTGAACGTCTGGTCAAGCTCGGCAAAGAAAACCGCCGTAAAGAAATTGCCCATTTCTGGTGTGAGCTGGCGCTTCAGGCTGTGGTGTCAGATGATTTTGACAAGGCGACCGGCTTACTGAAAAAAGCCGCATCGGCGGATAAACTCTGCGCCCGCGTGTCGATCATGCAGGGGCGGATTTTGCTGGCGCAGGGCGAATATCGCAAGGCGACCGAAGCGTTACAGCGGGTGCTGGAGCAGGACAAAGAGCTGGTCAGCGAAGCGCTGCCGATGCTGCAAGAATGCTATCAGAACCTTGGCGATACGCTGGCCTGGGCGGAATTC
This sequence comes from Rahnella sp. BIGb0236, assembly GCF_004364755.1. Lineage (NCBI taxonomy): Bacteria > Pseudomonadati > Pseudomonadota > Gammaproteobacteria > Enterobacterales > Yersiniaceae > Rahnella > Rahnella sp. BIGb0236. The sequence continues at coordinate 7,330 of NZ_SOAO01000007.1, forward strand.
CTCAAACGTTGCGTCGATGAAAATACCGGTGCCACTGCGGAACTGATGCTGGCAGAAATCATCCATGATGAAGAAGGGCGTGAGACGGCGCAGAACTATATCAACCGTCAGCTTCAGCGCCATCCGACCATGCGCGTGTTCCATCACCTGATGGATTACCATCTGGCCGATGCGGAAGAAGGGCGTGCGAAGGAAAGTCTGGTCTTACTGCGGGATATGGTGGGTGAGCAGATCCGCACGAAGCCCCGTTACCGTTGCCATAAATGCGGCTTTACCGCGCATTCACTCTACTGGCATTGCCCGTCTTGCCGGGGCTGGGCGACAATAAAACCGATCCGGGGACTGGACGGACAGTGATCGTTTGACTCGCTGTCCTTCCGGCTATCGCGTGCTGATTCTTCGTGTTACTTCTTCTTACTGCTGGTCTTACGTGCGTTAAGCAACGTGCGTAATTTCTTGATTTCTTTGGCGGTCAGCGCGGGTTCAGTCTCTTCGGCGAGATGCTGGTTATCAATGTCATGTTCGGTGGCTTTTGCGGCTTTTTTGCCTTTCGGCGCGGCGGGGCTAAAACTCTCTTCCAGACGCGCTGCCACTTCTGCACTTAATGAATGTTCTGCCTGAGCAGCGGCGTTTTTAATCAGTTCTTTTAATTCGACCGGAATTTTCACAGTCAGGGTCGTTATCTCACTCATTTTTCAGCCTTTCCTTAGAGTAAAAATAACAAGCTATGCCAGCCTTGTCGCATCGTCTAGTGCTTAACAAAAATTTAATAAAACTGTCACATTATGTGTAGCTGTGAATTCAGCGACTTGCCATGTAAAATGCGGGCGGCAAAATGAATAGTTTCCCTTCCTGATTTGAATATTAACAAGAGGCTGACGATATGAAGTCCGAAAATAACATTAACAACAACGACTTAAATACATCACCTATTGTTGTCGCACTTGACTATGCCGATAAGGCCGCCGCGCTGGCCTTTGCCGATAAAATTGATCCCCGTGATTGCCGTCTGAAAATTGGCAAAGAGATGTTTACCCATTTTGGCCCGCAAATGGTCAAAGATTTGCAAACCCGCGGTTTTGACGTCTTTCTGGATCTGAAATTCCACGATATTCCAAACACCACCGCGCGCGCAGTGGCCGCTGCAGCCGATCTGGGCGTGTGGATGGTGAATGTCCATGCCAGTGGCGGGGCGCGCATGATGACCGCCGCGAAAGAAGCACTGGCTCCCTTTGGTAAAGATGCGCCGCTGCTGATTGCCGTGACGGTGCTGACCAGCATGGAAGGCAGCGATCTGGCAGATCTGGGCATCGACCTTTCTCCGGCGGATTACGCCGAGCGTCTGGCCCGCCTGACCCGCGATTGCGGCCTCGATGGCGTCGTGTGTTCCGCGCAGGAAGCGACGCGCTTTAAATCGGCATTAGGGCAGACCTTTAAACTGGTGACACCGGGTATCCGCCCGGCAGGCAGCAAAGCCGACGATCAGCGCCGCGTGATGACTCCGCAGGAAGCCCTGGCGGCAGGGGTGGATTACATGGTGATTGGCCGTCCGATCACGCAGTCTGCCGATCCGGCCCACACCTTACGTGAAATCCGCGCGTCACTGATTTAAGAAGGAAGAAGCATGAACAACGACAGCAACAGCCGTTTAGTCTATTCGACCGACAGCGGCAGAATCGATGAGCCGAAAGCGGTGGCTGAGCGTCCGAAAGGTGACGGCATCGTGCGCATTCAGCGTCAGACCAGTGGCCGTAAAGGGAAAGGCGTATGCCTGATCACCGGCGTGGATCTTGATGATGCGGCACTGGAAAAACTCGCGGCGGAGCTGAAAAAGAAATGTGGCTGCGGCGGTGCAGTGAAAGAGGGCGTGATTGAGATCCAGGGCGATAAACGTGACCTGCTCAAACAACTGCTGGAAGCGAAAGGGATGAAAGTGAAACTGGCGGGCGGCTGATGTGAACAAGATGCTGCGCCTGTTAACAGCGCAGCATCTTTCAATTTTTTGGCGCTGTCTTTATTTGCTGACCTGATGCCCCACAATACCACCGACTGCTGCGCCACCTAATGTGCCTAAGGTACTGCCATCAGTCAGAACCGCACCACCCAGTGCACCGGCACCGGCACCAATTGCCGTGTTGCGGTCACGTTTAGACCAGTTACCGCAGGCGGTAACAGACATCGCAAGAGTCAGAACCAGTGCAATACTGGCAACGCGTTTATTTAAGAGCATCATAGTTATCTTCCTCAAAGGATTAACGTTCAGCATCATTTATAAGTATAGGTAAATGGCAGCATTCTCACCGAAATTCACCCTGTATTCCTTCACAGTACTTACAAATTTTCTGGCTGTTCCGAACCTTTATTTATAATTCGTATCATCCGGACGCACTTTTGCATCCGTTGAATTAAAATAGTGAAATTACCATTCATTCACTAGGTGAATAATCTTAATTCACCAGCTTACCGCTTCACCGGAGCACAAAAGACTAAAGCCCGGACACTTCTCATCCAAATCCCGCCTGGCAGGCACTTTTACGTTTGCAGCAGATCTGTACGCACTCTTTAGCGATTTGCCCCATACCTGCGTTTTGCCGTCAACCAGACAATAAAGCATCGCAATAAGAGGGAACCAAGATGCTTAAACAACTGAAAGAGCAGGTACTGGAAGCCAATCTGGCACTGCCGCGCCACCATCTGGTGACCTTTACCTGGGGAAATGTCAGCGCGGTGGATCGCCAGCAGGGGCTGGTGGTGATCAAACCGTCGGGCGTGGAATACGATCACATGGGTGTGGACGACATGGTGGTGGTGGAACTCGAGACCGGTAAAATCGTCGAAGGCAGCAAAAAACCATCTTCGGACACCGACACGCACCGCGTGCTGTACCTGAATTTCCCGGAAGCGGGCGGCATTGTGCATACCCATTCACGTCACGCCACCATCTGGGCGCAGGCCGGTTTAGACATTCCAGCCTGGGGCACCACGCACGCGGATTATTTCTACGGCAACATTCCCTGCACCCGTCTGATGACGGAAGAAGAAATCGCCGGGCGTTATGAATGGGAAACCGGTGAAGTGATAGTCAAAACCTTCGCGGAAAGAAATCTTTCACCGGCAGATATTCCTGCGGTGCTGGTTCATTCCCACGGGCCGTTTACCTGGGGGAAAGATGCGGATAATGCCGTGCACAATGCGGTAGTGCTGGAAGAGGTGGCCTATATGGGCATTTTCTCCCGCCAGCTCACCCCGCAATTGCCGGATATGCAGCCGCAGCTTTTAGATAAACATTACCTGCGTAAGCACGGTAAAAACGCCTACTACGGTCAGTAATCCCCTTCATACGTCGAATTGCAGATGCGTTGGCTGCGCATCGTCACCCGAATCACTTACTTGTGTAAGCTCATCGGGATTCCTTCACCTGCCGCCTTGCTGCAACTCGAATTTATTTTGGGGATAAGTAATGATGGGTCAGCTGACAAGGCTGACCTTAATCCCTGCGGCAGAAAGCTGCTGTTGATATTCAGCGGACAGTTTATCGTCGGTGATCACCCGGCTGAAGGCGCTGACCGGCCCCAGCGGGTTGAGATTGATTTGGCCGAATTTCGAGGAATCGGTCAGCACGATATTTTCCGCGCCTTTCGCCACCACGGCATTCACCACGTCAGCACGCAGCATGTCGCGGCCGGTAAAACCGGTGGTATCGGTAAAGCCGTCGATGCCCATAAACGCTTTGCTGAAATTCATTTGTTGCAGACAGAGCCGGGTCAGCGGGCCGACCACGGTCTGACTGGTTTTCTGATACATTCCGCCGAGTAACACCACTTCACACGGCATGCTTTTCAGTAACGAAGCCACATAACTGCTGACGGTGATCACCGTCAGGTTCTTCTTATCGGCCAGATATTGCGCCAACAGGGCAATGCTGCTGCCACTTTCGAAAAAGACCGTTTCACCGTCCTGAATAAGCGACGCCGCGAACTTCGCCAGCTTCTGCTTCTGGGCAAAATTCGACATCATGCGGGTATCAACGTCATCGGTCTGGATCGCCACCGCATAACCGTGCGCGCGGCGCAGATAATGACGCTGTTCCAGCAAGGTGAGGTCATGGCGGATAGTGACTTCCGATACCTGACAAATCTGTGACAACTCACCAACGCTGATGCGTTGCTTGTCGTTTACCCATTGCAAAATAACTTGCTGTCTGTCGTTCATAGCCGCCCAAAATACGGGCGACCTGCGCCGCCCGGAAAAAGTAAAATTCAGATGAGAACGTTAAAGTGAATGTTCTGTGCGGGCGATAATATCATCCTGAGCCTCCGGCGATAAGGCCGTGAAGAACGCGGAGTAACCCGCCACGCGCACTACCAGGTCGCGATAATTCTGCGGCTCCTCGCGCGCCTTCAGCAATGTCTCGCGAGATACGATGTTGTACTGCACATGCCAGCCGCGATGTTCCTCAAAGAATGTCCGCAGCATCAGCATCAACGTCTGGCGGTCAGTTCCATTTTCCAGCGATGCCGGATTCAGTTTTTGATTGAGTAACACGCCGCCGAGAATGGCTTCTGTCGGCAATTTACCCAGCGAGTTAAACACCGCCGTCGGCCCGAGATGGTCGGTGCCGGAGGCCGGGCTGGCGCCTTCTGCCAGCGGGGTAAAGGCTTTGCGGCCATCCGGTGTGGCGGTGGTTGCCGCACCAAAGGGCACGTTTGCCGAAATGGACGACGTACCCGCGTAATAGGTGCCGCCGACCGGGCCGCGTCCGAAACGGGTATTGTGATAATTCGACAGTTCATCGATATAGCACTGATACGCGCGCACCAGCAGCTGATCCACGTCGTCATGATCGTTGCCATATTTCTCTGCGCCGTTAATCAGACGCTGACGCAGCCGCTCGCCGTCCAGCCCTTCATAATCGGAGGCCAGCGCCTGTGCCAGCTCCTGCTGGCCGATCACGCCCTGATCAAACACCAGTTTTTTCACGGCGGCCAGGCTGTTGCCCAGATTGGCGATCCCGACCTGCAAACCGGACACCCAGTCGTATTTTGCGCCGCCTTGCTTGATGGTTTTTCCGCGTTCGATGCAGTCATCCACCAGCGCCGAACACAGAATATCCTGTGCGTTCTCTTCCAGAACCGTATCGACCACACATTCGATTTCGATGGATTTACGGGTGTAATAACGGATCTGCTGATCCCACTGCGCAAACACCTGTTCGAAGTTATCAAAATTGCCCTGCGACAAACCGCGTTCCTGCGGCAGGAAGCAGGTATGACTTTTTGCGTCGTGACCCTGTTCCATCGCGGCGAGCATCACGCGGGCAAAGTTGATGAAACTCATGCCGGTGCAACGATAGCCCCATTTGCCGCCGACGGCCGTTTCGATGCAGCCGATGGCGGCATAATCGTATGCATCCTGTTTTTCGACGCCCAGCTTAATGAATTCCGCAATGACAATTTCGTCGTTATTAAAGGCCGGCATCCCGAATCCGCAGCGGATCACCTGTACGCAGGCATCGAGGAAATCACTGCTCATGCCTGCGTGATAGCGTACGCTGAGATTCGGCTGGGTGGAGCGCAGCTGACCGCAGGATTCCAGCACCGCGTATGACAGCGGATTAACCGCATCAGAGGCCACGCCGTTATGCAGATTCTGTCCGCCGATGGTGACATTCTGATACAGCGGACTGCCCGCTGACGCTTTGGAGTGCGTACCGGAACGGATTTTGTTCACCTCCAGCAATTTCAGCCAGCAGCTTTGCAGCAATTCGATGGCCTGATCGCGCGCCAGCGTCTGCTCCAGCTCGACATCACGGCGATAGAACGGATAAAGATACTGATCCATACGACCGAATGACACGGAATGGCCGTTGGATTCGATCTGCAAAATCAGCTGAATGAAATAGCACAGTTGCAGTGCCTGCCAGAAATTTTGCGGCGGCTGATGAGCGATGACGTCGCAGTTAGCGGCGATCGTCAGCAACTCGTTGCGGCGCGCCTCGCGGGTTTCGGTGGCGGCCATGTCCCGTGCCAGTTGCGCGAAACGCACGACGTGATCGCTGACCGCAGCCAGCGTGATATCAATGGCTTTCAGCAGTTGTTCTTTATGCAGGTCTTCCCAGTCGGTCAGCTGAATACGGCTGCGGCGCTCGTCCACTTTACTGCGCAACCCGTCCAGACCCAATTCCAGCAGCAGCGGGAAATTCACCGCCAGATGGGCATCGCCGGAAGTCATATTGCCCTCGGCTTTCACGATGCCGCTGTCGAGCAGGGCTTTCTGTTCATCAGTAAACATGCCATAGCAACGGTCCTGCACGGTCTGACCGCGCCACCACGGGCAGATATCATGCAGAATTTTTTTGTTGGCTTCACTGACCGCAAAACCCGCGCCGGGGCGATCTGCCAGCGCGTCAATTTCGCTTTCGATCCAGCCGACAGTGTATTCCGGGAAAATCGGTGCGGCGCGCACTTCGCTGGCCTGATTCCCCACGATCAGCTCGTCGTGTTTGATCCAGATAGTGCGCTGGCGCAGATGTTCCGCCAGCGCCAGTGCGCGACGAACCGCCAGCGGCTTGTCGGCATGTTGCTGATAAATCTGCGTGTAATGTTGCGCGCGCTCGGTACACACCGGCGGCTTCACGATGTGGATCAGGGCGTCTTTATGCGCGCGGATACGGCCGGAAAGGGTGTTCAGATTCAGTTGGGTCATTTTTCTTATCCTCTTAACTGTGCACAAAGCCCTTTTTCAGCGGCGTATTGCTCAGCGAACGTCAGCAGGTCAGGGTCATTTAACGGCTGGCGTGGCGCCAGATAGGGTTGTCCCAGCAGGGCATATTTGTTGATGCCGAGGGTGTGGTAGGGCAAAAAGTGGATGGCGTCGCAGCCGGTTTCTTCCGCGGCAAAATCGACGATCTGGCGAACGGATGCCCGGTCAGCATTAAAATCAGGAATTAACGGCACCCGGACGATCAGTTTTTGTCCGGCCGCCGCCAGCCGACGGAAATTATCTTTCACCCGTCGGGCAGACCCGCCGGTCAGACGCCGGAAAGGCTCGTCGGCGACATGTTTGAGATCGGCCAGCAGCAGATCCAGCGCGCCCAGTGAAGGCTCGATATATTTCCACGGCACATGCAGGCAGCTTTCCACGGCGGTGTGCAGCCCTTCATGGCGGCAGCGTTGCAGCAGTGTCAGCGCAGTCTGTGGCTGCATAAAAGGCTCACCGCCGGAAAGCGTGACGCCGCCACCGGTGCGGGTATAAAAAGGTTTATCGCGCAGGATCTGCTGCATCAGGGCATCAATAGCCGCCTCTTCCCCGCAGACGCTCAACGCGCCGGAAGGGCAGACGTCAGCGATCTGGCTCAAATCGTCAGCCTGAAACTGTTCACGCCGCACGGCAATGTCACCTTTTTCCACGCGGATGGCATGAGGAAAGACCGTCGCACAGTGCTGGCAACCTGCGCTGCACAGGCGCGAATCGAACAGCACATCCGGTGCGGCGGAACGGCTTTCCGGGTTTTGGCACCAGGTGCAGCTCAGTGAACAGCCTTTCAGAAAAATGACCGTGCGGATCCCCGGACCATCGTGTGTGGAATAACGCTGTACATTGAAAATCATCTCGACGCTCTCTGAGTTCCGGTTTATTCTTTCGTAATTTACAAGCTTTCATTCGAAAGTGATTTTGATGACGATCAACAAACCTTCTGCTTGCAGGCGTACACTCTCTGAACTTTGCATTCACTCACAAGTTTCAGGGAGAAAGTTATGGAGCTGTATCTCGATACTGCCGATGTCACTGCGGTAAAACGTTTGTCGCGCATCCTGCCGTTGCAGGGGGTTACCACCAATCCGAGCATCGTGGCGAAAGAAGGAAAATCGCTGTGGGAAGTGTTGCCCGCGTTGCGTGATGCTCTGGGCGGTAACGGCAAATTGTTCGCGCAGGTCATGGCATCCGACGCCGAACAGATGGTTGCCGAAGCGCTGTTATTGTCGCAACGTGTCTCCGGTTTGGTGGTGAAAGTGCCGGTCACCCGTGAAGGTCTGGCGGCCATTAAGAAACTGAAAAGCATGAACATCCCGACGCTCGGCACGGCGGTGTACGGCGCCGGTCAGGGGTTGCTCTCGGCGCTGGCCGGGGCGGAATATGTCGCGCCGTATGTGAACCGTCTGGATGCGCAGGGTGGTGACGGCATCGCGATGGTGAAAGAATTGCAGACATTGCTCAGTCTGCACGCGCCGCAGTCAAAAGTGCTGGCTGCCAGTTTCAGAACGCCGCGCCAGGCAATGGATTGTCTGCTGGCGGGATGTCAGTCCATCACCTTGCCGGTGGATGTGGCCGAACAACTGCTCAACACGCCTGCGGTACAGGCAGCGGTGGAAAAATTTGAAGCCGACTGGCAGCAGGCGTTTGGCACCACCACGCTGAGTTAATTGTCCGGCGCATGAACCTACCCGCACAGACCTCTGCTGCGGGTTTTTTTACGTCTGCGGGTTAAGAATTTTCGTATTAATAGTCGAAAATGTGATTTCCCTCCGCAATCAAATATTGACGAATTAAATTTATAAAACTAGCGATCTAAAAAATAGAAACATCGTTTCAATTTATGAAGTGAATCACTTTTATCACTCTGATAAATGGATAACGTAGCGGCATTCGGTAGTCCGTTACTTTTAAATCAGGTGAAAAAATATGCACATTAAACGAGCGATAGAAAAAATCCCTGGTGGGATGATGTTAGTGCCTCTCTTCCTGGGTGCGCTGTGCCATACCTTCGCGCCTGATTCGGGCAAATATTTTGGCTCCTTTACCAACGGACTGATGACCGGCACCGTACCGATTCTGGCGGTGTGGTTTTTCTGCATGGGCGCTTCCATCAAACTCAGCGCGACCGGTACGGTGTTGCGTAAATCCGGCACCTTAGTGGTCACCAAAATTGCGGTCGCGTGGATTGTGGCGGCGGTGGCGTCCCGGTTTATGCCGGAGAATGGCGTGGAGTTCGGATTCTTTGCCGGGCTTTCCGTGCTGGCGCTGGTCGCCTCAATGGACATGACCAACGGCGGTCTTTACGCCTCTGTGATGCAGCAATACGGCACCAAAGAAGAAGCCGGTGCATTTGTGCTGATGTCGCTGGAATCCGGCCCGCTGATGACCATGGTGATCCTCGGCACGGCAGGTATCGCGTCATTCGAGCCACACGTCTTCGTCGGTGCGGTGTTGCCGTTCCTGGTCGGTTTTGGCTTAGGTAATCTTGATCCGGAACTGCGCGAGTTCTTCAGCAAAGCGGTACAAACGCTGATCCCGTTCTTCGCCTTCGCACTGGGTAACACCATCAACCTGAGCGTGATCGCACAAACGGGACTGTTAGGCGTAATGCTGGGTGTGGCGGTGATCGTCATCACCGGTATCCCGCTGATCCTTGCCGATAAATTCATCGGTGGCGGCGACGGAACGGCAGGCATTGCCGCCTCCAGTTCCGCCGGTGCGGCGGTCGCCACGCCGGTACTGATTGCAGAAATGGTGCCGCAGTTCAAACCGATTGCTCCGGCCGCCACGGCGCTGGTCGCCACCTCGGTGATTGTGACATCCATCCTGGTGCCGATCCTGACAGCCATGTGGTCAAGAAGAGTGAAGAGCAAAGCGGTGAAAGGCAAAGTGGCGATGGATCCGCCGATGGCGAGTGTGAAATAACGGTTTTAGTTGGGCAAGAGGCATTAACCCGGAAGGTATATGCAGGACAACTCCCTCCCCTGCGAAGGGGAGGGTTGGGGTGGGGTATTAATGACAATTCAATGGGTTAAAGTGTGCTTTGGCTTTTGTGTTGTCTTTAAAACCCCCTCCCGCCTCCCCCTTCGCAGGGGGAGGAGCAAAACCGTATTCACCTTAAGAGTGCTGTCAAAGCACTTTCTCCAGAAACCGCCGCGTACGTTCATGGCGCGGCCGGTCCAGCACCTGTTCAGCACTTCCGCTTTCGACGATGGCGCCATCGACCATAAACACCACCTGATCTGCCACCTGCCGCGCGAAGCCGATTTCGTGCGTGACCACCACCAGCGTCACGCCGGACTGCGCCAGCTTTTTAATCACATCCAGCACCTCGCCCACCAGTTCCGGATCCAGCGCGGAAGTGGGTTCATCGAACAACATCACTTTCGGGTTGAGCGCCAGTGCGCGGGCGATGGCGATTCGCTGCTGCTGGCCGCCGGAAAGGTGGCGCGGCCAGGCATGGGCTTTTTCGCGCAATCCGACGGTATCGAGCAGTTCATAGGCGCGGGCGATGGCCTGTTTACGCGGGAATAAACCGTGAACCACCGGCGCTTCAATGATGTTATCCAGCACGGTCATGTGCGGAAAAAGATTAAAATTCTGGAACACGTAACCGACGTGCGTACGCTGTTTCAGAATGGCGCGTTCCTTGAGTTCATACAGCGTATCGCCTTTGCGGCGGTAGCCAATGTAATCGCCGTCAATCTGGATAAAGCCTTCATCAACCCGCTCCAGATGGTTAATGGTGCGCAGCAGCGTGGATTTCCCCGAGCCGGAAGGGCCGAGGATCACGGTCACGGTGCCGGGTTCAATACTCAGGCTGACATTATCCAGCGCTTTGTGTGCGCCGTAGTATTTGCTCAGATTATGGATATCGATGCGCCCGACGGTGGCGGCCTGCGGCTTATGCAAAAACAGGCGTTCTGCGGGGGCGTCTGCCGGGCGGTTAACGAATAAATCAAAGGCTTCAGACATTCGGTTTTCCCTTTATTAAGAACGGGCGGTGCGCCACAGACGCAGGCGTTGCAAAGGCGTTGGCGCGACCTGCCGCACCGTGCCACGCGCGAAATAACGTTCGACGTAATACTGCAATACCGATAATACGGTGGTGATCAGCAGATACCAGATGGTGGCGACCATCAGCAGCGGAATGACCTGTTGCGTGCGGTTGTAAATCACCTGCACGGTGTAAAACAGCTCCGGCATCGACAGCACATAAACGATCGACGTGCCTTTCGCCAGACTGATCACCTCGTTAAAGCCGGTCGGCAGAATGGAGCGCAGCGCCTGCGGCAAAATAATGCGGAAGGTGCGGCGGTAAGCCGGTAACCCTAAAGCCGCCGCCGCTTCATGCTGACCGTGTTCTACGCCCAAAATGCCGCCGCGAATGATTTCTGCGGTATAGGCCGACTGCACCAGCGACAAGCCGAGTACGGCGACGGAAAACTGATCCAGCAAATTGACGGTCGGCGTGCTGAAAAAGGAAATCGTGGTGAACGGAATGCCAAGGGAAAGGTTGTCGTACAGATAGGAAAAGTTATAGAGGATGATCAGCACCAGCAGCAGAGGCAGAGAACGGAACAGCCAGATATACCCCCAGGCAAGGGCGTTGAGCAGGTACGATTTCGACAGGCGGGCGAGGGCCAGCACGGTGCCAAAAATCACGCCAAACACCGTGCCGAGCAGCGTCAGCAACAGCGTTTTACCCAGCCCTGACAAAATCACCGGATCAAAAAACCACTGACGAAACACGCCCCATTCCCAGCGGGAATTCGTCGCAATCGACTGGATAATCCCCAGCAGAATGAACACGGAAAACACCGCACCGGCCAGCCGCCACGGATAACGCGCGGGCACCACTTTCAGCGGGGGATGACGTACAGATGAAGGGGCATTTTCGCTCATAACGTTCTCTTTCTGTCAGGTTGCAGTTCAGGTGACGGGAACGTCAGCTGTCAGCGCCTTGGTAAACGGCAGGCGTCCGTCATACGGCGGACGGGAAAACACTTCCGGATCCAGACGGGTATCAAACTGTGGCTGATAGCCGTGGGATAAATACAGTCCGACGGCTTCCGGCTGACGGAAACCGGTGGTCAGAAACACCTGCCGGTAACCGTACGCGGCGGCACGGCGTTCCAGCTCGTGCAGGATTTTTTGCGCCAGTCCCTGACGGCGCAGCGACCGGTGAGTCCAGATACGCTTCAGCTCGGCGGTCTGCTCGTCGTAGCGTTTGTACGCGCCCATGGCAATGGGCGCGCCGTTTCTCAGCAGAACAATGAACGTGCCATCGGGCGCAGAGAACACACTGTTATCTTCCGGTGGCTGGCTTGAGAAAAAATCGCCGTAGCGGTCGCGATATTCACCGAATAATCCTTCAATCACCGGCGCAATCAGCGGGTCTTCCGGCGCAATCTGAATAAAAACGTCTTCGCTCATTGTTCGTGCTCCTGATCAGTCGCCCAGTCCCGGCGGATTAATTTCTGAATGGTCAATTTTCTCGACACTTTCACCCCAGCGATCCAGTACTTTGATATAAGCACCGCTGGCGATGGCACTGTTCAGCGATGCCTGCACGGCATCCACCAGTCCGTTACCTTTTTTCAGGGTGACAGCGATATTGGCCGTTTTCGGCCAGCCGCCGGGCACGGTACCGACCAGTTTGGTTTTGCCGGTCAGCAGGGCTTTATACGCACCGGTGACGTTAGGGCCGAAGGTGGCATCGGCACGACCGGACTGGATCGCCAGCGTCGCGGCGGCGTCATCAGTGACATATTGCGGCTTGAGCGCCGGTAATCCTTTGGCCTGATTTTCTTTGTCCCAGGCCAGCAATACCGCTTCCTGATTGGTGCCGGAGCCGACGATAATGCGTTTACCGGCGATGTCCGGCGCAGACGTAATGGACGTGATTTTGCTGTCACTTTTCACGTAAAAGCCCAGCGTGTCCTGACGATAGGTCGCGAAATCAAACTTGGTTTTGCGGTCTTTGGTGACGGTGATGTTATAGATCGCCGCATCGTATTTTCCGGAAGTGACGCCGAGCGGCCAGTCTTCCCACGAGGCGGGCACCACCTTGAGTTTCAGGCCCAAACCGTCGGCGACCAGACGGGCGATATCCGCTTCGCTGCCGATCACGGTTTTATTGTCGCGGGCATACAGGCCGAACGGCGGTGCGCTGCCGAGAACCGCCAGCGCCACGGTCAGCGTGCCGGGTTCAACAAACTTAAAATTGGCCGGAATTTTGGCCGCGGCTTCAGCACTTTTCGGCGTATGAATTGGCGTTTCATTGGCAATCAGATCTATTCCCGGCGCGGCCTGTGCCACCGCAGAAAAACTCAATAATGCGGCGATGGTGGTCGCGGTGAAAGTGGCGCTATGTTTCATCATTATTCTGTTTACCCTGCATTCTTATTGTTTATGGTGATTATCGTGTGGTGACGTTTTCACTATTCCCGAGTGTTACAGGGATGTAAAACAACAAAATTAAATAATCAAAGAGATAAAGTAGAAATACATGACGGCATAAAATAACCACGAAAAATGCCCGGAATAACCGGGCATGAGAGAATAAGATCAGGAATGAAAAGGTTATTTTTCGCTTAATTCCCGCAGTGCTTTTTCCGCTAACTGCTGGAAATAATTCGCCGCCGGATAAATGGCCGATTCATCCGGATTAAATTGCGGATGATGCAATCCGAAATCGCTGGCCGAGCCGATGCTGACAAACGCCCCAGGCACATGATGCAGATAAAAAGCAAAGTCTTCACCGCCCATCTGCGCCTGCGCCACTTGCGCGTTATACCCAAAATCAGCGGCCGCCTGTAAGGCAAAATCCGCCCAGCGTGGCGTATTCACCACAGCAGGCGGCCCGCCGAACCAGTGCAGTTCCGCTTTCGCGCCCAGGGCCTCAGCCACGCCGGTGATCACCTTGCGGATCCGCTGCGGGATCTGTTCGCGGATAACGCTGCTGTAGGTGCGCACCGTTCCTTCCAGTTCGACCGTTTGCGGCAACACATTCCAGGTATTGCCGCCTTCGATGCGGGTGACGCTGACCACCGCCGCATCCTGCGCACTGACGTTGCGGCTGACCACGGTTTGCAGCGCGGTCACGATATGGCTGGCGGTGACAATACTGTCAGTGCCTTCTTCGGGATGAGCGGCGTGCGCGCCTTTGCCGGTGACGGTGATCTGGAAGCGGTCAACGTTGGCATAAAATGCGCCGCCTTTGGTTTCAAAAGTTCCGACCGGCAGTTCCGGCGCATTGTGCAGGCCGAAAATCGCATCGACGTTGACCAGCGCACCGGCTTTGATCAGTTGCGATGCGCCGCCAAACCGTTCCTCGGCAGGCTGGAAAAACAGCCGCACGCGGCCGGGGAGCTGGTCTTCGCGTGCTTTAAGTAAATAAGCCGCGCCGAGAATCACCGAGGTGTGGAAATCATGGCCGCAGGCGTGCATCACGCCGGGCTGTTGCGAACTGAACGGCACGCCGGAGGCTTCTTCAATCGGCAGGGCATCGATGTCACCGCGCAACGCCACCACCGGTCCGGTCTGCGGGCCGATTTCTGCAACGACGCCGGTTTTCAGGCCAAGTGATAAAATGCGGATCCCGGCGGCATTCAGCCACTCCGTTATTTTTTGCGTGGTCACAAATTCCTGATTGGATAATTCAGGGTGCTGATGTAATTCACGGCGATAAGCGATGAGTGTTTCTTCTAATCCTGACGGAGTGCCGGAGGTGATATTTTTCGTGTCTTCTGCAAGTGAAATGCTCATAGCGAAATAACCCTATTGTCTGATAATGCGTGTTCAGGAGAGGTAGCAGGTCATTTCATGCTAGTCAGCACGGTGAGAATAACTAAATACTCAGTCGCTATAATTTATAGTCATTTTGCACAGCGCGGTGCATAGCAAAATACTGACTATAGAAACGTGTTTTTATTATTTAGCTTTACCCTTATTTCATGGAACTCTTTTTATCACGACGGATAAAAAGGAATACCCAGGTGAATTACCGACTGAGTTTATTAGACCAAAGCCCGATTAATGATGGGCAGACGGCGGCGCAGGCACTGAATGCCACGCTGACCTTTGCGCAGGCCGCCGAACGGCTGGGCTATCACCGTTTATGGGTATCGGAACATCACGACGCTGAAAAGCTGGCGGGCAGTTCGCCGGAAGTGCTGATTGCCTGGCTGCTGGCGCACACCTCCCGGCTGCGCATCGGTTCCGGCGGGGTGATGCTGCAACATTACAGCCCGTATAAAGTGGCGGAAAATTTCCATCTGTTGTCATCACTGGCCCCGGATCGCGTGGATATCGGTATCGGCAAAGCGCCCGGTGGTTTACCGCTGTCGACCAAAGCGTTGCGCGCCCATGCACCGGCCGAATCAGCGCCCGGTTTCCCGGCGCAGTTACAGCAACTGACGCATTATCTGACGCATCTTGATGATCATCTGGCGGGCACCGAAGCCCGTGCGTTGCCACGTCCGCCGGTTGCGCCGCAGCGATTTCTGCTCGGTGCCAGCAAAGAAAGCGCCCGTCTGGCGGCATCGCTGGGCTGGAACTTTGTGTTCGCCGGTTTTATCAATGCCTCCGCCGAAGCGATGACCGAATCGGTGCTGGCCTTCCACGAATATTCCGCCGGACAAGGGCAGGCGCTGGTCAGTCTGGCGGTGCTGGCGGCTGAAACCCGCGAGCTGGCCGCTGAAAAGGTGGCCGAACGACATAATTTCCGCGTCACGGTGGGCGACCGCCATGTCACCGTTGGCTCCCGCGAACAGGCGGAAGCCTTTGTGCGGCAGTCCGGTGCGACGCAATACCATATCGAACAACAGCAGATCAGCGTGCTGCACGGCACGCCGGGCGATATCCATCAGCAACTGCGCGATATCCAGCGCCGCCTGTGCGTGAACGAATTTGTCATTCATACCCCACTGACCGAGGCCGATGTGCGTCTCAAATCCATCGAATTGCTGGCTGGCCAGCTGTAAGGAGATTTCATGAGCCATTCAAAAAGTATCAAGCTGGGTCTGATGTTGCACGGTGCAGGCGGGCACATGAATTCGTGGCGTCACGAAAAAGCGCCCGCGGATGCCAGTGTTAATTTCCCGTATTTCCGCGATCTGGCGCTGCGCGCGGAAGCCGCAGGTTTTGATTTCCTGTTTGTGGCCGACGGTCTGCATATCAATGAAAAATCGCTGCCGCATTTTCTTAACCGTTTCGAGCCGGTGGCGTTGTTGTCGGCGCTGGCGTCAGCGACGCACAGCATCGGGCTGGCGGGCACCATTTCGACCTCCTACAGCGATCCCTTTACCGTGGCGCGTCAGCTGGCATCCATCGACAATATCAGTCAGGGAAGGGCGGGCTGGAATGTGGTGACATCGCCGCTGGCCGGTTCAGCGAAAAACTTCGGTAAAGATCATCCTGAACACGCACTGCGTTATCAGATTGCCGAGGAGTACATCAACGTGGTGCAGGGGCTGTGGGATTCGTGGGAAGACGGCGCCTTTGTGCGGGATCGCGAAAGCGGCGTGTTCTTCGATGCCGCAAAGCTGCATAAACTCAATCATCAGGGACAGTTTTTCTCGGTGGAAGGGCCGCTGAATATTCAGCGTTCGCCGCAGGGACAGCCGGTGATTTTCCAGGCAGGCGCTTCAGATGCCGGGATCGCGCTGGCAGGTAAATCCGCCGATGCGGTGTTTACCAATGCCCGCTCACTGGAAGAAGCGCAGGAGTACGCGGCAAAATTACAGGCGCAGGTCAGCAAAAATGGCCGTCATCCGGTGGGCATCTTCCCCGGTATCAGCCCGATTGTCGGCAAAACCGAACAAGAAGCCGAGGCGAAATATCAGTATCTGCTGTCGCTGTTGTCACTGGACGATGCGCTGGCGTATCTCGGCCGTTTCTTCGACCACCACGATTTCAGCCAGTATCCGCCTGACGGCCCGTTCCCGGAACTGGGTGATCTGGGCCAAAACACCTTCCGCTCCACCACCGACAGCATCAAGAAACGGGCGCGGGAAGAGCACCTCACACTGCGGGAAGTGGCGTATCAGGCCACGTTACCGCGCGGCGAATTCTTCGGCACGCCGGAGCAGGTCGCCGACCGGCTGATCCGCTGGGTGGAAGAGGGCGGTGCCAGCGGATTCATCATCAGCGGCCCGGTGCTGACCGAGGCGCTGGACGACATTACCCGGCTGGTGTTACCGGTGCTGGCAGCACGCGGCTACTGGCATCCGTCGGAAGCCACGACGCTACGCGAGCGTTTAGATATTCCGTTCAAAACCAACCGTTACAGCGTGCAGGGATCCGTTCGCGAGGCGGTGAGCATAAAATAGTTACAACATACTTTAGCTTTTGTCTCAGCCCGCTCCGGTGACCCGGTGCGGGCTTTTTGTTTTGCAGGTTTTTATCGGCAGACACCGCGGCGGGGTTGCCTGTCTGAACAATTGGGCGTACGCTTTCCGCAATTAAAAAACGATCGGTCTAAATGATGAGTGAGACCCTTACAACTGATATCAGGCCCCGTCGCGGGCGTCCGCCAAGAACGGAACGCGAGTTCACGGATACCCGTGAGGCATTGATCCGTTCGGGTCTGGAAGTCATCACAGAAACGGGTTACCTGTCGGCGGGCATTGACACGGTGATCAAAAATATCGCGGTGCCGAAAGGCTCGTTTTATCACTATTTCAAAAGTAAGCAGGATTTCGGCATGGCCGTGCTGATGGCTTACGGATCGTTTTTCGCCCATAAACTCGATAAATTTCTGCTCAATACTGAGCTGCCGCCGCTGCAACGCATCGATGATTTTGTGGCGCATGCCGGGCAGGGAATGGCGAAGTTTGAATTCAGACGCGGCTGTCTGGTCGGCAATTTATTGCAGGAGTCCCCGCTGCTGCCGGACGATTTTCCGCAAACGCTGAAAGCCATTTTAGGCGAGTGGGAAATCCGCATCGCCGCGTGCCTGGAGGAAGCCCGGCAGACGGGAGATATCACCAGCACCACTCAGACCGCGCAACTGGCGCAGATATTCTGGTCCGGCTGGGAGGGGGCGGTGATGCGCGCAAAACTGTTCCGTTCTGCCGACCCGCTTAATCAGTTCTGGGCGTATTTCCGCCACAGCATTCAGTAATTTCTTACGCATAAATTCGAAAAACAGCACCTGCAATCATGACGTGAGTCATCGCATCACTCACGACAAAAACGTCAAACGCCTGAAATCATAAAGGGACAAAAATGAAAGCATTGGTTCTCGAGCAACAAGATAAGGCCACCCTGGCCGCCGTGAAAGACATCGCACTGCCGCAGATGGCGGAAGGCGACGTGCTGGTGGATATCAGCTGGTCAGGTCTGAATTATAAAGATGCGCTGGCAATCACCGGTCAGGGCAAAATCATCCGCCAGTTCCCGATGGTGCCGGGCATTGATTTCGCCGGCCACGTGAGCCACAGCAATGACCCGCGTTTTTCCGTCGGGCAATCTGTCATTCTGACCGGCTGGGGTGTGGGCGAAACGCACTGGGGCGGTCTGGCTGAGCAGGCCTGTGTTAAAGGCGACTGGCTGGTGGCATTGCCGGAAGGGCTGGCCGCACGTAACGCGATGATTATCGGCACAGCCGGTTTCACCGCCATGCTGTGCGTGATGGCGCTGGAAGAGGCGGGCGTCACGCCGGAAAGCGGCACGGTGCTGGTCACCGGTGCCAGCGGCGGCGTCGGCAGCACGGCAGTCGCGTTATTGCATACGCTCGGCTATACCGTGGCGGCGGTGACGGGTCGCGAATCGACTCATGATTACCTGCGTAAACTCGGTGCCAGCGAGATCCTCTCACGGGATGATTTTGCCGAAACCCGTCCGCTGGAAAAACAACTCTGGGCGGGGGCGGTGGATACCGTCGGGGATAAAGTGCTGGCGAAAGTGCTGGCACAAACCAACTACGGCGGCTGCGTGGCGGCCTGCGGTCTGGCGGGGGGCTTCAACCTGCCGACCACCGTGATGCCGTTTATTCTGCGTAATGTCCGGCTGCAGGGCGTGGATTCCGTTTCCGTGCCTGCGGAGCGCCGTGCGGCGGTCTGGGAACGTCTGCAGAACACGCTGCCGGAAAGTTTCTATCAGCAGGCAGCAACGGAAATTACGCTGGAACAGGCTCCGGCCGTTGCGGCGGATTTCCTCAGTAACAAAATTCAGGGGCGCACGCTGGTGAAAATCGGCGGCTGACCTGTTTCACCCGGTATCCTTCGCGATACCGGGATCTTTTCCCGTTCAATTTTTCCCCCGCTATAAAGAATTTCCCCTGACCAGCCGATAAATAAGCAGTCCCTCTGAGAAAAAAGAGAATGGAATTCCTTATTTTCCGAATGACGTACAGCGCAAACACAGTCAAAAACAAATAACAAAAGCCATGGGGAAAGTATGGATAATTTTCAGAAAGAAATTGATGAGAGAACTAATCTCACTTCATCAAACCGGTTTGAACTTTTGCTGTTCCGTCTGGGGACGTCGCCTGACGACGAGCAGTCTGAACTTTTTGGTATCAACGTCTTTAAATTGCGCGAAATCGTGCCGATGCCAACCCTGACCAAGGCTGCCGGAATGGCCTCGCCGATGATGGGCATGGCGAACATTCGTGGCGAAATTATTCCGGTCATCGACCTGCCTGCCGTCGTCGGCTGTGTGCCGAAAACCGGTCTGAATATCCTGCTGGTGACGGAGTACGCGCGCAGCACTCAGGCGTTTGCTGTGGAATCCGTTGACGACATCGTGCGTCTGGAATGGAGCCAGGTTCTGGCCGCCGAAGCCGGGGTGAAAAGCCGTAACATCACCAGTATTGCGCGTCTGGATACCGATAAATCCAGCACCCGTCTGGCGCTGGTGCTCGACGTGGAACAAATCCTCCATGACATTATTCCGAACAGCAATATCGACATGGATAAAAAGCGGACCAGCGCGTTTAAACTGAAACCGGGCACGGTGGCGATTGTCGCCGAGGATTCGAAAGTCGCCCGTCAGATGCTGGAAAAAGGTCTGAACATGATGGAGATCCCGGCGCAGATGCATGTGACGGGTCTGGAAGCCTGGAATAAAATCCGCAAACTGGCCGAAGAATGCAAAGCCGAAGGGATTCCGATTGCCGATAAAATCTCCTTCGTATTAACCGATCTGGAAATGCCGGAAATGGACGGCTTCACCCTGACGCTGAATATCAAGCGCGATGAATTCCTGAAAAATATTCCGGTGATTATTCACTCCTCATTATCCGGCAGCGCCAACGAAGATCACGTGCGCAAAGTCGGTGCCGACGGCTACGTGGCGAAGTTTGAAATCAACGAACTGGAAGCCGCCATCCATAAAGCGCTGGATGCGAAAAAAATCGCCCATGCCTGACAGGTGATGACGTGATAAACATAATATAGCCCGCCAGTGTGCGGGCTTTATTATTGACAGGTCATGACTCTACGGCCGGGTGGCGTTCCTGCCCGCAATCCTCACTGACACGAGTCAAAGTAAGGTTTCAGTACTTCTTCCGTCCAGCTCATAAAGGCTCTCACGCGCTGCGACAGATTGCGCCGGTGCGCAACGACGAAAGAGGCATTCAGCGGCCGGGGCCGCAGATGGGGAAGGACTTCAACCAATGTTCCCCGTTTTATATGGGGGAGGAGTGCGGAATAACCTCCCTGAATTAAGCCCAGCCCCGCAAGCCCCGCTTCATGGTAGGCGGGTACGCTGTTGACCGTCATCGTGCCGGGTAACATCAGCGATTTGTAACCCTCTGCGGACGGATATTCCCATCCGTCAGGTTTCGAACCGAAATTGCGCAGGTAATGCACCATCTTGTGTCCCTGATGAAGAAGGTCATCAAGCGTCTGAGGTACACCAAATCGTTCCAGATAGTCCGGACTCGCCGCATTGATCATGCGGAGTTGCCCCAGCGGCCGGGCAATCAGCGTCTCATCCACAAGGGGACCCAGACGAATTACGCAATCAAATCCTTCCAGAACCAGATCAACACGGCGGTCTGTACTGGAAAGCTCAAGTTCGAATTCCGGGTGAGCATTCAGCAGTTGTGGCAGTGCGGGGATAATGACGCTTTGTGCCAGAATAGCCGGCATATCAACACGTAAACGCCCGCGCAGTGACACGCCGCCATGGGAAAACATGGACTGCAATTCCTCTGCTTCCGCCAGCAGGTCGCGTGCGCGCGAATAAAAAATGCGGCCATCTTCTGTCAGTTGCACGTTTCGCGTGGTGCGGTGCAAAAGCGTCGCGCCTACCTCTTGCTCCAGCTCCCGCACCACCATTGAAGCGCGTCCTTTCTGAATTCCCAGACTTTCGGCTGCCAGCGTAAAGCTTTTCATTTCTGCCACGCGCACGAAAATAGTCAGTGCATCAAGATTTTTCATTGTTACTCATCCGGATAACAGTGCGTTCATTATTGGGGTGTTTATGCCTAATGTAATACGCAATAGACTGTCTTTACACCCTGTTTAGGTGCTTCACGCTGAAATACACCCCCGTTTACGAAGGATAAATAAAAATGAAAAAAGGTTATTTAATCGCTCATGTTAATGTTACGGATCCCGTTGTTTATGCGGAATATGCCAAAGCCGCCGGAGAGGCAATGCAGGAATTCAGTCCTGAGCTGATTGCCGGCACCGGTCAGTCAGAAAATCTGGAGGGCGAATCGTATGAAAGGCACGTCGTTTTTGAGTTTGCTTCCTTTGCCGAGGCAAAGCGTTTTTATGAGAGTCCCGGCTATCAGGCTGCCAGAGCAATCCGCGCAGGTGCTGTGACCGGAACCTTTGTATTAATTGAAGGCGTCTGATTTTATGTAAAGCAGGGTAGCGGTACATCGACACGCTGATTTCACCGATCATAACTACCCCTCAGCACTTGCCCGCTTAAATAACAGCCTTAACGCGGGCGTTTTCCGTTTTCCCGTCGGATCCCTTAAACTACGCCGCACAGCCCATTTAACATGGGCAATGACCCTAATTCGAAGGAAGTTAGATGCTTTTGCCAGATTTGAGCAATACAAAAACAGACTGTCACTCGTCATTTCAGGGATGAGTCGTCAGCTGTTTATTACTCTGGACGGCCCCAAGGGCGCCGGTAAAACCACCTTGCTGGAGGCCATTACGAAAGTACTAAGGGCCGATAACAAGAAGGTGATCCGGCTTAGCGAGAAAAAAAGCGATCCCTTCAGGGGGGAAACCATGGTTCTCGTGAATCAACTCGCCAGAAATCCCACGCTGGATCTGGAACGTGAAGTGTGTGAACGCTTTGCTGACAGTCGTGCCTGGATTTCCCGGCACGTGCTGACTAAACAGCCAGCGGACAGCATTATCCTGATGGACCGCTGGTACCCGTCTGATGCCGCGTTTCGCCGGATGGTGCCGTTTGCAGAGATTTTACAGCTTAACATTGAGCGAAACGTGCGAACGCCAGACCTGCATGTCGGGGTCGTGACTGCGCCTGAAATTTCGTGGGCAAGGGCCGCAGCCCGATCGCGTGGGCTGGGTAGTACGGTGATTCATCAGCTGGAGGAGCATGTCGCCTGTACCGTGGCGTTCGGGCGGGAAATCGCTGAGCACGGCTGGTTTATGTGCCGTAACGAAGGAACGATCGAAGAGGCAACCAGGCAGGTTGTTGCTGAGATTTACAGAGTCAGCGCATGTCGCCAGTAATGCCATGCGCTACCCGGGCCTGATCAGGCACCCAGAAAGAGAATCATAAATTCGGTTCTTTGCGAGATTGTGTCCACAGAACTCAGGAGTTCCCCCCGAGCCCGTAAACAAATCTGGCCTCTATTGCTTGATAAAAAAGCTAACACTGCCTGGCACTAAAGCCTGCCTGATGTCAGACCTTAGTGCTGAGTATGATGTTCATTTGGGGACCATCTGAATCACACAATTTAACGGTGCTGGCAAATAAATTCTGCTGCCGCATCCAATGCATGGCGCGATGCATCCAAACGAATATCACTTTGGAACACGTGATGCATTCCTTCATAGATATCCAGTTGCACCACACCCCCCAATTCTGCCGCTTTTTCCGCAAAGCGAATTGCGTCATCAAGCAATAGCTCCTCGCTTCCTACCTGAATCGCCAGCGGCGGCAGTGTGTCGAACCTGGCGAACAGTGGCGATGCACGTTCATCCTTAACCATACCGCCCTGCAGGTACTCAAGCGCAGCATCTTGCAAAATTGACGGCTGGAAAATAGGGTCACGCATCGAGGGATCATTGAAAGATGCGCCGCTAAATGTCAGATCGGTCCAGGGCGAAAACACCACCGCTGACCGGACCTTCTCCGCCAGCTGCGGATTTTGCATAGCCACCAGCGAGAGCGCTCCGCCAGCCGAATCACCAACCAACGCAATTTGGTTAACTCCGCTGTTTATCAACTCCATCAGCACTTCGTTCACCTTATCTGGTGCAGCAGGGAAGGGATGTTCCGGTGCCAGTGGATAATCCAATACAAAGGTTGAATAGCCGGTACGCACCGCTAACTGGCTGGCTAATCCACGATACGCCCGCGCACTTCCGAGCATATAGGCACCGCCATGAATAAAGACAATGACGCATTCGCTGCGGGTGGCTTGCGGGTGCAGCCAATATCCCGAGGCATCGTTTTGTTCGCAGTGCACACCTTCTGCCAGCGGCGTTTGCTCGCACATAGCGTCATAAAACTCGCGCATTGTCCCGGAAAAATTGTTTCGGAGGTCTTGTTGTTCAGCCAGGGATTGCACGACGTGCAGACGGTCATGCCCGGTTAATGGATGATGTGTTTTGTTCATGATGTTCTCACATATAGGGGGTGTGAGAAGACGTTAAACCATTCCAATTTCAGCAACCAGATGGCTTAATGGAATACCATCTATTCTATTTTGGACTACCTAATGGATCGACTTGATGCCATCCGGCTGTTTATGCGCGTAGTGGAGTGCGAGAGTTTCTCCGCAGCGGCCAAAGAAGAAGGTATTGGGCAATCTGCCGTCAGCAAACAAATCGCCGCGCTGGAGAACCAGTTCAACCATCAGTTGCTGAAACGTTCATCGCGCGGAATTGCATTGACCGACGCGGGTAAAGAGTTTTATGACGGCGCATTGCGTTTACTTGATGAGTACGACCAGTTGGAATCCAGCGTTAAATATGGCGCGGATGAAGCGGCGGGCACGTTGAGAATATCTGTCGCACCGGTTTTTGGCCGTTTCTATATCGTTCCACGCCTGCCTGCACTGTTTGAGCGCTATCCGGCGCTTAACATTGAACTGCGCGTCTCCGAACGACATATTGATTTGATTGAGGAGAATATCGACATCGCAATCCGCCACGGTGAATTGCAAGATTCTGCCTTAACACAACGCAAGCTTGCGGAAAGTCCTCTGATCACCGTAGGCAGTCCGGGCTATCTGGCCAGACACGGTGCTCCCAGCTCACCTGCTGAACTGGGCAATCACCAGTGCATTGTGTTTAATGGCGGCCGTGGCGTCCACCCGTGGCACTTCCTCGATGAACAAGGTAAGCCGATAATTCATATTCCGCAGGGGCGTTTTCGCAGCAACGATGGCGAACAGCAACGCGCCGCCGCCCTTTCCGGAATGGGCATCGCGCAAATTCCCGCATGGCTGGCTGGACCCGATTTAGCGTCTGGGGCATTGGTTCCCCTGTTGCGGGAGTTTACGAGAGGTGCGATGCCGGTGAGTGCGGTCTTTGCGACCAGGCAAATGGCGAACAGCAAAGTGCGGGTGTTTGTGGCGTATTTAATGGAGACCCTGAAGATAGATTTGCCGGAGTGGTGATAACCACTTTTTTTGCATCCAATCTGAGGAGCGAAGAATGAGGAGTGGAATTTAGCCGGTAGCGTCCGCTCCTCGCCCACATCCCACACCTGACGCCAAACAAAAAGCCCGCTTAAGTTTCCTTAAGCGGGCTTCTCTAAATTTGGCTCCTCTGACTGGGATCACCTTTGCCAGTAACTGGCTAATAAATAAGCTAAACCTGAAATCCCTTTCTGTCAAGACCACCAGAATGACCACCAATAGTTGCGGGTTCCATAAATCTGGTATGAGCGTTCCGCAGCATGAGTGGACATGACTATTTTACTCTCTGAAAATGAAGCGTAATTAGAGGTAACGTCAAAGGTATTATCCTATGTGAAACTGTGTGCAAAGAGATTTAACTGTCGGCTGAACTCACAGCTCATAGCGGACCTGATGACCATCCAGCCTGTCCGCTGCGTGCCAGAGCGGGCGTTTCGAACTTCAGCCTATGTTAATAGGTGGGGAGCAGGTCAACTCTTAGTCGACTACCACTCCGCAAATATTAAAAGATAATTTTGTGCAAGTTTATGGCCGCAAACTGCAATTTATTTTCTAAGTAATTTGTCCCTCAAGCACCTTTTGAACAGATTTGGCGGAAACCGCACTGAAATGGATCTTCAAAAATGTGATCCATTTAAAATTTAGTTTTTTTGTAATCGATTACATTTTGTTTTAATGAAATGTAATCGATTACTTTCTTGGAGAAAGTTTACTTATGTCTACTTCACAACGTTTTGACGTCGTCATTCCGCAGCACCGGCTTTTGGTTCCCCGGCTGTCGCTGATGATGTTTATGCAGTTCTTTATCTGGGGCAGTTGGTCGGTCACGCTCGGGCTGGTGATGACTCAGCACAATATGTCGCTGCTGATCGGTGATGCGTTTTCAGCGGGGCCCATCGCGTCGATTCTGTCTCCTTTCGTGCTGGGAATGCTGGTCGATCGTTTCTTTCCTTCACAAAAAGTGATGGCGGTGATGAACATGCTGGGTGCGGTGATCCTGTGGTTTGTTCCCGCAGCACTGGTGGCGGAGAACGGCGCACTGCTGATTGCACTGCTGTTCGGTTACACGCTGTGCTTTATGCCCACGCTGGCGCTGTCGAACAACATCGCGTTTCACAGCCTGGCCAGGAGTGACAAAAGTTTCCCGGTGGTGCGGGTGTTCGGCACCATCGGCTGGATAGTGGCGGGCATATTTATTGGCGTCACCGGCATTTCGTCCAGCACCACCATCTTCTCTCTGGCGGCGGTCTGCTCGGTGGCGCTGGCTATTTACAGCCTGACGCTGCCGCATACCCCGGCGCCGGCTAAAGGTCTGCCATTTCAGCTACGCGATCTGTTCTGCGCCGATGCCTTCGCGCTGCTGAAAATCCGCCACTTCTTTATCTTCTCGTTGTGCGCCACGCTGATTTCAATTCCCCTTGGCACTTATTACGCCTATACGGCCTCATGGCTGGTGGACGCGGGCGTAGAGAACGTCAGCACCGTGATGTCGTTTGGCCAGATGTCCGAAATCTTCTTCATGCTGGTGATCCCGCTGCTGTTCCGACGCCTCGGCGTCAAATACATGCTGCTGGCCGGAATGTGCGCCTGGTTTATCCGTTACGCGCTGTTTGCGTTGGGTATGGGTGACGAAAGCCGCGCGCTGATCTACCTCGGCATTTTGCTGCACGGCGTCTGCTATGACTTCTTCTTTGTCGTGGGCTTTATCTATACCGATCGCATTGCCGGCGACAAGGTGAAAGGACAGGCGCAGAGCATGATCGTGATGTTCACCTATGGCATTGGCATGCTGCTGGGCTCGCAAATCTCAGGTGTGCTTTACAACAGCCTGGTTGCCGGCCACGGCACCGCGCAGAACTGGGCAATTTTCTGGTGGATCCCCGCCGTTGCGGCGGCGGCGATCGCTTTACTTTTCCTCTTCACCTTTAAATATCGGGATGAAGCGGCTTAATTAACTGGAGGTAAACGTGAAAACGTTAAAAGGACCCGGGATTTTTCTGTCGCAGTTTATCGGGCAACAGACGCCCTTTAATACGCTGGACGGGCTGGCACAATGGGCATCCGCGCTGGGCTATAAGGCGCTGCAGATACCCTGTAACCACCCGTCGATTTTCGACCTTGAACGCGCTGCAACCAGCCAGACCTATTGCGATGAGGTGACAGGGGTGCTGGCCAGCTACGGTCTGGTGGTGAGTGAACTGTCTACCCATCTTGAAGGCCAGCTGATCGCGGTGCATCCGGCGCACGATCTGGCCTTCGACAGCTTTGCCCCGGCACAGGTGCGTGGTGACAATGCAAAACGCACCGCCTGGGCGATTAACACCGTAAAGCTGGCCGCCGCGGCTTCGGCGAAGCTGGGGCTCAGTGCCCATGCGACCTTCTCAGGTTCACTGGCCTGGCCGTATCTCTATCCGTGGCCACAGCATAATCCTGCGCTACTGGAGGAAGCGTTTGAGGAACTGGCGCGACGCTGGCAGCCGGTGCTGGATGAATTCGATAGTCATGGCGTGGATGTCTGCTACGAAATTCATCCGGGCGAAGACCTACATGATGGCGTGACTTTTGAACGTTTTCTGGCGCGGGTGAATAATCATCCGCGCTGCAATATCCTGTTTGATCCCAGCCATCTGCATCTGCAGCACATTGATTATCTGCAGTTTATCGATATCTACCACTCACGCATCAAGGCCTTCCACGTCAAGGACGCGGAATATCTGCCAAACGGTCGCAGCGGCGTGTATGGCGGTTATCAGCGCTGGCTTGATCGCGCCGGACGTTTCCGGTCACCGGGCGATGGTCAGATCGATTTCAAAGGTATTTTCAGCAAGCTGGCACAGTACGATTACGGCGGCTGGGCAGTACTGGAGTGGGAATGCTGCTTAAAAGACAGCGAAACAGGCGCGCGCGAAGGGGCCGAATTTATCCAGCGTCACATTATTCCGGTGGCCGATCGTGCGTTTGATGACTTTGCCGCTCAGGAGGGCGACCACGCCAGCGTACGCGCGCAGCTTGGTCTGGACAGGGGAGCTTAGATGATCAATGTCGGCATTATTGGCACCGGATTTATTGGTCCGGCGCATATTGAAGCCTTGCGTCGCCTTGGCAATATTCAGGTCGTTGCGATTTGTGATTCCACTCAGACGGCAGCAGAAACGCGCGCCACTGAACTCAACGTGCCTCACGCATACAGCGACGTCGCGGCATTTTTACAACATGTTGGGCTGGATGCGGTTCACAACTGTACTCCAAACCATCTGCACGCAGAAATTAACCGGCAGATCCTGCGCGCCGGCAAGCATGTGTTTTCTGAGAAGCCGCTGTGCATGACGATGGAGGAAGCCCGTGAGCTGGTCGAACTTGCCGAAAAAGCGGGGGTGGTTCATGGCGTCAGCTTTGTTTATCGCCAGTTCGCCATGGTACAGCAGGCCGCCAGCATGATGCGTTACAAGCAACTGGGCCGGTTGTTCTCGGCGCAGGGTAGCTATCTGCAGGACTGGATGCTGGAAGAGACTGATTACAACTGGCGCGTTGATGCCGGAAAAGGAGGCGCTTCCCGCGCCGTGGCGGATATCGGCTCGCACTGGTGCGACACCATTCAGTTCGTCACCGGCCGGAAAATCGTCGAGGTGATGGCCGATTTGTCGATCGTCTGGCCCACGCGTAAAGCCAGCCTGAATACGTCGGCAACCTTTGGGGCGCAGCAAGAAGAAATGCAGTACGAATCCCGCGACGTGACCACGGAAGATATGGGCTTTGTGCTGTTCCGCTTCGATGATGGCAGCAAAGGCAGCTTTAGCGTTTCGCAGGTTTCAGCCGGGCGCAAAAACCGTCTTAGTCTCGAGGTGAACGGCAGCCTGAGTTCATTAGCCTGGGATCAGGAAATACCGCAGCAGCTTTGGCTTGGGCATCGTCACAAGGCCAATCAGCTGTTGTCCGACGATCCTTCGCTGATGAACCCGGAGGTGGCGGCACGGGCACGTTTTCCCGGCGGGCACATTGAGGGATGGCCAGATGCTTTCCGTAATATGATGCAGCAGTTCTATCAGGCGGTGGAGCAGGGCAAACCGGCCTCGCCAGGATTGTCGTTTGCCACCTTCAGCGACGGCGCGCAGGTGATGGCGATTGTCGATGCGATCCTGAAAAGCCATCAGCAGCAGCGATGGGTGCGCGTCAGTAACTGAAGCCTGGCTCGGTCGGCAGACGCCGGCCGGGCTAACTTATTGTGCAGACAGATTTATGGTAACCTGCGTGTCATCTGACTGAGCAAGAGTTGCTACCATGTCCATCCAAAAAATCGCCCGTTTAGCGGGCGTTTCTGTCGCGACGGTCTCGCGGGTGTTAAACAACAGCGACAGCGTTAAAGACAAAAATCGCGAGAGAGTGCTCGAGGCGATCAGACAAAGCAATTACCAGCCCAACCTGCTGGCGCGGCAGTTACGCACCTCACGCAGCTCAATGATTCTGGTACTAGTCTCAGACATATCCAACCCGTTCTGCGCCGATGTGGTGAAAGGCATTGAAGAACAGGCCGAAAAAAATGGCTACCGTATTCTGCTGTGTAACTCCGGCTCCAGTATTGAACGTTCACGCTCCAGCCTGCAGTTGCTGGCAGGCAAAATGGTGGATGGCATTATCACCATGGACGCCTTCAGTAAACTTCCCGAACTGACCCAGTTAATTGGCGAGACCCCATGGGTGCAGTGCGCCGAGTATGCGGATGCGGGCGAGGTTTCCTGTGTTGGCATTGATGATGCTGATGCGTCGCAGGCAGTGGTGCGTTATCTCAGTGGAAAGGGTCGTCAGCGCATTGCGCTGATCAACCACGACCTCAGTTATAAATATGCGCAGCTGCGGCAGACAGGCTATACACGTCAGTTGGAAACCAGCAAACAGGCCTGGCAGGCGATAACCTATGCCAGCGAACTGAGTTTTAGCGCCGGCAAGCTGGCTATGGAAGAATTGCTGGCGGCAGAAGAACGTCCGGATGCGGTATTTGCCGTTTCGGACACGCTGGCAGCAGGGGCGATGTCGGCCATTCAGCAGGCGGGGTTGCGGGTGCCGGAAGATATCGCGGTGGCTGGATTCGATGGCACCGAACTGGCCGAAATGGTTTCACCGCCGCTGACCACCATCGTGCAGCCGTCGAAGGACATTGGCCGCCAGGCGTTCAGCCTGTTACTGCAGAAAATTGAACATCCTGAGTCACCCGCGCAGCGGATAATGATGAGCTGGCACTTAACGGAACGCGCCAGCGCATAAGTCCGTCATCAGTGACTGAGTGCCGCCCGTAAGTTGCGCAGGGAGGTGGTGATAATGCTCCAGGGATCGTTCGGTTTGTCGTGCTCGATGATGAACCATTTCACGCCGCTGGCTTTCGCTGCCGGCAGAATGGTCTGCCAGTCCAGTAACCCTTCGCCTAAAGGCGCAAAGTTCATTTCATCATCGCGGATACCAATTGCGGCGTTATCCTTGGCATGGATGGCATAAATCCTGCCGGGATATTCTTTCAAAAAACGCACCGGATCCTGGCCACCACGCGATACCCAGGCAGCATCCATTTCCAGCTTCAGGTTCTCGGGCTGGGTGTGATTCATGATAATTTCAAGTGCCGTCACGCCATCATATTTTTTCATCTCAAAGTTGTGGTTGTGATAACCCAACTGCATGCCGTCTTTGCGCAATTTTGCGCCGAGCCGATCCAGACGTTTGGCATAATCAATCCAGCCCTGGCTATCGGTTGGGCGGTCTTCCGCTTCAATCCACGGCACGATGAGGGTTTTATTACCCACCGCTTTATTAAAGGCAAGGGTCTGGGCGTAGGCGCTTTCCAGGGCGGACAGCTGAACGTGCGCCGAGGTCACCTTTAACTGATTTTTTGCCAGCAGCGCCTGCATTTGCTTCGCGCTCAGGTCGTGTGTGCCGACAATTTCGACATTTTTGAAACCCGCTTCGTGCGCCATGGCGAACTGTTTATCCGCCGAACCCACGTTGCGCAGGGTATACATTTGCAAAGCAATGTCATTATCAGCCTCAGCCGCCGCGACAGGGCAGGAGGTGAGCGCGACGGAAGCAAACAGCAATGAACTGGCCAGTATTCGAGTAAACATAAGGTCTCCGGATGATGAAAAGTAATCGATTACAAAGCTACGACAAAAAGTAATCGATTACTTTATAATTGTGCTGACTTTTGCGAAAATGTGATGGACCTCAAATCGGGGACGGCATTCATCTTATTCGGGTGATTTACAGCCAGTCAGGTATTTTAACACTAAAAGAGAGACACTCTTGAAGAGGTATGATTTTGCATAATCTGACGAACAATGCCTTAGGTGTCAATCAGCGTTGAATTTTGAGCAGCAAACAGCGTCCAATATTGAGCAGGGTTCAGGCCGTTTTTTTCGTGATTTAAACCGGTATGAGTCATTCCCCGTTTCCAGAATTTCACAGTGATGCGTTACCTGGTCCAGCAGCGCCGTTGTCATCTTCGCATCCCCGAACACGCTCACCCATTCGCCAAAGCTCAGGTTCGTCGTGATGATCAGTGAGCTCTTTTCGTACAGCTGACTTATCAGGTGGAACAACAGGGCCCCGCCTGAACCAGGGAAAGGGAGGTAGCCCAGTTCATCCAGGATCACCGCATCTACCGCCATCAGCTGTCGGGCCAGATTGCCTGCTTTTCCCGCCTGTTTCTCTTTTTCTAATTGGTTGACCAGATCCACCGCGTTATAAAAGCGAACACGATTTCCCTGTTCCACCGCCGCAACGCCTAGCGCCGTCGCCAGATGGGTTTTGCCCGTTCCTGTGCCACCCACCAAAATCAGATTGTGTGCTGACTCCAGATATCCTCCTGCCGCCAATTGAGCGATGTGTTCCGCTAGCAACGGACTTTCCTGCCATTCGAAGTTCGTCAGATCACGGTGATGTGGGAAACGAGCCGATTTCATCTGATACCTGCCCACGCGGCCGGTACGCTGTAGCGGTTGCGGTCTATCGTGATTAAGCAGGTGCTGGAGACGCGCAGAAGCTGTTCTACATAGCTGTCGAACGGCATAGATACCGGGTTTAAGGCCGGTCGTTCATCGCGCATCGCGGCGGCGATAGTTTCTGCCCGCTGTGGATGGCGACGTGATGCAAGTTCGGCACAGCGTTGAGCTAACCAGGCATTAAGCCCGGCAAAATCATCAAAATGAGGCGTTGGGGTAAACAGCCACTCACGGATATTGCCCACCTGATTTTCAATCTGACCCTTTTCCCAACCCGATGCCGGAGTACAGGCCACGGGCTCGAACAAATAATGGTTCGCCAGCGTCATGAAACGGCCGTTGAAGCGGCGTGATTTACCGGCAAATACGGTCTGGACGACGGTTTTGAGATTGTCGTAAATCATCTGGCGGGGAACCCCGCCGAAGAAAGAAAAGGCTTTTACATGGGCGTCGAGCACCATTTCCTGGGTTTCACGGGGATAAGCAATGACAAACATCTGACGGCTATAGGCCAGGCGGAAATGAGCTAATTTAATGGTGTGGGAAACGCCGCTGAGAACAACATATTCATAGCTCCAGTCAAACTGTCCGACCTCTCCGGGTGCAAAAGAAAGCGGAATAAAAGCCTGGGTCAGTTTACTGGGGTTGCGGCTTGCCTTGTAGATTTTGACATGTCGCTGGATGCTGTCGTAAGCCCCGTGATAGCCCTCATTTTGCAGTCCTTCGAATAATCGGCGCGAAGTCCGCCGCCGGGGTTTAGGCAGGAGTTGGTCATGTTCTAACCATTTTCCCAGGATATCGAGGAAAGGACCTAACTGTGGTTTGTGTTGGTATTGCCGCTGGTAGCGGGGTTCATGGGCGGCACTAATATATTTTTTGACGGTATTACGAGAAAGGTTGAGAGATCGGGCAATAGCACTGATGCTTTCGCCGTTGACGAGATGACGACGACGGATCTTGGCGATAGTTTCCATGATAAGCATTCCAGGTTACTCCCCCAAAAAGGAGGAGTGTGACACGCACCCGGGGTGGTCATAATTGGGCGCTGATCACCCCGGAAACCTGCTCACTTTTGCACGCTGTTTTACACCTTAGGTTCTGACGCAGCACGTTGGGCCATTTTTGCTTTGGCGCTGGGCGGGTTTGGCATCGGTACAGGTGAGTTCATTATCATGGGGCTTCTGCCCGGGGTTGCAGAGTCACTTAATATCTCTGAGCCGCAGGCCGGTAACACAATCGCCAGTTATGCGCTGGGCGTGGTAGTCGGTGCACCAGTAATTGCAGTTCTGGCGGCCCGGATGGCACGGAAAAAACTTCTACTCTGCTTGATGGCGATGTTTTTCATTGGCAACACCGTCAGTGCATTTTCGGGCAGTTACTATCAATTGATTGGTGCCCGTTTCCTGACAGGATTACCGCACGGTGCCTTCTTCGGTGTGGCTTCTCTGGTTGCCGCCTCGCTGGTAACGCCAGAAAAA
Organism: Rahnella sp. BIGb0236; assembly: GCF_004364755.1. Taxonomy (NCBI): domain Bacteria; kingdom Pseudomonadati; phylum Pseudomonadota; class Gammaproteobacteria; order Enterobacterales; family Yersiniaceae; genus Rahnella; species Rahnella sp. BIGb0236. The sequence goes on from NZ_SOAO01000007.1 coordinate 40,362, forward strand.
CGCGGCAGGGCGTTGAGCGCTTTAATGCTCGGACTGACTATTGCCACGTTGGTGGGTGTACCGCTGGGATCCTGGATAGGGCAGGTGTTTAACTGGCACGTGGTGTTCGGTTTTGTTGGCGCCATTGGCTTGCTGACCTGTGTATTGATAATGCGTTTTGTCCCGATGACGCCAAACGACAGTGATGCCCATCCTTTACGTGAACTGAAAGCCCTGAAGAACAGCCAGGTTCTGCTGACATTGCTTGTGGGAGCCATTGGATTTGGCGGAATGTTTGCGGTCTTTAGCTATATCGCACCAACACTTATTAACGTGGCGGGTATGCCTGCGAGATTGATCCCATGGGCCATGGCGGCCTTTGGTCTGGGCATGATATCAGGCAATCTGGTTGGCGGACGCCTGGCGGAGAAGACAGTACTTAAGGTAATAGGGTGGACGTTGCTATGGAACATTCTAATCATGGCTGCTTTCCCTCTGCTGGCCACGCATGTTGCGACAGGGATGATTGCCACATTCCTGATTGGCACCTCATCCATTTTACTGCCGTCATTACAAATACGCCTGATGGATGTTGCCAATGATTCGCAAACGCTGGCCGCCGCGATGAACCATTCCGCCCTGAACATTGCCAATGCGATGGGCGCCTGGCTGGGAGGTCTGGCGGTATCTTCAGGCTTCGGTTGGATCTCAACGGCCTATGTTGGCGTTATGTTGGGTATTACCGGTCTGGTCGTCTATACCTTTACTGTCTGGCACGCGCTTAGGCCACAAGCTTGCAATGAATTCTAGTGGCAGTAAGGGCTCAAAGATATATTGTCTGCGTTGTACTTCAGCAAAGCTGATTTAACATTTAAAAATGTGCCCGATGCAAACCGGGCACGCATCCTCTAAACAAATCTTTTCCGACCTGCCTGCCATGCAAAATAAGCCTGAAAGAACGAAATCATAAGCATGCACACGAGTGTGGAACTCCATGAGCGGGTATGACTATGCAATATGCCTGCGAGATATGGCCCCAGAGCACCAATCAGATAGCCAATGCACTGCGCCTTTCCAGACAACTGCACTGCCTGGCTGTGTTCCCGGGCTCTCAGCCCAAAGAGCGTCAGACAGGTGACCATGGACATCCCCGCTCCGATGCCTGCAAGGACGAGCCATAACGATGAATCTTCAGGCATAATCAGGAGCCCAGCAACGCCGAAGGAAATGAACAATGAGCATAACAGCCCCAGGAAACGCTGATCTCTCAGACGGGCAATAAATACGGAAGTGGAAAGATTGGCAACGACAGCAACGGCCTGATAGATGAATAGATGGAAACCTGCAGCAGATGAGCTAACACCGTGTTCACTGGCTATAGAGGGATACCAGTCAATGAGCGTATAAAAGACCATAGTCTGCATAGCCATGAACATTGAAACCTGCCATGCCACAATGCTTTTCCAAATGGATCCCGTACCCTTCACCACAGTTTTTGCGGTTGAATCAGCCTTTTTATCCGCTCGTGTACTTACTTTCATCCACACTAACAAAGCAATGGCTGCAGGTATCACCCAGATGCCAATTGACAGCCTCCAGGTCGCATTGCTGAGTTCTGAAAGGGGAGCAGCGATCCCGCTCGATAGCGCTGCTGTCAAAGCCATGGTGGCAGCATATAGCCCTATGCAGCGCGCGGCATTATCCAGGAAATCCCGCTTGATTAATGGCACAACCAGGACATTAGCAAAGGCTATCCCCAGACCGATAAGAAGTGTCCCAATCCATAACCCCATTACTCCGAAGCATACACGCGTAATACATCCCAGCGTGATCAAGGCAATCGCAGAGAGAAGAGCTTTCTCAAGGCCTGTTCTGCGAGTGAGCATGGCGGCAAAAGGGGAGCCAAGACCAAAAATGAGTAACGGGAGCGCGTTTAGTAATCCAGTGTAACCACCTGAAAAATTAAACGAGGCCGCAATTTCATGAATAACAGGGCCCAGCGCGGTTATTGGCGCTCTCAGGTTAGAGGCTATAAGCAGGATACCAATGAAGGTCAGTGAAAAAAGGGTGTTTTTTGCTACGAGGCTTTTATCCGATAATACAGGCATGTTGCATCAACCAAATAAATACGATGTTTTAAAATGATCGTAATTTATGCGTTGGTTGACGTTAACGCTTACGCAATTCAGAGAACCTGAAATGTCTGAGGCGCACATTACCTAAGCCTTTTCTTGCTGTCAATATACGCATCAGCAATTGGAGTTTGATCCAATAATTAAAGCCGCTAATGGTTATGGAGTGCTGCCGGCAACACTCTTGTTTGGTCAAGCCGCTGCGTTGCCAGGCATCGAGATGTTGCTGTCGTTCAATAAAGGAAAAACGTTTTGCCATTGTTTATCTCACACCGATTTTATGGCGTGAGATCAGCATGCTGGCAGGGAATGTCTTTCACAAGGCGAGGTGCCCGGTTGGTTACATATCTGTTACAGATCACGCTTAAGCATTTATTCCACCATCAACGGCTAAGCCAACACCCGTAATATGTTTTGCGCCCGGCCCTGCCAGGAAAATGACAGCATTTGCGACATCTTCAGTGGCTCCAAAGTGGCCCAAGGCCGTGAGTAGACGCTGGTTCTCAGAATTTTCACCATCCGCTGGATTCATATCGGTGTCTGTTGGTCCTGGGTTGACCAGATTCACGGTTATTCCGCGAGGTCCAAGATCGCGGGCTAGTCCTCTTGTCAGCGAGGTTAATGCGGATTTGGTCATTGAATAAATACTCAGTCCTGGCCCCGGAACTCGTTCTGCCTGACAACTGCCTATATTTATAATTCGTCCACCATCTTTCATGATCGCCAACGCCGACTGGGTAGCTAACACTACTGATCGTATGTTCACATTAAGAATATGGTTAAGCTCATCCAACTTTACCTCTTCAAAAGGGCCATGAATGATGACTCCTGCATTGTTGACCAGAATATCCAGTCCGCCAAGAAAAGTGGCAGCCTGTATCACTGAATTTTGCACAGCTTCAGGGTCGGCACTGTCTGCTGCAATGGCCACTGCTCGTTGTCCTTTTGCTTCAATCTCTCTGACAACTTCCTGGGCCTTTTCCCTCGAATTCTGAAAAGTGATGGCGACATCAGCGCCAGCATCGGCAAATGACTCGGCAATCGCTTTCCCAATGCCGCGGCTGGCACCTGTAACTAAAACTCGTTTACCCGTCAGTGAATTTGACATGCTTTACTCCCCTAATGCAGAAAACAATAGATTCTCAATTCTAGTGGATTGTATGAGAAGGAAAAATACCGCAATGGTTTACACTTTGTTGCATAAATAGACCTAATAGGCTCGTTACTTGCTATCAAGGAAACAACATGACAATTAAATATACTCATCCTGAAATCCGACATTCGCCGAGGTATTCAGGCAAAGAAGGAATAATCGTTTTCTGGAGATTTGTATAAATAATGGTAACTAGTAGTTCACTAGCAAAAATGAAAATAAAACTTACAGGAATATATTAAGCAAGGTGATATCATTTGCATAGAAAATAATAATGCCAAATGTGGGTGGCGGGGTGGGAAAATAAACACCATGAATTTTATTAAAATTTATTTCTGATAACCAATAATGTGTTTCAGAAGTGAAGGGAAAGCAGGTAAGTCATTCCCCAGATTAAACGCGGGGTTAATAGCACTGCGGGATATCAGACCGTCAATAAGCGCAAATATAGCAATAGAGGTGGCCTCCAGATTCAGCTCTGCAGAGAAATCGCCTGCCTGGATACCCCGGGAAATAATCGTTTTAATCCCATCACGCATGATGCAATCGGTGGCAATAAAGGTTTCTTTTACTAACGGATTACGGGCAGCTTCAGCAATAATTTCAACCCATAACCGATGATCGGCAGGATATCCCACTTCATTAATACAAGAGGTGACTAAATCTAAAAGATGGTCAAAGGGAGGCGTAATAACGGAGAATGTGTAGTTATTCAACGCCGTGTTCTTTTCTTCTAAAACAATGGCAGAAATAAGCTCTGACTTCCCTTTGAAATAGGTATACATCGCGCCCTGGCTGACTTTTGCCTTGCGCGCAATTTCTCCAATACTTGTCGCATTGAATCCTTTCTCTGAGAAACACTCTGCCGCTGCAACGATTAAACGGTGGTAGGTAGAGTTCTTATCATCATTCATATCAATATCAACCAGATAAACGCTAATGCAGCAAAGTATCGTAAAACCCCCGAATTGTCTATTTCTACGGCCATCTACGGAGCATGGCTAGACAAGCTTAATGAACTACTGTAGCGTGAATGAATGATCGTTCATTCACTAGGTTTCTATGCTGTGATGATTGCAGGCAGATTTCAAAATATTGACGGAGAGGAGGGAAGATTCTGATGAGCAAAACAAAAATGATACGCCTGGTGATGCCACAGTGGCAGGGTGGGAATAATCCGGCCTACCAGTTCGGTGCTGAGTTGCTGGAATGGCTGGCACCGGTGAGCCAATCTCCGGTTGCCAGGATCCCTGTCACTCCGTCGGAAACGCCGCTGGTCAATGAAAACGGCATCATGGGCCGCACGCAAGTGGTGAGCCAACTGAAAGCGGCTCAGGCAGCGTTGCAGGCGTATTCACCAGAGAAAGTCGTTGTTCTTGGTGGAGATTGCTTAGTAGATCTTGCTCCCTTTGCTTACCTTGCACAGAAGTACAATGACAGCCTTGGCGTGTTGTGGATCGATGCCCATCCTGATGTCATGACGCCTGCACAATTCAGCCATTCGCACGCACATGTGCTTGGTGCCCTTATGGGATACGGTGATGCAGATTTGACAGCGCCGGTGACTTATCCGGTTGCAGCAAACAAAGTCATGATAGCCGGTATTAATCAGCCGAATGACTATGAGAAACAGTTTATCGCTGAGAAGGGGATTAATACCTGTTCCCCACAAGATGTGAAAAACGGGGCTAATGCTGTGAGCGAGTGGATTAAGCGGGAAGGGATCACCTGTCTCGCGATTCATTTTGACCTGGATGTGCTGAATTATAAAAACTTCCGCTCGGTGCTTTTTGCTAATCCGGCAGCAGGTGAGCATGATTTTGATGGTATTGGCACCGGCCAGCTTGAAATATCCGAAGTTTTGACATTGATTAACCAGGTGGATAAATTAACAAACATTGTAGGTCTCGGAATAGCGGAGCACTTACCCTGGGATGCCATTAATATGAAAGCCATGCTGGCATCACTTCCTTTATTAAAGTCTGAATGAGTCAATATTTTATGAGGGGGTGCATGCCTCCTTTTAAAATTAGAATTACCCTCTAAAAATCTCTTCAAATACCTTATTTATTCCCACTCGAAGTGCATGGAGTTATCTTTTATTAAATTCCACTTATATTGAATAATTTCAATTGCACCAAAATAAATATACCCATGCACTATGATGGTGAATTCTTTTTAATTGTTTTCAGGCAGGCCTTGATTTCAGTGGTTATTAATGTGGCACAACTATTGCATTGTGTTAAATGCATATTTATCGCATTCACCTGATACTTCTTTAATTATAATACAGTTCACTGGGATTTATAAAAACCTCAGTATCACTTATTGCTAAAAGGCTTTGACATGTACACAAAAATATCCGGATTGCTGTCGGTCATAATGTGCTTTATACTTGTTGGTTCAAGCTATCCTGTTGCGAAAGAAGCAATGGATTCTATTCCCACCTGGACGTTCACCTGCATCAGTTTCGCCATAGGGTTTATATTTCTTCTGCCATTTACCCTGTTCAGAGAAAAAACTAACTGGTTCAATATCAGCCTGAAAGACAGTTTGATGATCAGTGTGTTAGCTCTGCTGGGCGCCGTCCTTTACACCGTGTTTTTGTTATACGGGCTACCGACAACAACGGCGATTTCAGCCTCAGTGATAACCAGTGCAACGCCTGCGGTTGTCCTGGTGATTTCGGTGCTTTTCTTTAAAGAAAAATTGAAATTAAACGCCAGTATTTCCGTCATTCTCGCCATTATCAGCGTGGTGGTGATGACACTGCCTGGCAGTCAGGGAAGCAGTAATAATACGTTAACCGGATTAGTGTTTCTGTCCTTATCTACGCTTTCCAATGCTGTCAATATTATTGTGGCGAACAAAGTCAGTACCTCGCTTAAACCTTTAACGATGGCGGCGGGAGTCTGCCTTGCAGGTGCAGTATTCAGCTTGCCGATGGCGGTTCATGAAAGTCAGTCTTTCTCTTTGCTCAGCATTACGCGTGGTCAGGCGGGGGTCTTGCTGTATTACGGCGTGTTCGTCTGGGCGCTGGCGTATATGTTCTTTTTTAAAGGTATTGGTCATATTTCTGCTGCGTCTGCGGGTATGTGTGTTGCATTAACGCCTGTCGCCTCGATGGCCTGTTCTGCATTATTCTTCGGTGATGCGGTTAAGCACACCGATCTGATTGCTACAGTAATAATTATTTTCTCCGTTATTTTCTCAGAAGTTGATTTATTTAAACTTTTCAAAAAAAAGACAGCTACCCGCCTGCCTCGTGAAATTTAAGGACGTTATCTATGAAAATACTCTTTTCTAACAGGGTCATTACCGCTTTATCAACATTACTCTTTTGCCAGTCAGCACTGGCCGTGACGCTTCCTACGCCGGAAAAGTATGTTGATCTTAATCATCCTCTTGAAACAGGAATGCAAACTTATCCGGGGTTGAGTGATGTGGAGATCTATAAAACGGCGCCGCGATATGCAAATGGAGCATTGATTGACGGGATTAAATTTCTGGGCATCTCTGCAACCTATATTGACTCGCCGTATCATGCGGATGAGAAAGGCATGAAGATTTCTGATTATCCGCTTGAAAAGCTGGTCAATCTCCCGGTGATCGTCGTGAAACTGGCACCAGGCAGTGATGTTTTTGACGTGTCTGCATTCCACAACCTGAATGTAAAAGGTAAAGCGGTGTTGCTGAACACGGGCAAAAGCAAAGTATTTGGTACAGCGGAATACAGTAAAAACCCGCCTTATATGACCACAGAAGCGGCAAACTGGTTAGTCAGAAATCAGGCTGCACTGGTTGGGATTGATGCCTTGCTGGTCGACAATTTTAATAAAAACGATACGATCCCGGTCCATGATATTTTGCTGAAGCACGGGATTGTTATCGCAGAAGACATGACCAATTTAGAGGCCGTTGCCGGAAAAGATGCCTACCTGACTGCTGTGCCACCAAGAGCCCCGATGGCCAGCTTCCCCGCGCGTATTTATGCCGCTATTTATTGAACCATAAGGGGCTGAGGCCCCTTTTTAACGTACATCAGGCTTGAAATTATTCACCTGTTTGTTGGGGCAATGGCCGGGAGGGAAGACATATTGTCGGTAAGGAATTCAATGAGTACACGTAAAGCGCTTGGCATATGCCGGCGGGATAAATACACGGCAAATACGCACAGCGTTTCTACTTCAAATTCAGGGAGAAGATGAATGAGTTTTCCAGCAGAGATAAGCTGGGAAGCCGCAAATCGCGGGAGCAGGGCGATACCGGTCCCACTCAGCACTGCACGAACCAGAACGGAGGCTTCGTTAGAGCTGAAATTGCCGGATACCGGGACAATGATAGTTTCTTCCTGCGTGCGGAAACTCCAGGTACTGCGCCCATAATGGGCATAAGACAGACAGTTGTGTGCGCAGAGATCACGCACATCGCCTGGTGTACCGTGGGCTGCAAGGTACTCTGGGCTGGCACATACGACCGATCGCACCTCCCCTAGCTTGCGTGCTATCACACCGGGATCGATGAGCTTTGTCACACGAATGGCCAGGTCTATTCCGTCCTCCGCCAGATTCGATGTGCGGTCTGCAATTTGCAGATCGACAGAAACCGCAGGATATTGCCTGAGAAATGACATCAGCACATCCGTCAAACAGTACTCGGCGAAGATTGACGAAGACGTCAACCTTAGCAATCCCCTCGGTACATCCTCAGCCTGATTTCCAAAGGCGCTCACATCGCCCGACAGAGCCAGCATCTGTTTGCACACCGGCAAAATTTCTTCTCCTGCTGCCGTAAGGCTCAACCTGCGGGTGGTACGGTGTAACAATCTGGCTCCGGCCCATTCCTCCATCAGACGAATGTAACGTGTCGCCATTGCCCGCGACATTTCAAGGTGCGAGGCTGCAGCTGAGATACTTCCTCTGGCAACAGTTTCCAGTAAAACCGATGCAGCAGTTAAGCGATCCATATGTTCATCTCATGCAACAAAGCGTAAATCATACCCCTATTTATCTCACCATGATAAACAAATAAAATATTTCTACACTCATTTTCTGGAGGCTTTAATGAAAACACTGGTATCAACTCACTTCGGCCCGCTGCCGGAAATGCACCTTGAAGAAAGGGCTAAACCCGTTGAAAAAAAAGGTTTTACGCTGGTTAAAATGCATGCCGCCACCGTTAATCCATTATCACATCAGGTTCGTTCAGGGATTGTCGCCATGGCAAAAGCTCCTCTCGTGTTGAGCAATGATGGTTCGGGCATTGTTGAACAAAGTGAGCGTTTTTCCCCCGGCACTCGGGTTGCCATCTATGGTGGCGCGCAGCTGGGTATCACCGAGGATGGAATGCAACAGCAGTGGGTGCTGGTCGAAGATAAACGCATCATCGTATTACCTGATGATTTTGACTTAGATGAAGGCGCGGCGTTGCCGATTAACTATGTGACGGCCTATCAGTCTATGACCAGGATTGGTAACGTACGGAGCGGGCAAAAAATCCTGATTTCAGGGGCTTCCGGTTCCGTCGGACATGCTCTCATTCAGATGTCGGTTGCGCTGGGGGCGATCCCGATTGCGGTCGTTTCAACCGCCGCTAAAGCGGAACAGGCAAAACATTCAGGTGCGCAGCTGGTGGTCGACTTGTCATCTGAGGACCTTTATGACGCTGTTCTGACAATGACAGAAGGTCAGGGAGCTGATTGTGCTTTTGATCCGGTGGGTGGCGAACTGCTTGGACAACTGCTGCACGCCGTCCGTTTGCGTGGTGCAGTAGTTTCAATTGGTTTTGTCGGCGGTTCGACAGCCAGTGTCGATGTGGCCGATATCGTCATTCAGGAAAAGCGGATATTGGGATATGACGCCTGGCTTGAGACAGATGAGGATGTCGCCAGCGTGCTTGACGTTTTACAGGAGTTTATCAAACAGGGATTATTACGGCCGTCCATCGATAGTGTTTATCCGCTTGAGCAGTTTGAAGATGCGTATCAACGATTGACTTCGCGTCAGGCTACGGGAACCGTCCTTCTTCACCTTTGATATCTTTGCAATCACTCCATTCATCTGGCGGGTTTTTCGGAGAACCGGGCCTGCCTTTTACTGCATTGCACAGTATTTACCTGAGAAAAAAATGAAATCTACACTTCCTCTTCTTGCGTTAGCAATGGGATCGTTTGCCATTGGTTTGACGGAATTTTCACCCATGGGTATTTTGCCACTGATGGCCGACGGGGTGGGCGTATCGATACCAGCAGCCGGCCTGTTAATTACCGCCTATGCGCTGGGCGTCACGCTGGGAGCTCCGTTGGTGACGTTAGCCAGTAATCGTTTCCCGCGACGTGGCTTACTGATTGGCCTAATCACCATTTATATTCTGGGTAACCTTCTTGCCGCGCTGGCGACCGGTTATGGCATGTTGATGATAGCAAGACTGATTGCTTCGTTGTGTCAGGGAACATATTTCGGGGTCGGTGCCGTTGTGGCGGGGAGTCTGATGCCGCCAGGACGACAGGCCGGTGCGGTAGCCGCGATGTTTATGGGGCTTACGATCGCGAATGTGCTGGGCGTACCGGCCGCGACCTGGCTGGGTGAAACTGTCAGCTGGCGGGCGACATTCTGGAGTATGGTGGTGGTCGGTCTCGTCTCGATTGTTGCACTGCGCTCAACATTGCCTGCCATTGCGCCATCAAAAACGGGAAATGCACTGGCAGAGTTGTCGGTACTCAAACGCGGACCGGTGCTTGCAGCCATGGGGCTGACGGCGCTGATTTCCAGTGCGCAATTCACGGTATTAACTTACATCTCACCCATTTTGCGGACAGAAAATGGCGCTTCCGCACAATTCATCACTGTAATGCTGACAACCTATGGTGTAGGGATGTGTGCCGGAAACTGGATTGGTGGTAAGTTCTCCGACCGGTCCGTCGAAGGAACGCTGATAGTTTCCTTAGCTTCGCTGTCATGCGTACTGGTGCTCCTCGCGTTTGCGTTGCCATACAGCATTCCCGCCGCGATACTGATTTTCCTGTGCGGATGTACCAGTTTCGCGATGATCCCGGCCTTACAGGTGAAAGTCATGTCCGCTGCTGCTGATGCGCCGAATCTGGCTTCATCTGTCAACATTGGGGCTTTTAATCTAGGCAATGCAGCTGGGGCTGCAGTGGGCGGCGGCGTCATAGCTGCGGGCTGGGGATACGTGGCGGTTGTCCTGGCGGGAGCAGCCATTGCTGCATTGTCACTGATAATGATTCTGTGTGTTAAGTGGTGCATGCACAAAAATCTGCGTTCGACGCCCACTACGGAAATGTAGAAATCAGACCTTAGCCTGGCATATTGCAGGGATAAGGTCTGAATTTAGTTTTACTTCAGATTTCCGGGTCGCAGCAGGATATTTCTATCTCTTATACCCCCTTAATACCCTCTACTATAAATTCTGTCAGGAAGCGCCGATGGTTTTAATCCTGGCGGCGACCATCGACCGGTTTCGTGCCTTGCATTTCTCAAAGATATTCCCCATGTGATAGCGTACCGTAGTAACGCCGATACCCAACTGGGCTGATATGTTTTTATCAGCCAGACCTTCAGCAACCAAACAGGCGATCTCTGCTTCACGACGACTTAATTGCATGACGCGTTGAAGAACTTCTTCAGTCGTCTGCGGTGCCCGGAGAAAATCCTCGGGGGCGGGATCTTTCATGCGATTTAATCGATGCAATGTGGCGGGCATCGATGCTGCCAGCAGGTTCAGGATATCGGCATCGTTCTTCACGAAATCACCCCGTTCGCGCTTTCGCCAGATACGAAAATCCCCGACGCATTGACCTTCGTGAAAGAAATATACGTTGATGCCCCAGTGCTGATGCTGGGGACGCAGAAAATCATTATAAAACTCAGTCCGCATCAGCTCACGCTGATGCAATATTTGGGTGGCTGCTGTTGCGCTTTTTCTGCGCATAAGAGGCAAGGTGATTGGGTCAATATGGCGAAAATAATGGTTCCAGGCATTGAGTCTGTCCACTGTTTCATTCACACCAATCGCTTTTTCGAATACTCCCTTCTGCTCACTCCACACCAGGGAGGAATAGGTGTCCGCGTTAAGAACGTCCAGAATCAGTGGTCCGATGTTTTCCCTGAGAGTATCAGGGTGAGTCGCCGTGGACTGGAGGGCCAAAATTTTACTCAATGCGCGGTGTTGTTTTGACGATAAATGCATATCATTAGATTCCCCGGTCACTAATCGATGCACCACCCGGCGTAAGTTGCACCGGGCTGAAGCAATATCTGCCCTCGTCATTAAGACGATTCCCACTGGCTGCTTTCGTGATGGCTACCGGGTCACAGGCAGGTTAAACAAGCAAGAAGCATTCCAGTTTTTACTTTGAAAAAAATGATGCTTACCACATGCCGTTTTTATAGGGCAGCCTGTTATTTTTGACAGGTTCATTCAACGTTTTATTTCCCTAAGGTGGAACCAGTGAAGCGGAGTTCGCTTCCGACGAACGGCAAACGATCGCGGTGTCTTAAAAAAACTGCAGTGGATAAAGGTCAGACTAGCGAGGCCTGTGCAGGACAAACCACCGAGATTAATTCACAGTGTGTTCAGGGGATATATGATGTCTACCGTTAAAAGAAGTGTGATAACCATCGGTCTGTTGTTAGCAAATTTCACGAGTTATTCCTCCTCTGCAGAGGAGATGATCCGCCAAAACAGCGGTTTTACGCTTAATGAGGCAACAATCAGTTCCATCCGGCAGGCTGTGCTGGATAACAAGGTGAGCTGCGAAGCGATAGTCTCTTCCTATCTCAGCCGCATTTCGTCGTTCGATCATGCCGGCATGCTTCCGATTAACGCGATTATTGCCACCAACCCCAAAGCCCTTGACCGTGCACGCGAAATAGATCGCAGCCCGACAGAAAAAAATCTGCCGCTGGCCTGCACACCGCTCATTGTGAAAGATAATATTGATGTGAAAGGAATGCCGACGACTGCAGGGTCAAAATCGATGCGTAACAACCTTCCTGCTGATAATGCCACTCAGGTCACACGTCTTGAGAAGGCCGGGGCGATTGTGCTGGCAAAGTCGAATTTGGCAGAGTTTGCGTGGACGCCGGATTACAGCAATAGTTCGCTGGGTGGGTTGACGCGCAACCCTTACGACCCTTTACGCACCACTGGTGGCTCAAGCGGTGGTACGGCTGCCGCCGTTGCCGCTAATTTTGGTGTGGCTGGGCTGGGCACTGACACGGGTGCCTCTATTCGCGGGCCAAGTGCATTGCAGAATCTCGTCGGGCTGCGCCCTACGCTGGGGGCGAGTTCGCGAGACGGCGTCATTCCTATCTGGTTAACGCGAGATACACTCGGGCCAATCGCACGTTCGGTATCGGATGCCGCCTTACTCTATCAGGCCACTTATGGTTACGATCCTAAAGATGCGTCCACTCAAGCGGCAAGGACCGCTCCCTCTTTTGATAGCGCGGCAGTCCTCAGACGTGGAGCCTTGAACGGTATGCGTGTTGGTGTGATGCGGCAGGTTATTGATGCGAAAAATGCGGACCCGGAGGTGATGCAACGTTTCCAGCAGGCTGAAGATGACCTGCGTACACTGGGTGCTGTGGTGGTGGAAGTTAATCTTCCGGACTTTAAAAAACTCACAGACATTCCCTGGCCTAACCGGATGGAATATGACCTGAACACTTATCTGCAAGCGGAAGGGGCTGACCGTTCTGTCAAAAGTTTTGCCGAAGTGGTGAAGTCGGGGCAGTATCTGGGTGAACTGAGTCAGTTCCTCAAAGCTCAGGTCGGCGTTCCAAACCCGGAGGATAACCCTGCAGAACGTAATGATGAGAAGAATACTTCCGCACTCCGCGCCGCCATCGTAGGCGCAATGAACCGCGAAAATTTAAGCGTGCTTATTTACCCGACATGGACTCAGCCCCCTCGTCTGCTGACAAAAATGACCGGCGACGGAGGGAATGATAACCCGGTGATCGCGCAAGCGGGTCTTCCGGCAATCACGGTACCGATGGGCAATACTCGGGGGAACTTGCCCACAGGACTGCAGATTGCAGGACGTCCATTCTCTGAGGCGGTATTATTTAGTGCAGCCTACGACTATGAACAATCGACGCATCATCGTACTGCCCCCCTAAATCTGCCCGCCGCTGCCATTGCGAAATAATTCAAAATTAAGCATTAGCCGCTTATATGATGCTAATGCTTATAATATTTGTTAACGAAGATTGCAATAACGGCTGCTGACAATCTGTATTAATGTTGCTTTTTAGTCATGAATAGTATCCACTTTGATAGAAACTTCCAAGTGTAGTGAATAGACCCGGGTTTCGTAGACACTTTTTTGCCTCATAATGGAGGCCTAATGAAGGAGTGTTTATGTCAGTCAAAACGTTCACTGAAGAATTCAAAATTGAAGCCGTAAAACAGATTACTGAGCAGGGGTACCCTGTATCTGAGGTCTCCTCTCGACTTGGTGTATCCACTAATAGTCTTTACGCCTGGGTTAAGCGCTACCAGAAGCCCGAGTCGCAGCGTAAGCAGGACGATGCACTTCAGCATGAAGTAAAGCGCCTCAGGCAAGAACTTAAGCGAGTAACTGAAGAGCGGGATATCTTAAAAAAGGCCGCCGCGTACTTTGCAAGAACGTCAGGCTGAAGTACGCCTTCATTAAAAAAATGTTGTCCTTTTATGCTGTACGCCGGTTATGTCTGGTTCTTGGCCTCCATCACAGCGGTTATTACCAGTGGCTAAAGCGGCCTAAATCTTTGCGAACACGGCAAGATGAACGACAAACAGGCTTGATTAAACAACTGTGGCTTGAAAGCGGTAAAGTTTACGGCTATCGAAAAATCTGGCTCGATATGAAAGATCTGGGTGAATGCGTCGGACGTAACAGGATCGCGCGCCTGATGAGGCTCGCTGAACTAGCATCTCAGACTGGATACCGAAAACGACGCTATTACGGTGGCGGAAAGCCTTCTTTTGCCAGTCCAAATTACCTTGAACGCCAGTTCGTTGTCCCTACCCCAAATACGCATTGGGTGAGTGACATGACTTATATAAGGACGCATGAGGGTTGGCTGTATCTGGCTGTTGTTCTTGATCTCTTCTCACGCAGGGTTATCGGCTGGAGCATGGGCGGACGAATGACCGCTGAGTTAGTAATGGATGCATTACTGATGGCGGTATGGCGACGTAAACCAACGGCAGAAGTATTAATCCATTCAGATCAGGGCTCTCAATATACGAGCGAAAGATGTCAGCATTTTATGACAGCTCACAATTTAAAAAGCAGCATGAGTCGTCGGGGTAATTGCCATGACAACGCAGTGGCAGAAAGCTTTTTCCAGTTGCTAAAACGGGAACGCATAAAGAAACGGATCTATAAAAATAGGGAAGAAGCGAAGGCGGATATCTTCGATTATATCGAGATGTTTTATAATGCTAAACGCCGCCACAGTGCCTGTGAGGATCAGCCCCCTGCAGTTTATGAAAGTGCCTGGTTCATGAGGCACAGAACCGTCTAGGAAACTAGGGTCTATTCACTCCGACAGAAACGTTTTCCCACTATTACTTCGCCCGACAATAACAATTGTATGATCTTCTAGAGCCAACGCAGCATCAGCTAAAAAGTGGAAATTCTTGATTTTAACCTGATGAATACGCATGAGCCCCCCTCATCTGCACCCATTTATAATTTATTTATTTTGTTTAATATCAATTCATTAGGATTTTTTATGACTGTGAATTCAGGCGATTAGCTGTTGCCACTGCTCGCTAACGCTCTTATGTTCGTAACTATCTAATCAGAATCAACCATCAACTAAACAGGCAGAGAGCAATTCACAAAATTTTTCCAGTTGCAAAGATGCGTAATCAATCATTTGTGCTTTGGTTTTATTTTATACTTAAAATATTAAAAAATGTAACTAATTACTGCTCATAGCTACTTGTTAGCCCTAACCCTGTTTCACTGCTGCGGAGCAAGGGGCGCTACATCCGTATCTGCAGGGACTGATTTTTTCTCCTGTGTGCTTTTCGTTCCCGTATCTGCTTCCGGCTAATCGTTTCCCAACACAACCCGTCCCGCAAGGGTAAATGGCACGCATTCTGCGCCCTTGCATGCCGGAACGATGCCGGGAAAGTGAACCGTCAGGCGATACGAAGACGAAAGTCACATCACTGACGGAGAAAAAACATGACTATTTCCCTGCATACCCAGACTAGCGCCCCTAACACCGCAACGGCGACCAGCGTATCCCCGCTGGAGCAGTCAGGCTCCTCAAAAACGAAATTTTCCAGAACTAAAACCGATATTTATCAGTCAGTAACTGACAGCATCATTTCTGCCCTTGAAGCAGGTGTTAAGCCGTGGTCCTGCCCGTGGCAGCGCGTACCGGGTATGTCAGGATTGCCTTCAAATTACTCAACTGGAGCGGCTTACAGTGGGATGAATATCATGTTGCTGTGGTGCAGTGCGTCAGAACAGGGATTCAATGATTCGCGCTGGATGACCTACAAACAGGCAAAAGCGGAAGGCGGGCAGGTACGTAATGGAGAACACGGCACAACAGCCATTTTCTATACCATGCTGGAAAGGGAAAATGACGAAGGAGAAACTGACTATATCCCGATGCTGAAGACGTTCATCGTGTTTAATGTTGAGCAAATTGACGGGTTGCCTCTGAGTGACGAAGTAGTTTTCCCGGCAGAGACCTTTGAGCCGATACCGCAGGCGGAAGCGCTTTTCCGTAACAGTGGTGCAACCATCATTGAGAAGGGACAGAACGCCTTTTTCGCACCATCAACCGACGAAATCCATTTACCGGACCGTCGTCTTTTTAGCGATGACGCCAATTTCTACACTACGGGCCTGCATGAGCTGGTTCACTGGAGCGGGGGAAAAAGTCGCCTGAATCGTGAGATGAAAGGGAAGTTTGGCAGTGAGGAATATGCTTTTGAGGAGTTGATCGCCGAGCTGGGAAGCGCGTTCCTGATGGCGGATCTGGGGATCGCTGGAGAGGTTCAGCATGAAAGCTACATCGCTTCCTGGCTGAAAGCACTGAAGAACGACAAACGCTATATTTTCAAGGCCGCTAGTGCAGCATCCAAAGCGCATCGTTATTTGATGGATAAAATCTGAGCAGGAAAGAGTCGCAACGGAATGCGGCTTTGCGTGTAGGGCCGCTTAAAACAGTAACGCTGTAGAGACACGAGTGAGGCGGAGCGCAGCCAGGCGAGCACCGAACAGTCATGTCCCTCCAGCGGAATAAAGAAGTTACGCGAATAGAGATTAATAGGTAGTTATTCTAAATTATCAGTCTCTGTCTGGAGTGTCTGGAGCCACTGTTCCAGATTATTCAGTCTTTCTTCGAGGTCATGGCTCTGTTGCTCAATATCCTGCAGAGTTTCTGACAGAACGTCACGCAGCAGCACAAAATTTGCGTGCAGGGCATACACAAAATCGTTGCCGCGAGCCAGTAATGCTTCGCGCGGTATGTCCTGCAATGCGGAATGTGTCATCCATGTCACCAGCGCTTTTGCGCTCATTTCGGTCAGTACGTCCGAAAGTCGGTCAGTTTCTCTGTTCATTCTGGACTCCTGTCTGTTCTGATTTTGGGGGAGTATTTCGGAAGGGCATTACTTCCGGTCGTTACGTTGCTGGTGGGCGGGTTGGGGAAGTTGGTAATACAGAAGAACTATATATAGCTGCCTACATCAAGGCGGTGTAGCTCGTCGATCGTATAGATGCGGAAGACATTTCGGTGGCGGGTTTCCAACGGGATGTGCTGATGGTTAACAATCACGTGCCTAATGCTGTCAAATAGCCGTTCAAGACCGCGCTTTTTCTGCGGGTCCGGCACGATATAAAAAACGTAAATCCAGTTCTTCCGGGTCCGGGCCAGCAAATGGCTGGCGATGATCGACTGGTAACGGGCTCTGGTTTTCAGGCGACGCTCGGTCTCAATGGCGATCACGGTGCCGCCGGGCAGGGTAATCAGCCCGTCAGGGCGGTGACTGACCTGATAACGGCTGAGGAAGGTTGTGCGATCGCCGTTTATCCATCCGGATGCGCCTTTTTGCTCAAGGATGATACGGGCGGTCTGATTATCAAGGTGATGTTCCAGCGTCCAGCCGGTGATTTTTGAAGGCTCAAACCGTGCCGGGAAAAGCGCATCGTTTGGGGTTAACACAACGGCCAGTCCGTCACTGGTTATGCCCCATAATGAAATTTTCATCGTGCGCGATACCAGGATGTGCTTTTGTATTAAGCCCATACCCTCGACTTTTGAAAGCAGGGAATACAGCGATTTATGATCCCTGAAGCCAAACAGCAGCATCAGCGTTTTAAAATCACTGTACGTTTCTTCTTTCAGGAAATTCAGCAGTCGTTGTATTTTTTCGCGGTGTCGCGTCTGGCGTTCGCTATATGCGGTTATCAGCATCATTCCCCCTTTAAAAATCCAACAATGATGGGTTTTCCTCTTTATCGGCGCTCGGTGTTGTTGTGTCTTCTTCGTCCGTATTATCAAAAAAAAGATCGGGTCGCGTTGTGGTGATATCCGTCTTTGATGCGGGTCCGGGGGAAGTTTCCTCCTCGTTAAAATCCAGGGTGATATTTACCGTTGCGGTGTTGGCGGCAATCGCGGGCGACACGGCACAGATCTCCAGTTCGCGTTTTTTCACCCTGATGGGCGAAATCAGAGAAGCAGCCGGGAGAGTTTTTGTCGTGAAGATGAAGCTGACAAAATCGGGTAGGTTCAGGATCATATTGCTGTCGGTAAAGAAACGCTCGGCCTGCCTGATGGTGCGTTCACTGTCGATAGTCTCTGTCAGCACGGCATCGGTTTTCGCTTTGCGGACCTCATCGTCGACTAATATAGTGCCTGACATTCTGGCTACCCATTCAGCGGTGTCCGGGTCCATGACCCGATAAACCAGTTTGAATTTGGCATTTTCAACGACCGCGCCGACAACGGCGTCGCCTTTCAAATCTGCCGGACAGTCTTTTAAATCGGCAATCGACTGATGGTCCATAATAATATGCACGCCTTTATCGCGTGCGGCGCCTAAACCTTCCAGCGCGGGCCTGGATAAATGGTATTTCAGTTCGGAAAGATAAATAGCAATGGGGCGGGGCACGTCTCTCACTCGCTCGCGCCTTTCTGCCAGCTGGTACAGGCGAACCAGCAGCATGCGCTGGGCGGTAATGATTTTGCTGTTGCGCATTGAGCCAATCACATAGCAGCAACCGCCTTCCTCAAATATCGTATTAAGCGAAAATCCTGTCGGCGCATTGATGGCATTGAGTAAGGCCAGCTCTTCAATTTTCCCGAAGAAGGCTTTTATCTTATCTGCAATACCCTGAACGTAGTCTCCGTTATAAACATCCCGGATGGTTGAGGCAGTATTACGGGTGACAAATTGTGCTGCTATCCGGGCCGCTTTCCGGTCGTCAATGCGGTAAAAGTCCGACTCCTGACCTTTTTCTGCCAGGCTGAACCCGGCAACAAAAAGCTCTTCCAGTTCCTCGGCGGTGATCTCTTCAATCAGGTTTAACTGGTATTGGGGTTTTCGCAGGTCAATTAAGGCAAAAGGTTTGCCGGCATCCTCACAGGCCTTGCGGTAAAGGTGGGGTGCCCATTCATCATCCTTGGGGTCCATAACAAATACGCCTTCACCGGCCAGAATGCTTTGATAAAGCAATATCCCGGTAGCAACGCCTTTACCGGCTCCGGTGGTCCCGATAATATCCGCGTGTTGTTTTTGCCAGTCTTTTAACGGCAGGTACATCGGTTGTTTATCGCGGTCAATGCCGATAAATAACCCGTTGTTCAGGTCGATATAATCCAGTGGGTCATAATGCAGTGTTTCCGGCAGCAGGGATTTCACCGTGCGGACATCGGTGCGCAATTCCCGTTCAAGCGTGGTTTTCCTGACGAGGCGTTTCTTTATGTTGTCTAACTCAGGGGTTAATACCCTGCGCAGCAGAATATGGAAAATAAAACCTGTTACGGTAAAGGTAATCAGCACCGGCCATGCCAGAACGGGAATGCTGGCGATAACACGGCCCCGATAAAGCCACTGGAAAATCCAGATAACAACCGGCCCCATCGTACCGCAAAGAAAACAGACCATGGAGAAAGCAATAATCAGCTTTTGCCACAACGGGGCTTTTTGCCGTTCATCGCTTTTCATTGACGCGAAAAACGGCATCATCAGCCCGGATAACAGCGCCAGCATCAGCTGATGCTGTTGCATAAAACCAATGAAGCTCAGCGCGCCATTCACTATCGGCGACAGTGAAACCGTCAGCTTATTCAAAATCACGATGCCTCCTTCGTCAGCGGTTCGCCCCATGACATCGCCCCATCAGTTCGCCCCACGGTGTCGGGCGAAAAGGTGGGGCGAGCGTATGGGGTAAAGAAGGTGGCCGCTATGCGGCCATGTGCCGGAAAGCATGCTTCCCTGCTCGAAACGGCCTGCGCCAGTACATGCGGGCTGGACGCCCTTATGTAATGTCACATGGGGGTAATGTCGCGGCTGGACGCCGCGCCAAAACCCCCGACGTCAACGGCGGCACACCGTCGCCCGCTACGCGCGACCGGCTTTTGGCCGGAGACTTAGCTGCGACGGTGTGCGGGGCGATGCCCCCCAAATAAACCGCTGTCGTGGGCGACAGCTTTCCGCTCGCTGGGGCGGCGAAATTTATTCGGCTCCCCCCGGCCTGCAAAATCCGCGTGGGCGCGGCTGTTTGCCGGTGAGGCGCGGTGCCTGAACTATTTTCGCTCCTTAACCCGCGAAAATAGTTCTGTCCGCTGCCTCATTTTTACGGCCCCATTTCTTCACGCCTTAATCCGCGAAAAATGTGCTGGGCCGTAAAAACCTGAAAACCGCCACGCCTCAAGCCGGACTCGGCTGAAATATTTTGGCGCTATAGGGGACCTGCGAATAAAATTAAGGCAGGGATTAATAGTGGCTCTCGCGGATTTCCCTGATGATGTTGGAATAACACTGACGACTTTCTTTAATGCTGATTTCATCCAGCGTAAACCCACGCCGGTTAGCTTCCTCTGTCAGCGTTATTCTGTCGCTGGCGTTCAGCGTTTGCAGCAACTGCAATAACCGGCAGACAACGCGATAGTGATAAATTTCATAATAAAGGCCGCATCCGTGCATTGCCTCATTTTCAATGTGCTCAATAACACGGGCTGCGCGCATGGAATCTCCGCGCTGACGTGTCCAGGGATGCTGAATAAAACCCGGTTTGGTCATAAAGATAACCTCCGTTAATTAACCACGCATGCGGCAAAATTTATTGATAATCTTGCTGATAATTGCCGGGTTTGCCGGATCACATTCAATTAAAGAGGATTTTATGATATCGGCAGTATGCTCGGAAGAAAACTGTGCTTGGTCTTTTTGAAGATATTAAAGAATGCGCGTTCAGCAGAATAGAATTCATTGCCCCCATTGTTCCCGGTTGCTTTACCGTACATGCATAATACAACTTCACAGGCATCAGCGGCCATGACGGAAGTTGAATATGACGCCATAACGCAGATAAATAATAGATAAGAGATCGATAATATATTTAATAATTAGCCTTTATGGTAAACGGTTACTATGAGTTTCGTAATTTATCCATGATTACACCATCAATCAGAGATAAACATTCCTTATATCCTTTTACATTTAATTTGCTATAAATGTTTTTTAAATGCGTTTTTATAGTATTAGTCGATACGAATAATTTTTTTGGCAGCGAAGATAACTTTTCACCACGAAATAATTCGTATAAAATTTGTATTTCCTTAGGTGTCAATCCGAACTCATTGTTTAATATCAGGTATCCAAAAAAACGGGTTTTGTCAGTTTTATATTTAGATAAACTTTCTTTTTCTAATAGAGCTGAAATGTATCTTGATATTAAATCAATGACTAGGTTACAGTGTGATATATCTTCTTCAAATTTTATGTATATGGAAATTGCACCTACAATGTCATCATTTACAATAATTGGCGTTCCAATTTCAGTCCATTGTTTTAAAAAATTGATTTGATGTTGGTCAGGTCTGGATATATTTATATTTTTACTTATTAGTGAGCGAGCAAGAGCGTTTTCTCCTATTGAATCGATAGTCATTTTAGTGCCCAATTTGAAGCCGCATTCAAAAAAACGTTGCATGATAGGGGTGTCACTAATTATATTAATTATTGCTCCTGTCTCGTCACTTAAAATAATGAATTTATCTTCTACCAAAATGTTGTCAAGAACATGAATTAAGAATGATTTCGTACTTTGAATTAGATGATTGTTTCTTTTAAGAGTGTTCTGAGTTTCCATATCCGAAAGCTGCAGCTTGGGCCTGTCATCAGATACTTCTAGAGATGAATAACCATTCTTTAACTGTATGTAATTCATTATATACCTAACATTGTTCAATATATTTCCTTTACATTAATACCATTAAGCCTTTAAAAGCAAGGGCGAAAAAAATGTCAACTTAAATGCAATAAATTCAATAAGTTACAATAAACATTTCTATATGCTAATAAATTATATAAGGATCACAAATAATTATTATGGAGGGTGAAAGTACTTTTCACGAGAGAATGAATTTTCAATGTCCGTATTCATATAGATCCTCAAAGCTCTTTACCACCAACACCATCTTTGGCCCAGGCTTCTATTCTATTATCGATAAGTTCATCATTACTTCCTAACTCTAGGTTTTGAAATTCAGAGCTTTCAGGTAGTTTTAATGATATTGTGTGCTTGGATGAAAACTCAGCAGTTCCTGACGAAATATTGCAATCCAAAACATGTCCGCAAATCATTTTATCATTACTTATATAATGAATGTGCAATCCTCCTGCTCCTGCATTAATGCATTTGCAAAATTCAGGAAGCCAGAAAGCCAGTAGGGTACCTGATGTTGAATAATGGCAGCTATTAACTGATCGATTAACAATGTCAGCTGTGATTACAGGGTATGGCCTTGAAAACTTAGGAAATGAAGAAGTTTTCACAAAATCGAAATTACCTTTAATTTTAACTAAATTGATGATATTTGTTGAATTGAAATTATCTTTAATTTTATTGCGCAGTTCCTTAATGCCCATCGCATTATTTATCTGTAAGTTACCATCTAGTGTAAAGTGTGATATAAAACTAATAGCTACATGTTCATCAATAAAATCAAGTGTCGGGGATATTATTTCCCCATCCAAGATCATTATATTATGCTGCATTCCTGCCGTAGCGCCAAATCCAAAATCACCGTAATTCAATAAGTCTTTGACTTTGAAATTGGTTTCTAACAAACCGCTGCACAATGTTTGGCTTGTGGATATTTGAGTGTAACTATCAATTTCATTTGAATTAAGCATGTTGCCTCCGATTTTCTTATGAGTTAGCTAAAGAAGAAATTATTTTATCAAGTTGTTCTTTTACTCCATCTAGATTACTTTTATGAAAATCATCATTATCAGGAAGTTGAATGTTTAACGTGTTTTTATATTGATATTCGACTGTGATGCCAGAAAAACAAAAATCAACAATATGTCCTCCAAACTTATGTTCACTATCAAAGAAATGAAAATGTAAACTAGGGCCACATAAATCTACTAGTGGTAAAGGTGTATAAAATCCGATCATGCTCCCTTCTATATTATTAATTGTATTAATTATCTTGTTACCAGAGATTACATCAATTGTTGGATAAGGTTTCACCTGTTTTGGATAAGACATTAATTTCACCCATTTATAAGTTGCCTTTACTCTAATTGCATATATGTAATTTAAAGAAGGTAGTTTTCCCATCAGGATTTTTTTAAAAGTTGGATAAGTAATTTCTTCATCAATAGTGAATTTTCTGTCAGCAATATATTTCGTCACTGTCATCTTTGGAGTTTTAAAATGTGGTTCAGGAGTTTGAATGTCGCCGTCAGAATTTGCGTGATAAAAAATACCATTAGAAAGAGTTAGCTCGCCCTCTAATCTTTCTATTGCACCAATTCCAAAATCGCCATACTTTTTAATTTGTGCTAAATCTAAAACACCATCCAGCAGGCCAACAAAAGTTGCTCCATAGATGGATAATTGAAATACTTCTCTATTCATTGTTATCTCCATTCATTGAAATAAATCTAATCTTTATTATTAAAAAAAGAAAAAGAGAAATGAGGAAGTAAAAAATGTAATTAAAGAAAAGTGAGCTTGCCGTCAGTAATATGGTGGCGGAGCCTACAGACGATATTACCGAAACTATGACTCCTGTTAGCGTACCGAAAATTGAACTTGCAGTGCCGGCTCTTGATGGGAAAATTTTCATTGAGTTAGCTAAAGTATTTGGGACAATAAATCCTATGAAAAAGAAAATAAGGAAGAGACCGCTAATGATGATTTTTAAAGAAGAGACATAATATTGTGACCATAATGAAAATGTAATGCTGATTGCAACACATGCACTAAGCCCTAACATCAAAATGTCACCATTTTTATGTGTGTCAACTAGTTTTTTATTTGTTAATGAACCCAAAAAATATGCAAACCCGAGCAATAGAGCATAGTGCCCATATTGGATAGGAGTAATTAAGTACTTTTTTTGTAATAAAAATGGGCCCACAACATTAAAAAGTACAATAACCCCATACCCGACACCACCTATAAAACAATAAATCAAGAAGCGATTATCTAAAGCTACTGTTTTTATATTGTCCGTGTTGAATGATTCACCTATTTTTTTTAAATTATTATTGGTCTCAGGGAATCTATTGAAAGATACAAAGGCCAGAACGAGACCATAAACAGCAAAGAAAAGGAAATTAGCTTGCCAGTTAAAATAATTTTGTAAATATCCGCCAATATTAGGGCCTATTATTGGGCCGAGTGACCAACATAGCCCAAAGTAATTCGTAAATTTAAATAAATCTTTTCCAGAAAAGACATCAACAATCATAGCGCGCGCAACAACAGCAAGTCCGGCAATACTTAATCCTTGAATAAATCGCCAAAAATTTAACCAGTAAATTGATGGAGATAAAAAAATGCAAAGTAAACTTGATAAGACAAAAACTATGCTGCAAATTTTAAGAATTAATCGTCTCCCTAAAGAATCGGAAATTATACCTAAAAAAAACTGACCGATCCCATAGCCAAACATATATGTTGCAATAGATAGTTGTACCGCAGTTTTCGGTGAGTTAAATGAGTTTGCTATTGCAGGTAATGAGGGAACATATAAATCAATTCCTAATCCCATTAAAAATGGAATTGCAAATATAAGTGTTTTTATTTGGTACATTGTCACAGATGAATATCGATCTTTCATAAGCTCCATTTCTAACTCCGGGTTATATGATTCAACTTAGGCTTGCTTTTTGAAGTAATCTATTCCTTTTTCAAAAGCAAGAATATTTTCTTGGATCCTATTTTGTGGAATGATTGTCTTTATAGTCTCTTTTGCAGACTCTAAATCATAATCTAGCAAGCATAATAATATAGACAATAAGGAAAAATTAAGATTCACGTAACTTATGTTTTCACTCTCTAGAATATTTTTATAAAAAATTGTTTTTTTTATTTTTTTGGTGGCACATACATCATTCACGGTGTAAGGGGTATCACGTTCCAAGCCAGCATTGACGCTAGGCGAAGTTAACTTGTAATCGCTCGCAACTAAGTATCCATCAGTTGATAAATAATGTATGTTTCTCAGTACTTCTGTTTGTTCAAGGCCGACTAGATAATCAACCTGACCTACGGGTATTAAAGGTGATAAGATTTTTTCTTTAGAGAACCGAAGATGAGAAGAAACACTTCCTCCTCTTTGCCCTAATCCCATGACATCGAAGCATTTAACTTCATACCCTTCAATAAATAGTATTTTATGAGTTAGTTTAGCAAGCGAGACAATACCTTGGCCACCAATACCACAAAATATTATATTTAGTTTATTGAATTGATTCATAATTTATTGCCCCATTTTTACAGTTTGTTTGACATAATTTACATCCCACGCACAGACCAGGATCAATATGTATCTTCTCTTCACCATTATCTTTTAATATTTCCAGAGCGGGACAACTGATTTGAAGACAAGCTTTGCATTTCAAACAGGCTTCGTTATCTATTGTACACTGTCCTTTTACTTCTGGTCTGAACTTAACTAGGCATTCTTTTTTGACGATAATTACCCCGTTCCCATCTCTATTGAGTGAGGAAATTACGTCTTTTTCAAAATCATCAATTTTATAAGGATCGACTTCTATTACATCTTGAATGCCTAAAGCATGACAAGTCTCTTTTATATCGAGTGACGATGAATATTCAGGTCTGGAGGATGGGACATCCTGGCCACCAGTCATTGCGATACATTGATTATCGACGATGATTACTTTTGTATTACCCTTATTGAAAGTAAGATTTATTAAACCATTTATACCTGTAGCCCAAAAACCTCCATCCCCTATAACGGCTATATAGTTCTCTTTATCATCATTAGCGCAATTGAAACCGTGCGCTATTCCGATAGAACTTCCCATATGTTTAGCATTAGTGAATGCATTGATGTGTGGAAAAATACCTAACCCGCCACAAGTTACATCTGTAGTTGCCTTAAGGTGATATTTTTTCAGTATATAATATACAAACAGATGAGAGCAGCCAGCGCAATTCATTGGCAGCCTAAATGGAATGTCTTGCAATGGTTGTGCAACGATATTATTCACTAGGAATTTGCTTTTTATTATTTCCGGGGTGAAGAATGTGAAATCTGGGAATTTTTTGAGATCAACGTCTTTAGCAATGTTAATGCCCATGGATCTTATTTCTTTTTCGATGACAGATTGCCCATCTTCAATTACATATAATTTATCCACATAGGTGGATATTTTTTTTATCAATCCTATGGGTAGGGGGTGTATAGCGCCAAGTTTAAGTATGGAGGCATCAGGTAACGTTTCTTTCAAGTAGAGGTATGATGCGCCAGATGTTATAAAACCAATTTTTTTATCTTTTAACTCAATAGGGTTGATGTTGCTATTATTTGATAAATTGTCTGTCAATCTATCCATCGAATGAACAAAATCATTATTGAATCTTGTAACTTTCGGATTATCACTGTTTTTCATTCCCATGATCGTTGTAGTGGTTAATACGGCATAGCAGCTACTTTTAAATTTCAAGTTTTTGCTCGCTGAATATTGATAGTTTTCATCTATATTTACAAGCGAACTAGTTTTACACGTAACAGTAGTAAGTCTGATTATCACAGGGAGACTGTATAATTCACTTAATTTAAATGCAAGTTTTGTCAATTTTAGTGCATCTAAACTATCACTTGGTTCCAATATCGGAACGCCGGCGCTTCTACCGTAATAACGGCAATCATTATAATCATCGGTTATTCTTCCGACATCGTCAGCAACTACAATAACAAGGCCCCCGTTTATCTGTGATTGTGCTGCTGAGATCAAGGCATCGTGAGCTACGTTTAAACCAACGGTCTTCATTACCGCTAAACTTCTAGCACCAGAAAATGATGCCCCCATTGCGACTTCTAATGCTACCTTCTCATTTACAGACCATTCGCAATAAATATCTTTATAATCCCTCATAATATCATCGATGATTGATGTTGATGGTGTACCAGGATAACCAGTAGCGACCTTAACACCTGACTCAAACGCGCCTCTTGCTACAGCATCATTTGCAGTAAATATTTTATTCATATGAGCCTCGATATTTTATTAAATTATTTATAATAGATTACAATTGCTCCCCAAATAAACCCAAGGCCAGCACTAACCAATACCACATTACTTCCTTTATTAATTAAACCTTTTGATTCTGCTAAAAATAATGACAAAATGGGATCAAATTGCTCCATGTGGCCAAAGTTTGACAGGTATAATGATTTTGAATTTTCCAAGTTTATTCTTTTTAATATTTCTTCATGTGCTGACCTCTTGATATGCAAAATTGCAAGATAGTCAATATCACTCGGAGTCATATTGGATTTTTTCAATGCATTTTTTATTACAGTTTCAAAGTTATTTATTGATGTCATGTTCAACGTGTTTTTGAATTTCTCAGAATCATTCATGAGAAATCTTATTTGCATGTCACGATTGCCATGTGTTTTTTTTGTTTCTCGCGTTGCATAGCACATATTAGATAGAGAGCCATCACATTTGAAACTATCCCCTAATATAGTGTTGCTACAATTTTCATTGCTAATTAAAACTGACGCTGCCCCAGAACTTAAATCTAATAGAAAGTGTGTGTTTGGGTTGTTTGTATCTAAATAATCTATGTCTCTACATCCTCCAACAAGAAGAATGTTGCTGTACTCTTGGTGCGAATCTAATAATGATTTTGCAATGGATATCCCTGCCAGCATTGATCCACATAAAGCGGTCATATCAAATGCCCAGGCATTATCAGCACCTAGATCCGAAGCTAAACTAATCGCCGTAACCCACATAAACTTCTCGGTATTCTGGCTCCCGACCCAAATTATTACATCCAAGTCTGTAGCGGTTATTTCGGATTTTTTCAAAGCATCTTCAGCCGCTTTAATTCCCATAAAATAACTTGTTTCATGACTGCGAGCTCTTCGCTTTTTACTAATTCCATATTTATTTATCAATATGCTTTCAGGAATCCCAGTTTCTTTAGATATTTGGGATGATGTTATTGTTTGAGGGGGTATATATAGCCCGATACTTGTAATTCCACAGCTCATGATTATTAACTCCTTAATGGTTTTCAATAACACCTGCTACATATAATAACCCCCATTAATGTTGAAATTTGCTCCCGTGATGTAGGTAGAATCCTCTTGTATCAGTAGGCGTACAACTTCGGCTATTTCAGTAGGTTTTAGGAGTCTTTTAATTGGTATTTCTTTTAAAATATTTCCCAGAGTGGTCGTTGGTATTTTCCCCAATACCATATCGGTCTCAGTATATCCTGGGGATACAACATTTACTGTGATTCCGCTGCTTGCTAGTTCTAATGCTAATGCTTTGGTAAAACCTACAACTCCAGCTTTAGCCGCGCAATAATTAGTTTGACCAAACTGTCCTTTTTCTGCATTAACCGACGAAATGTTAACTATTCTTCCATATTTACTCTCTATCATCTTACTTACAATTGGTTGAGTGATGTTAAATAGGCTAACTAAATTTGTTGTTAATACAATTGACCAGTCTTCAATGGACATTTTTTTAAATGTTCTATCCCTTGTAATGCCTGCATTATTAATCAATACATCTATAGAGCCATATTCATTGATTATTTGTGAAATGAGGCTATTACATGAGGTATAGTCATTTATATCACATTGGAAATATATTAAATCATCATATCCTTCTGCATGAGAATCATTTATCCATTTTTCACCCAATGATTTATTTTTTGATATAACAATAACTTTCAATCCTTCATTATGTAGCATTTTAGCTATAGAAGAGCCGATGCCTCGGGTTCCTCCAGTAACTAAAGCTATTTTTCCTTTCATGCCCACCTCGATTAATATAAGATTTAACTATTAATATTTTCGACAATCATTGCGATTCCCATCCCTCCACCAATACATAATGTTGCTAATCCATAATGAGATTTTCTTCTTATCATCTCGAAAATTAATGTCGTAAGGATCCTTGCACCGGAAGCACCAATTGGATGGCCTAATGCTATTGAACCGCCATTGACATTTACTTTCTCAACGTCCCACCCTAATTTTCTGTTTATACAAATCACCTGTGCTGCAAAAGCTTCATTGACTTCTATTAAATCTAAATCTTCTATTTTTAAATTTGCTTTTTTAAGCACTTTTAGAGATGCTTCTATTGGCCCAGTCCCCATTAAACTAGGTTCAACCCCTACTTCTGCCCAGGCGATGATTCTAACCATAGGATTCAACATTAATTCACTGGCTTTTTTTTCAGACATTAAAATTACTGCTGATGCCCCATTGTTTATACCAGTCGAATTTCCTGCTGTGACGGTGCCATTTTTATCAAATGCTGGTTTTAAAGAATGAAGTTTTTCTAGTGTCGTATTTGGCCTTGGAAACTCATCTTTATCAAAAACTGTATCTGTAACATTATTTTCCAAAAATAATGGAACAATTTCATTAATAAATTTCCCTTCATCAACAGCTTTTCGACATTTTTGTTGGGAACCATAAGAAAACTCGTCTTGTTCATCTCTTGTTATATGAAAGTGATTTGCTATATTTTCGGCGGTTACACCCATATGACATTTACTATATGCATCACTTAATCCATCGTTAATAAGTGTGTCAATTAGTTTTAAGTCGCCAATTCTTTTCCCTGTACGAGAACCTGACAGAATTCTAGCGGCCATGTCCATATTTTCTTGACCACCGGCGATGACAATATCGGCATTGCCGCATTTAATATCATCGTATGCTAACGCTATTGCTTTTAAACCTGAACCACATACTTCATTAATGGTATAGGCACAGGTTTCAATAGGTAGTCCAGCTTTCAATGCTGCCTGTCGGGCGGGGTTTTGTCCAAGTCCTGCGGTGAGGACATTCCCCATAACAACTTCTTGAATAATTTCTTTAGATATTTTGACTCTATCAACTAGCCCCTTTATTACTTCTGCCCCTAAGTCAATTGCTGGAAAGTTTGATAGACTTCCCCCAAAAGAACCAATAGCAGTTCTTGCCGCTGATACAATAACAACATCGTTAGCCATACAGTCTCCAATAATTTATTATTTCATTTGTTTTACTCCATTGAAAATTTGACTTCATCACTCCTTAACATTTTTTGGGGTGATTTTTCTCACCCGTTTAAGTTAATTATTTGTGATAAATTATTTTTTTCCATTAACATCCGCAACATGTAACTTTGTTCTTTGTTTTATTAGCAGAACCAAGTCCCTCAAACAAAAAAGGAAATTACCAGAGTAGGCCTCTGTCTATTGCTTAAAGTAACCTGCTTGTTATGCGGTAGTGATGTACTGAAATGTGGGGGGTTCAACCACAGTTTTGCGGGCTAATTTGTTTTAGCAATGTAAGAAGTTCTGTTTAAGACATGATGCTAGCTAATATAAAAAGCAGAACACTAAACGACCTGTTCTGCTTTTATTGTATTCGTCAATTACCGATATTCCTAATTAGGATATTTATCTTTTCTGCACCCGGCTCCATACATAAGGAGGCAGAAAAGCATCCCTGCATGCATCCAGATAATCCGACCACCATTGCATCATCGCTTTACGGGCATCGAGATATTCTGCTTTATGGATGTAAGCCGCTCGAACGCTATTGCGTTCCTGGTGACTCATCTGCCGTTCAACCGCATCCTGTGCCCATAGACCAGACTCCATCAGGGCACTACAGGCCATTGCCCGAAATCCGTGGCCGCAGATTTCATCTTTTGTGTCATAGCCCATCAGGCGTAGCGCCTTGTTGACCGTGTTTTCACACATCGGTTTATAAGGATTGTGATCGCCGGGGAATACCAGCACCTGATGACCTGATATTTCCCGTATCTGTTCCAGAATAGTGATGGACTGACGGGAGAGTGGAACGATATGTGGAGTACGCATTTTTGCACCACGCCCAGAGTAGCGGACACCGGGGATGGACTCGCGAGTGGCAGGAATGGTCCAGATTCTATTTTTGAAATCGATCTCAGACCAACGGGCGAAACGCAGTTCGCTGGAACGTATGAACAGGTGCAGGGTGAGTGATACTGCCAGGCGGGTTAGTTCTCGTCCTTGCTGATAGTCCTCTATGCGAGCCAACAGCTCCGATAGTCGCTCCAGTGGAAGGGCAGGGTAGTGGCGTTTAACGGGAGGGGCGATGATACCGTCCAGATTTGCCGCCGGATTGTTATCTATCAACTCCTGATGCACGGCATGGCGCATGATGTTGCACATATGCTGCCGGGTACGTGCCGCTACTTCCAGCAAACCTTTTTGCTCAATGCCTTTCAGAAGATCGATAAAGTGACGAGGTTTAAGTTCACTTATCGGCAGGTGTCCAATCACGGGGAATATATGATTGTTCATACTGGCAAGCAGACGGGCTGCATGGTTCTCTGACCACGTTCTGTTGCTTTTATGCCAATCTAGTGCCAGATACTTGAAGGTTTTTTCTGGCGAGGAAGTGGCTCTTTCAGCACAACGCTGATGTGCTGGATTAATATTCTGCGCCAGCAATTTACGGATGCCGTCACGCTGTTGACGAGCATCAGCCAAAGACACGTCAGGGTAGGCGCCTAAGCCAAGGCGAGATTCTTTTCTATTGATACGATATTTGAGATACCAGAGACGTGAACCGCCTGGATTGGCCAACAGATACAGACCGTGAGAATCGGAAACTTTGAAGGGTTTTATGGATGATTTTAAGTTGCGGATTTTTGAGTCTTTAAGAGACATTTGGGGGCCACTACGTCATCGAACCAACATGACCCCAAATCTGACCACCCAATTATCCCGATGCGGAGGATAAACTAGAAATGCATCTGGAAGATTTTTCACACTAAACTATTGAATCTGAATCATATAAATAATCGCAACGATGCAAGAAAAACAAAAAGCCCGCTTAAGTTTCCTTAAGCGGGCTTCTCTAAATTTGGCTCCTCTGACTGGACTCGAACCAGTGACATACGGATTAACAGTCCGCCGTTCTACCGACTGAACTACAGAGGAATCGTGTGAACGGGGCGCATGATATCCAGAGGGCTGCGGAGTGTCAACGCTAAAATCACTAAAACCCGCCGACTGCTCAGCAACTAAGCAATGTCGCCATAAAAGGCCCTCATACGTGCCAAAATTCCCCGGGATTGTGCTGATTAACAGTCGCAGCGGTGGCCGCGAAGTTGCCTTGCCAGCGGGTCCTGCTGATAAAAACGGGTGAAATGACCGTATACCAGCGGAAATCGTTCTGAAAGCAATTCTGGCGCACTAAAGAAGTATTCCGAGAGGACGGCAAAACATTCTGCCGGATCGGTGGCGGCGTAGGCATCCATGCTGGCGGCCTCTTCGCCCACGGTGTCGATCTCGTCCTGCAGATTCTGCATGGCGGCCTGCAAATCGTGTTCCCATGACACCACTTCGCGCAGAGGAATAGGGGGAATACCACTGACTTCACCGCCGTTGCGCATATCCAGTTTGTGCGCGGCTTCGTGGATGATCAGGTTAAAACCGGAGTTATCAAACGAGTCCTCGATATCTTGCCAGTTGAGCACAATCGGCCCCTGATCCCAGCTTTGACCGGCGTGTATTTGCGAACCGGCATGGACCAGACCGTTTTCGTCCTGCCACGGGGAATCGACCACAAACGGGGAAGGGTAGAGCAAAATCTCATGAAAACCGTCGAGCCAGGATGCGCCGAGTTCCATCACCGGCAGCGCAAACAGCAATGCGATCCGCGCCTGCATCTGCTCTGTCAGCACAATGCCCTGTAACGGCACCAGCCGTTTTTGTTGCAGCAGCTGGCTGGCAACCTGCACCAGACGCTGTTGCTCGTCCTCGTTCAGGGAAGATAAAAGCGGAATATTCAGAGCGTCATTCCACGCCTCTGATTTCTCAATTTTCAGGTCATTCGCTTTCCACGGCCACTTAATCATCATCTTGCTCGCAAAGTGATCATTCGGATTATCAGCAGGGTTCCCCGCCAGAGTACTCCAATACAAGTAACTTCAACAAGTTAGCTTCGCTATCAGACGGAAACTGTGTGGATGTTACACATCGGCGGATTTTAAGCAAAAAGCGCGCGCATCTTATAAGACGTAGCTCACGTTATTAGTCTAGTCACAGAGTCCGCAACGTGCCCGCAACGGGAGAAATGCGCGGGCACGTCAGGCTCCTTATGCTGATGACTATGAAAAATCCGACCGGAAAATGCCGTTATTATTCACAGTGCAGGCAGGGACTATAAATAGTTGCTGACCTGGGTCTCGATATTCTCTGAGGTGGTTTTGAATTCTTTTGCCAGTAAGGCAATAAAGGCATCCCGGTCAATATGTTCTACTTTTCCGTCGTGGTAACAGTCTGAAAAAGAAACATAAAGTCCGTTCTTAAAACCTATCTGTACGCTTTCACCTTCAAGGGGAATGTTTTTCATCATCGATATCCTTCACAACATGACGTTGAGCTGAATAATTGAAAACAGAGTTGCAGGTGTTTTTGTGGGCTTATTTAACCGCCGCCCGTCGTGACAATATAGTGCAGCGAACCGGGCGTCTGAACTGTGATCGCAGACGGGATTTACCGCGTCCGCACCGCAGCGTTATGTCAGCCATTTGTCGATGAAGTCATCGGGGGCGACCGGCTTTCCGAAAAAGTAGCCTTGCAGGAATTCGAGCCGGTAAGGCGCGAGATAATTGACCTGTGTCTGGGTCTCGATGCCTTCTGCCACAATGATCATTTGCAGGCGTTTGGCGAGGTCGATCACGTTATCGACGATATGCCCGGCCAGCGCATCCGTGCCGATACGGCCAATAAAGCTCTGGTCGATTTTTAATATGTCGATATGGAATTTTTGCAGGTACGCCAGGCTGGAATGGCCGGTGCCAAAGTCATCCATGGCGATCAGCACGCCCATTCTGCGCAGGGCGCGGAACAGGCTGTGTGTCACCTCGCCGGGTTCAATCAGTTCCCGCTCAGTCAGTTCCAAAACCAGATTGATCGGGTTCTCCCGGAACGCATCGATAAAGGCTTTGCAGTCCTCCGCCAGCGTCAGATCTTTGAAGTGTCCCGCGCAGATATTAAAGCCGAAATGGAAATTTTTAGGCAACTGCGCGGCAATCGGACCGAACTGCTCCCGCACCTGGGCCATGATCGAGCGGGTCATCGGCACAATCAGGCCGCTCTCTTCGGCCAGCGGAATAAACTGGTAAGGCGGGATCAGACCCGACTGCGGATGCTGCCAGCGCATCAGCACTTCCGCACCGGTGATCTCATGAGTGGTGCCGTCCACCACCGGCTGCAAATACGGAATGAACTGTTTTTTCTCCAGCGCCGCTTTCAGCGCGGAGGTCGGGTTGCCAAAGCGTCCCAGCAGGATGTAGGTCATAAATGCGATGAAAATGCTGACCAGCGGAAACAGCACCAGACTCAGGCTGGCGTAATCGAAGATATAATTCCAGTGGTCACTTTTGCGGATCACCAGCCGCACTTCATAAGGATAACGCTGCGACGTCAGCGCCATTCTCTCGCCGTCCGGCCAGTCAGTCCCCTGATGAATTTTGCCCTGGCTGTCCATCCACTGATCGCCGACCTGCAATATCAGATACGCGTGCGTGCTGAGCAGCCGGAGAATGTTATGCAGAAAATATCCATCGACGCCGATCAGAATGCCGCTGTCGTTCACATCATGGCGGTAGGCGATCAGCGGATGGTCCGGCGTGACGCTGTTGCCGCTCATCAGCATCAGCTGGCCGCCGGTGTAGCGATCGTTCGAGATATTGTCCGAGCGCGGGCCGAATAAGGAGGTGCAATAAATGGTGTGCTGGCGGTACAGATTGACGGTGCGGATGTTTGGTACCCTGGCGACCTGCCAGCGCAATGCCTGCAGGGTGGTCGGGTCGCAAGGTTGTCCGATCAGGTGTTCGACCGCGCCGGAGGCGATGGCCGCGTTATCGAGCGTCATATCAACCAGTCTGACGGATTGTTGCAGGCTCGCGCGGGTGTCACGGCGCAAGCCCTGAGAGGTTTGCCATGAAATTGCCAATATCCCCAGGGCTGCGACCACAATGAAAGCCAGTACAGAGAGGCAAATCCGGATGTGCGGTCGGTTTAACCAGTTTAAAGCCAAAGGGATATCCACCAGTGAGCGCGAGAGAAAGAAATTTCGTCCAGTTAATATAACCTATAATAGAGTTATCTACTGCGACAGCCCGATAAGAAGGCCAAAATCACACCTCAAATAATCTCATTTTTGATGCATATCATGAATATTTCAGTGTTCAACTATTTTTGGTTTTAATCAAAAATAGTGGGCGTATTATCCCGCTTTTAGCTTTTGCTATGGCAATTAAATGTGGCTAAAAGGGAAATTTCCCATATATGACGCAGGGGTTTTACTATGTTGAAGAGATTATCTGCCGAGTTCATCGGCACGTTCGTTTTGGTCTTTGGCGGGTGCGGTAGCGCGATTTTTGCTGCCGGATTCCCGGCGCTGGGCATCGGTTTTGCCGGTGTGGCACTGGCGTTTGGTCTGACCGTATTAACCATGGCGTTTGCGGTCGGGCATATTTCCGGTGGTCATTTCAATCCGGCAGTGACGCTGGGTTTATTCGCTGGTGGACGCATTCCTGCTGCGGATGTGGTGCCTTACATCATTTCACAGGTGCTGGGCGGTATCGCAGCGGCCGCTGTGCTGTATGTGATCGCCAGCGGTCACGCCGGTTTTGATGCCACGGCCAGCGGTTTTGCCTCAAACGGTTATGGCGAGCATTCCCCGGGGGGCTACAGCCTCGCGGCGGCGATGACCATTGAAGGCGTGCTGACCGCCGTGTTCCTGATCGTGATCCACGGTGCGACAGACAAACGCGCACCGGCCGGTTTTGCGCCGGTTGCGATCGGTCTGGCGTTAACCCTGATCCACCTCATCAGCATTCCTGTGACCAATACGTCCGTTAACCCGGCGCGCAGTACGGCGGTGGCGCTGTTCCAGGGCACCTGGGCAATCCAGCAGTTGTGGATGTTCTGGCTGATGCCGCTGGTGGGTGGCGTCGTGGGGGGACTGATTTACCGTTACATTCTGCAATCGAAAGACTGACGCAGACAGCGTTAAGTGGTTTTCCTGACGGCGTAAAGTTTGTAGCATAAGGCTTTACGCCGTCTGTTCAGTGAACACCACCAGGACAATCCGATGCTTCCCCGTTTTAAACTGCTTCTCTGTGCCGCTGTTTTATCCTTTTCCGCCAGTCAGGCTGCTGTGGCTGCCGATGCCCCGACGTACGGGCCGCAGTTACAGGGTTTTGACTATCCGTATCCGCTGAAGCAATTTTCCTTTAACTCGCAGGGCGCGCCGCTGCAAATGGGTTATCTCGATGTTTCACCCGCTGGTCGCAAAAACGGCCAGACGGTGGTGCTGATGCACGGGAAAAACTTCTGCGCCGCCACCTGGGGGGGCACCATCAAATCGCTGGTCAGCCACGGTTACCGCGTGATCGCGCCGGATCAGGTGGGGTTTTGTTCATCAACTAAACCTTCCCATTACCAGTACAGCTTCCAGCAACTGGCGACCAATACCCATGATTTGCTGAAAAGCCTGAAGATCACCAAAGCCGTGATTGTCGGGCATTCCACCGGCGGGATGCTGGCGACGCGCTACAGCCTGATGTTCGCACCGGAAGTCTCAAAACTGGTGCTGGTCAACCCGATCGGGCTGGAAGACTGGAAAGCCAAAGGCGTGCCGTACCGCACGGTGGATCAGTGGTATGACCGTGAGCTGAAAACCTCTGCGGAGAGCATTAAGCAATACGAGCTGAAAACCTATTACGTGAATAAGTGGAAGCCGGAATATGACCGTTGGGTGGATATGCTGGCGGGGCTGAATAACGGGCCGGGGCATAAGCTGGTGGCGTGGAACTCCGCGCTGATCTACGACATGATTTTCACCCAGCCGGTCTTCTACGAATTCAAAAATCTGCGTGTGCCGACCACGCTGATGATTGGCACGTCAGACACCACGGCGATTGGCAGTGACATTGCGCCACCTGCGGTGAAAGCCAAAATCGGTCATTACAAGGTGCTGGGTAAACAGGCCGCAAAACTGATCCCTCATGCGAAACTGATTGAATTTAAAGGTCTCGGTCACGCACCGCAGATGGAAGAGCCGGAGAAATTCAATGCGGCGCTGCTGAAAACGCTGGCACACTGAGACGTCTTTCCGTCTGAAATCCGCAGCATAAAAAACCGCAGCCTGGTCGGACTGCGGTTTTTTTTATGTATGCGGTAATGCGATTAACGCAGGTTGTCCGGGAAATTAGCCGGTAATTCACTGGCCGCGCAATCAATCACGGTGTCGTTATCCGCACCGCAGTCACGCACAAAAGTGATGGTGGCGAATTCGTCGATCACTTCGGTCGGATACGCCGGTCCGGCATCGCGATAGGAATTCATCAGCGGAATGTGATCGTTCTGGAAGCAGACGGTTTTTTCCGGATTGTTCATGATCCAGCGCGGGAAGAAGATGGTGCCGTGGAAAACGTTATCGGCCAGATTCACAATCAGGCTGACATCGGTGCCGGTCGGTTCTGTCCACGAAATTTTGTAGACGTCGGCGGCCACACGCACGATATACGCCTGCTGGTCTTTCACCCAGCGGTTACCGACGAGGCCGCTGTGAATACGGTAATCCAGGGTCTGCGCGTTTTTCACGTAGATTTCATAGTTCCAGCCGTTGTCATAGGTGTAAACCACGTGTTTGCCGATGAAACCGCTCAGGTCATGTTTATCAAAGTTGCTCATTATTATTCTCCTTAACTCAGTGTGGGGTGAAACCTGTTGTTTCGATAAAGAGAATAGTACGCGCTAAAAAACGGATAAAAAAACGCTGATTTCAGATGAAAATCATCTAAAATTCCGATGGGATAATTATCGGGAGAACCGACGTTATGGCACTGCCACGTACCACACTGGAACAATGGGTCGTATTACAGACGGTGATTGAGGAGGGGAGTTTCGCGCAGGCGGCGACAGTGCTGAACCGCAGTCAGTCTTCGGTCAGTTATGCCCTGAGCAGCTTACAGACGCGTCTCGGCCTGCCGTTGCTGGAAATCAGCGGACGCAAGGCCACGCTCACCGAACAGGGGCGAGCTTTGCTGACTCAGGCCGCGCCGCTGATCTCGGCTTTCCTGCAACTGGAACATCGCGCCGCCGGGCTGAAAGGCGGCACGCGCACCGAAATGAGTCTGGTGGTCGACAGCGTGTTTCCGAAAAACCGTTTGTTCCGCGCGCTGAAAAATTTCCAGAGTCAGTTTCCGGATACCCGCGTGCATCTGACGGAAATTCTGCGCGGAGAAAGTATTGAGCAACTCAGGGAACGGTCGGCGGATTTGTATATCACTACGCTGGCGCCGGAACACGCCATCCACGGACGCTTTCTGCTGGATGTGGATTTTGTGCCGGTGGCGAAAAGTGATCATCAGCTGATGAGCCTTCCTGTGCCGCTGACTGCAGAGGATCTGGCGCGTTTTCCGCTGATCAGCGTGGCTGACCGGCATTCCCCGCCCGGTGAAAATCCCCGGTCGGGCACCATGGCCAGCTGGACATTTACCACGGTCGGCGCGGCGACAGAAGCCATTGCGGTCGGGGTAGGTTACGGCTGGGTCCCGCTGGAAAGTGTGGAAAACGCGCTGGAGGGCGGTTTGCTCAGCCGTCTGGCATTATCAGCCCGGACGGTGAGGCAAACGGCGCTGTATATGGTGATGGATAATGAATCAGAGCGGTATGATAAAACCGTCAGCGCGCTGTCAAAAAGTATTCTGGCGGAGTGCGGCACACCCCATTTATAAGTTTTTGCGGGCATAAGGCTGCATCAGGTCACGGAGGATTTGCATCCTTTTTTCCACCGGAATATACAGCCAGCGGCGTATACCGGTTTTTGGCGTGTTGTCCTGTTTATCGCTGCGGATAAACATCTTTTCAAGGTTTTTAAGGTCTGTTTCAAGACTGTCCATTTTTATTCTCCATGCGTTAGCGGGTGTAAAACTAACTTACGCCCGCAAAAGCGGAATAAAAGCGGACAGCTTTTTTTAATTGTTCAGGTTTTCTTGCGCAGCGCGACAGCCCGCCAGAATATCCAGTAGCGGATCGCGAGCCGACGTCTGCACATTCATCGCGCTCAGAACGGTGTGGAACAGATTGTCCTGCGATACATCCTTAGTGGCGGCGTTGGCTTTCAGGCAGGGCAGGTCGATGCCCTGCGCCTTGAGATACCCTTCGGACAACCAGAACAGCATCGGCACATGGGTCTGCTGCGGCGGCGCCACGCGGTATGGCGTGCCGTGCAGATACAGGCCATTTTCACCCAGCGATTCACCGTGGTCAGACAGGTAAATCACCGCCACGTTGTACTTATCCTGATACTGCTTCGCCTTCTCAATCACCTGCGACACCATGTAATCGGTATACAGCAGGGTATTGTCGTAGGTATTTACCAGCTGTTCCTGCGAGCAGTTTTCGATGTCGCTGCGCGGGCAGTCCGGCGTGAACTTGCGAAACGACGGCGGATAACGTTTGTAATAGGTCGGGCCGTGGCTGCCGATCAGGTGCAGGGCGATCAGGGTATTTTTGCCGTCCGGCTTGATATCGTCATCGATATTTTGCATCAGCGCCATGTCATAACAGGTCTCGCCATCGCAATACTTACCGTCTTTTTGGGTATCAATCGTCACGTTCGGCACGCGGTCGCAGACGCCCTTGCAACCTTCATCATTGTCTTTCCAGAAGACAGAAACCCCGGCCTTTTGCAGGATATCCAGTAACCCTTCGCTGTTACGCGCCCGGTTGGCATCGTAATCCGTGCGCTTCATGTCGGAAAACATGCAGGGCACAGAAATCGCCGTGGCCGTGCCGCACGAGGTCATTTTATGGAAGAACACCACATCGGGAATGGCCTGCGTGTACTGATTGGTCGGTTTGGCATAGCCGTCAGATGACTGGTTCTGCGCCCGCGCGGTTTCACCCACCACCAGAAAGAGCAGATTCGGTTTCTGCCCCGGTTGCTGCACCTGCTTTGCATCGTTGCCAAGG
The DNA here is from genome assembly GCF_004364755.1 of Rahnella sp. BIGb0236. Taxonomy (NCBI): domain Bacteria; kingdom Pseudomonadati; phylum Pseudomonadota; class Gammaproteobacteria; order Enterobacterales; family Yersiniaceae; genus Rahnella; species Rahnella sp. BIGb0236. Next base: position 80,401 of record NZ_SOAO01000007.1, read on the forward strand.
GTGCGGAACGGCATCTTAGCGGTGAAATACCGGTGATTCATGTACTGGAAGGCGCTGTAGAGATAGTTGGTCGGCACGACTTCCAGATTCAGGGTGCGGTTGTTACGGCCGACGGAGGCGTAGTCTTTGTAGAAAATACCGGCCACCGAAGCGACCACCAGCAGCGAAATCACCATCGAAACCAGACGCACACCGAGGCGGCGCAAAGGTGTTTTATCGTAGCTGACCGGGGTTAAAAACAGCAAAATCGCTGGCAGGATGCCGGTGAACACCAACCACAACACCACTTTCATATTCAGATACGAACCGGCTTCCGCAGACTGCGTCTCAAGAATGTTTTCAATCATGCCGCGATCAAAGACCACCTGAAAAGTCATCATCGCAAAACTGGCCAGCGCACTGACCGGTAATACAATCATAAAGAAAGGCTTAAGCAGCGGGCGGAAACTGAACGGGGTGAAGACAAAGTTCAGTGCCGCAAACAGCACCACCGGAATGGTCATGGCAAAGGCCAGGTTGTACGCCGGTAACGCATGCAGGATGCGGTAAAAATGTAACAAAATTGGCAGGTTAACAACGAAAGTGAAATACAGGCTAAGGAGCAAAGTCAGCTTAAAGTAGCTGATTTTCGGGAATAAATAGCGCAATGACGACTCCCAACAGGATGACGATAACCGGGGTTACGCAGAGGTAAACATAACGGGGGTAAATGAATTGTTGGGTATCCTAGTGACTGAAGCTTAAGAAAGCCTTAGTGCGTCTGGCCTTAGCGATTCGTGCTCACGGCGTTCTGAAAAGGTTCAGAAAATAAATAAAATATAAGAGGCAGGGTTTGCGGGCCGGAAGCCTTATGCTGTGCGGCATAGCGATGACCGTGAACAAAAAACCATCAATCGTTTATACCTCTCTGAGTGCGTTTTTCTCCGCTCATTTTGACCTTCCCCTGATTAATCCTGACCGGTTAATTCACCACTGACAGCCTGCCGGTTGTCAGAAGGATGTCTGCGTTGATTTCATCTTCGGCCACAATTGCGGCCAGCAGTATCATTGAACCCGGCGTCATTATCGGCCCGCACGTTGTGATCGGGCCTTTCTGTTTCATTTCCGCCGGTGTGCATATCGGCGAAGGCAGTTGCATTGCCTCCCATGTCGTCATCAACGGCAACACCAAAATAGGGGCAGATAACCAGATCGATATGGGATCGTCGATTGGCGAAGTCAGTCAGGATCTGAAATACGCCGGAGAACCGACCGGGCTGGAAATCGGCGACGGCAACCGCATTGGTCGCCACGCCACACTGCATCGCGGCACCGCGCAGGGCGGTGGCATGACCCGCATCGGTCACGGCAATGTCTTTGCACGCGGCGTACATATCGGCCATGACTGTCAGGTAGGGAACGCGACAGTAATCGGTGAAAACAGCGGTCTGGCCGGGCATGTGATGCTGGGGGATGATGCCCGGATTGACGCGATGTGCGCGGTGCATCAGTTTTGTATCGTCGGGGCCGGTTCACATTTGCTGACCGGCACCTGTGCCGTGCAGGATGTGCCGCCGTTTGTGCTGGCGGGCGGCAACCGTGCCGTGCCGAAAGGCATTAATGAACAGGCCGCCGCTTTCCGGCAGGCAGATGCCGCGCAGCAAAATGTGATCCGCTATCTGTACGATTTGCTGTATCACCAGCAGGCGGCGGTGGAGGAGGTCAAAGCGGAAATTGAGCGGCTCAGCGTGGAATACCCGTTACTGTGCCACTTCAATGAATTCTTCCTCCATTCCGCGCGCGGGATTGTGCGCTGACGGAAGGAGGAAGGGCTGGCGGTCAGGCGTCGAGCGCCAGCAGCGCAAAGGTCGCCAGCCAGTGTTCGCCCATATACGTGCTGTCGAGATGGTCCAGCGCGCTGTGCAGATGGGCTTCGGCGGCCTGACGCAGCAGCGCAACGCGCGGATCACCCGCCGGCAGCGCCGAAGCCAGCGAACGCTGACACCAGGCGCGGCTGAGGTTCAGCCCGTCGAGATGGCCGATTTTGCCGTCGCTGCGGTCGGTGACCGTGGCGGGGGTGAACAGCGTGGCAGGCTGGCTGTGCGCCAGATCCGGCAGGAAGCGCCCGAACCAGGTCACAAAAGCCTCGCCCGGCAACACGCGGCGCATCAGTTCGGCCTCCATCAGCGACGGCGAAAGGAACTCATCGCCGCCCGGTTCCCACGCCTGACAATGTACATCCCCGAGATGCCAGCGCAGGGCCGTTTCTTCAATCAGCGCGGTCAGTGTGTGATGCTTTACGCTGCGGGCGTAATCATGCGTTAACGCCAGCGCAAAGGCCGTATTAAAGTGGCTGCCGACGCGCAGCGGATACGTGGCTTTGGGCAAAAATTCCGCCATGCTTTTTTCAAAGAACCGGCTCATCGGTGCCAGCGTTTTCGCCCATTCCGCTGCCTGCGGCAAGGCCATTTCATGCAGTTGCTGCGTCAGCGCCAGAAACCATGCCCAGCCGTATGGCCTTTCAAATCCGGCATGCTGCGGCTGTTGCAGATAGGCCATTTCTCCGGCGACATTGTCTGGGGTGAAATGCTGACCGATCACCGCCATGATTTTTTCCGCCTCCGGCAGTTGCGGAAAACGATCCAGCAGGCGCAGCAGCAGCCAGTAGCCGTGCACGCAGGAATGCCAGTCGTAGCTGCCATAAAAAATCGGGTGCAGCTGGCGCGGTGTCCGGGCGTCAGCCGCGCTGCTCATGGCATGCATCAGCTTGTTCGGAAACTCCCGCGTTAAATGGTTCAGCGCCAGTGAGGCAAAACGTGACGCCATTTCCGGCGTCAGGGTGGTGCTCTGTTGCGTCGTCATCGGCTTTCCTTATCAGAAACGGAACACAAAGAAATACATAAAGGCGGTGTTAACCAGTAACAGCAGGACGCCGGTTTTCCACTGCGCCTTGATCACGCCATTTTTATCCTGTAACTCCAGCAATGCGGCGGGCACGATGTTGAAGTTGGCCGCCATCGGGGTCATTAATGTGCCGCAGAAACCGGACAACATGCCGATCGCGCCCATGATCGCCGGGTTTCCGCCAAGCTGATTGACGATCAGCGGCAGACCAATACCGGCGGTCATCACCGGGAACGCGGCAAAACCGTTACCCATGATCATGGTGAACAGCGCCATGCCGAAGGTGTAGGCGATCACAATCGCCAGCGGCGAACCGAGCGGAATGATGTTTTTGACCAGATCCGACACCACGCCACCGACGCCTGCCAGCGCGAACAATGCGCCGAGGGCGGCCAGCATCTGCGGCAAAATCGCTGCCCAGCCGACGGTATCCATGGTTTGTCCGCCCGCTTTGACGGCTTTGACCGGCGAATCGCGCAGCATAATCAGCGCCACGAAGAAGGCGACCAGCGTGCCGAGAACCAGTGAAATCAGGGTGACGTTTTTGGTTTCCACCAGCGGCGTGTATTTCAGCGTCAGGGTGCCAATCAGGGTGACCACCGGGATCATCAGCGCAGGAATAAACAGCTTATTACCAAAGCGTTTGGCACCCGCTTCACGTTTTTCCACTAACGCTGGCTGTTCGCTGTCGGTTTTGCCTTTGCCCAGCTTTCCGGTACCGGCAATGATCGCCAGTAAAATCGCCATGCAGCCGGTGACAAAATGCGGCAGCTCAGCGCCGAACAGGAAAGTCACGCCGTAAATCCCCCAGAACAGCGCGTTAACATAACGGCGTGAATTAGATTTATCGCGCACATTAAAGAACGCGTAGGCGCAGAACATCAGGCCCGCCAGAATATAGACTGTTTGTAAGGTGATCATTTCGCGGCGCTCCCGTGGTGAACGTCAAAACGTTTAGCCAGTGAGCGGTCAAGCAACCACAGACGAATAAAGTGAATAATCAGTGCGGCAATGGCGGTCGGGATCGCCCAGACAGAAAGGTGCAACGGCTCCACATTAATACCGTATTGCTCCAGAAAACCTTTAATCAGCAAAATGGATTGCACGGCGATAAAAATATCTTCACCGAAAAATACCGCCACGTTATCTGCCGCAGCCGCATGTGCACGAATTTTCTGGCGCACATCATTCGGTAAATCACCGTATTTGGTGGTCGCCGCCGCCTCTGCCATCGGCGCGATCAGCGGGCGTACCATTTGCGCGTGACCGCCCAGTGAGTTGAGGCCCAGAGCTGCCGTCATCTGACGCAGGAAGAAGTACAGCATCAGCACGCGGCCGGTGGTGGCGGCATGGACTTTGGAGATCAGATGCCGCGCCTGTTCTTTCAGGCCGCTGCGCTCGAGAATGGCGATCACCGGCAGGGTCAGCCAGATCAGCCCCATATAGCGGTTATCGGTAAAGGCTTTACCGAAAGCACTGATGATATCGATGGTATGCATGCCGCCCGCCAGACCGGTAGAAATACCGGCAACGGTGACCACTAATAATGGATTAAATCGCAGTGCAAAACCCAGCACGACGATCGGAATACCAATTAAAACCCACATAGTCTGTCCCTCAATAATGTTGCGTTTGTCTTATTTTTTTATGGATTTCACGTTTATCTATACGCGGGTAATAACTGCGGGTTATTACATAGAACAGATGCGTATAAATAAAAGTGTGAGGCGGAAAGTAACAAGCGTAAACGGTGAACGCAAGACGCAAACACATGGCGCGTCACAGGAAATTATTCTTTAAATTTGGCGGAGTGTAATCTGGCAATATATCTCACTGGTGCGGGAAATATTTGTGGTGAATCTGACAGGCAGCGGCTGGAATATCAGAATAAATAACCCGGCCATCTGAGCGGATCAATTAAAGATAAGCAAAGACGGCTTATTCGTCATCTTCAGTTTCTCGCGGCTTAATTCAGACAGACTCTTTTCGAGACTTTCGGATTTTCTTTATCCGCTGCTCACCGGCGATGTCAGAAGACGCAGCCTCACTGTCAAAATTTTCTTACCTGTTTAGGTGACAGGGAGATTGCGCGCTGAGGTTAGGTGCTATGATGTCAGCCGCGCCAGGGCAAGACCTGGTACTCAGAGATTTAAGGATACAGGCAATGCAGATTATGAGATCGAATCAAATTCGCTGGCTCAGTGTTTTGATTGTGATGAGCGGGCTGTTACTGATTCTTCCTCTTCATTTACTGGCATGTTTTATCGCCGGTTTTTTAGTGTTTGAACTCATTAATGCGCTCACACCGTACTTTCAGAAAATTATCAGCGGCGAGCGTGCCCGCTGGCTGGTGGTGGCGATTATCGGCACGCTGGTCATCAGTTGTCTGACGCTGGCCATTGCCGGTATTGCCGATTTCCTGATGGAAGATATGCGCAATCCGGTGGCCTTTAATGCGATGGTGTCGCGGTTACTGACGGATGCGCAAAGCCGCCTGTCGCCGGTGCTGTTGCATTATCTGCCCGCCAATATTGAAGAGTTGCAGCGCAGTTTCCTGCAATGGCTGCGCGAGCATATCGTGATGATTCAGGCCGTGGGCAAGAACGCCGCGCATGTTTTCCTCACGATGATCATCGGTATGATCCTCGGGGCGATCATTTCGCTTCAGCAACCGCGAAAAGGCGAGCTGCACGCGCCGCTGAAAAAAGAGCTGTTGCAGCGGATGCATCTGCTTGGCGAAGCCTTCCGCAATGTGGTTTTCGCCCAGTTCCAGATTTCATTGATCAACACCGTGCTGTCGGGCATTTTCCTGTTCGGCATTTTACCGCTGTTCGGCATTCATCTGCCGCTGGCGAAAACACTGGTGGTGGTGACGTTTGTCTGCGGGCTGTTACCGGTGATTGGTAACCTGATTTCCAATACGCTGATTTTCATTGTCGGCTTGTCGCTATCCCTGTGGGTCGGGGCGCTGGTACTGGCCTATCTGATCATCATTCATAAAGTGGAATACTTCCTCAATGCGCGGATTGTCGGCAGCCGTATCAAGGCGAAATCCTGGGAAGTCTTGCTGGCGATGCTGGTCTTTGAAGCGGCGTTCGGTATCCCTGGCGTGGTGGCTGCACCTATCTATTACGCCTATCTGAAAAGCGAACTGAAAGAAGCAGGTCTGATTTAATCCTTTCTGAAAATGTGGCGCCGTGAGGTTCATGGCGCCACTGTCTGGTCTCTGTACGATCTCCCTTAAACATCCTGAAAAAAACAGATTCAGGCAAGCAATCGCGAGAATCGTTATATCTGTTCGTCATCTTAAGCCGTCATACTTTACGGGTGCCTGCCTTTTTGCGGGCATGAAGTATTCCGTAAACCAATCAGGAGATAAAAATGACGCTTAACGTTCGTGGTTTCGCTGCCCTTTCAGCGGATGCGCCTCTTGCGCCTCATAATTTTGTTCGCCGTGACCCGCGTGATACCGACGTTGTGATCGACATTTTGTACTGCGGTGTGTGTCACTCCGACATCCATCAGGCGCGTAATGAATGGCATCAGAGTATTTATCCGATGGTTCCGGGGCATGAAATCATTGGCCGCGTGAAACAGGTTGGCGCGAAAGTGACCGGCTTTAACGTCGGCGATACCGTGGGTGTCGGCTGTATGGTCGATTCTTGTCAGCACTGTGAGTCCTGCGCGGAAAACCTGGAACAGTACTGTGAAGAAGGCGCGACCATGACCTATAACAGCCACGATCGTCATGACAACATGATGACCTACGGCGGTTATTCCGAACAAATCGTGGTTTCTGAAAAATTCGTGCTGCGCGTTTCTGAAAAACTGGACATCAAATCTGCCGCACCGCTGCTTTGCGCCGGTATCACGACGTACTCACCGCTGAAACACTGGAAAGTCGGTAAAGGCCATAAAGTGGCTATCGTCGGTCTGGGCGGGTTAGGGCACATGGGCCTGAAATTTGCGAAAGCACTGGGCGCCGATGTGACACTGTTCACCCGTTCCAAAGGCAAAGAGCAGGAAGCTTACCGTCTGGGCGCTGACCACGTTGTGCTGTCTACCGACCCGGAACAAATGGCTGCCGTGAAAAGCCACTTCGACTTTATTCTGGACACCGTGCCAAATCCGCATGACCTGAATCCGTATCTGGAAACCCTGAAACGCGACGGTACGCATATTCTGGTCGGTCTGATCGAGCCAATCGAACCTGCGCTGCACAGTGGCAAACTGGTCGGTGGCCGTAAAACCGTTGCCGGTTCCCTGATCGGCGGTATCGCTGAAACGCAGGAAATGCTGGATTTCTGTGCTGAGCATGACATTTCCTGTGATGTGGAAATGATCGACATGCAGGACATCAACGGCGCGTATGAACGTATGCTGAAAAGCGACGTGAAATACCGCTTTGTGGTGGATATGGCTTCGCTGAAAAATGCCTGACAGGGCGTGTTGAGCCGAAATTTGTGCTTTACACGTTTCTGTGACTTCTCCCCTTGAAAGCGCGGTGGTATCCTGCTGCCTTTCGCCGGGCGAAGGAAAACCAGTGGCTAAGAGTTTTGATGAACTCATCAGAGACATGGATCTGATGATTGAACATGTGGACAGCCTGAAAAACTTGCCACCACGGGCAGCGCAGACAACGGCTGCTGACAAACCTGCGTACGACTCTTTCGGCGAGATTTTCGCGCTGAAAGCCGTCATGCGGGCTTTTATCTCTTCAGTCGACACCATTGTAAAAGTGCAGATTGCGAAGAAAGTTGAGCAGGACATCGGCCATCTGGAAAATACCGTACGGTCGATTGGCGGCGGCAGCGCAGATGCTGATGACGTGGCGCAAATCACGGCCTATGTCCGTCACGCCGTGTCTGAGTTAATGGATTAACGCTCCGCTCAGTCTGACTTCCGGCCAGTGAACACCGGTCACATCGTGTATCAGAATACACCCTGTGACCGGTGTTTTTTTATGGACTTTTTCCCCGTAGGCGCGGCGGCCAAAAGCGTCTATTCTTGCCAGTATTCTCTTCTGCCGGTACCGGATATGGCCCAGGATTACCGCTTCTTCGCGTCAGCACGACGCAAATGCTATGCCCTTTTATTTGAACACCGCACCCGCAGCGGCCGCCGGATGGAAACATTCTGGATTGTGATCTCGCTGCTGAGCGTGCTGTTTTTGTTCATCGAATCGAGCGCCAGCGATCTCTTCCCGGATACACCGGATATCCTGTATCGCTTTGGCCTGATGGAAGTGGCCTTCACCGTGTTGTTCACAGTGGAATATGTGCTGCGGGTTATTTCCTCGCCGCGAAAAATCCGCTATCCGCTGAGTTTCTTCGGCATCATCGACCTGTGTACCGTGTTGCCGATGTATATCATCTGGCTGTTGCCTTCGGTCGCCGTGTCGCCGGACCTGGTGGTGCTGGTGCGTCTGCTGAGGGTATTGCGCGTGCTGCGGGTACTCAAGCTGCTGCGCTATATGAATGACGCCGGGATTTTGTGGCGCAGCCTGATGCGTGCGCGGCGCAAACTGGGCATCTTCTTCGGCTTTGTGGCCATTATATTGTGTCTGTTCGGCGGGCTGATGTTTGCGGTGGAAGGCGGCAAGGACGGATTCACCTCGCTGGGCGCCTCGGTGTACTGGGCTGTGGTGACACTGACCACGGTCGGTTATGGCGATATTACGCCGCATACGGCGCTGGGGAGAATGCTGGCGTCGGTGCTCATTTTACTGGGGTATTCCATTATTGCGGTACCGACCGGGATTTTGACGGCTTATATGTCACAAGAGTTAGAAAAAGGGCGTGCTGCCCGTTCTTGTCAGACTTGTCTGCATTCCGGCCATGAAATAGATGCAAAATTTTGCGCGCATTGCGGCGCGGTATTGGCGGCAGATAATTCCCAACCTGTTGAAAAATAGCCTGATAATTGCTCATTCATTGTACTGGTTGGTACATATTTCGACTATTTTTGGTGTTTACCGTGGCTTTGCGTTAAAAAGAGTTGCTATTAAAGGGCAGTCATGAGTAAATACATACCGGCCTGTGGTACAGACCTATTTATGCACGACATCCTGAGTAAAGTTGTTCCAATTTAAAGCGTTATCCATGATAACCCTGCTCTGACGAATTTCCTTCTTAGTGCCTCCATAAGTAACGACTGAAATCCGGCTATAACATGCCCATGGTGGCGAAATTTATTTTTAAAAGGTAATTCCTATGTCAATGATGAAAGGTCAGGTTAAGTGGTTTAACGAGTCTAAAGGCTTTGGCTTCATCACTCCTGCTGACGGCAGCAAAGATGTGTTCGTACACTTCTCCGCTATCCAGGATCAAGGTTTCAAGACCCTGGCTGAAGGCCAGAACGTACAGTTCACTATCGAGAACGGTGCTAAAGGTCCGTCTGCGGCTAACGTTACCGCTATCTAATCTTGCTTTACCGCTGTTTCAGCGATAAACGTAAAGATGACAAAAACCCGCATGCGCGGGTTTTTTTACGTCTGTTGTTTGTCAAACTGACCGGTGTGCTTTTGTGAGGGGCTGACGGATTTCCCCCGGAACCTGACAAAAGGACAAAAAAAAGCCCGCATAGTGGCGGGCAAAAATATTTCTTATGACATTCATTTTGTACTCCCTCGGGGGTGAGCACGCTGTCAGTATAAAAGAAATGAAAGTCAGGATTCTGGCGTCAAAGTGTTAAGAAAATGCAAATTCATCACGCAGGGTTATTTTAGGGTTTTCGGGTTAACTTTTCCTTTCTGCCATGCCTTTGTACGGCGGTCTGTACTACACTATACCTAATTGAAAACCATGGGATAACCTGATGAAAGTTAATGATCTTGTGACAGTAAAAACCGATGGCGGACCACGCCGCGAAGGTAAAGTCTTAGCCGTAGAGGAATTTTACGAAGGCGTCATGTATCTGGTGTCGCTGGAAGACTACCCGGCAGGTATCTGGTTCTTCAATGAAGGCGACACCAAAGACGGCACTTTCGTCGAACCGCGCGAAGGTTCGGAGTAACGTTTTCGCACCCTCTGCGCATAAAAAAATACCGGGGCAATCAGATTGCCACCGGTATTTTTTTGCCTGTCACCTGATAAAAAGGCGTGATGAAGGATCAGAAGGTTTCCCAGTCAGGGTGCCCGCTGACACCTTTGGGTGAGCGGGATGCCGGCGCGGGTAGGGTACGTGATGCCGCCGGACGCTGTGGCGCGGCACTTCGCGTACTGTTGTCCAGACGGAATACCGCCACGGCCTGCGTCAGACGTGCGGCCTGTTCTTCCAGCGACGCGGCTGCCGCTGACGCTTCCTGCACCAGCGAGGCGTTTTGTTGCGTCACGCCATCCATCTCTGAGACCGCCTGGCTGACCTGACTGATCCCGCGACTTTGTTCGTCCGACGCCGAGGCGATTTCGCCCATAATGTCGGTCACATGGCCGACGGCGGTGACGATTTCAGACATCGTATCGCCCGCATCACCGACCAGAATGCTGCCTTCGCCGACGTAATCGACGGATTCCTCGATCAGCGCTTCGATTTCTTTCGCGGCCTGCGCACTGCGTTGCGCCAGATTGCGTACTTCACTGGCAACGACGGCAAATCCGCGACCCTGTTCCCCGGCGCGGGCGGCTTCCACGGCGGCATTCAGCGCCAGAATATTGGTCTGGAAAGCAATGCTGTTAATCACATTGGTGATTTCGGCGATTTTGGTCGAACTGCGGGAAATCTTATCCATAGTCGTGACAACGTTCGCCACAATATTGCCGCCTTTCTGCGCTTTACCGGAGGCGTCAGCGGCCAGTTTGCTGGCGTGATGGGCGTTTTCGGAGTTCTGTTTCACCGTCGCCGTCAGCTGTTCCATGCTGGCAGCGGTTTCTTCCAGCGCGGCGGCCTGCTGCTCGGTACGGGAAGAAAGATCGGTATTGCCCGACGCAATCTCCGTCGAACCCTGATAGATCGACACTGCGCCTTCACGCACGGTCAGCACGGTGGAAGCCAGCGACGTCTGCATTTGCTCCACGTTACTGCTCAGTACGCCGATTTCATTGCGGCCATTGCTCTGCGCCGGTTGTGTCAGGTCGCCTTCGGCAATTTTCTGGATGCGGGTCACCAGCCTGTTCAGCGGATTAATAATGACTTTGCGCATCACCAGATAAGTAATGAAGGTCAGCACCAGCGCCAGCAGGAAACCGCCGCCCATCAGGGTATAACCGAGAACGGCGTTACGCTGCGCTTTATCATTGATGGCATTGGCGGTTTCGGTGCGATAGGCAATCGCCGCCAGCAACGGCACGTTATTGGCCAGATCCAGACCGCGCACCGTTTCGGCTTCCTGAGAAATCACTTCCTCGAAATGGGCCTGTTGTGCGGAATCCAGCATCGGCGTCATACCTTTGGTCAGGTACGCGCTGTAGGCCACTTTCAGCGGCTCATCCAGCGCCCGGTCTTTATCGGTTTTATTGGGCCGGTTGATGTAGGTATCAAAGGACGATTGCGACTGTTTGATGCGGCTGGCGGCGTCAGTCAGGTTCTGTTTAAACACATCCTGATCGCCGATACGCGCGGCGGCAGCGGCCTGAATAAGCAGTAACCGCGCGGTGCGCAGATGGTTAGAGCTGTTGGACAGCGCCAGGCGGATTTGCAGTTCCTGCGTCGCGTTGGCCAGGGCGGCGTTACTTTGCTTTAAGAAGAAACCGGAGGTGCCGATGGAAACCGCAAAGAGGAAAAGTATCCCGGTGAGGATCAGGCTGATCAGGGTGATAAGGCGAATATTGCTGATAAAAGAGGTTCTGGTATTTAAAAGTGTAGGAGTATCCATTTTATTTTGTTCCGCTCTGGTGATCCTGTAGACCGCCTGTTCCGGGCGATCAGTGACAGCGATAAAGGCATTGCCAGCGGGCAAGTCCGGCCGTGACGAAAAAAACGCCATAAGGTGTCATCGGCATTCAGGCGGAGGGATTCAGTTTATATTTGTGGCGCAGATCTCATTTTCAGAGATTAATCCGGATCACTACAGGCCACGCGATCGCATAGCCTGTAGCGGGAACCCAAAAAGGGAGAGGATTAATTCACATAGATGCCGTTCGTGAGCTGATCACATAAGCGGACGACGTGATAAATAATGTGCTTATTCGGTGATTTTATTTTCCTTTTAATATTTCCCTTATAAGAGGACACCGTTTTGGTCTTAATTTGTAGCTTGTCAGATATTTCAATGGTGCCGTTGCCGGACATCCACATTCTGAGCATCGCCGATTCAGAGCGGCTCAGCATGACGGGCCGGGTATCGAGCACTCCGCTGATGGCAGGATCCTGCGCCTGCGGCAGTAGCGGATGATTCATCAACAGTTTCAGTGTGCCCGCCTTAATTGATTTCGAGGTGATAATCACGTTCTTACGAACGAAAATATACTCTTCGAAATGAATACGTGTGCGCGACATGAAGATAAAAAACAGTGTTTCCGGGTGTTCGTTGATCAGTTCTCCCAGTCGTTCTTTATGGCCCGAATGGGACGATATGCAATCCTCATTAATAAAAACAATGGAAGGATTCAGTCTGGCGCAACCATTGAGCAACTGATCGAAATGGTTGACGTAACTGACGTCGTGATCACTGGCAAGAAATTGTTGCAAGCCGAGACGCGTATACCGGCATGGATCCAAGATTATCGTTTGCATAGTAAGTCCCCATAGGACGTCCCTGTTCTGCATAATGATTGGATTCTCAGGTGTCAGCACAAAAAGCACAAACTGCGTGCTGGCTCTACTTTTTGCATGAAAATTGACCGGTTGGAAGTGATTTTTTTACCCCTTCCGGGGCATGGAGGATTTTGATTAATTTGGTTTATGTCAGGATTAACTTTGTGACTGTACAAAGAAATCGCCACAATTCAGACTATTCTTAATGGATGTAAGGACATAGAAGAAAGGCTTATGGAGTGGGATGTTACAGTAACACGCTGGAACACTTAGCATTCCGATGATGACCTTGCTTATCCTTAAAAACAATTCACGAATGAAAATGGCAGGAAAAACGGACGCAGTGCGTAAACACTGCGTCACAGCGATCACCAGTAAGACTGCCAGCACTGGGTCACGCGTGTCAGGGCTTCGACATAAAAGTAGTCGCCCCAGCTGCAACACTCATCGACGCCTTTGCCGCTGGCCATGTGATAGACCGAATGCTTAAGCAAACCGTCACAATCTTCTTCCTCAGACGTCAGATAGTTCTCAGTCAGCGAATCCATAATGCGCAGCGCCATTTCCTCGTAACAGGCACGTTTGTCATCGGTGACGGGCAGGGTGGTGGCCAGACTCAGCAAGCCGCACACGGCGATGGCTGCCGCTGAACTGTCGCGAACCGCGTCAGTGCCGAGCAGGGCTAAATCCCAGTGGCAGACATCATCTTCCGGCAAGCGGTTGAGGAAGTAATGCGCCAGACGGCGGGACAACTCGACGTGATCCGCATCGCCGGTATAACGGTAACTGAGCAGAAAGCCGTAAATACCCCAGGCCTGTCCGCGTGACCAGCAGGAATCATCGGCATATCCCTGATGGGTATTGCCAAAGCGCGGTTCGCCGGTGACGGTGTCCATGTAATAGGTGTGATAGGTCGAGGCGTCAGGACGGACAATATATTTCGCCGCCTGTTCAGCGTGTGCGCGTGCCGCCTGAGCAAAACGCGGTTCACCGGTTTGCTCACTCGCCCAGTACAGCAGCGGCAGGTTCATATTACAGTCGATAATCATCCGTCCGGCCTGTTCCGGATCCTGCAAATCTCCCCATGCCTGAATGATTTTCGCGGTGGTATTGAAACGCTCCATCAGCGCCTCGGCGGCCAGCAGCGCGAAGCCACGGGCCTGACGGTTGCCGGTCAGTTTAAAGGCGCTGACGCACGACAGGCTGTAGAGAAAACCCAGATCATGCGTCGCGGTATCAATGCGGTTGGCGATGCGGTTACCAAAAGAGGTCACCTGTTTTTCCGCCGCGTGACGATACCGGTCGTCGCCGGTCATTTCCCACGCCAGCCACAGTTGTCCGGTCCAGAAACTGGTGGTCCACTCGACATTTTCCGTCAGCGGATAATGGCCGTTCACGCAGGTTTCTGCCGGGAACTTATCGCCGAACTTCTCCAGATTACGGGAAATTTTGCTCAGTACCGTCTGGCGCGCCCGCTGCATTTTTTGCGCAAAGGCGATCCTGTCCAGCTGATTCAGTTCCACGGGCAGTAACGTCTCTTTCGCGATGGTGATAGTCATACTTTCTCCCTTTCCATTCCAATAGTCTCAAGGTCAACCTGTTCCGCCGGTGCGGGGACGCCGGAGCGCAAACTGTGACAGGCAGATAAGGTGAAGGCGGAAATCAGCGTAAAGCACAGTGCGATGCCGCCCATAATCAGATACGTGTGTTCAAAACCGATGCGGTCGTAGAAGTAACCGGCTGGGGGCGCGACGACAATCGAGCCGACGTAAATCATCGCCTGATAGCCCAGCAGATACATGGTGGCGTTGACGCGTTTACTGAAATGCTCGGCGATGTACTTGAACACCGACACCAGCAGCAGCGCGATTTCTAGCCCGTAGAAGGGCTTAATAATGGAAATCAGCAGCGGATCGTTGGTCAGCCCGGACGCAATCAGCCGCAATCCCACCAGCGCGCCGACCAGCAACAGGCTTTTCTTGGCACCGAAATAGTTCACCAGGAAAGGGATCACCATCATCATCAGAAACTCAAGGCCGGACTGTACGGTGCTCAGATAGCCGTACCAGGCGTTGCCTTGCTCTTTGGTGGCGAAGAAGGTGACGAAGTAGCGTGAGAATTGCTGTTCGGCAACAAACATCATCCACGCCACACCGGCGACATACAGCGAGAACATCCAGAACTTGCGGTTTTTGAGCAGCAAAATCACATCGCTGAAGACGATTTTTTGTTGCGAGATCACATCGTTATTTCTCAGTTGCTCATCGCCGATTTTCAGCGACAGCAATACCGCCAGCATCACCAGCGAGGTGGCGCTGCTTAGCCCGAAGTTCCAGGCCGGAGACAGATTAAACAACACGCCTGAGAACGAGGCGGCCAGCGCCCAGCCCAGCGATCCCCACATGCGCACCTGACCAAATTCCATGTGATACAGACGGCTGAAACGGTCGGCGTACGATTCTGATGCCGCGACCCCGGCGTACCAGCCAAGACTCAGATACAGCGCCCCGACCACAATCCCGACCATCAGATGGCTGTCCAGCAGAGGCTGATAGACGAAGATAAAGAACGGCGCCATCAGGGCGGAAACCAGCACCACAAAATAGAGCAGTGATTTGCTCATGCCGATTTTGTCCATGATATAGCCGTAAACCGGCTTCATGATCACCGCAAATACGCCATTAATGGCGAACACGGTGCCAATGCTGACGCTGTCCAGCCCGGCTTTTTGTCCGAGCCACAAGGCGTAAAGCCCGAAGCTCGATGACCAGGTGAAGAAATACAGGAATATAAAGCTGCTCATTTTATAGTAAGCCGTTTTACTGGCTGTTTTTATGGCTTTCATAGTGACTCCTGAAACGGATCCTGAGGATTAACCTAACGTGATGTGCCCGCTGTTACCCTGATATTGCCAGCGCAATTGTTGCCCCTGACGACTGACTTCCGGCACGGCCAGCGCGCGGATATCACGGGTGGCAGACGCACACACGGCGCTTATCAGCCAGTGAGAACCGGCAGGCAGTGACGACTTCAGCAGCGGAATGGATGCGGTTTCAGCAAACATGATGCTGCTGTTTGGCGGCGTGATAACGGTGGCGGCCTCGCGGGGTGAACTGTCATCCAGACTGACAATCCGGCTGATGCCGTTCCGTGCCGTTACCGTCACTGCCCGCTTGTCTGCGGTGTGTTGCGTCCGGGTAGCCGGTTCCTGCATCACCGCAAATCCGCCTTCGGCGGTATCCAGCGGACGCTGATTCTCAATGTGATGAACCCGCAGATGCCAGTCACCGCAGGGGATCAGCCAGGTACGCACGGCAACGTCATGCCACGGCAGCCAGCGGGAACAGATCATCTCGCCGGTGATTCGGGTGTCGGCGCAGTCGCGGCGTCCGCGAAAATAACCGTCGCCTTCAGAGAACATCAGCATCGAATCGCAACCGGCGTGGTTCAGTCCGTAACGTCCGCGATCTAAGGTGAAACCGAACTGACTGGAATAGGCGAATTTGGTGTATTTGGCCTCGGTATTGACGAAGTTATTCAGCTCAAGCTGACCGGAGGTGAGCATCACCACATGCTGGCCTTCGGCATCGCGGGTCAGGATCTGGTTAGCATGAGGAATACAGTGCGCGGCGGGCAGTACCGGAAGCGGCGCTTCTTCGGCCTGCCAGAACGCATCGTCCTGCGGCAGTGCCAGCACCAGAAACAGTTTGCACGCCCAGTAAGGCGAACCGGGCGCGTTGTAATCCTCGGCCATCACCAGATTCGGCGTGTGATAGCCAATGCTCAGCACGCCGTCGCGGTCGAAAATCGGCTCTTTCAGCCAGTGGCGCAGATGGCGCAGGATCAGCCCTTTAATGATGCCCGGCGTGAAGACGTCCAGCTTGCTGTACGCGGCGGCGCTCCAGAAAGCGGCTTCAGCGAAACGGTAGGTCAGGCTGCGGCCGAAAGGCACGGCAGCGCCACCGGTGGAAAACATCGTGATAAAGTCCTGGGCGAAACGCTGCGCCCGCTCACGCAGCATGGCCGCCCGCGGGGCATCGACATCGGCCATATTCTGCGCATACAGCAATCCGTAATAATGGAAGGCCATCGAAATATAGTAATCACGTGGTCTTCCCGGACCGTCGGAATACCAGCCATCGCCCAGATAATAGTCTTCCATCAGCGCAAACCGCGCTTCAACGGCATCTTTGTCCCACGCCAGACCGGCGGTCTTAAAGCCCATCTGCACCATGACCGGGAAGAAATTCCAGTTGTTATTCGGAATGGTGGCGTTACGTCCCTGATCCAGCCAGCGGACGAGATTTTGCTGTTCCTGTTCGCTGAAATGGCTGAGCAGACGGTGATTTAGCAACGTCAGCCCGACGCCAAACGCGGCCATTTCCACACAACGCTGATCGAAATCGCGGATGTTGCCCCAGTACTGCGGATGTTCAGGGTCGGTGCCGTAACGAATGGCATTCAGATAGAAAGGCAAATCCGGGCAGTCACCGCCACCGGCCAGCAGCGGGAAAATCCCCCACAGCATGCGTGACAGTGCTTCCATTTTGGCAATCTCTTTCCCGTAGTGGGTGGTGGAATTGCCGAGATCGATTCCGCTTTTGCCTTCTTCCGTATAAGGCGACACCGCCGCGAGCATGTCATTCAACAGTTGCTGCACATCGTCGCGGGTTCGCAACGGATTATGGGTGTTCACTTTTTTCAGCGTCATAAAAGTTCTCCCGGTGACGTGAGTGGGAACCAGTAAAATAAGGAATGAATAATTTGAAATAGTATTTCAATTCTCTGTGCCGCGAAGGGAATATAGAGAACTGAAAAACGCTGATTGTTATGTGCCTCACAGAATGAGCTGATTTTCAACATTGTGATTATTAAACGGGCGGCAAAACGGCTTAAATTATAAAAAGCAGACCGAAAATTGTGTTTTGTTGTCCTGGCTGTCAGCGGCGTAAAAATGAACGGAGAAAAACAGCAATGCCGGTATCGGATTATCTTGAACGTATTGCCCTTAATGAACGTCAGGTTTCTTTTAACCGGATGAGTCGCGGCAGTGCCAATTATTTTCACTGGCATCAGTGTCTGGAATTACTGTTTGTCAGCCAGGGCTACGGCATTGTGATTGTCGATAACCAGCAATACACGCTGCGGCCGGGAAGGTTATTCGTGTTTCCGCCGTTCAAACTGCATAAAGTGTTTGTTGAGTCCGGCGACAAAAATCTCTACCTGCGCACCACCATTCATCTTGATCACCAGTTGCTCGACGGCTGCCTGCAATCCTTTCCGCAGCGCCGTGCCCGTTTCGCCAGCCTGTGGGATGCCGACCGCGCCGCGCACATTTTCGATCTCAGCGAACAGGCCAGCCACATTGAAGTGATACTCGAACAGTTCAATCAGTTACCCGAACCGCTGGCCGATCAGTGGGAAGAAATCGCCATGCTGATTTTGCAGCTGATGGCGTTTATGCCTGCGGATAATGCGCAGACCAAAACCATCAGCCGCACGACGGCCTCAAAAGTGATGCAGTGGATTGAAGAAAACTACGTGCAGAAATTTTCGCTGGCGGAACTGGCTGCCGCCATCGGCTTATCGGAAAGTTATATTTCGCGGGTATTCGGGCAGGAAACCGGCGGCTCGATCCAGGATTATCTCGCCACCCGACGGGTAAAACGGGCCTGTGAATTACTGCGCTCGACCGACCGGTCAGTGGAGGAGATCGGCCTGCAGTGCGGCTTCGCCGACGCGCCGTATTTCATTACCCGTTTTAAAAAGCTGATCGGTAAAACGCCGCTGCAATATCGCAAGGCGGCGTTTTCGCTGACGGCTTAACGCCAGTTCGCGGGCGCGGAACCGAGCG
This sequence comes from Rahnella sp. BIGb0236, assembly GCF_004364755.1. Classification (NCBI taxonomy): domain Bacteria; kingdom Pseudomonadati; phylum Pseudomonadota; class Gammaproteobacteria; order Enterobacterales; family Yersiniaceae; genus Rahnella; species Rahnella sp. BIGb0236. Next base: position 98,831 of record NZ_SOAO01000007.1, read on the forward strand.
GTGAGGCGGGGAGATCCCACGCCAGCCGGGAGTTCTCCAGCCAGACCGGCGGCCGTAAGCGCCAGCCGGTTCCCCAGACGGTGTGTTCCGGTTCAGCAGAATAATCGGCCTGTCCGGCGGAACCGATCGGCGGTTCGTTGTCTGCCTGCGGGTTATCTTCCGTCAGCTCGCGGGCCGTGCGCGCCAGCGACAACCGCGTTTCGCTGCCCTGACCGGTTTCCACGCGCTGCGCCAGCCCCTGAAGCACGGCCGCCGCCATCAGATAACCGGTGACGTGATCCAGCGCCTGAACCGGCAACGGGACGGGTTTCTGGCTGCCGGATTTCTGCATCCCGTGTTCCGCAATACCGCAGCTCATCTGCACCAGACTGTCGAAACCGCGCCGCTCGCGCCACGGCCCGCTCCAGCCATACGCATTAAGGCACACATCCACCAGCCCCGGCGCAATCGCCCGGCGTTGTTCGCTGCCATAACCCAGTCTATGCAACGCCCCGGCACGGTAACCGTGGACGATCACATCGGCGTCACGCAGCAGTTCCTCAAAACGGTGGCGGTCCTGCGGATTGTGCAGGTTGAGCCGTGCACAGTGTTTACCCAGGGTGACATCCGCTTCCTGACTGGTTTCATCCCAGCCGAAAGGATCGATGCGCAGCACGTCCGCTCCCAGCCCGGCCAGAAAACGGGTCGCGACCGGCCCGGCGATAATCCGCGTCAGATCGAGGACTTTCACGCCCGCCAGCGGTTGTTCCGGGGATAATTTCCATTGCGGTGCCGCCGCCTCAGGAGACAGCGAGGACTGAAAAAGCGGTTCCGTCAGCAGTGATTTTCCCTGCACATGGTTCTGCCATTCGGCGGCGCTCAGCATCTGCGCCGCGCACCCGCCAGCCTGCACTACGGCCTGTTCCAGCCCGGCCTTCTTCCACATCACCACCCGCAACGCCAGTGCTTCGCGGTTGTCTGCTTTCCCCAGCAGAGTCTCCACCACCTTGCGGTGCGCTGGCGCATTGGTATGCAGACGGATCCAGCCGTCGGAAGTGGCGTAATCGCCAGCCAGACTGTCCCACGCAGGCGGTATTTCCCAGCCGCCGGGACGGATACTGGTTTTACACCACAGCGAGGCCAGACGGCGATCGACCGTAACGGCATCATGCACGCCGCTTTGCAGCGCAACCAGACGCGAAAGCGCCATACCGGCCAGCGCCACCGAGGCCGCAATCAACGGCGTCACCGGATAATACGCGGGCAGGTTGCCGTCGCCGCTGACATGCAGCAGGCAGGGAAGCGAAAGCTTGCCGGTTAACTGCGCGTATAGCTCACGCGCTTTCTCCTGAATCAGTTCATCGGACATGCAGAAACCTCCATGCAGTAAAATAAATAAGCATAAAACAATAAGATTTCAGCATAGCAGGACGGGCACAAAGGCGTGTTAACCCGGCGCAGATGACACGCCAGGTTATGAAGAATAATAACCTGCCGGTAACAGAATGCTCCTAAAGTCCCCGGCCTGTTGCGCCCCAAAACGGGGCAGGAATTGCTGGTAAAATCTTCGTTTCTGAAAACCGCCTCAGCCCCTGTCATACGGGGCATGAGCGCAGTCAGGCTTGCTTACTTTTTCAAGCAAAATATTAGCTGAATGCATTCAATTTCTTGTACTCGGCTTGTGAATTTTACGTTAGCCTTAGGGTCGAAAACTCTGAATACGCGGGGGACGGCGTCACAGCACGATGTCTCCAGATTTTTGCCCAGTACAGGAAACGATTCTGGCATGGAACGAAGAGCATTTATTAAAGCATCAATGGCACTCGCCGCCTGGTGTGGTGTGCCGGCTATGTCCACACTGTTCACCCGTTCCGCTGAGGCGGCAGAGGCGAATGTGGCAGACGGCGGCGAACTGCCATTTGATTTCAACGCGCTGAAAAAGATGGCGAAAGATCTCGCCGACAACCCTTACGGCGGCGCGCCACAACCTTTACCTAAAACGCTGGCTGAACTGACACCGCAGGCTTACAACGCGATTCAGTACGATCACGCACATTCCCTGTGGAATGGCCTGCCGGAACGTCAGCTGGATGTGGAACTGTTCCACGTCGGCATGGGCTTTAAACGCCGTGTGCGCATGTATTCCGTCGATCCGGTGAAACACATGGCGCGCGAAATTCACTTTCGCCCGGAATTGTTTAACTATCACGATGCCGGTGTGGACACCAAACAGCTGGAAGGCTTCTCTAATCTCGGCTTTGCCGGTTTTAAGGTGAACAAAGCGCCTGAACTAACCCGCCGCGATGTGGTTTCCTTCCTCGGTGCCAGCTATTTCCGTGCGGTGGATGACACCTATCAGTATGGTCTGTCAGCCCGTGGCGTGGCGGTGGATACCTTCACCGATCAGCCGGAAGAATTCCCGGATTTCACCGCGTTCTGGTTTGATACGCCAAAACCGGGCGACACCACATTCACGGTTTACGCCCTGCTGGATGGCATGAGCATCACCGGTGCTTATAAATTCGTGATCCACTGCGAGCCGACCCGCGTGGTGATGGAAATCGAAAACCATCTGCATGCCCGTGAAGACATCAAACAGCTGGGCATTTCGCCGATGACCAGTATGTTCAGCTGCGGCACCAGCGAGCGTGGCCGCTGCGACACCATTCACCCGCAAATCCATGACTCAGACCGGCTGGAAATGTGGACCGGAACGGGGGAATGGATCTGCCGTCCGCTGAACAATCCGCAACGTTTACAGTTCAATGCCTTCAGCGATAACAGCCCGAAAGGGTTTGGCCTGTTGCAGCTCGATCACGAGTTCAATAATTATCAGGACGTGATTGGCTGGTACAACAAGCGTCCGAGCCTGTGGGTCGAACCGGTCGGCGACTGGGGGAAGGGCAGCGTTAACCTGATGGAAATCCCGACGACGGGTGAAACGCTGGATAACGTGGTGTGCTTCTGGCAGCCGGAAAAACCGGTGAAATCGGGGGCAGAATTCAGCTTCAGCTACAAACTGTACTGGAGTTCCGAGCCGCCGCACCGCAGCCCGCTGGCTAACGTGCTGGCGACCCGCACCGGCATGGGCGCTTTCCCGGAAGGCTGGGCACCGGGCGAGAATTATCCGCAGGTCTGGGCGCGTCGTTTTGCCATTGATTTTGTCGGCGGCGAGCTGAAAGCCTTTGCCGATAAAGGCATCGAGCCGGTGATCAATGTCTCTCACGGACAAATCAAAAACATCGAAATTCTGTATGTGCAGCCGTTCGACGGGTACCGCATCCTGTTCGACTGGTATCCGGACAGCGATTCTGTCGCGCCGGTTGAGCTGCGGATGTTCCTGCGCTCCGGCCAGACCGCGCTGTCTGAAACCTGGCTGTATCAGTATTTCCCGCCAGCACCGGAAAATCGCAAGTACATTGATGACCGTCAGATGACGAAGTAGTCCCCGTCATCCTTCAAGCCGCAGGTGCGTTGGCTGCATTCGCTCACCCGAATCACTGACTTTAGTCAGCGCATCGGGATTCGTTCGTTTGCCGCCTTCCTACAACGTGAATGCTTTAGCGGAGTTGTCATTAATAAAGACAAAAAGCCCCGAATATTCGGGGCTTTTGCTTTTTTTCTATTTTATTTTTGCAGATGAACCAGACACAGGATCTTGCAAATTGCTTCCATGGGTAAAGCAAGGGTAACGCACGGTACTCAACTGGCTAAGACCAAGATGGCAATCAAAACGCCTTAACCAGCATGCCGTTCTGCGGTTGCTGCTGAGGGCTTCTCAGCGCCGCGTCGAAAGATTTCTCGACCTCTTTCAACTGTTGTAAAAATTCTTGTGGCGAAAAGTCGTGTGGTTTGCTGCTCATATAGGCAAGCGCCAGTTCTTTGGCGTTGTAGCGCTGAAAGTTGTACATGCTGTTCCTTATTAATCTCAGAAATATTAATGGAATGGCTAACAGCGAGCTGGCTAATGACCACTGCTTACGACGTGCTGCCAATGCGATGAATTCTACGGATTTCGCTGATAAGCGGAAGTCGCTTTTATTGATGTATTCAATAGTTAAAAGCTAACAGTCTGGATATTTTCTATCAGGCTGGAATCATGCGGATTTTAATAATCATTAAGGGGTATTAAATCGAACGAAAATATCTGGCCATATTATTTTAACCCTCCGCACTGATTGAAAAAATTCTTTGCGCGTCATGCTGTTAAAGTGAATGAAAGGGGTTGGGCTTCCTGTCGTGCTGCGTTACCCTCGGATGAGTGATTCACTTTCGCATTATCAACGAAAAGAGGCTTTTATCATGAGTAAATTTATCTTCTCTTCGCCAAGGAAATACGTTCAGGGCAGTGGTGTACTGGATGAGTTAGGGGATTATCTGCCTGCGCTGGGCGGAAAATCATTCCTGATTGCTGATGATGTTGTTTGGGGAATTATCGGTGATCGCGTAAAAGCGTCACTGAACAAAGCCGATGTAGAATTCCATTACGAACGCTTTAACGGCGAGGCTTCCGCCAGCGAAATTACTCGTCTGGCAGGTATCGCCCGTCAAGCCGGAACGCAGGTGGTGGTCGGTCTGGGGGGCGGTAAGACGCTCGATACCGTCAAGGCAATTGCCGATGAACTGCAACAGAATGTGGTGATCGTGCCCACCGTCGCGTCCACCGATGCGCCATGCAGCGCACTGTCGGTGATCTACACCGATGAAGGCGTGTTCGAATCCTACCGTTTCTATAACAAAAACCCGGATCTGGTGCTGGTCGATACCCATGTCTGCGCGCAGGCACCGGTACGTCTGTTCGCTTCCGGTATCGCCGACGGTCTGGCGACCTTTGTCGAAGCGCAGGCGGTATTGCGTTCCCATTCGCAATCCATGGTAGGCGGCGCGCCGACCATTGCCGGGATGGCGATTGCCGAAGCCTGCGAGAAGACCTTGCTGACTTACGGCTACAGCGCCTACACCTCGGTTGAGCAGAAACTGGTGACGCCAGCGGTCGAAGCCGTGGTGGAAGCCAACACGCTGCTTTCCGGTCTCGGCTTTGAGAATGCCGGTCTGGCGGGCGCCCATGCGATCCACAACGGTTTCACCGCCATTTCCGGCGATATCCATCACCTGACCCACGGTGAAAAAGTGGCGTACGGCACGCTGACGCAAATGGTGCTGGAACAGCGCCCTGACGAAGAAATCGCGAAATACGTGCGTTTCTACCGCGCCATCAAAATGCCGACCACGCTGAAAGAGATGCATCTGGAAAACGAATCTTTCGCCAACCTGGTGAAAGTCGGTGCGCTGGCAGGCGGTGAGGGCGATACGCTGGGTAACCTGAACCAAAATCTGTCCGCCGAAGACGTGGCGAACGCCATTCTGGCCGTGGATGCGTTCAGTAAAACCGTGAAGTAAGGGTTGTCACGGCTCCCCCTGACAAGGGGAGCCATCATGCTTAACCAAACACCGCGTCGTATAAATTCCACTTTTTAAGATGACCGACATATTGCAGCGGCTGAACCGGAGCGAAAGAAGACACATCGCCTTCGCGCATATGCAACAGGTCGGCCGGTGATATCCACAGGGCATTCGAGGCGGTAATCGGGTTGCCGGCAAAATTGAACGCCTCAATGACAAACTGGGAGCAGAAAAACGTTTCCTGTGGCGCTGGCGTATCACCGATTTGAACGGTCGCCAGCGTATCAAAGCAGGTATTACGTCCTTTGCCGAAAAACAGGGGTAAATCACACACTCTTCGCGTCAATGTATAAGGCGCAATAATCACAATGCCTTTATAATTATATTTCTTACCCTGATTATTCTGAGAGAAAATTCTTAATTTCTCCGCCTGCAAGTCCGTTAATTTCTGATTACGTAAACTCACCATCGAATTACTGTGGGTTAATGCCTCTTCTAAAGAAATAATCTGCACGCCGCTGCCGACGGCCTCAGCAACTTCGCCCTTGCCCAGATAGACCGAGGCATGACTGACGCCGGTCAGGCTGAATAAACGGATACCCAGTGACGTCACGCCGGTCGCGGAGGAAAGCAGGATATCCCCCGGCTGAAGCTGCTCCGCACCGATCGCGATCGCATCCTGCCCCTCCAGCGTGGACAGTCTTTGCATCTGTAATGTCGAGGTGCTGACAGAAGGCTGTAATGCTTTTTGCTGCGATAAATTGGGTTGCGAGCTGCATCCCGATAATATAATCGCGACAAACAGGAAGGCTTTCCTGAATGAATACATCATATTTCCGCATCCTTGCTGATAATAAAAATCTGAATAAAAGTGTTTTGTTATATTTAAGCCGGGTGATTCTATTCTTTTAGAATTCATCGGGCAATCAGGTTATCCGATTAAAAAGTGCGGCTGCTTATTTTGGCTTTCGCTTTTAGCGCCTCCCGCTGTGAAGGGGGAGGCGCTAAAATATTAAATCCGCGCCATTATCCAGGGGAGCGCCACCGGCAGTTGTGAAAGCAGGTACAGCATCAGGCCGATAAAGGCGCCGACCAGTGTGCCGTTGATGCGGATAAACTGTAAATCCTTGCCGATATTCAGCTCGATTTGTCGTGACATATCGCGCGCATCCCAGCCTTTTACCGTGTCGCTGATGTGGCGCGTCAGGAATTCAGCGAACTCCGGGGCGACTCTTTCTGCAATACTTTCCAGCTGCTGATTGAGCGAGATACGCAGCTTTTCATCCTGCGCCAGCGCGTTGCCCAGCCATTGGCCGGATTCGGTGACTTTGGCAAACACCCGCGAATCCTCGCTTTCCAGATCCTCTTTCAGCCAGTTGCGCATGTCGCTCCACAGCTGTAAGACGTAAATATTCAGCTTCTCGTCATCCTTCAGGTACTGCTTGATCTCTTCCGCTTTCTGCGCGGTTGCGGGGTCGTTTTGCAGTTTCCAGATAAAACGCTGAACAGACTGATCGAAGCCTTTGCGGAAAGCGTGGGTTTTGTCGTTGCCCATATCATCCAGCACAGAATTCACCGCATTAGACACCAGATCCGCGCCGTTACGTCCCAGCCAGCCTGTGGGTAACAGTTTGGCGGTGAGCGGATGTTCGCGTTTCATCCAGCCGACGATCTGGGTGGAGATAAACTGCCGCGTGCTGTCTTTCGCCAGCAGGATTTCCAGCTGATCCATCGCCTGATCCAGCAGTTCCTGATGGCGGCCATTTTTGGTCAGGCTTTCCAGCAGGGTCGCAATGGACGCCGACAGATCAATCTTGTCGATCACGCGATACAGCGCACGCCGCATCAGCTGCGCGATGCGCTGATCGTCGGTGACATCCAGAAATCCACGGATCATCTTGACGGCATATTTTGCGAACCGCTGGGCGTTATCCGGTGTGTTCAGCCAGTCGGTCAGCATCCGCGCCGGGTCATGCTGGCGGATAAGGGTGATGAGCGTCGCAGGCGCGAGGAATTTTTCCTGCACAAACACCGCCAGATTGTCGGCAATTTTGTCTTTGTTTTTAGGGATGATCGCCGTGTGCGAGGCAACAAAGGGCACCGGCACGCGGCGGAACAGCGCCACGACGGCAAACCAGTCGGCCATTGCCCCGACCATCGCGGCTTCAGAAATGGCTTTCAGCCCGGACACCCAGAAATTGGGCGGCAGGAAAAGGGTGATGACAAACAGGGCGGCGGCAATCAGCAGCAGCCCCAGCGCGTTACGTTTACTTCGGCGAAGTTCTTGTTCTTTATCCATTACCTCAGTTTAGGAAGCGTGCGGCGGCCTGTCAGCTTTTTTCTTTCTGATGCGCCGGTCGCTGAACAATGTTCCCTGACCATCTCCCGGAAAGCCGCGAGGGCAGGGGTTTCGCCGTCCTGTCGCCAGGCCATGTAGATTTCAGCAAAGGCGTCGGGGTGGCTGAGCGGACGAAATTCAATATCGGGAAAGCCCAGCTGGCGGGCGCTGTCCGGCACAATCGCCAGCCCGACACCGGCACGCACCAGCCCGAGAATGGTGTGAGTCTGGCTGCAATGTTGCACGTAATGCGGCACGACGTTGGCCTGCGCAAACAGTCCGGCGATACAGTCGTAAAAGTATTTCCCCTCGGTGGCGGAATACATGATGAAGGGCTGTCCGGCAAAATCACGCAGACGGAGTCGCGGTCTGGCCGCCAGCGCGGAGGCGGCGGGCAGGGCGACGCACAACGGTTCGCGCAATACCCGATGATAAGCCAGCGGAAATAACGCCACCGGCTGACGCACAAAGCCGATATCCAGCGTGCGCGCCGCCAGTGCCTGCAGCTGCGCCGACGACACCATTTCCTTCATCACCAGAGTGATTTCCGGCAGGGTCTTTGCGGCGAGCGCGATGATCTGCGGAATTTGCCAGTATCCGCTGACGGCCGTAAATCCGAGCATCAGCCGGCCAATTTCCCCTTTCTCCACCCGTTTTACCGTTTCCTGCGCCTGACCGGTGAATTCGAGGATCAGTCTGGCATCGCGCAAAAACGTTTTGCCGGAGGCGGTCAGGCTGACATGGCGGTTGCTTCTTTCGAACAGTCGGGCGCCCAGCGCGTGCTCAAGGAGCTGGATCTGACGGCTCAGCGGCGGCTGCGTCATAAACAATCTTTTGGCCGCCCGGCCAAAATGTAATTCCTCTGCCACCGCCACAAAACAGCGCAACTGGTTTAATTCAATCATTCAATTTTTGACTTGTTCCATTGTCTTTTTAACTTAGACCGTATCGTCAAATGTTTCTACTCTGTTAATTAATTTGGATTTTTTAGATCTCAATGGCGTGGCCGGAACGGTAAAAAGTGTGCATCCGGTCACAAAAAGCAGGGAATGCAATCATAAGTCTGGAGAGAAAACATGACGTCCCCTACAGATGTGTCAGATAACGCGAAACCGCAGTGTCGTGAAACGGCGGCAGAGGCGGCGAAACCGGGTCACTTCCGTTACGTGGTGCTCGGGATGATTTTTGCCATCACGGTGATCAACTACGCCGACCGCGCCACGCTGTCGATCGCCGGTACGGAAGTCTCGCGGGTGCTGAGTCTGGATCCGGTGATGCTGGGCATGGTTTTTTCGGCGTTTGCCTGGGCGTATATGATCGGGCAAATCCCCGGCGGCTGGCTGCTGGATAAATTTGGCGCACGGCGGGTGTACGGGTGCAGTCTGGTGCTGTGGTCGGTGTTCACCATGTTGCAGGGCACCGTGGGCTGGTTTGGTGTCAGCGGGCTGTCGGCGGCCATCATGCTGTTTTTTCTGCGCTTTATGCTCGGTCTGGTGGAGTCTCCGGCGTTTCCGGCCAATGCGCGCATCGTCGCCTGCTGGTTCCCGACCCATGAGCGCGGCACGGCAACCTCGCTGTTTAACTCGGCGCAGTACATGGCGATTGGCGTGTTCACGCCGATCATGGCGTGGCTGACCCACGCGCTCGGCTGGGAGCATGTTTTCCTGTGGATGGGCGGCGTCGGGCTGATCGCCGGGATTTTGTGGTTCGCCTTCTACAAAGAACCGCACAGCAGCCCGCACATCAAACCCGCTGAACTCGAGCACATCCGCGCCAACGGTGCGCTGGTCGATCTGGAGCTGAACCGCCGCGCCTCGCGCCAGAAATTCACCTTCCGTGAAGTGATGCAACTGTTCCAGAGCCGCACGCTGTGGGGCATTTATATCGGGCAATATTGCATCACGTCGATGAGTTACTTCTTCATGACCTGGTTCCCGATTTACCTGATCAAAGGGCGCGGGATGACGGTCATGGAAGCCGGGTGGGTGGTGGCGCTGCCCGCCATCTGCGGTTTTTCCGGCGGTGTGCTCGGCGGCGTGATGTCTGATTACATGATCCGCCGCGGGATCAGCCCGTCGAAAGCGCGTAAAACGCCGTTTGTGCTGGGCATGTTCTTTGCGGCGATGCTGGCGATGGCGAACTTTGTCTCCACCGATGCGGCGGTGATTGCGCTGATGACGCTGGCGTTCTTCGGTAAAGGGCTGTCGGCCATCGGCTGGGCGGTGATGTCGGATACCGCGCCGGAGAAAATGATCGGCCTGAGCGGCGGGGTGTTTAACTGCCTCGGGAATGTCGCCGGGATCATCACGCCAGTGGTGATCGGTTATATCGTGGCGGCCACCGGCTCCTTTAACCTCGCGCTGTGGTTTGTCGGCGCGCACGGCCTGCTGGGCATGTTTGGCTATCTGGTGGTGGCTGGAAAGTTCGAACGCATGGTGATCCGCCCGGATACGCGCCTAAAATGAGAATTGTTCTTGATATGACAATGTGTGTCATTAAACTGCGTGCAGCATCATTTACCTGCATTCAGAACGAGAAAAATTCATGGAGTTGTTACGCGTTGTCTTTAAGCAATATCGCTGGCCGTTTTTAGGGGTTATGGCGCTGAGTCTGCTCAGCGCCGTTCTGGGTATCGGGCTGATCGCGTTTATCAATCTTAAGCTGATTGAAACCACGCAAGGCTCCCTGATGGTTCTGCCGCAATTCCTCGGGCTTCTGCTGTTGCTGATGGCGGTCACGCTGGGTTCGCAACTGGCGCTGACCGTGCTCGGCCACCACTTCATTTACCGCCTGCGCGGCCAGTTCATCAAACGTATTCTCGATACCGACATCGAACGCATCGAGCAAATCGGTAACGCGCAACTGCTCGCCAGCCTCGGCAGCGACATCCGTAACATCACACTGGCGTTTGTTCGCCTGCCGGAGCTGGTGCAGGGGATTATCCTGACCATTGGCTGTGCGGGTTATCTGGCATGGCTGTCACCGGAAATGCTGCTGGTGACGGTTGTCTGGCTGCTGATCACCATATTCGGCGGTTTCAAACTGGTGTCGCATGTTTACCGCCATCTGGCGAAAGTGCGTGATGCGGAAGACAAGCTGCAAACCGATTATCAGAAAGTGATCGAAGGGCGCAAGGAGCTGGCGCTGAACCGCGAACGCGCACGCCATCTGTTTGATGATGTCTACCGCAAAGATGCCGAAGAGTATCGCCATCATATTATCCGCGCCGATACCTTCCATCTGAGCGCCGTGAACTGGTCGAATATCATGATGCTGGGCGCGATTGGTCTGGTGTTCTTTATGGCGAATACGCTCGGCTGGTCGAATACTGACGTCGCCGCGACCTATTCCCTGACGTTGCTGTTCCTGCGCACGCCGATGTTACAGGCGGTAGGGGCGCTGCCGACATTGCTCAGCGCACAGGTAGCGTTTGGCAAACTGAAAGCCCTGAAACTGGCGGAATACCACGAGGCCTTTACGCCTGCGGTTGTCGCTAAAAAATGGCAAACCCTTGAGTTGCGCGACCTGAGCTTCAGTTATGCGGGCAAAGAAGAGGACGCCGGTTTTGGCGTCGGTCCGCTTAACCTGACGATCACCCGTGGCGAACTGGTGTTTCTGATTGGCGGCAACGGCAGCGGCAAATCAACCATGGCGATGCTGCTGACCGGCCTGTATCAGCCGCGCGCCGGGCAAATCCTGCTCGACGGCGTGCCGGTCACCGCTGACACTGCCGAACAATACCGGCAGATGTTCTCGGCGGTGTTCACCGATTTCCATCTGTTCGGCCAGCTGATGGGGCCGCAAGGGCAACAGCCGGATCCGCTGCTGGTGGAAGACTGGCTGCAACGCCTGAAAATGAAAGAAAAACTGACCTTCAGCGGCAACGAAGTGACCAACCTGCAACTGTCCGCCGGGCAGCGTAAGCGCGTGGCGCTGCTGCTGGCTACCGCCGAGGGGCGCGATTTCCTGCTGCTCGACGAATGGGCCGCCGATCAGGATCCGCAATTCCGCCGTACCTTCTACCGCGAACTGTTGCCGCAATTGCGGGATATGGGCAAAACCGTGCTGGCAATCAGCCACGATGATCACTATTTTGAACACGCCGATCGTCTGCTGGAAATGCGACAGGGCAAATTACACGAACTGCACGGGCAGGCGCGCATTGACGCCAGCCGCGATGCGGTCGCACAGATTGGAAGTCACTAAATTGTTTACGGAAGGCATTGGAAAATGAACTGGACTGAAGTGATGGTGTGGGGTGTCATCGGCGTGGTGGCTGGCTCGCTGATCGCGGCGCTGCATAAAAAAGGCAAAATCGGCCGCATCCCGGCGGTGATCTTATTTCTGGTGGTGATCATCGGCGGCAACCTGCTGTGGGGCGGCGTGATCAAGCCGCGTCTGGCAGGCAACAGCGAAGAGCAGAAAATCGATCAGGCGCTGGCGGCGCTGCCGATGTACAACACCATCAAAGCGCAGGAACCGGCGCTGTATGCGCAGATCCGCAGCAACATTCTGAACATGAAGAAAGAGGGTAAATCGCAGCAGGAAGCCATTGATACCGTGAAACCGATGGTGTCGGTGCTGCTTTCGCAGCGCATCACGCACGCGCCGGATGCCAATGTGAACGAGGCAATGCAGGTCAATCTGGAAGAGATGCAAACCTTGCAGGCGCGCAAAGACGGCAGTTGCTTTAAATTTCTCTATCCGCAGGTCAGCGGCGGGGTGAATACCGCAGAAGTGCTGCCGCCACAGCTGTTCCAGAAAGACCTCAGCACCATGAACGATTTGCTGCTGGCGACCGGCAGCAACCAGACCGTTCAGCCCGCGCCGGTCAGCACCGAAAAAGTGGTGCAACTGATGGCCCCGGTGCGTGAGGCGCTGGCCACTATGTACGGCGAGCAGTTGCAGATGTTCAGTGACCTGACCAAACCGGATGTGGATCGCGAGAAAGTGTGCGAAATCTCCATCAGCCTGTACTCCGGCATTCTGGCGCTCCAGCCAGCGGATTCGGCGGCTATACTCAGAATGATGCTTGGTCAGAAGAACTGAATTCGAATCCCTTTTCGGAGTGATAAACGCTATTTTTCCGGCTGAGAAAGCGTATTCTTAGCCGGATTTTTAAAACACTAATTTCCCGAACTCCCGGAAACCTCCTTCTATGCAAAAAATGTTAAGAGTGCCGTTGTTGCTGGCATTATTGTCATGTCTGCTGATAACGCCTGCGCTGAGTCAGGCGGATGAAAGTACAGGTCAGCCTGACACGACAGAACAACCGGTTAAAGTTAATGCCACGACGGCCTTACCGGCATTGCAGAAACGTCTCGACCAGCTGAAACAGCAGGTATCCTCGGCAAAAACCGACAAAAAATTTACCGGTCTGACGGATGCCGCGCAGAAACTGTCGGAAGAAGCCGACAAGCTGGCCGCCGCGCTGACGCCTCAGCTTGCGCAGGTTCAGGCGCAGCTCGATGTGCTGGGGCCAGCCCCCGCGCCGGGCACGCTGACCGAAACGCCGCAGGTGATCAGCCAGCGTAATAAGCTCAACAACAACAAGACGCTGCTCACCACGCAAATCGAGCAAAGCAAAGCCATCGCCGTCGGCGCGCAAAACCTGTCGTCGCAAATCTCCGGATTGCGCCGTGACGCGCTGAAAACCCAGATTGCGCTGAACACCGGCAGCATTCTTGGCGGTAATTTCTGGTCGCCGCTGATCACGCCAAACGACAACGACGCGGCGCGGTTTGAGGAGTTCGGTTCACAAGTCAGTGATGCCTGGAGTCAGGCGTGGAGCGAAGACTGGCGCATCGGCACCGGCATTTATCTGCTGCTGGCGCTGGTGATTGGTCTGTTCGGTCGCCGTGTGCTGGACAAACCGATGAACTGGATCCTGCCGCGCTGGTTGCCGCAGGGGCGTTTCCGCCGCAGCTTCCTGGCCTGTTTCACCACGCTGAGCACCACCTTTACGCTCGGCATCAGCGTGCAGCTGCTGGGCTACATTTTTACCCGCCTGCCGGATACCTCGCCGTGGGTGAATGAATTTGCCGAACAGCTGGTTGAACTGACCTATTTCAGCGCAGTGATCGCCGGTCTCGGTATCGCCTTGCTTTCCAATAATCACCCGTCATGGCGTCTGCCGGGCATCGCCGATCCGCTGGCAAAAACGCTGGCATCCTTCCCGGTTCTGCTGGCGGGCTTTATTTTCCTGTTCGGTATTGTCGAACAGCTGAACAATCTGGTCGGAGCCAGCGTTTCCGCCACCCTGTTTGGTAACGGATTAGCGGCCCTGCTGGTTGCGCTCAATTGCCTGATTGCTCCGGTGCGCATAAACCGCATGCGCCGTAAAATGAAGGCGGAGGGCGAGCAGACCGAAGCCCGTTCCACGCTGGCCGGGCTGATTCACCTGGTGATCAGCCTGACGGCGTTCGTGATCCTGATGGCGCTGCTGATTGGTTATATTCCGCTGGCGCGCTTTGTGACCTTCGAACTGCTGTGGATTGGACTGGTGGTCAGTTGCCTGTATCTGCTGATTCACTTCGTCGTTGACCTGTGTGAAAGCGTGTTTGCGCCGGCGACCCACAGTGGCAAAATCCTCAAAAGCACGCTGAGCGTCAATGACCGCCATTTATCGCTGGCCGCGACGCTATTCTCGGCGATCGGTAAAACCGCGCTGTTACTGATGGCTGCCGTGGCGCTGCTCAACGGCACTTTCGGAACCACCACGCCGCTGGAACTGCTGGCAAAAATCATCGACATCTGGGGCGGAAAGGGCCTCGAAAGCATGAACATCATTCCGGCACATGCCGTGAATGCGGTGCTGTGTCTGGTGGTCGGCTGGTATATTTTACGTTCCGCACGCCGCTGGCTGGATAACGATTTCCTGCCAAAAACCATGATGGATCGCGGTATGCGCGCCTCGCTGGTGACGCTGTTCACCAACGTCGGTTACGTGCTGGTGATCCTGCTGACGCTGTCGTCGCTGGGCATCGAGTGGAACAAACTGGCGTGGATCGTCAGCGCCTTGTCGGTCGGTATCGGTTTCGGCTTGCAGGAGATAGTGAAGAACTTTATCTCCGGCCTGATCCTGCTGACGGAGCGTCCGGTGAAAGTGGGCGATTTGATCAGCATCAGCGGTGTGGAAGGGGATATCCGTCGTATCAACGTCCGCGCAACGGAAATTCAGCTGGGTGACAAATCGACGGTGATTGTGCCGAACTCACAGCTGATTTCGCAGAACGTCCGCAACGCCACCATGGGGAATGCGCAGGGCGTGGCAACCATCACCCTGACGTTCCCGCTGGACATCGACCCCGAGCAGGTCCGCACATTATTGCTGGAAGCCTACAACCTGCATGAATCCATTCTGGAAGCGCCTGCGCCGTCGGTCAGTTTTAAAGAACTCGGCCCGACCGGGATCGTGCTGAGCGTCACCGGTTACGTCAACAGCCCGCGTATGGTCAGCGCCACACGCAGTGACTTGCTGTACGAAATCCTCAAAATGCTGCGCGCAGCGGGGATCAGTCTGAGCCAGACACAGACGATGATTCTGGAGAAACCGGGGGAGAGGGGGATTCCGGTAGCGGAGTAAAACCCAAAGAATAATCCGGTCGGCTCTCTCCCCTGCGAAGGGGAGGGTTGGGGTGGGGTATTAAAGGAAAATCAATAGGTTGAAGTGTGCTTTGACCCGGTGTCAGCCCTTAAAACCCCCTCCCGTCCTCCCCCTTCGCAGGGGGAGGAGCAAAGCAACCCCCATTCTGCTTTTCCTTAACCCGTTTTGTTTCTTCGCCTCCGATGCATCAGCAAATACACCACCGGGATCACCACCATCGACAATAACGGGGCGCTCACCATGCCGCCGATCATCGGTGCGGCGATGCGCTGCATCACTTCCGAACCGGTTCCGCCGCCCCACATGATCGGCAGCAAACCCGCCATAATGGTGGCGACCGTCATGGCTTTCGGACGCACGCGCAGCACCGCGCCGTGATGTATGGCGTCGCACAGTTCGGCTTCACTCAGCGCATCACCGGTTTTCTGCTGGCGCTGTACGGCCTGATTCAGATACAGCACCATGATCACCCCGAATTCGGCGGCGACACCGGCGAGGGCGATAAATCCGACGGCGGCAGCGACCGACAGATTGTAGCTGAGTAAATACAACAGCCAGACGCCGCCGGTCAGGGCGAACGGCAGGGTCGCCATGATCAGCAATGCGTCGCGCACGTTGCTGAACGTGACGTACAGCAGCACGAAGATGATCATCAATGTCACCGGCAGCACGATTTTCAGTTTTGCCGTGGCGCGTTCGAGATATTCGAATTGCCCCGACCAGCTCACCGTGACGCCTTCCGGTAATGTCACCTGCTGATTCACCGCCTGCTGCATGTCTTCGACGGCAGATTTCAAATCCCGGCCGCGCAAATCCACATAGATCCAGTCCGAGAGGCGGGCGTTTTCGCTTTTCAGCATCGGCGGGCCGTCAGTGATGTTGACGGAAGCCAGCGCCGACAGTGGCACCTGCGCACCGGAAGCGGTCAGCACCGGTAAATCGCGCAGCGCCTGCACGTTGTCACGCAATTCACGCGGATAGCGCAGGTTGATCGGATAACGCTCGCGGCCTTCCAGCGTTTCGCCGATATTTTCCCCGCCGACCAGCGTCGAGACCAATGATTGCAGTTCAGCAACCGTGACACCGTAACGTGCAGCTTCACGCCGGTTGATATCAATATCAACATAACGGCCGCCTTCCAGCCTTTCGGCCAGCGCCGAAGTGACGCCGGGAACCTGCCTGACGATGTGCTCAATCTGTTGCGCCACCTGCCCGATCTGCGCAATGTTATTACCGTTCACCTTGATACCGACCGGGCTTTTGATGCCGGTCGCCAGCATGTCGAGACGGTTGCGGATCGGTGGCACCCAGACGTTGGCGATGCCCGGTAATTTCACCGCGTTATCCAGCTCCGTCACCAGTTTGTCCGGCGTCATGCCTGACCGCCACTGGTCACGGGGTTTAAAACGGATCGTGGTTTCGATCATGGTCAGCGGCGCGGGGTCGGTGGCGCTGTCGGCGCGTCCGGCCTTGCCAAACACGCTGGCGACTTCCGGCACGGTTTTGATCAGCCGGTCCGTCTGTTGCAGTAACCGCGAGGCTTCACGGGCGGAAATGCCGGGCAGCGTCGAGGGCATATACAGCAGGTCGCCTTCATCCAGCGGCGGCATAAATTCACTGCCGAGTTTTGCCAGCGGATACAACGACACCAGCAGAAACAGACCGCTGAACACCAGCGTGGTTTTCGGGCGTTTCAGGACCGCGGACAGAACCGGCTGATAGGCGGCGATCAGCCAGCGGTTGATCGGGCTGGCGTTCTCGTCAGGGATTTTGCCGCGAATAAAATACCCCATCAGCACCGGTACCAGCGTGATACCCAGTCCGGCAGACACCGCCATCGCATAGGTTTTGGTGAATGCCAGCGGTGAGAACATCCGGCCTTCCTGCGCTTCCAGTGAAAACACCGGAATAAACGACAGGGTGATGATCAGCAGGCTGCAAAACAGCGCCGGACCGACTTCCGTGGCGGCGCGCTCAGACACCTTCCAGTAATCCGCTGAAGCAGGCTGCTGGCCGGGATGATCATGCCGCCATTGCTCCAGCACTTTGTGCATATTCTCGATCATCACAATCGCCGCATCGACCATTGCGCCGATGGCAATCGCGATACCGCCGAGGGACATGATATTGGCGCTGACCCCCTGATAATGCATGACGATAAACGCCCCGAGAATACCGAGCGGCAGGGTGATGATGGCCACCAGCGCCGAGCGGAAGTGGAACAGAAACAGCGCGCAGACCACCGCCACCACCACGAATTCTTCCAGCAGTTTATGCGACAGGGTGTCGACCGCGTTCTCAATCAGCGGCTGGCGATCGTAAACCGGCACGATTTCCACGCCTGCGGGCAGCGTGCGGGCGAGGGCATTCAGCCGCGCTTTCACCGCCTTCAGGGTTTCCAGCGCATTTTTGCCGGAACGCATCACAATCACGCCGCCCGCCACTTCACCTTCGCCGTTCAGTTCCGCCACGCCACGGCGCAGTTCGGGGCCGGTGCGCACGGTCGCCACATCCGCCAGCAATACCGGAATACCGCTGTTAACCGTCACCACCACATTGTTGAAATCCGCCAGACTGCTTAGATAGCCCGAGGTGCGCACCATGTATTCGGCTTCGCCCATTTCCAGTAATGAACCACTGCTTTCCTGATTGGCGCTTTGTAAGGCGCTGACTACCTGCTGATGCGTCACGCCACGGGCGCGCATCCGCTGCGGATCGGCGACCACCTGATACTGGCGCACCATCCCGCCGAGACTTGCCACTTCGGAGACATTTGGCACGGTTTTCAGGTCATAACGCAGCGTCCAGTCCTGCAGGGCGCGCAGTTGCTCCAGACTGTGTTTACCGGTTTTGTCAGTCAGCGCATATTCATAAATCCAGCCGACACCGGTGGCATCCGGCCCCAGCGAGGCTTTGGCACCGGCAGGCAATGAGGATTGCACCTGACTCAGGTATTCCAGCACACGCGAGCGCGCCCAGTACGGGTCAGTGCCGTCGTCGAACAGCACGTAAACATAGGCATCGCCGAACATGGAAAAGCCGCGCACGGTTTTTGCGCCCGGCACCGACAGCAGGGTGGTGGTCAGCGGATAGGTCACCTGATCTTCAATGATTTGTGGCGCCTTGCCCGGATAACTCACGCGCACGATCACCTGCACATCGGAGAGATCCGGCAGGGCATCCAGCGGGGCTTTTTGCAATGACCAGATGCCCCAGCCCGCCATCATCAGCGCGGCGAGTAACACCAGCAGCCGGTTCTTCAGCGACCAGCGGATCACGGCGGCAATCATAAATCACCTCCGTGCTGATGCGCGTACGGTTGCGGGGCTTCGGTGGCAGGAAGCGCACTGCGCAGGCTGGCTTCCGAGTCGATCAGGAACTGGCCGGAGGTGACTACAGACTGACCTTCCTCAAGACCGGAAAGTACCTGCGTCCAGCCATCGCGCGTCACGCCGGAGATCACCGCCTGCGGGGTGAAATGTCCGTTGCCGTCGTCGAGCAGGACGGTATTGCGGCTGCCGGTCTGGATCAGCGCTTCCTGCGGGATCGCCAGTACCGGTTTCTGCGTACTGATATCTGGCGAGAGATTCAGGTACATGCCGGGACGCAGTTTTTGCTGCGGATTATCCATCACCACGCGGGCTTTCAGCGTGCGGCTGACGGCATCCACGTCCGGCAGTAATTCGCTGACCGTGCCGTGAAACACCTCGCCCGGCTGGCTGTCCGTGCTGGCGGTGACTTTGCTGCCGGTGTGGATCTGGCTGGCGGCGGAAGGCGGATAATCCATCACCATCCATACCTGTTTCAGGCTGGTCAGTTCGAACAGCGGCTGCGTGGCGCTGACCTGTGCCCCTTCGCTCACGGAAAGCTGACTGAGATAACCGTCTTCCGGTGCGAGCACATCGGTGCGGGTTTGCGGCTGGCCGGTTTTATCGACGCGGCGCAGAACGTCTTCCGGCATAAACTGCAACGCCAGACGCTGACGGGCGGCAGCGGTCAGGCTGCGGTCGCCCAGCTGACGCACCGCCAGATATTCCTGCTGCGCGGCAGTCCAGTCGGGTATCCACAGGGTGGCCAGTTTCTGACCTTTTTTCACCTGCTGCTGGCTGGCGGCCACATACAGTTTTTCCACCAGTCCGTTCGCCCGCGCGGCGACAGTGCGCAGGCTGCGCTCATCGGCGCTGACCGTGCCGTAAACATTCAGCGGCGCGGAAATCATCCGCATCTGCACCTTTTCACTGCGCATACCGAGATTTTGCTGCTGACGGGCGCTGACCGTCACACCGCCATCGTCCGCCACTTCATCGGCGTAGCGCGGCATCAGATCCATATCCATAAACGGTGATTTGCCGGGCTTATCGAAACGCTGATCCGGCGTCATCGGGTCGTACCAGTAAAGCACTTTGCGTTCTGCGGGCGTGGCGGAAGCGGATGGTGCGTCGGGCTGGCTGTGGCGTCCGGCAGTAAATCCGGCAGCAAGCGCGATAAGCACGGACGCGGCGAGCAGGCCGCAGGTTTTAGCGGAAGTCATTAATTCATCTCCACAGGGGCAAGATAACGCAGGGCGACCCAATAGCGGGCGACCTCAAGGGCGGCATTACGTTCGGCAATCTGGCTGTCGATAAGATCACGGCGGGCGCTGAGCACCTCATTCAGGCTGCTTTTCCCGGCGCGATACTGCGCCTGAACGACGCTGATGCGCTGTTGCTGTAACGGCAGCACGTCGTTTTTCTGCCGCTGCCACACTGTGCTGGCCGCGCGATATTGCGCCAGCAAGCTGGTCAGCTGTGCCTGATGATCGCGGACAAGCTGCGCCAGCCGGTCATTGCTTTCCATCGCCATTGACTGATCGGCGGCATGATCTTTGTCCTGGCGTGAGGCGGTGAACAGAGGCAAATCGACGGTGAACATCACACCTGCCAGATCCTCATAACTGTCGGCGCGGTGGGCGTAATAGACTTCCACGCCGACATCCGGCAGGGCGGCAATGGCCGACTGTGACGATTTTGCCAGCGCGACATCGGCTTCCCGCCGCGCCTGAATAATTTCAGGATGCTGCTCGACACTGGCGGCTTCAGTCGCCTGAGCCGGAAGCGCGCTGATTTCCGGTATCGCTCCGTGAATGTCGGGCTGATCAATACCGGTCAGCTGGCTTAAACGGGTGCGCGCCAGCAGCACATCCCGTTCAGCGGCGGTGAGTTTATCCTGCATGCCGGCAAGCGTCAGCCGGGCATCCAGCACCGAGGCGGGCAGCGAACTGCCGCTGCTGACCGCGCCGCGCTGTACGTCAATCTGCCGCTGACTTTCATCCACCAGTGTGTGCAACTGTGTGACGGTTTGTTCACCCGTCGCCAGTTCCATCCACGCCAGCGCGGTGTCCCGTTGCAATCGCGCCCGGATACTCTGGCGGGTGGCTGCCACCTGACGGGATTCCGCCCGCAGCGTGTCAGCTTTGCGCTGGCGTTTATCGCTGCTGACGTAATCCTGCATGATGCCGATACGTTCCATGGTCATGCCTTCGCGGCTGAACCGGTCGGTATTGCCGCCGCTGACCGGCAGGTTTTCGATACCAAATTTCAGCTTCGGATCGGGCAACTGCATGGCCGATTCGGCGCGGTTATCCAGCGCGTTTATCTGATGACGACTGGCCGAAAGCTCTGCGGAATAATCCTGCGCGGCGACCAGTGCCTGTGGCAGGGAAACAGGTGTGGCAAAGGCGCTGACCGGCATAAAAGCCAGCAGCCATTGCCACGTCACTCGGCGGTGACGCGGTAAATCAAACATGATGGCGCTCCCTGTCAGCGATTCAGCGGTGTCAGTGTCTGTAACTGATACGCGGTGTCAGTTTTGACAAAGCTGAAAGCGACCGGTGTCCCGGCGGGCAGGGCGTTGGCGGTGATCTGCGGCGGCAGACGGAAATTCATGGTCATGGCCGGCCATTTCAGCGCAGGAATGGCGTGATGGGAAATACCGACACGGTCAGACTGCCATTGGGTGATCACACCTTCGGAGGTATAGATCTGCGCATTTTGCTGCATCGCGTTATGATCGTGATCCATTGGCATCGCATCGGCAAAAGAATAAGCGGAAATAAAGAAAAGACTAAACAAAGTTAAATTTAAAATAGCACGCATGGGAATAACTCCAATACTGTCATCAGATAAAAGATTGCCATTGTTCAGAAAATAAATGGCTAATTCATTTCATTGAATAATGAGTGCAGAAAAACACTCAGGACAGCAGGGGCTATTCTCTGTATCGGCAGAACTGAACTTCAGCGGGAGGGGCGGTTACCGGCGGCGCGACCCAGTCTGCAGTGGTGACGGCGATGCTGGCATCGACAGTGATCATCGCCAGGGTCGGCACGACGGGCAGCGCCAGCAGCGGGACAGAACCGCCGTCAGACGAGGTTCTTTCCGGCACGCAATGCTTTTCACACAGCACCGACTGACTCTGCATATGCTCAGGAGAATCAGGCATTTGCATGGTCATGTTATGCGCCATCGCGGTGTTTTCCACCGGCGGGCGCATGTCGCACTGATGGCTGGCGAGGGCGATTTGCGAGTTGAGGATCAGCCAGCATAACGCGAACAGCAACGCACTGACCCGCTTGCCGGGCAAGCGCAGTGAATGCATAAACTGTGAAATCGCGAAACGGACTGACATGTTAATGATTATTTCCAAAGGAAAGATGCGGATGAGTATATAAGCAAATAACACACAGAGGAAAGGAGAAACAGAATAACTCAGGATTTAAATTGTCAGGATAATTAAAGAACGCGAATAACAGCGGCTTCTGTTATTCGCATGTTAATTAAAGTGCGGCTTCCGGTGATAATATATTTACAACCAGCCAGAATTTTTCAGTTTCCAGTATAACCATCCGCAACCGATGACGGTGACACCGAGCGTAACCGGATATCCCCACCAGTCATCCAGTTCCGGCATATTTTTAAAGTTCATGCCGTACAGGCTGAAAATCACCGTCGGGATCGCCAGAATCGCCCCCCAGCCCGCCAGCCGCTGCACCACTTCGTTCTGATGCACCGACACCAGCGCCAGATTGACGTGCATGGCGTTCGATAACATTTCCCGCATATCGTCCGTGGTGCGGATCACCTGATTAGCGTGGTCCTGCACATCGCGAATATACGCCCGCAGGCTTTTCGGCATCAGTTCTTCATAATGGTGGCTGAGCTGGTTACAGATATCTTCCATCGGCACCGCCGCGTTGCGCAGCGACAGCAAATCGCGCCGCAGACTGTAGACATGCTGAACGGCCTGCTGATTGAAGGTGTTCTGGAACATCTGTTTCTCGATGGCATCAAACTGTTCGGTGTACTGATGCAGAATTTCCAGATAATTATCGACGATGGAATCGAGCACGCAATACAGCGCATAACCCGGCCCTTTATTCATCATTTCCGGGCGCTCTTCGGCGTGTTTACGGATGGCTTTATAACTCGACGACGCGCCGTGGCGGATAGTAATCAGGAAGTTTTTGCCGAGAAACATGTGCGTTTCACCGTACTCAATGGTGTCGTTCACCTTTTGCGCGGTGTGTGTGACGATAAACAACGACTCGCCGTACTGCTCGATTTTTGGCCGCTGATGGGCGGTCAGTGCATCTTCAATCGCCAGATCGTGCAGACCGAATTCTTCCTGAATGCTGCGCATATACGCATCTTCCGGCTGCCACAGCCCGAGCCAGACAAAGGTTTCCGGCTCTTTCAGCACTTCGCTGATGTCTTCGACGGTCACATCCTGCAAACGCTTACCGTCGCGGTAAGCCACGCTGTTGATCACTGAATCACAGCTGGGTTTTTTATCTTCGTTGGAAATGGAGTTCATTGTTTTACCCGATTGTTATTCAGACAAAAATCCTGCCCGCAGGCAGGATGATTTCAGTGTCTGAACAGAATAGCGCAGTCTGATAAAAAGCGCTGACCGGGGATCTTAAAAGAGTGTTTCAGAAAAAAACGGCTTCAGCCGTCGGTGGAACGGCTGACCGCTTCCCACGCATCTATACCGGCGTTCATCTGGTGCAGCTTTTCCCGCACAGGGTCGAAACCGGCGTCGTGACCAGTGAACGTCCACAGTGCGCGTACCATAGAATGTCCTGCCCCGGTCACGCCTTCAGACTTTATTTCTTCGCATTAAATCGCGATTAAGGCGTTATGCCAGAGGTGGTTTTGACTTTTACCTCCGGCGTGGCTGCCGGGCCAAACACGGTGTAGGTCGGTAATTCTACGTTCTGATACGGTTCCCAGCCGCCGCCCAGGGCTTTGTACAGCGACACCAGATCGGTGCTGGTTTTCACTTTTGCTTCGGCTGATTGCTGATGCGCCTGTGCCAGCTGGCGCTGGGCATCGAGCACGTTGATGAACGTAGACAGCCCCTGACGGTAACTGTCGCTGGCCAGATCAAAGGCGGTCTGCAAGGCTTCGGTGGTCTGATCTAATCCGCTGACCTGATCCTGATCGGTGCGGTAATTCACCAGCGCATTATCCACATCCTGAAGCGCCGTCAGCACGGTCTGGCGATAGTTGAGCGCGGCATTGGCCTGTTGTGCGCGGGAAAGGTGCACGCTGGAGACCAGACGTCCGCCCTGGAAAATCGGCAGGGAAATCTGCGGGCCGAAGGAGTAAAAGTGGCTGCTCCAGTTATCGAGATAACTGACGTCGGTATTACGCATACCAAACTGGCCGGTGAGCGAAATACTCGGGAACATCTGCGCGACGGACACACCGATATTCGCGGTGGCGGCATGGAGATCGGCTTCGGCTTTGCGCACATCCGGACGACGGCGCGCCAGCTGTGACGGTACGCCGACCGGCACGGCAGCGGGCAGGGCAGGCATCGGTTTCACGGCCGAAAGTTCCGCATCCAGCGAGCCTGGCGTCTGACCGAGCAATACTGCCAGCCCGTTCATCGCCTGACGTTCCTGCGCCTGATATTGCGGTAACTGGGCGCGCAGGGAACCTAACTGCGCACGGGCATTTTCGACATCAAGCTGCGGCGACAACCCGTTTTGCTGACGGTTCTGTGTCAGGTCTAACGTTTGCTGTGCGACGTCGATTTGTGTCTGAATTGCCGCCGTCACGCTTTGCGCCCCGCGCAGTTGCAGATAGGCGCGGGCGACTTCCGCTTCCAGCGAAACCAGGGCATCGTTGCGTTGTTCGATGGAGGATTGTGTCTGCGCATTGGCGGCTTCGACCTGACGCCGCGTGCCGCCGAACAAATCCAGCTCCCAGCTGGCATCGAAACTCCCCTGATACAAATTCACCGGTCGCGTGGCCGCGCCGATAGCGCCGGAGGCTTCCGGGCCGAGATCGTCAAGTTGCTGCGACGCGCCGCTGGAATCCAGAATACCTTTCAGCCCGAGCTGCTGGCGGGTCATTTTCGCGCTGCCCTGCACCGACGGCAGCCACGCGCCTTCGGCCTGTTTCACCTGTTCGCGGGCACCGGCAATGCGCAGCACCGCCTGTTGCAGGGAGATATTCCCGGCAATCGCGCGGCTGATCAGGCTGTCGAGTTGCGGATCGTTAAAGGCTTTCCACCACAACGGATTGGGTTCCGAGGGCAGGGCGATTGACGCGCCGTCTTTGTCTTTCGGCTGCGTCATATCGTTATACGTCGTCGGTGTCACCGGATTCGGCTTCTGGTAGTCCGGGCCAACCGAGCATGCCGCTAATACCAGCGTTAAGGTCGAGAGTGTCAGGAATCGGGTGCCTGAATGTAAAACCCCCTCCCGGCCTCCGCCTTCGCAGGGGGAGGAGCAGGACGGTATCACTGATGGCTGAATTCTCAGAGTAGAGCTTTTCTTGTTCAACTTAATGTGCTCCGGCATTACCTTCGCTCTTAACCGGCGAAAGCAGAAAACAAAACGGGATCAAAATAATGGCGACGATGGCGCAGTAACCGAATACGTCGATGTAAGCCAGAATGCGCGACTGGGAAATCATTTCCTGATACATCCGCACCGTCGCCAGTTGCATCGGGTCGCCGACCACGTGGGCAAAATCACGGATCGCTTCGGCACTTTTGCTGACCGCCTGATTAAACTGTTCATTGAGCGGCGACATGTTGTGCGCCATATGCGCGCTGTGTGCCTGCGTCCGCTCGGTGACACCGGCTGTCGCCAGCGAAATACCAATCGACCCCGCGACGTTACGGAACATGGTAAACAGCGCGGCGGCGTCGGCGTTCATTTTTTGCGGGATGGTAATAAACGCGATGGTGGTCAGCGGCACAAACAGGAAACCCAGCCCGATCGACTGCGCACTGCGGTACAGCACCAGCGTTTCAAAATCGACATTCGGGGTCAGCGTCGCCGAATAGATAAACGAGGCCGCCAGCAGGAAGAAACCGAACGCAATGATGTAACGGGTCTGTACCACAGGCATCAGTTTCAGCACCAACGGGATCGACAGCACGATCAGTATCGCCCCCGGCGACATCACCAGCCCCGACAGCGTGGCGGTGTAACCCAGTTGCTGCTGCGCCAGTTGCGGGATCACCACTGAGCTGCCGTACAGAATCATCGCCATACCGGCCATCAGTAAGCCCGCGACGGCAAAGTTTTTATCCTTCATACAGCGCAAATCGACCACCGGCTTTTTGGCGTACAGCAGCCAGTAAATCGCCCCGACAATCCCCGTTGCGGCCAGTACGGCGAAGGTGACAATAAAGCCGGATTTAAACCAGTCATCATCCTCGCCGCGGTCCATCATTACCTGTAAGCAACCCAAACCCAGTGCAATCAGGCCGATGCCAATGTAATCGATGCTGAGTTTGCCTTTGGCCTTGCGCTCCCACGGCGGATCTTCCAGCAGCTGATAAATCGCCAGCAGGGCGATAATGCCGACCGGAATGTTGATCAGGAATACCCAGCGCCAGCTGAAGTTATCAGTGATGTAACCGCCGAGCGTCGGGCCGACCACCGGCGCGACGATAATGGCAATCGAAGACAGACCAAACGCCTTGCCGCGATCTTCCGGTTTAAAGTAATCGAGCAATACCGATTGCTGGATTGGTTGCAAACCGCCGCCGAAAAAGCCCTGCAAAATGCGGAACAGAATCATCTGCCACAGTTCGGTGGCGATCCCGCACAGGAAGGAGCACACGGTGAACATGCCGATACAAATCAGGAAGTAGGTTTTACGCCCCATCACGCGGCTGAGAAACGCTGAAATGGGCAGCACGATACCGTTCGCCACCAGATAGGAGGTCAGCACCCAGGTGGATTCGTCATAACTGGAAGACAGCGATCCGGCGACGTGCGGCAGCGCCACGTTAACGATGGTGGTGTCCAGAATCTCCATGAACACCGCAATGGTTACGACGGCGGCAACTGCCCACGGATTGGCCTTGGGTTTCCAGTAGCTGCGATCTTCATTCATTCGACGGTCACCGTCGGTTCAACAGACAGCCCCAGCGGCAGGTGGTGATTCTCATCCAGCCCGCTGTCGATGACGATTTTCACCGGCACGCGCTGCACGATTTTCACGTAGTTACCGGTGGCGTTTTCAGCCGGGAAGGCCGAGAAGCGCGAGCCGGTGCCTTGCTGGATACTGTCCACATGGCCCTGAAGTTTGATGTCCGGGAAGGCATCCACGGTGATTTCTACTTTGTTGCCCGGACGCATACGTTCGAGCTGGGATTCTTTATAGTTCGCGGCGATCCAGATATCTTTCGATACCACCGAGAACAGCGAAGTCCCTGCCTGCACCAGCGTGCCGACCTGCACATTACGTTTAGTGACATAGCCGTCGAACGGCGCGCGCACCTGCGCATAGGACAGATTGAGCGTCGCTGTTTCCAGCTGGGCTTTCGCCTGTTCCACCTGTTGCTGACGGGCTTCGACGTTGGTTTCGGCCTGACGGATATTCAGCTGCACCTGTGCGGCAACCTGCACCTGCGCTTTGGCGTTTTCCAGATCAGCCGTTGCAGAACGCACCTGCGCATTGGACGTATCAATATTTTGTTGTGTGGTGGCACGCGGGTCTACGCCGCGCTGACGGCGGAAATCGGCGGTGGCATTCAGCAGGTTTGCTTCAGCACGGGTCTGCTGAGCTTTCGCCTGCGCAAGCTGCGCCGGATATTGTACTTTCGCCAGATCATATTGCGCCTGCGCCTGATGTAACTGAGCGACGGCCAGACCGAGTTGCGCCTGCGCCTGATCGCGCTGCGCTGTGGCATCACGCGGGTCGATTTCAACCAGCAAATCGCCTTTCTTCACAAACTGGTTATCTTTCACCGCCAGACTGGTGACGTAACCGGCGATTTTCGGCGCAATGGTCACGGCATCGCCTTCGGTAAAGGCATCGTCGGTGCTGACCTGATCTTTGGTCATCAGCCACCACACCAGCGCCACCACCACCATGATCACCACGACAATTCCGAGGATGATCAACGGCTTTTTGCCGGGGCCTTTACGCTTTTCATCGTTATCCTGATTGCTGTTGTCCGGATCTTTCTGGTCTTTCGGATCCTGTTTGTGACCTTCTCCTGATTTGACCTGGCTGGAATCGTGTTCGGTATTGGCGTCAGCGGACGCCGAAGACTGTGTTTTGTTATCGTTTGTCATAGTGCTCTTCTGGTTATCAGCGGCCACGCGCCGGAACAAAGAAATCTTGTTTTAAGCTAGAACGTATTGATGTAAATGCAAGTAAATCCATGTCAATTAACCTTAAGGATGGCACGAAGATCCAAACCATAGGGAACGTCTTAAAAGTGGGAAATGGGTTATAATGCTGGGCTGGTATTTGTATTTATCAAATAAAGTTGATTCTCTGTTTCAGGAAATTCGCGTGAAAAATTCCCAACAACATCCGCTCCTGTGGGGCAAACCATGACCCGTCCTGCACCGTCCTATAAAGGGCTGACCCGTATTGCCTCGCTGGTGTCACTGTGTGTCGCGCTGATCCTGGTTTGCGTCAAAGTCTGGGCATGGGCCGCCACCGGTTCGATTGCGCTGCTGACCTCCGCCGCCGATGGCCTGGTGGATGTGCTGGCGTCGATGGTGACGCTGATTGGCGTGCGTTATGCCATTCGTCCGGCGGATAAAGGCCATCGCTACGGACATGGCAAGGCGGAAGCCGTGGCGGCGTTTGTGCAGGCGCTTTTACTGGGAGGCGCAGGGCTGGTGCTCGGCGGTGAATCCATCGGGCGTATCATTAACCCCGCGCCGCTGGCGCAACTGGGGCTGGGGATCTGGGTGATCATCGGAAGTTCACTGGCCGCAACCGGCCTGGTGCTGATGCAAACCTACGTCGTGAAACGCACCGGTTCAACCGCCATCGCCGCTGACCGCGCGCACTACATCACCGACGTTGCGGTGAATATCGCCGTCCTGCTGGCGCTGATATTTGAACGTTATTTCGGCTGGACGCGTTCCGATTCCATCGGCGCGTTACTGATTTCTTTCTATATGTTGTGGAATGCCCGTGGCATGGCGGCGGATGCACTGAAACAATTGCTGGACCGCGAACTGAGCGCCGACGATCGCAAGCGCGTAAAAGCGGCAGTATTAAGTGTGGAAGGGGTACGCGGTGTGCACGACATCCGCACCCGTAACGGCGGTGACCGCGTCTTCGTCGAATTCCACGTCGAGGTTGACGGTAACCTGACGGTGGATATCGGGCACGATATCGGTGATGCGGCGGAAATGGCGGTCAGCAAACTGTTCAAATCAGCGGATGTGACAGCACATCTGGAGCCGGACGGGATTGATGACGACAGACTGGATAATTTATTGCACTAAGGTTGAGGCCTGAAGTTTACTCCCTCCCCTTCGCAGGGGAAGGAGCAAAGCAAAACCCTCACTATTGCGCTTTAATCGCCATGGCATCCCGCATCGTATAGAACAAATCCGTCTGGTCGGTCAGACCGACGACATTCCCCGCATGCGGGCCGAACGCGGCAATGCGCAGTTGCGTGCCGGTATGTCCCTGCGAATCATCTTCTGAGTTACCGTAGCTGATGGTCATCGGCGCGCCGTCTTTGGTGGTCAGCGTTTGCGTCAGGCCGGGTGCTTTGGCATCGGCTTCGATAATCTGACTGGAATGGGCGTGGTCGGCGGTGACGATAACCAGCGTGTTGCCATCCTGACGGGCAAACTCCAGTGCTTTCTGCACGGCTTCATCCAGATCGACAGTTTCACCAAACTGTCCGCACGGATTCGCCGCGTGATCCTGTTTATCAATCGAGGCACCTTCCACCTGCAGGAAGAAACCGTTCTGATTAGCTTTCAGCAGGTCGATGGCTTTTTCCGTCATGGCGGCCAGCGTCGGGATATCGGCTGTGCGCTGCGGATTGGCTTCACAAGTGACAGCCGGTTTATCAATGTTGCCATGATAAGTGGCTTTCGGGCCCTGCCAGCGCACCGGCATGTTGCCTTCAGAGAACAGGCCGAGCACCGGTTTCTTCTGATCGGCCTGGGTGATCGCGCTGAGCTGTTCCGCGTTTTCTACCCACACATAACCTTGTGCCAGCGCCTGATCTTTCAGGGATTTACCCTGATATTCCCCGGCTTTCGCCAGCTGGCTGAAGGATTTTCTGCCGCCGCCGAGCGTCACATCCGCACGGGTCTGCAATAACTGCTCAGTGATTGAGCCGCGCCCGCCATTTTCCAGCGCGTTACTGGCGCATTTCTCCGCCGTTTCTTCCGGACCATAGCACTTACGCGAGGTGATGTGGGCGATCTGCGCGGCAGGGGTCGCATCCTGCAATTCAGCCGTGGAGACGTTGCCGGTCGCCTTGCCTGCGGCTTTGGCGATCTCAAGGATAGTCTGGTGATCTTTACCGTCTACATCCACGCCAATCGCGCCATTATAGCTTTTAACGCCGGTCGTCCAGGCTGTCGCGGAAGCGGCGGAA
Organism: Rahnella sp. BIGb0236; assembly: GCF_004364755.1. Taxonomy (NCBI): domain Bacteria; kingdom Pseudomonadati; phylum Pseudomonadota; class Gammaproteobacteria; order Enterobacterales; family Yersiniaceae; genus Rahnella; species Rahnella sp. BIGb0236. The sequence goes on from NZ_SOAO01000007.1 coordinate 129,037, forward strand.
TCGGTGACGTAGCTTGGTTTACGGGTTTTCTTGTCCAGAGAATAATGGGTGTACTGGCCGGTCAGCGGCAGGGCATCGATGCCTTTAAAATAGCCGCCTGCGCCTTCAGCATAGTTACGAGCAGAAGTAATTTCAGAATCACCCATACCGTCGCCGATCAGCAAAATCACGTTTTTCACCGTCTTGTCGGATAACGACGCTTTCAGCGCGGCGGTCTGGTCACCGCTCAGACGACGGGCACCGCCCGGTTCGGTCAGCACACCTTTTGCCGCGCGGTCAGTCAGCGTGTCGGTTTCGGCGGCGAGTGAGGTAGCAGAGGCGGAAAGCAGCAGGGCGGCAGTGACTGCGCGGGCGATAAGGGATACGGATTGTTGCATTATCAAAACTCCTTTTTTAAACCGTCGGAAATAAAAACATACATATGGATATTTTTTGTTACCGGAAGGTTAAGGGAGAGTTGTGACGGTTTAATGACAGTGATGAAGGGGATTCTGCTTTACTCCTCCCCCTGCGAAGGGGGAGGCGGGGAGGGGGTATTAATGGCAAAACAGTTGGCTGAGTAATCTTCAGGTCGATGATTTGTCTGTAATACCCCACCCCAGCCCTCCCCTTCGCAGGGGAGGGAGTAATCCGTAGTCTCTTTTGCATCGGCACTATGCAAAAAAAAAAGCCCCGATGAACGGGGCTTTTTCACAAAAACGTCGAAGAGATTATCAGTTGATCTGAACTGGCATACCTGCACGCATCTCAATGGCGCGCTGAACCACAGTCTGATTAACCGCAGGATCCATCGATACGCTGCTTGCGCTGCCGGTCAGAGTGATTGGCAGCGGCTGCTGGGAATCAAACTCTTCCTGGTTAGAGGACAGCGGGTTGTGGATCTCAATGTAACGCTTGCCGTCCGGCTCAACGGTGGCTTTCACCGGTTCGTTGATGAACTGAACGCGGGTGCCTTGCGGCACGTTGTCGTACAGCCATTTGATGTCAGCATCACGCAGACGCACACAACCGTGGCTTACGCGCAGACCGATACCGAAGTTGGCGTTGGTGCCGTGAACCGCATACAGACGGCCAACGTACAGCGCGTACAGACCCATCGGGTTGTCCGGGCCGGCAGGGAAGACGGCTGGCAGGAATTCGCCGCGTGCGGCATATTCTTCATGCATTTTTGCGGTCGGCGTCCAGGTCGGACCGGCTTTTTTACGCTGAACGGTGGTCACCCAGTTCATCGGGGTGTCTTTGCCCAGTTCGCCGATACCGATTGGCAGAACCACCACGGTGTTGGTGCCTTTCGGGTAGTAATACAGACGCATTTCAGCACTGTTGATGACGATGCCTTCATGCGGCGTTTCCGGCAGGATCAGCTGCTGAGGAATAGTCAGCACGGTGCCCGGCGTTGGCAGGAACGGGTCAACACCAGGGTTAGCTTCAAGCATGTTGCTCAAACCCATCTGGTATTGCGCTGCGAAATGTTCCAGTGGCAGGCTGCTGCCCTGAGGAACGATAACTGTGATGTTTTCACCGACCAGACGACCGTTATTGGCCGGAAGAGGGTAGACCACAGCAAAAGACGCCTGGCTATATGCAGCAACTGCCAAAACCAGGGTAAGGATTGCGCGAATGCTCATTTTCATATTTTCGTTGGTCGTTAATGCCACACTGGCAGTTGTTGTCAGGATGTTGATTCCCCCCGACCCGATGGAAACCGGCCGGAGGAATAGTGTACTTGCACATAGCACTTGAAAGGCACTCAGTATGTGTAACGAATCACCTTTCAGGGCCGCTAATTATAAGGATTTATTTCAAACAGGCCAAAGCTTTCTCACCTTGTTGGAAAAGTTCCCTGCCGCAAGCGCATTTTTTGCGGCAGCCTGCACAATTCCTTTACTTTTTAGGATGACTTCCGGCAAAACGGCACCATCACCAGCGCGGCAATAAACATCCAGGCCATGACCTGAAAGATATCGTTGAAAGCCAGCGTCAGTGACTGCGCGGCCACTTTTGCCCCGAATAACCCTTTTGCCATCAGCAGGGCCTGTGCGGTATCCGGCGTCAGATGGCCGATCTTATCCGCCAGCGATCCGATAACTTCCTGCGCCTGATCGCCGTATTGGCCGAGGGTGTCGCCGAAACGGGCCGCATGCATACGTGTCCAGTCCTGCAACCAGGTATTGACCGTGGCAATCCCAATGGCACCGCCGAGGTTGCGCATCAGGTTAAACAACCCGGAGGCGTAGCGCAGTTCCGGCCCCTGAAAGGCCGTCAGCGCCATGTTCACGCTTGGGACGATGCACAACATAATGAATAACCCGCGCACCACCTGCGGCCAGAAAAATTGCCCCGCGCCCCAGTAGGTCGTGACGGCGGTGGTCAGCCATAAGCTGAGCGCAAAGCCCGATAATCCCACGGCGATCAGCAACCGGCGGTCAACGCGGTTAATTAATCTGGCGGCGATGATGGTACTGAAGAACTGTCCGACGCCGACCACAAACACCGTAGTGCCGATTTCCAGACTGTTGAAATCCCGGATACGGCCGAGGAAAACCGGTGTCAGATAAGTGGACGCGTACAGGCCGAAACCGACCACCAGATTGAACAGGCAGGCGAAGGTAAATGTCGGATCGCGGAACGGCGTCAGACGCACGATGGGGTTTTTGGAATAAAAGGAGCGTTCGAGAAACAAGACAAAAGCCACCAGCGAGAACCACGCCGAAATCTGGATCTGCGGATCGCTGAACCAGTTTTTGCGCGGGCCTTCTTCCAGCACATATTCCAGACAGCCCAGCGCAATCGCCATCGACAGCAAATGCACCCAGTCGATGCGTTTAAGCATCGAAAAATCCGCTTTATCGACATGAATAAACATCACCGCACCGGTCGCCACCAGAATGCCCGGCAGGATATTGATGAAGAAAATCCAGCGCCAGTCGAGCAACTGTGTCACCACGCCGCCGACCGTCGGGCCGAGGGTCGGGGCCAGTACGCTGACCATGCCGAGGATCGCCGGGATCAGCGCCTGCTGTTTGCCCTGAAACATCGCGAAGCCCGTGGCAAACACCGTCGGCACCATCGCCCCGCCGGTAAAGCCCTGCAAGGCACGAAAGAAGATCATCGACTCGATATTCCACGACAATCCGCAACCAATACTGCTGAGCGTAAATAACGCCGCCGACGCGCTGAACAACCAGCGGGTGGAGAGCGCCTGCGTCAGAAAGGCCGAGAAGGGGATCATCACCAGTTCAGCGATCAGATACGACGTTTGTACCCAGCTGATTTCGTCGGGACCGGCGGAAAGCCCGGCCTGCACATCGTTTAAGGAAGCCGCGACGATCTGAATGTCGATCAGCGCCAGAAACATGCCGAACGCCATAATGCTGAAAATCAAAAACTTGCGCGACGTCGGATAATCCGCAGGCGAGAGCATCGCGGCTGGAGTCAGGGTGGCAGACATGTTGTGAGATCCCGGGGCTTGTTTGTATGATGAGTATCATATTAATATGATGACCATCATGCAATGAGCGGAATAAAAAATGAGTGAAGCAACGGCAGGTGAAGGGATCCCGGTCCCGGCAGTGAAAGCGAATAAACGGTCAAAGCGGATCTTTGTGGTCAGCGGCATTGCCCTGGCGGTGGCGCTGGGCGGGGCGGCATGGTTACTGGCAGCGCCTGCGTCGGAATCCACCGATGATGCCTATCTGACGGCGGATGCCACCACGGTTGCGCCAAAAGTAAAAGGCTTTGTCTCGAAGGTGCTGGTTCGCCATAACCAGCAGGTTCATGCCGGCGATAAACTGGTGCTGATCGACAGTGAAGAGTTCACGGCGCGTCTGGCCTCGGCGCAGGGTGAACTGGAAGATGCCCGGGCGCAGGTGGCACAACAGGAAGCGGCATTGCTGAGTCAGCAGGCGCAGGAGCAACTGGCGCTGACCCAGATAGACGCGGCACGCACGGCGATCCGCTCTTCGCGTGCGGAACAACAACATGCCGAAGCCGAACAGCAACGCTATCAGTCGCTGGCGGCCAGCGGTGCGACGTCCCGTAATGATGCCGACCGCTATAAAACGGTGGCAGTGACGGCAGAACAAACGTCGGCGCACGCCGCCGCGATGCTGGATGTCGCGCAAAATCAGGCGGCGGTCACGCACGCGCAGCGGGCAGAAATTCTGGCGGCGCTGTCGCTGGCGAAAGCCGCCGTGGTGAAGGCGCAGGCGGCGGAAGATCTGGCGCAACAGGATCTTAATCACACCACCATTTTTGCCGCCGTTGATGGCGTGGCGGGCAACCGGCAGATACAGGTTGGCGACTACGTTACGCCCGGTCAGCGGCTGATGACGCTGGTGCCGCAGCAGGGCATTTATGTGACCGCTAATTTCAAAGAAACGCAGACCGGCAGAATGCAGCCGGGACAGCGGGCGGAGGTGCAGGTCGATGCGGTGCCGGGCGTGACGTTTCGTGGTGAAGTCGACAGTCTGGCGCCGGGGTCCGGTTCAACGTTTGCACTGTTACCTTTTGAGCCGGGCACCGGTAACTTCACCAAGATTGTTCAGCGGGTGCCGGTACGGATCCACCTTGATGCCGGTCAGCCGGATTTAGCGATCCTGCGCCCCGGATTATCCGTGGATGCGCGCGTTTCGTTAACCGACCCCGTCAGGTAAACTGTGACGGCAATTTTCTGATTATCAGGGTGTTTCTATGCGCTACGAAAGTGAACATAAACCGAAAATCCGCGAGCGGATCGTGAAGGAAGCGGCGAAAGCCATTCGCGCCAAAGGCCCGTTACAGGTCAGTGTGGCGGGGGTGATGAGCAAAGCCGGTCTGACCCACGGCGGGTTCTATGCGCACTTTGCCTCGAAAGATGCCCTGATCGAAGCGGCGATCGAACAGATGTTTAATCAGGTGATGGCGCGCTGGGATAAAGATAATCAGGGACTGACGGCGAAACAGCAACTGGCGGGCTATATCGATTTCTACCTGTCGCCATGGCACCGTGATAACCGCGCACAGGGCTGTCCGGTGTCCGCGCTGGCGTCGGAAACACCGCGAATGCCTGCGCCTTGTCAGGCTGAGTTCGCGCGCGGCATCGAACGTATTCGTGGCATGATTATCCGCCAGTTAACGGAAATGGGCGTGGAGGATCCGCAAACGCTGGCAATATCGGTCAGTGCGGAGCTGATGGGCAGTTTGTCGCTGGCGCGTTGCGAGCCGGACAGGCAGGTATCCGATGCCCTGCTGGAAAGGGCGAAGACGTCGCTGAAAGCGCGGTTAAATTTGCAGGAAGAATAAACTCTCAGAATTGCTCCCTCCCCAGCGAAGGGGAGGGTTGGGGTGGGGTATTAAGTAATAAATCAAAAAGTTAAGGTTTTCTTAAACAAGGTGTTAGCCCTTAAAACCCCCTCCCAGCCTCCCCCTTCGCAGGGGGAGGAGCTGAAAAATCTATCAGAAGTCATAACCTACAGTGGCTACCACGGTACGTTCCTGACCCCAGTAGCAGTAGCTGGTGCCGTAACAGGCTGCGACATATTTCTTGTCGAACAGGTTGTTGGCATTCAGCTGTACATACGCGCCTTTCAGCTGCGGATTAAACTGCACCAGATTCATACGCAGTGACGCATCGACCAGCGTGGCAGACGGCATGTGACGGGTGTTTTCGTTATCCGCCCATTGTGTGCCGATGTAACGCACGCCCGCACCCATATCTACCCCAATCGGTGTGTTGTACTGACCCCAGATGGACGCCATTTGTTTTGGCGTCACATACGGCGTGTTGCCGTTGTTTTCAGCGGAATCACGGATACGCACTTTGTTATAGGTATAACCGGCCATGACGTTGAAGCGTTCGGTAACCTGTTTCTTGGCTTCCAGCTCCAGACCCTGCGAACGGATTTTCCCTGCCGGCTCGTAATAACTGCCGACCACCACGCGGTTACCCACGTCTTTTTGCGTCAGATCATACAACGCCGCGCTGTACATATCGGAGGTGCCGACCGGTTGGTATTTGATCCCGGCTTCGTATTGCTCGCTCTGCATCGGTTTCAGCAGGGTGCCATCAGCGCCCGGCAGGGCAGACGGTGTCATCGCCTGGCTGTAGCTGACGTACGGAGAAATGCCGCTGTCAAAGGCGTACAGCAGGGAAGCACGGCTGTTGAAATGACTGTCTTTACGTTCGCTGTTGCTGGTGGTGCCGTAGATGCTTTCGTAGCTGCGGCTGGAGGTTTTCAGCGTGTCGTAACGGCCTGACAGAGTCAGATACCATTTGTTCCAGTTCATCTCATCTTGCAGATAAGTGCCCATCTGCTCATAACGGTTTTTACCGCGCTTAAGGCTGTAATAATCCAGCGCATCACCGCCCACACCGGTATACGGGTTGAGGTTTTCTGCGTAGGCACCGTCAGATTTCACGTCATTGATAAAGTGGGAGTAGTCAAAGCCCAGCACCACTTTATGCGCCAGTTCACCGGTGGCGAAATCGGCTTCCAGCTGGTTATCAATCGCGAAGGTATCCAGAGACGATTTTTCACCGGAATAGTAACGGCTCATCTCGGTACGATCCGCATTCCAGCCCGCCTGATACACCTGATCCAGTTCGGTATTGGAATGGGTGTAGTTGGCGTTCTGGCGGAATGACCAGACGTCGTTAAATGCGTGCTGGAATTCGTAGCTGTAGATTTGCTCCCAGCGTTTGAACTGGTTGCGCGTGCTTTCACCATCGAAGAATCCACGGCTCAGTTTCTGACCGTAGAGGCTGCCGTCAGCCGGAACTGCGGCGTGATAGCCACCGGACGGATCTTTTTGCAGATAAGCGCGCAGCAACAGCGAGGTGTTTTCATCCGGCGTCCACAGTAACTGTGGAGAAATCGCGTAACGCTCTTCACGCTGGTGATCGTACTGCGTGTCGCTGCTGCGGGTCATACCGGTCAGACGGAAGGCCAGCTGATCGTTGATGGCGTTGGTGTAATCGAACGCGCCACCTTTGGTATTTTGCGTGCCGCCGGAAAGCTGGAAGTGACCTTCTTCAGCAAACTGCGGGCGCTTGGTGGTTTCCACGACGACACCGCCGGGAATGCTCTGACCATAAAGGGCAGAGGACGGGCCTTTTACCACATCAATACGTTCGAGGAACCACGGATCCACCTGAATGGAGTTGTAGGTCGCGCCATCGCTGAGAATACGCAGGCCATCGAGGAAGGTGTTGTTGACGTCACCGCCGTGGAAACCGCGCAGGGAAATGGTGTCATAACGCGTGGCACCACCGGCAAAGTTGGTGAAGACGCCCGGCGTGTAGTTCAGCGCGGCGTTCACGGTGGTGGCGTTCTGGTCGGTCATTTGCTGACGGGTGACAACAGAAACTGCCTGTCCGGTGGTGATCAGTGGCTGATCGGTTTTCGTCGCGCTTTTACTGGTTTTCGCGCTGTAACCCTGCGTCGGTGCATCTGCGGTATCCGCAGGTGCGGCTTTGACAACGACGGTATCTTCAGCAGCCATAGAGGCAGCCGGCACAGCCAGCGCCAGGGCGCACATAAGCACCGAGCGTTTGAGGGGGAAAGCCAACAACATATTCATAGTCCCTATAAATAACTCAATTAATTATCGAGTGATTAATTTATGCGTGTGTAATAAACCCAAAAGCCAACATATGTTCCGCACGAAAGCCGCCGCACATTGAAGGGCGGCAACTTAACAGAATCGAGACGAATGTTAAACTTAATGATAATTGTTATCATTATTATTTTATAAACTCAAGGGAACTTTACGACAAAAGTGTGAAGTGACGCATTTTTATCCGCATGAAATTGATGGTTTTTTGAGTGGCGGCTGAAAAAACTGAGCAAACTCGTCGGAAGCGATTAGGGTTAATAGTGAGTTTTTTAACGTTTTATTTACGCATAAGTCACGGCCGGGAGGCAGGAATGGTTCAGGAGAGGCAGGCGGAATACAGCGATAAATGGGCGGCAGTTGATCACTATCTGGTGAGCCATTTAGTCGAAAGCGATCCAGTATTAGAACAGGTGCTGAAAAACAATCATCACGCCGGTTTACCCGCGCACGATGTGGCGCCGAATCAGGGGAAATTACTGGCATTGTTCGCACAGATCACTGGCGCGCAAAAAGTGTTAGAGATTGGCACTCTGGGGGCGTACAGCACCATCTGGCTGGCGCGGGCCTTACCGGCGCTGGGTAAAGTGGTGACGCTGGAAGCCGATCCGCATCACGCCCGTGTCGCGCAGACCAATATTGACCTCGCGGGTCTGCAGGACAAAATTACGTTGCATAGCGGACCCGCGTCAGAAACGTTGCCCACACTGGCGGCTGAAGCGCCGTTTGATCTGATTTTTATTGATGCTGATAAACCGAACAACCCGCTTTATCTGGAATGGGCGCTGAAATTGTCGAAGCCGGGAACATTAATTATCGGTGATAACGTGGTGCGGGACGGGGCGGTGGCCGATCCGCACAGCGACGACGCCCGGGTGCAGGGCGTGCGTCGCTTTATTGAGATGATTGAGCAGGAACCGCGGTTATCGGCGACCGCGCTGCAAACCGTCGGCAGCAAAGGCTGGGACGGGTTTGTGCTGGCGCGGGTGATCCGTTAGCCGAAGGCTTTAACGCGCCAGACCAAAGCCAATGTCAAACAGCGGATTTTCGCTGTCATGCGGCATATCAGACTGTTGTTTGAGTACGGCTTCCATGGATGACGGCAGTTTACCTGCTCAATATTGCGATCTGCTTCGCAATGATTTCAACCCAATATCAGCCCGAGCACTGCGCCGACGGCCAGTACCCACAGCGGATGAATGCGTTTATTGAGCGCGAGCAGGGTACACAGGGCGATCACGCCTGCCAGCGTCAGCGTGGTCGCCGAGGCTTTGGCAATCAGTAATCCGCTCGATACCACCAGCCCGACGGTCACCGGCACCAGCCCGCGCTGGATGGTCTGTCGCCACGGACGGTCTTTGTAACGCTTCCAGCCGCCCATCACGATCAGCGTGATAATGGAAGACGGTCCAAATTTTGCCAGCGAAGACACCAGCAATCCTGACCATCCCGCGACCTGCCAGCCAATCAGCGGCACGATCATCATATTCGGGCCAGGCGCCGCCTGCGCCAGCGCGAACAGGGCGCTGAATTCCTGCGCGCTCATCCAGTGATGCACGTCCACTACCGCACGTTGCATCTCGGGGAGAATGGTATTTCCGCCGCCAAAGGCCATCACGGAAAGTTCGGTAAATAACAGGGCAAGAGAAAGTAAAACCGGCATCAGAATTTACCTCTCGCGCAGATGAAAATACTGACCGGTGCCAGCACCAGCATCACCGGCAGCATCGGCATGCGGAACGCGGCAATGGCAATCACCCCCACCGCCACCAGCGCCAGTTGCAGCCATTTACCGCGCAAAGGGGCGAGCATTTTGATGCCGGTCGACAGCAGTAAACCGGCCGCCGCTGCCGCCATCCCTGCAAATAAATGTTCCACCAGCGGTTCATTCTGATAACGCGCATACACCAGTCCGAGCAGCACGACGCAAATGGTCGGTGCGAGGATCAGCCCGAGTAAGGCGGATAACGCACCGCGCAACCCGCGAAACTCCATGCCCAGCGCCACCGACAGATTAATGATATTGCCGCCGGGCAAGAACTGGCACAGGCCCAGCAGTTCGGTGAACTGTCCGGCGGTCAGCCAGCGGCGTTTATCCACCAGCATGTGTCGCGCCATGGGCAACACGCCGCCGAAACCGGTCAGGCCAAGGACGAAAAAGCCCATAAACAGTTGTCCGCAACCGGGGTGCGGCGCGGTCTGGTCATCAGTATCTGGCATTAATTTTTCCTGCGTTTGTGCTGACATTTTCACCCTCTCCCTCAAATGTAATTCAAAGCCGCCAGAGGCGTAAATTCTGTTAAGGATCATGCGCGTGGATGTGCCATGATGTCTAATGCCTTTATTAATGCCAAAAGATACCCTGAGGGTATGGATATGATTGAACTGAAACGTCTGCATGCCTTCGTCACTGTGGTGGAAGCGGGCAGTATTACCCGTGCCGCAGAACGGCTGTTTATCCAGCAACCGCCGCTGACCCGTTTGTTACAGGGGCTGGAGCAGGAGTTGGGTGTTGCGCTGTTAAACCGGCTACCGCGCGGGGTGATCCCGACCGAAGCGGGCGAAGTGTTATTGCAGGAAGCCCGTGCGGTGCTGGCGCGAGCCGCGCAACTCAGCGCCGCCATGCAGCGTGCCGCGCAGGGTGAGCAGGGACGTGTGCGTATTGGTTTTACCAGCTCTGCCGCGTTGCATACTTTTGTGCCCGCATTGCTGCGGCGCTATCGGGAAATCTATCCGGCGGTCAGTACACAACTCGAAGAAAGCGGCAGCGGCGAGTTACTCAGCGCCGTGGTGGCGGGTGAGCTGGATGTGGCGTTTGTGCGCATGCGGGTCAAAGATATGCCGGAATTAGAGATGGAAAAAGTGCTGGAGGAACCGATGTGGGTGGCAGTGCCGGCCGGACACAAACTGGCGTCGCAAACCGCCGGTCAGCCGCTCAGACTGGAAGATCTGAGCAATGAGCCTTTTGTGTTATATCGCCGCCGCGCCGGGCAGGGGTTGTACGATGCCATACTGGCAGCGTATGTCCGCGCCGGTTTCAGCCCGCATATTGTGCAGGAAGCGCCGCGGTTAACCTCCTGTCTGAGCCTGGTCGGCGCGGGGCTGGGGATTTCGATTGTGCCGGGATCCATGACCCGTCTCGGCGGTGAGGGCGTGGTGTTTTTACCGCTGGATGCCGCCACGCAACTCAGTGCGCCACTGTATCTCGCGCGACGGGAAGACAGCCATTCATCGGCTATAATCAATACGTTTTGTGCGCTGGTAAAATCGCAGTTAACGCCAGATTAAAGATGTTGCTCAGAAATATGTTTCTGGGTGGATTCCAGCGTGATGCCGTCGGATTCGATGGCGCTGAGCAGGGAATCAAGCAGGCCGGGGAAACGGGCGTCGAGGTCTTCGCGGCGCAGGGAGAGCAAATTGGCGCGGCCATCCGGACGCTGCCAGATCACGCCGCTGTCCCGCAATACGCGCCAGTGGTGAGTCAGCGTTGATTTCGACAGGCCCTGCAATAAGGTGCCGCAGGGATGTTCGCCGCCTTTCGCCAGCGTGCGCACCACCGCCAGACGTAACGGGTTGCCCAGCGCAGTCAGGACATTTTCGAGGCGGATCTGCTCGCGCTCAGGGTGGTTGGCTATCATATTGTTCCTTTACTTTCACGTCGTTCATCGGCGGCCGCGCAATATAGCCTATCCCTTTGCTGCTGTACAACGCGACGGCCTCAGACCAATTTCATCGATAGAATAAAATAATTGTACGAATATACACGTACAATTGTAGTATACTCTCCGCATTAAGAATTTTAGTACTCAATACTTTGTGACGGGACGTGAAAACCACTCTCCGCCAACTTAGCCATCAACCAGTAAGGACGTTATATGGCTCGCAAAACGCCAATCGAGCGCTACCGCAATATCGGTATCTCAGCACACATCGACGCAGGTAAAACCACCACCACCGAGCGTATTCTTTTCTATACCGGCATGAATCATAAGCTGGGAGAAGTGCATGACGGCGGTGCGACCACAGACTGGATGGCTCAGGAACAGGAGCGCGGTATCACCATTACGTCTGCCGCCGTGACCTGTTTCTGGCGCGGGATGGATCACTCGTTCGATGAGCACCGTATCAATATTATCGACACTCCGGGGCACGTGGATTTCACCATTGAGGTGGAACGTTCCATGCGTGTTCTCGATGGTGCCGTCATGGTGTATGACGCCGTCGGCGGCGTGCAGCCGCAGTCTGAAACCGTGTGGCGTCAGGCCAATAAATACAAAGTGCCGCGTCTGGCCTTCGTCAACAAAATGGATCGTCAGGGTGCCGATTTCTTCCGTGTCCGTCAGATGATGGTCGATCGCCTGAAAGCCAATCCGGTGCCGATTGTGATCCCGATCGGCAAGGAAGAGCATTTCACCGGCGTGGTGGATTTGCGCAAAATGCGCGCCATTTTGTGGGACGACGCGACACAAGGCATGACCTTCACCTATGACGCCATTCCGGCAGAATTGCAGGCGCTGGCGGAAGAGTGGCGCGAAAAAATGGTCTCCGCTGCGGCCGAAGCCAACGATGCGCTGATGGATAAATATCTCGAAGAAGGCACGCTGACCGAGGATGAAATTACCGAAGGTCTGCGCCTGCGCACCATCGCCGGTGAGATTCAGCCGATGTTGTGCGGCAGTGCGTTTAAGAATAAAGGTGTGCAACGGATGCTTGATGCCGTGATCGAACTGATGCCGTCTCCGCTGGATATTCCACCGGTTGCCGGTACAGACGAAGACGGTAACGAAGCATTCCGCCATTCCGATGACAGCGAGAAATTCTCGGCGCTGGCGTTCAAACTGATGACTGACCCCTATGTCGGCCAGCTGACGTTTGTCCGCGTTTATTCCGGCGTGCTGAAAAAAGGCGACAGCGTGTATAACCCGGTGCGCGGCAAGAAAGAACGTATTGGCCGTATCGTGCAGATGCATGCCAATGACCGTATCGAGATTGACGAAATCCGTGCCGGTGATATTGCGGCATGCGTCGGGCTGAAAGATGTGACGACCGGCGAAACCCTGTGCGACCCGTCGGACATTATTACGCTGGTGCGCATGGAGTTCCCGGATCCGGTGATCTCGCAGGCCATCGAGCCGAAGACCAAAGCCGACCAGGAAAAAATGGGCATCGCGCTGTCACGGCTGGCCTCGGAAGACCCGTCGTTCCGCATCCGTACGGATGAGGAATCCGGCCAGACGATCATTTCCGGGATGGGCGAATTGCATCTGGAAATCATCGTCGACCGTATGAAACGTGAATTCGGCGTGGAAGCCAACATCGGCAAACCGCAGGTAACGTACCGTGAAACGGTGCGCAAAACGGTGAAAGATGTCGAAGGCAAGTTTGTGCGTCAGTCCGGCGGTAAAGGTCAGTACGGTCATGTGGTCTTCACGCTCGAACCGTTGCCGGCAGGCACAGGTTTTGAGTTTGTCGATGCGACCAAAGGGGGCGTGGTGCCGCGCGACTATATCCCGGCGGTAGAAAAAGGGGTCACGGAAGCGCTGAACAACGGCATTCTGGCCGGTTATCCGGTGGTGGATGTGAAAGTCACTCTGACCTTCGGTTCCTACCACGAGGTCGATTCCTCGGAAATGGCGTTCAAAATGGCCGCGATCTTTGGTTTCAAGGAAGCGGCGAAACGTGCAGATCCGGTGATCCTCGAACCGATGATGAAAGTGGAAGTAGAAACACCGGAAGAGTATGCCGGTGGCGTGATGGGCGATTTGTCATCGCGTCGCGGCACCGTGCAGGGCATGGAAGAAATCGCGGGCGGCGGCGGTAAAATTATCAAAGCCGAAGTGCCGCTGTCTGAAATGTTCGGCTATTCCACCGTTTTGCGGTCGATGTCGCAAGGGCGTGCAACCTACAGCATGGAATTCAACCACTATGCCGAGGCACCACGCAATGTTGCTGAAAACATCATTGCGTCGCGTGGTAAATAAGCAAAAACGGCGTAATCTTCGCCAGAGACAAAACGGTCCGCAAGGGCCGTTTTTTTTGGCCGTAGAAAAGGATTTAATAGTTTATGCCTTTATTGTGTGACACGATAATGCGCATCTCGGGTGTGTATGAAGAGGGTGTTATGTCATCAGTAGCCGGAAATAAAAAACGAACCAATGTCACGCTGAGTGCCGATTTACTAGAACAGGCCAAAGTGTTCGGCATTAATCTTTCAGCAACGTTTGATAAAGCGTTAGGAGAAGCGGTGAAAGAGAAGCAAAGGAAACTTTTCTTAGAGGAAAATCAGCAAGTAATGGATTCCTGCAACGCCTTCACTGAAAAGGCAGGACTCTTCTCTCAGGGACGTGGAGTGTTGTAATGGCGCAATTTGATGTGTACGAAAATCAGGGAGAAGGAAAAAATCTTTATCCCTATTTTATGGATATTCAGAATCCCTTAATTGAAAGACTCAATGAGCGGATCGTGGTGCCGCTAACTGCACTTAGCAACCTGAAACCCATCAGGCATCTGCATCCCCTTATCAGGATCCAAAATCATCAATACGTGTTGATGACTAATCTCCTGACCAGCGTGAGTGCGACGCAGCTACGCCATGAACCTGTGTTAAATGCAGATATTCATCGTGCTGATGTTGTTGCAGCCCTGGACTTACTGGTGATGGGAATTTAAGGCGCAGAATTCTGCGCCTTATTTTACGCGGTTATCTAGCTGACCAGTTTACTGACGATGGTTGCCACGTGTTTGCCCTGATGCACGGCAATACGCAGTTCTTCCGCGCTTGGCTGACGGGAACCATCGCCACCGGCGATCGTCGTGGCACCATAAGGCGTACCGCCGCGAACCTGTGAAATATCGAACAGTTCAGGTGTGGTGTAACCGATCGGGACGATGATCATGCCGTGGTGAGCGAGGGTGGTCCAGGTCGAGGTGATGGTCATTTCCTGACCGCCGCCGGTGCCGGTTGAGCTGAATACGCTGGCGACTTTGCCTGCCAGTGCGCCTTTGGCCCACAGGCCACCGGTCTGATCGAGGAAGGTGCGCATCTGGCCGGTCATGTTACCGAAGCGGGTCGGCGTACCGAAAATAATGGCATCGTAATCAGCGAGTTCAGCCGGAGAGGCGACTTCTGCCGTCTGGCCGGTTTTGCCACCGGCAGCCTTAAAGGCTTCTTCAGGCATGGTTTCAGGGACGCGTTTTATCGTGACTTCAACCCCGGGGACGCTGCGTGCGCCTTCGGCAACGCTTTGTGCCATTGTTTCAATATGACCATACATGGAATGATAGAGAACCAGTACTTTTGCCATCTTTAACTCCTCATGAGGTGATGTTTTTTCCGTATCTTGCGCGGGTTTCTGACCTGCAATACGGGCGAAAAATCCGCTTAAAAATCCCACGTTTACTCCTCCGCCAGCCCGGCGGTTGTGATGGGCAAGAGTATCCATCGTCCGCCCACAGGCTTTGAGTTACAAACGCAAATTTTTGAACAGGCTCATCAATTAATTAGGGCAATGCGTGCAGAGAAGGTGGGTTTCGCACCTCTATATACTAGAACAGAAGTGCGGGACTGGCGGGAGAGAAGGGGGGAGATATAAACGTAGTCAGAGTGCATTATTCTCTTTCTTTTTCCCAGCTGACCAGCACTGAGACTTCATCCGGCTTCGCAATGAATTTGCTCAGCGTGGCTGTGTGTCCGTCCTTCATCATCACTGACACGGCGACGCCGGTCACCCCGTCGGTCAGCGGGGTTTCCTCGACGCGCTGTAACATTTTCAGGCAGGTATATTGCTGCCCCGGCGGCAGATGTCTGAACTGATCGGTGTGGTGTTTTTTCATATCGGCGTCCTTCCGTAGATTTGTCCGTCACGCATCAGAACCAGCTTATGGGTGCGTTTGTAATAAATCGCTGTGAAAATACCTTTGCGATAGACCTGAGCATCCGCGTTATCTTCATCAAGGTATGCTGCAGTGCCTTCGATATATCCCTGCTTGTCAGCGGGAAAGATTTTGACATCGATGCCTTTAATACGTGCGTGCACAATCTTTTTTGCAGTCTGTGCATATTGCGCGGCTGCATTTTCCATTGATTGCTTTAACGCTGCGCTCTGAATGGCCGTCTGGCGATTTTGTTCTGCCATGTAACACGTATCTTTTGATATGCCTTGTGACTGACAGTCCGCCATTCTGGACGCCTGAGTGGAGCAGCCTGCAAGGAGGGTCAGCGCAGCAATGACTAGAAGTTTTTTCATTTTTTTTACCCGTATTGGAAAGATGGGGGACGAGTCCCCCTGAATTTTTACCAGCCGACACTTACGCCAGCGCCGTAACCGAAGTTACTTTGCGTATCGTCGGAGACTGACATTTTGACAATGGTGGATCTGCTGGCATGGAATGAAGCGCCCACGGACAGGGCGTTTTGTGAATCATAACCGCCGACACCGGCACCCACCGCGAATTGCTGAGATTCCTGCACCTGAGGGATATTGGCCTGCGCCATAGCGGAAGCAGAACCTGCGGCGGCTTCTTTCTTATTGCCATCAACCTCAGATTTCAGGTCGTTGAATTTCTTGTTGGTATAGTCATTTGCCTGCCCCAGGGTTTGTGCATCTGCCACCGCGCGGCTGTGAGATTCAGCCCGGATTTCAACGTGATTTTGTTCTGCCTCAGCATTGAGGGCAGTGATCTGTTGATCGTAATAGGCGGAGCGTACCACTTGTTTGACTAAGGGCTGTTGAGCCGCTGTTGAAGTCAATTGTTGTACTGTCTGGCCGCCTGAAGCTGTGAGTAATTTTGCAGGTACTTTATCTGCTTCTGGTTTTGGAGCCACTTCGATGTGCTGGCCATCGAGATGAGGAGTTGGTAGCGCAGGTGTTTTCTGCTCAACCTGCGGGGTTGCCTGCGGCGTCAGTTGCGCGGTCTGAACCAGAGCTACCGGGGTTTTCTGCGGAGCGATTTGTGGCGTTGCCTGCGGCGTCAGTTGCGCGGTCTGAATCAGAGCCACAGGAATTTTCTGCGGAGCGATTTGTGGCGTTGCCTGCGGCGTCAGTTGCGCGGTCTGAACCAGAGCTACCGGGGTTTTCTGCGGAGCAATTTGTGGCGTTGCCTGCGGCGTCAGTTGCGCGGTCTGAATCT
>NZ_SOAO01000007.1:145764-280533 GCF_004364755.1 Rahnella sp. BIGb0236
CCTGCGGCGTCAGTTGCGCGGTCTGAACCAGAGCTACCGGGGTTTTCTGCGGAGCAATTTGTGGCGTTGCCTGCGGCGTCAGTTGCGCGGTCTGAATCAGAGCCACAGGAATTTTCTGCGGAGCGATTTGTGGCGTTGCCTGCGGCGTCAGTTGCGTGGTCTGAACCGGTGCGACCGGCGTTTTTTGCGGCGCCGATGGAGTAATCAGTGTCGGAGTAAGTTGCTGAGTCTGGGCAGGAGCTACAGGTGTTTGTTGTGCCACATTCAAAGTAACAGCGGGAACAACATCAAGTTTTACCGGCGCCAGAGGCTGAGTTACAGGAGGAGTAACAACGGGAGCCACAACGTTTTTAAGTTGCATAGGTATTTCTTCGACCGGAACTGTAGCACTGCCATTCCAGTATGTATTTCTAAGTAAAACATCATGTACTTGTTGAAGACTATTAGACGTCAATATGTCTTGTTTGATGTACTCAGGATAATTTTGGTGATCTGAAATATATTGATTTGCTATTGCTAAATCATTCCCCGTCAGGGCTGCTTCAGCACCAGGCGTCACTGCGCCAGCAGAGATGATCACAACCCCAGCCAGAACCCTCCTTACAGTCGAAGCCGACACGCCAAAATACCGCGCTAATTCCGTTTTATTTATGTTCCCTGCTGTGTAGGCAGCGATGATCTGAGTGTTGCGTTCTGTAAGCTGAGTGTTCATTTGTTTTTTCCGACATTGAAATAAGTATCTGTTAGCGACAAATAAGAAGCATTATCAGAACGCTCTTTCTGTCTCTTCACGAAAATCATACATGCGGTGAATGTGACTTGCTTCACGCATTCACCGAACGTTTGACTTATGTCAAGAAACGTAAAGTTATAGCGCTACATGAATTTGTTTCACTTAGCGCGCTTATTTGTCGCTAATGGACACAAATTTGAGTGTCTGGAATGTAAAGATCTAGGAATTTTCGTAGCGAATAGCGACAGGATGAAATCTCTATGAGATTCCTGTACAATGCGCAGGGTTATGTAAATTGGAGATAAGTTTATGGCAGATAACGCAAATGAGTTCCTGGACTATGTCCGGAGGCTGGATATCGACCAGCCCGCGTTGTGTATCCTGCTTGGACTGCCCCGCAGCACGTTAAATAAGTGGATCAACGGCACGGTGACGCAGATCCCACAAGTGGCGGTAACGGCAGTCAGAATGCTGTGGTTTATGCGTAAGAGTGATGAAGCACTGTTTGAAAAATGGGCAATGGTGCAGGATTTTGGCGTCACCGCCGATTATGCGGTCAATGATAAGGCGCAGGAATTTTTGCATACCATCAGGCGCGAGCCGAGTGCGCCAATCAAAAAGTTACTGATGAAATAATGGCGCTGGCCGGGTTTTATACAGCGTCCACGCGACAATAAAAAAGGCGGCTAACCTGACGGGTTAATCGCCTTTTTTGCCTTCAGGGCAGGGTGAATGGCTCAGACAACGACGTCAAAAATCATCTTCACCGGTTCGATATTGGTAAAATTCGGTACGTCCGCAATGAAATCCGCAGCATTGTCTTTCATGCCCTTTTCAAAGTCTTCCATTGAGTTGCAATAGATGTGGCAGGCGGCGATAAACGGCGTGTCGGCGGGTGCGCCTTCCTGCATTTTGTCGATAGCGTAAGAATGGCAGAACTCACCCATACGGCGCTTGATCAGCGGTAAATGCACATCGCGATAGTAATCATGATCAAAGGTTCCGTTTTCGATATTTGGGTACAGCACGCTGTATTTAATCACTTATGTCTCACCTTTTTCCCGGATAAAAATCAATTTTAGCGCAGCGGCTGGCGTCGTGCCGCGCCATTTGTGCCCGCTGGGCTTTGTCCTAAAAATCATTCAGCTATCCATATGTACTACGCTTAATAGATTGATATTAAGTATGGGATACGCATGGGATTTTTAGGTTGGACAGCGGCGGTCGGAGGACTGCTATTGATTATGTCACTGGCATCGGGGTGGATTTCCCGCGGACCGGTGACGACGTTTGGTTTGTATCTGGCGGCGGGTATTGTCTGCGGCCCCTGGGTTCTGGATTTATTGCATATCGATCTGGTGGCGTATTCCACGCTCACCGCCCATTTCACTGAGATCGCCATGGCGGCGTCATTGTTTATTACCGGTCTGAAGCTGCGGCTGCCGTTTCGTGCGCAAAGCTGGCGCGTCGGCGTATTGCTGGCCTTTCCGGCGATGTTACTGACAGTGCTTTGTGTCGCGGTGATTGCCCATTACATCACCGGGATTTCCTGGCCGCTGGCACTGGCGCTGGGTGCGATTATCGCGCCAACGGATCCGGTGCTGGCCAGCATGATCGCAGTGAATGACGCTAATGACGATGACGGATTGCGCGTCGCGCTGTCCAGCGAAGCGGGAATGAATGATGGTTCCGCGCTGCCGATCCTGATGCTGGCCCTGATGCTGATTACCGCGCACGACGGGGTGTCCTCGCAGGAACTGTGGCACTGGGCGGGCCGCGATGTGGTGTGGGCTTTACTGGGCGGGCTGGCGATAGGGTTTGCGATGGGGAAACTGGTGGGGCTGAGCGCGACACGTTTTCACAGCCGTCAGCGCACGGTCGCTCCCAGTGATTTTCTGGCGCTGGCGCTGATTGCGCTCAGTTATGCCGCCGCGCAGTCTCTCGATGCTTCCGGTTTTCTGGCCGCCTTTGCGGCCGGTGTCGGGCTGCGCAGCGCCGAGGTGCGGGTGGTTTCGATGCATCCGCCGGAGGATCTGACCGACGGCTCGCGTCCGCCACCGGCCGAAGGGATGGTCAATCCGCATCAGCGTCATTCGATGCAGGCAGAAATGCCGCGTAATTCTATCGGGCTGATGGTCGGCGATGCACTTTCCTTTGGCGATACCATTGAACGCATTTTTGCCGCCGGGATTGTCATGGTGCTCGGCATCACGCTGGCTGAGCACTGGGAACCGATGGGATTACTGATCGCGGCGCTGCTGTTTATCGTCATCCGTCCGCTGGCGGTGTATATCACCACCCTTGGCGTCCATGTGCCTAAGGGCAGGCGGCTGATGATCGGCTGGTTTGGTATCCGGGGCATCGGCAGCATGAACTATATCGCCTACGCCTGGACGCACGGGTTGCATGGCGCGGACGCCAATTACATGACCAATATTGCCTTTACGGTGATTGTTACCAGCGTGGTGATCCACGGCGTGACGGTGTCGCCGGTATTACACTGGCGGCAGGCGAGACAGGAAGCGGCGAGGGAAGAGCGGGAACAACGGGAAAAAAATCAGGAAAAAGAGGCATAAAAAACGGACGCCCGATGGCGTCCGTTTTGCTGTCAGGCGATCTGTTTTTTGCCCAGACTGAGCATGAACAGCACGGCGGCACAGAGTACGACCGAAGGGCCTGCCGGAGTGTCATAAAACGCGGAGAAGGTCAGGCCCGCAGTGACGGCAATAATGCCCACGGCCACGGCAACGGAGGCCATCTGTTCCGGCGTTTTGGCGAAACGACGCGCCGTGGCGGCAGGAATAATCAGCAGGGAGGTGATGATCAGCGCACCGACAAATTTCATTGCCAGCCCGATGGTCAGGGCGGTGACCAGCATCAGAATGATCCGCGACCGTTGCAGGTTCACGCCATCGACATGGGCGAGTTCCGGACTGATGGTCATGGAAAGCAACGCCCGCCATTGCCAGCACAAGACCGCAATGACCACCGTGACACCGGCCGCAATCATCCAGATATCGCTGTAAGTGACTGACAGCAAATCGCCGAACAGATACGCCATCAGATCCACCCGCACCCCGGACATCAGGCTGACCACGACCAGACCAAGCGACAGCGCGCTGTGCGCCATGATCCCCAGCAGGGTATCCACCGCGAGATGCGGTTTGCGCTCTAGCGCGACCAGCAGGATAGCCAGTAACAGCGTGACGGCGATAACGGTATAAAACGGATTGATATTGAGCAACAGGCCAAAAGCGACACCGAGCAGTGACGCGTGCGCCAGCGTGTCGCCAAAATAGGACATACGACGCCAGACCACGAACGAACCCAGCGGACCGGCCGCGACAGCCAGTAACACACCGGCCAGCCAGCCCGGTAATAACAGCGCAATCATGCGTCACGACCTCCGGTATTACGTAAAATGATCTTCCCTTTTAAATCATGACGATGGTTGTGATTGTGGCGATAAATCGCCAGTTGCTCCGCGCCGCGGTTGCCGAACATGGCAATAAATTCCGGATGCGTGGAGACCACTTCCGGCGAGCCGGAACAGCAGATGTGCTGGTTCAGGCACAGCACTTCATCCGTTTTTGCCATCACCAGATGCAAATCATGCGACACCATCAGCACCGCACAACCCAGTTCGCAGCGAAGGCTGTCGATCAGGTTGTAAAGCGCGAGTTGCCCGTTGACGTCAACGCCTTGCGTCGGTTCATCCAGCACCAGCAATTGCGGGCTGTTCATTAATGCACGCGCCAGCAGGACTCGCTGATTCTCGCCACCGGATAACTTTTGCATCGGTTGATCCAGCAGATGCGCGGCCTGAACGCGTTTAAGAGCAGGCAGAATATCGCTTTTCTTCACGCCAGGTTTGAGACGCATAAAGCGATTGACGGTGAGCGGCATGGTCGGATCAAGGTGAATTTTTTGCGGAACGTAGCCGATACGCAAGCCCGGTTCGCGGGTCATGACGCCTTCTGTGGGCGCAATCAGGCCAAGCACCACACGGACTAATGTGGATTTTCCCGCCCCATTCGGGCCGAGAAGGGTCAGGATTTTCCCCGGTTGCAGGTTCAGCGAGATGTTAGACAGCACGCGTCTGGAACCGAAAGTCACTGATATATTTTGGAGCGTAGCTAATGTGGGCATGTCATAGGGTCTTGCAGAACAAATCGGATGTTATAATATTGCGTTTCGCGAAAAATAACCAGTTTTCCCCCAACCTGAAGATGAGTTCACCCCGCATGATACAGAAAAAAAGCGTTAAACGGATGTTTCTGGCCGCCGCAATATTGAGTTCAGGAGCCGTTTTCAGCGCGCAGGCTGCCGTTCTTGCCTCCGTCCGTCCGCTGGGGTTTATCGCATCAGCCATTGCTGACGGGGTGATGCCGACCGAGATTTTGCTGCCGGATGGCGCATCGCCACATGATTTTGCCCTGCGTCCTTCCGACATTCAGCGTATGCGCAGCGCCGATCTGGTGGTGTGGGTCGGGCCGGAAATGGAAGCCTTTATGACCAAGTCAGTGGCCCAGTTGCCACCAAACCGTCAGGTGGCGATCGCCACGTTACCGGCGGTGAAACCGCTGCTGCTCAAAGGCAGTGATGATGACGAGCATGACCATGATCACGGGCATGATCATGACGGCGATGAACACCATCATGGCGAATATAATATGCACGTCTGGCTGTCGCCGGAAATCGCCCGTGAAGCGGCAATTGTGATCCATGACCGGCTCGCAGAGCTGGTTCCGCAGAAAAAGCAACAATTAGATGCAAATTTGGCACGATTTGAAGACGGATTGACAAAAACTGACAAAAATATTGGTACTATGCTGCAGCCTGTGCAGGGTAAGGGATATTTTGTTTTTCACGACGCTTACGGTTACTTTGAAAAACACTTCGGCCTCGCGCCACTTGGTCACTTTACGATCAACCCTGAAATTCAACCCGGTGCACAGCGATTACACCTCATTCGAACACAGTTGGTTGAGCAAAAAGCGACCTGCGTTTTTGCTGAGCCACAATTCAGGCCAGCCGTCATCACGGCTGTTGCCCAGGGAACAAAAGTGCGTATGGGCACATTGGATCCGCTGGGGAGCGGCATTGCACTGGGTGCGGACAGCTATGTGAACTTTCTGTCACAGCTGACGAACCAGTACCTGAGCTGCCTGAAGTAAGCTAAAAGGACAGAATTTAAGTGCAGCTGATAGCCCGATCTATCGCTCTGGCGTATAGCAACCTTCCACGGCCCCACCGCATTATGCTGGGGTCACTTACCGTCGTCACACTGGCTGTGGCCGTATGGAAACCGTTAGCTTATCACCCGGACAACGACCTTTCTGATACCAGACCGCTGGTTAAAAACATTACCCTCGATAATCAGCAGTTGCGTTCATTGCTTCCTGAAGCCAGTGAACCTATCGACCAGTCTCCTCCCGCTGACGACGATATCCCGCAAGATGACCTTGACGATAAAACCGTCAATGAAGCGGGTGTTCATGAATATGTCGTGTCAACCGGCGATACCCTCAGCAGTATCCTGAATCAGTACGGCATTGATATGTCGGAAATCGCCGCGCTGTCTGACGCTAACCGTGATTTACGTAACCTGAAAGTCGGGCAGCAGATCTCCTGGACACTCAATGATGCCGGTGATTTACAGCGTCTGACCTGGGAGAAATCGCGCCGTGAGACGTACACCTTTGACCGCTCCGGCAACAGCTTTAAAGCCTCGCTGGAAACCCTGAAAGGCGAATGGCGGGATTCCGTCGTCAAAGGCTCGCTGAACGGCAGCTTTGTCACCAGCGCGAATGCGGCGGGGCTGAGCAGCGGCGAAGTCAGCGCGGTGATTAAAGCACTGCAATGGCAACTCGATTTCCGCAAACTGAAGAAAGGCGACGACTTTGCCGTGCTGATGTCCCACGAAGTGCTGGACGGTAAGAACGAGCAAAGCGAATTGCAGGCTGTGCGTATGCGTACCGGCGGCAAAGATTATTACGCCGTGCGTGCCGAAGACGGCAAGTTCTATGACCGCAGCGGCAGCGGGCTGGCGAAAGGCTTCCTGCGTTTCCCGACCGGCAAACAATACCGTGTCTCCTCTAACTTCAACCCGCGTCGTCTTAATCCGGTGACGGGCCGCATTGCGCCACACCGTGGTGTCGATTTCGCCGTCCCTGTCGGGACGCCGGTGCTGGCTGTCGGTGATGGCGAAGTGGTGGTTGCCAAAAATGGCGGCGCAGCGGGTAACTATGTGGCGATCCGCCACGGTCGTCAGTACATGACCCGTTATATGCATCTGCGCAAAATTCTGGTGAAACCGGGTCAGAAAATTAAACGCGGTGACCGCATCGCGCTTTCCGGTAATACCGGCCGTTCCACCGGCCCGCATCTGCACTTCGAAATGTGGATTAACCAGCTGGCAGTGAATCCGCTGACCGCTAAATTGCCGCGTACCGAAGGGCTGACAGGTAAAGATCGCAGTACTTATCTGGCCACCGTTCGTCAGGTTGTTCCTCAGCTGAAGTTTGACTGATCGCTTAGGTTTTAATGATTAGCCGCCGTGATTTATTGCAAAATAACTCACGGCACTTATCATTAAGCCAGAATTTGATATAAGAGCCTGAGCATGCAGCCAGAAAAAGAAAAACGATCCAACGTAGAGTTCATCCCGCAGTTTCAGAAAACCTTTTATCATCCACGTTACTGGGGCGTCTGGCTGGGCGTCGGTGCGATGGCCGGTATGGCGTATTTGCCCGCAAAAGTCCGTGACCCGATCTTAGGCAGTCTCGGCCGTCTGGCCGGAAAGTTTGCCAAAGGCGCGCGTCGCCGTGCACAAATCAATTTGTTGTATTGCCTGCCGGAAACCCCGGAAGCTGAGCGTGAGCACATCATTGATGAGATGTTCGCGACAGCGCCGCAATCGATGGTGATGATGGCTGAACTGGCGATCCGCGATCCCAAAAAAGTCATGCAGCGCGTTCACTGGCACGGCAAAGACATTGTCGATCAGATGAAGGCGGAAGGTAAAAATGTGATTTTCCTGGTGCCCCACGGCTGGGCGGTGGATATTCCGGCGATGCTGATGGCGGCGGAAGGTCAGCCAATGGCGGCGATGTTCCATAATCAGAAAAACCCGCTGACTGATTATCTGTGGAATACCGTGCGCCGCCGTTTTGGTGGCCGCATGCATGCCCGCAACGACGGCATCAAGCCGTTTATCAGTTCGGTACGTCAGGGTTACTGGGGCTACTATTTACCGGATCAGGATCACGGTGCGGAACACAGTGAATTCGTGGATTTCTTCGCGACCTATAAAGCGACATTGCCTGCGGTGGGTCGCCTGATGAAAGTCTGCCGCGCCGCGATCGTACCGCTGTTCCCGGTGTATAACGGCCACGAACAACGTCTCGATATCTATGTACGCCCGCCGATGGACGATCTGGCGACGGCGGACGATAACCGTATCGCGCGCAGAATGAATGAGGAAGTGGAGGTGCTGGTCGGGCCGAATCCGGAGCAGTACACCTGGATCCTCAAACTGCTGAAAACCCGTAAACCGGGCGAGCCGGAACCCTATTCGCGCAAAGAACTTTACCCTAAAAAGTAAGCGAATAAAGATCTGAAAAGCTGAGGCTCGCACCTCAGCTTTTTTTTAAGTTTTTTTCCCGGAACGTCGGAGAAATAACGCGATCAGCACCACCCCGGCCACGCCGGAGAACATGCCTGTGAGCATAAAAATCCCGTTGCCGTAGGCAAAATAGAATTGCTTGGCGACTTCGATGCCCGCCGCAAACACAGCGATGGTGATCAACCCCAGCGCGGCCGCGACGGTGCCTTTGCCGGTCGGGCTGGAAAAGAGCGTCAGGCGGTAAAGTCCGGCATTCACCAGCCCTGATCCCAGCGCATAAAGGCTCAGCCCGCCAATGATCCACAGCCAGGCATGCACCATAAACAGCGACGCATACGCGCTGATTGCAAGGCCGAGGACAATCGGAATGATGCCCGACCAGACCGGTGTGCGGATATTCACTTTTCCGCTGAGTTTGCTCAGGGTGATGTTACCGATGATCAGCCCGGTGAACACCGGCACCTGCAACCCTCCGTACTGAAGCGGCGTCATTCCCGCATCCTGAATCAGCCACACCGGCGACTGTGCCACCCAGGCCAGCAGAGGAAGGGTGATCAGCCCGATGGACAGCGAACCGAGCATCACGCCGGAATTGCTGAAGACTTCACGGTAATCGCTCAGCAGTCGGCGCAGGGAGAAGCGTTCGCCACGACCTGACACGGTTTCCGGCATGCTGCGCCATAATCCCCAGAATGACAAAGCCGAGACCAGAGCAAACAACGCAAACATCGCTTTCCACGGTGCGTAATGAATAAACGCCGCGCCCGCCAGCGGTCCGAGCAGCGGGGCGATCAGGGTAATGTTCGCCATCAGCGCCATCAGTTTGACGCTCAGGGTTTCGCTGAACGCTTCCTGAATGGCGGCGTACCCGACAGCACCGATAAAGCACAGACTCATGCCCTGCAAAAAGCGCATCAGAATGAACTGTTCGATATTTCGGGTGAAAACGGTCAGCAAACAGGTGACGGTGAAAAAGGCCACGCCAGCCAGTAAAACCGGTCTGCGACCCAGCCGGTCGGACAGCGGACCGAGCAGCCATTGCAGCAAAATTCCGCCGCACAGATAGGCGGTCAGCGAGGTCGACACCCAGTCGGCGCTGGCGCTGAAGTCACTGATCACCTGCAACATGCCGGGCTGGATCATATCGTGGGCGATATAGGTGGCGAACTCGAATAATACCAGCGACAACGGGAACAGCCACTGGCGCGCGCTGAGTGTGGAGGCGGGCGGTGAAAGGGACGACATAACGATAATTCTCCGGTACTCAACATTGAAAAAGCGCGGCCTGTGAAAGCCGCGCTAAAGTGCATTACGTTAACGTTTTATTCAGTAGCGGTTAGCGTACGCCGCGATCGGGTTTTCCAGCGTTCCGGCAAATTTCAGGTTCTGTGCCGGGTCCGACAGGTTAATCATCTGCTGGTTATTCGCCAGTTGCAGACGGTTCAGGCAGGAGTGCGTGAACTCGGCACCGAACATGTCATAACGGGCAAATTTCTCCGCCAGTTCCGGATACTGAATCTGGTAATCACGCACCACGTCGGCGACCACCTGCCAGAACTGACCGGCCGGATAATCGCCATGCTCTTCAAGAATACGGGCGATAAAGCGGAACACACCGGCAAACACGTCGGTGAAGATCGACAGGATTTTCAGATCCTCCGGAACGTCCACCGCCAGACGTTTGGCTTTTTCAGGCAAATTGGCGTCCGGGTTCATTACCGCGATTTCTTCGGCAATATCCTTCATGAAGGCATTCACCGGGATGTTATTTTCAAAGCGCAGGATCAGGTTTTCACCGTGCGGCATAAACACCAGATCGTACTGATAGAAACAGTGCAACAGCGGGCTGAGATAAGCGTGCATGTAGCGTTTGAGCCAGTCACCGGTCGCCAGACCGGATGATTTGATCATCTCGACAATCAACGCATCGCCATGTTTATCGGTATGCAGCAGGGCGGCCATGGTCATCAGACGCTGATTTGGCTGCAACCGGGCGACAGGGTTTTCGCGCCACAGCGCCGCAAACATTTTTTTATACGCGCTGTCGCCTTTAATGGCCTGTTCAAAGTAATGGTTGTGGTAACCGAGGGAAGCCACTTCCTGCAGGATGCTGAAGCCGGTGGATTGCAGGTAAGCGTCGTTTTCGACCAACTCGGCCAGCCATTCGTTGATCCCCGGCGTGGTCGCCATGTAGTAAGGCGACAGGCCACGCATAAAGCCCATGTTCAAGATCGACAACGCCGTTTTGACGTAGCGACCTTCGGGACGGCTGGCGTTATAAAAGGTACGGATTGACTGTTGCGCCAGATAGTTATCCTCACCTTCACCGAGATAAATCAGGAACTGGCGGGCGATGTCCGGGGCAAAAACGGTCAGCAGTTTGTTCTGCCACTGCCAGGGGTGAACCGGCATGAAATAGTACTTTTTCGGGTCAACACCGCTATCCACCAGCTTTTGCGTGAAGGCGCAAATTTGCGCATCACCCAGTTCTTCAGCGATCAGTTTTTCATACGGCAAACCCGCGACGCTGGCGAAATGCGCTTTGTCGTGGTGAACCGCGACCCACACCAGTGGCAGCGGATTGGCGGCTTCCGGCGCATAGCGCACGTAGTCACCGGCATCGAAACCAATACGACCATTGTTGGCGATAAAGCTCGGATGGCCTTCAGTCATGCTGGCTTCTACGGTCTGGAAATCGGCTTCAGACAGCTGTTTGGCTGTGGTGTGGTTATTCACCAGTTTGTAGGCGCTGCTGTACAGCGTGCTGCTGATTTCTTCCAGATAGGTCGGCAGCATGGCCTGGGAAATGCCAATCTGATCGGCGAATTCAATGATGAATCTGACGGCATCCAGCGGCTGCGGGTTGAAATTATCCAGACGCTGAATGCTGTCGAGGTCAATCATCCAGTCGTTCAGGGGCAACTGACGCGCACGGAAGCGATATTCAATTTCCGACGCCGGCACTACCAGCTGGTAATCCGTCCAGGTGCCGGTAGTTTTCAGTGCCTGCGGGGCCAGCAGACGTTCGTGCGTCAGTTCTGACAGGCATTTACGCAACAGCAGGGCATTGGCTTTCGCCCAGATGTCCGGTTGCAGGTGCTGACCGGTTTGCAGAGTCGCGGGAGTCATAGTGGTTTTTTCCTTCTGGCTGGCCTTAATGAAATCTTCACGCTGGCAAAATGCCAGCCATGCAGTTTTATGTGTCAGTTGAATCTGTTTCTGATAGCGGAAACCGGCACGCTTATTCAGCTTGTGAATTTTCTCGTTGCGCACATCCGGCTCGACCACCACGCGTTTCACTTCCGGCTGGCTGAACAGGTATTCCATCACGGCGGAAAATACCTGCCAGCTGAAACCTGCGACAGGTTTGTCCGCCGGAGAGAGCAGAATATGCATGCCCATATCCCCCGGCTGCACCTCGTAATGCTCATGCAGCGGGTCGTCCTGCACCGGATAACATTCGATCAGAAATTGCGGCTGACTGTCGATTTCACCCATCAGCGCGGCCTGAGGTTTTCCTCTGGTCAGGTCGCGGTAAAAACTGTCGACGTCGGCGACGGTACTGTTTTGCATGCCCCAGAAATGCGCATAAGACTGGATCATCCAGCCGTGTAACACGGCCGCATCTTTTTGCAAATCCAGCGGGCGGAAGGTCACTGTTCCGGCGGCGCGCTGGCACGAATAGACGCGGGCGGGTAAGGGTTCAGACATAGATACGTTCTCCGTTAGTTTCCGGCAAGGCCGCGGGTGCAGAAGGTCTGGAAAGCGATGGATTTCTCCACCGGATAGACTTCGCGCCCCAGCATTTCGCGAATAATGGTGCTGTTGCGGTAGCACGCCATGCCCAGATCGGGGGTGACGAAACCGTGGGTATGCAGCTCGGCGTTTTGCACAAAAATCTGGTTGTGTGCATCGATGCTGTAATTGCGGTTGACCGCATAACGGCCTGCCTCATCCCACTGAATGCGGGGGTAAATGCCTTCGATAAATTGCGGCGGCTGATAGCCGTAACCGGTCGCGAGGATCACCGACTCGGTGCGGTGGCGGTATTCCTGCTGCTGTTCGTGATGCAGCAGGCTCATTTCCAGTTCGCCGCTGCGGTTGCGGGTCATCGCGGTCAGTTCGGAATGGGTGTACAGATCCACCTTCAGCGGACCGTCGAGGCGTTTGATGTACATCAGATCGTAGATATCGTTGATAAGGCTGATGTTAATGCCCTTATACAGGCACTTTTGCTCCCGGTTGAGCTGATCGCGTTTGGCCATCGGCAGGTTGTGAAAATAGTCGATGTATTCCGGCGAGGTCATTTCCAGCGTCAGTTTGCTGTACTCCAGCGGGTAGAAACGCGGCGCGCGGGTGACCCACGTCAGGTGGTAATCGTGTTTATCGATGTCGGACAGCAGGTCGTAGTAGATTTCAGCGGCGCTCTGACCGCTGCCGACCACGGTGATGGATCGGGCGTTCTGTACCTGCTCTTTGTTCGGCAGATAGGCTGAGGAATGGTGCACGTTTTTGCCCGCATCACGGGCGCAGGCAGGCATCCACGGCGACGGGCCGGTGCCCAGTACCAGCCGTCTGGTGCGGTAAACCTGCTTATCACCGCCTTTGGTAGAGCGCGCCGCGACCAGATAGCATTCCTGTTCCGCATCCCAGGTCACCAGTTCCACGCGCGTGGAGAATTGCAGGCTGGTCAGTTGCTGGCAGGCCCACTGGCAATACTGGTTAAACTCTTTGCGCATCATGAAGAAATCTTCACGGATGTAGAAAGAGTAAAGTTTACCTTTCATTTTCAGGTAATTGAGGAAGCTGTAAGGGCTGGTCGGGTCTGCGAGCGTCACCAGATCCGCCATAAACGGTGTCTGTAAATGCGCGCTTTCCAGCATCATGCCGGTGTGCCAGTCGAAGCTGTCATTCTGATCTAAAAACAGACCGTTCAGCTCTTTCACCGGCTCGGTCAGGCAGGCCAGCCCGAGATTGAACGGGCCGATGCCGATGGCGATAAAATCGTAGATTTGCGTGTCTGGGGTGATGTTCATGATGCAGCTCCTGTTACCGGTTTTTCGCGGCGCTCAGCGCGGCGGCTGTCAGTTCTTTGCCGTAATGCGTGATCAGGCTGAGCACGTCGGCAACGTCTTCCGTGGTGGTGGTCGGGTTCAGTAAGGTGAATTTCAGATACTGACGGTCATGCACTTTGGTACCGGCGATCACGGCACTGCCGTCGCGGAAAATCGCCTTGCGGATCCCGGCGTTGATCGCATCAATTTGTTCATGGTTCATCGACATACGCGGAACGAAACGGAACACCAGCGTGCTCAGTTCCGGCTTGTGCAGCACCTCGATATTCGGGTTCTGCTCCATCATCTGATGGGTTTCTGTTGCGCGCGCCAGCAGCACATCGAAGGATTCACCCAGCGCCTGTTGGCCCATAATCCGCAGCGTCAGCCACATTTTCAGCGCATCGAAACGTTTGGTGGTCTGAATGCTTTTGTTCACCAGATTCGGCGTGCCTTCCAGTTTTGCACTCAGCGGGTTCAGGTATTCGGCGTGATGGGTGACATGCTCCAGATGGCTGTGATCGTTAACCAGGAACGCGCTGCAACTGACCGGCTGGAAGAAGGATTTGTGGTAATCCACGGTGACGGAATCCGCCAGATGAATGCCTCCAATACGCTGGCGATGCTGAGGAGATACCAGCAGGCCACAGCTGTATGCGGCGTCAGCGTGCATCCAGATTTTTTCTTTGCGGCAGATTTCTGCAATGTCATTCAGCGGATCGATGCTGCCAAAGTCTGTCGTACCGGCGGTGGCAACAACGGCAATCGGGATCAGCCCTTCGGCATGACAACGGTCGATTTCGGCTTTGAGCGCACTCATGTCCATACGGAAGGCGCTGTCACAGGCAACCGGCACCACGGCGTCATAACCCAGGCCGAGCAGGGCGGCAGATTTCTGAATGCTGAAATGGCTTACCTGGGAGCTGAAGATGCGCCAGCGGTTAGCTTCCGGCGGCAGCCCCTGATATTTGATGCTGTGTTGCGGGCGGGTACGTTTGCAGTGGCTGTCACGCGCCAGCAGCATCGCCATCAGATTTGACTGGGTACCGCCGCTGGTGAAGATGCCATCCGATTGCGCACCAAATCCGATACGGGCCAGTGTCCAGTCGATGACTTTTTGTTCGATTAAAGTGCCGCCTGCGCTCTGATCCCAGGTGTCTACCGAGGAGTTAATGGCGCTGATAAACAGTTCCGCCAGTTGGGAAGGGACCACCGTCGGACAGTTGAGGTGCGCGAGGTATTTGGGATGATGAAAATAGACGGCGTGTTGCAGATATAAATCATCCAGTTCCTCCAGCGCCAGCCGTGTTCCGTCTAAAGGTTTAGTCAGATCAATATGGCGAAATTGCTCGGCTAATTCCGCGGGGGAGACACCTGAAAAAGGTTTCTCAGTATGGTTAATATGGGATTTAATTAATTCAATCCCTTGCTCAATGTGTGCCTGCCATTCCTGCGTGCTGTGTTGGTTAAAAATATAACCCTCATTCTGGCTTATTTTCGCCTGAGTCATTGTAAGGTCTTTGGCGCTGACCGGCATTATTTCCCAATTATTTATCTGGCTCATCATGGACCCTTAATGTGTGTCCTTTTTATCCGCAGCGGGCGTGGGGAGGCCGCCCGGATAAAGTCAGGATTTTTTCAGTGAACGTAAGCATCAGCAGGCAGGGCTGATGGCCACGCCTGTAAAGTGTATGGATATATGTGTTTTGTTATCTGAAATAATCAGTGATATGTCTTGTGTGATTTCCTTAGTGCGGACGTATACAAGGTTTTAACGAATGAGAATCATTATAAATGCAAATCATTATCATTCAACAACGACATTGAACATTTGCCCATAACGGCATTTTTTGGTGTTCTAATGTGATCTGCTTCACATAAAAATCTTGCTCTCACTGAGTTCAGCTAAGATCCCATGGGATGAATCTGTATTTGTTATTCGTTTATTGCTGTTATTTGTGAGGTTTTTTGATAGGAAAAGTTATATTTATACGCAGTGAATGTAGGTGTAATTAATTTACGCTATGTGATGGTTTATACGCCGGAGAGTGTTATTTCAAGAAAATGGCAAAATAATGATCAAATTAAGATCACGGAAGCGAGGTGAAGAAGGTGAAACTAAACACTCGGACAGTGCAAAATAAAAAGACCGATCATGATGATCGGCCTTATATACATATTTTATTACATTTCGCCGTTATTCGACACGCAAAATACGGCTGGTATTCGTGGTGCCCACAGTGCTCATGACATCGCCCTGCGTGATGATGACCAGATCACCCGAAAGCAGGTAACCTTTATCACGCAGCAAATTCACTGCATCCTGCGCCCCTGCGACGCCGTCATTGACGCTGTCGAAGAAGACCGGTGTGACGCCACGGTAAATCGCCGTCAGGTTCAGGGTGTGTTCATGGCGGGACATGGCGAAGATGGGCAGGCCGGAACTGATACGGGAGAGCATCAGTGCGGTACGCCCCGATTCCGTCATGGAAATGATCGCGGTAACGCCTTTAAGGTGGTTCGCCGCGTACATCGCCGACATGGCGATCGCTTCTTCGATGTTATCGAATTCCACATCCAGACGGTGCTTGGAGACGTTAATGCTTGGGATTTTTTCTGCACCCAGACACACGCGCGCCATTGCCGCCACGGTTTCCGCAGGATACTGACCGGCAGCCGTTTCGGCTGACAACATCACCGCATCGGTACCGTCCAGCACGGCGTTTGCCACGTCCATGACTTCCGCACGGGTGGGCATCGGGTTGGTGATCATCGATTCCATCATCTGCGTGGCGGTGATCACCGCACGGTTCAGCTGACGGGCGCGACGGATCAGTTTTTTCTGGATACCGACCAGTTCAGGGTCACCGATTTCTACACCCAGATCACCACGGGCCACCATCACCACGTCGGAAGCCAGAATGATATCGTCCATCGCTTCGTCCGTTGCTACCGCTTCAGCACGTTCAACTTTAGAGACGATTTGTGCGTTACAGCCTGCATCGCGTGCCAGACGGCGCGCATAGTTAAGATCTTCGCCGGTGCGTGGGAATGAAACTGCCAGATAATCTACGTCCATTTTGGCCGCAGTAATGATGTCTGCTTTATCTTTCTCAGTCAGGGCTTCGGCAGAAAGACCACCGCCCAGCTTGTTGATGCCTTTATTGTTGGACAGCGGACCGCCCACGGTGACTTCAGTGAAGACTTTCATGCCCTGAACTTCCAGGACTTTCAGCTGCACACGGCCATCATCGAGCAACAGGATATCGCCCGGCACCACATCAGCAGGCAGACCTTTATAGTCAATGCCCACTTTTTCTTTATCGCCTTCACCTTTGCTCATGTTGGCATCGAGCAGGAATTTGTCGCCGATATTGAGGAAAACTTTGCCTTCCTTGAAAGTAGACACACGGATTTTTGGACCCTGCAGGTCGCCGAGGATGGCAACATGACGGCCAAGACGGGCCGCGATTTCACGCACTTTGTTGGCGCGAAGGATGTGATCTTCAGGGGTACCGTGGGAGAAATTCATACGTACAACGTTTGCACCGGCAGCAATGATCTTCTCAAGATTATTGTCGCGGTCAGTTGCAGGACCGAGGGTGGTAACAATCTTCGTTCTTCTGAGCCTTCTGGACATGCCGTACTCCGTTAACTGATGAAACATGGTAGTGCAAAAAACAGCGAGCCCACATTGGGTTTGGTGTAATTGTAATACAAAAGGGTTTCACCTGTGTGACCCGCTGACCTCATGTCTGACTTTCTCCCTGCGCACGTTGCGCGTAGATTTCCCGCCAGACTCCCTATTAAATCAATGGTGCTTCGTTCATATAATCTGTGAATGATTCGGTATGCCAACCCGCAGGGCGAGCTTACTCTGGCAGGTTAGGGACGACCATCCCCTTATCAAAGCGCGATTCTTTCAACGCTTCTTTGACCCGCTTCAGGTTATCTCTGAATTTTGCGCCACGGCGCAAGGTAAACCCGGTCGCCAGCACATCAATCAGCGTCAGCTGAGCGATCCGCGAGACCATCGGCATATACACGTCGGTGTCTTCCGGGACATCCAGTAACAGCGCCAGGGTCGCTTCGTGCGCCAGCGGCGTATTAAAGGATGTGATGGCAATCACGGTGGCATCGTTTTCGCGGGCAAGTTGTGCCAGTTCCACCAGATTTTTGGTGCGGCCGGTGTGGGAAATCAGCATCACCACATCGCCTTCGCTGGAATTCATGCAACTCATGCGCTGCATGACGATGTCATCGAAATAGACCACGGGAATGTTAAAGCGGAAGAATTTGTTCATGGCATCATGCGCCACGGCAGCGGAGGCGCCCAGACCAAAGAACGAAATCTTTTTCGCCTGAGTGAGTAAATCCACCGCACGGTTAATGGCAGCAATATCGAGGGTATTTTTCACCTGATCGAGGCTGGCCATGGCCGATTCGAAAATTTTACTGGTGTAGGCGCTGACGCTGTCGCTTTCATCCACGTTGCGGTTCACATAAGGTGTACCGTTTGCCAGACTTTGTGCCAGATGCAATTTAAAATCTGGAAACCCTTTTGTGTCGAGGCGACGGCAAAAACGGTTTACAGTAGGTTCACTGACGTCGGCCATGCGGGCGAGAGTGGCAATACTGGAGTGGATAGCGATGTGAGGCGAGGCCAGGATAACTTCGGCAACTTTGCGTTCTGACTTGCTCAGAATGTCAAGGTGGGTCTGGATTTTTTCCAACGTATTCATAAGCATGACACTCATAGGTTTCAACGATTTCTTTGAAAAGAGGAAATCGTGTTGATTTGATGAAAATATACTACGCGCTTAATGCCGTTGGCAGCGTCAGTCAGGCGAAAATACCGCTTTTTTTGTCAGAGTTTGACCGAGATCTAACTTTCAGTATGGTAAATTCTGTTCAGTTTTGTCATAAAATTACAGAATGTTGTGGGTTTTAACAGCACCTGAGAGACTTATGATAAAAATAAGGTTTTCCGCAGAGTTATCCCCCTGTCAGATCAAGGTTTACGGCTCACGGGCAATCAGAGTACATTGTTGCTGAAATAAAATTACAATATGTACCCCAATAACTAAGGGTATTCCTGCATTGAGGAGAAGAACATGGCGGTAACTCAGACAGCCCAGGCTTGTGATCTGGTAATTTTCGGTGCAAAGGGTGACCTTGCGCGCCGTAAGCTGTTGCCTTCCCTGTATCAGTTAGAGAAAGCGGGTCACATTCACCCGGACACCCGCATCATCGGTGTCGGACGTGCGGAATGGGACAAAGCGGCCTATACCGAAGTGGTTAAAGAAGCACTGACCACCTTCATGAAAGAAAAAATTGATCCGGAACTGTGGGAAAAACTCAGTGCCCGTCTTGATTTCTGTAACCTTGATGTCAATGATCTGAAGCATTTCAAAGTGTTGGGCAAAATGCTCGACCAGCAAAATCGCGCCACCATTAACTACTTCGCCATTGCGCCAAGCCACTTCGGTGCGATCTGCCGGGGTCTGGGTGAAGCAGGGCTGAATAAAGAGCCTGCGCGCGTGGTGATGGAAAAACCCCTGGGACACTCTCTGGAGTCTTCCCAGGTCATTAACGATCAGGTGGCGGAGTATTTCGCCGAGTCTCAGGTTTACCGTATCGACCATTATCTGGGCAAAGAAACGGTTCTGAACTTGCTGGCGCTGCGTTTCGCCAACAACCTGTTCGCCAGCAACTGGGATAACCGCACTATCGATCATGTGCAGATCACCGTGGCGGAAGAAGTGGGTATCGAAGGCCGCTGGGGCTACTTCGATGACGCGGGTCAGATGCGCGACATGATCCAGAACCACTTGCTGCAAATTCTGACCATGATCGCCATGTCACCACCGGCGGATCTGAGCACGGACCGCATCCGTGACGAAAAAGTGAAAGTGCTGCGCTCCCTGCGCCGTATCGACCAGTCCAACGTGCGTGAAAACACCGTGCGTGGTCAGTACACCGCAGGTTTCGTGCAGGGCAAGAAAGTGCCGGGGTATCTGGAAGAAGAAGGCGCGAAAAAAACCAGCAGCACTGAGACCTTTGTTTCTATCCGCGTGGATATCGACAACTGGCAGTGGGCGGGTGTGCCGTTCTACCTGCGTACCGGTAAGCGTCTGCCGAGCAAATGTTCAGAAGTTGTGGTGTATTTCAAAAACCCGGCACTGAACCTGTTCCGTGATTCTTATCAGCAACTGCCGCAGAATAAACTGACCATTCGTCTGCAACCGGACGAAGGTATCGAGATCGAAGTGCTGAACAAAGTGCCGGGTCTTGAGCACAAACACCGTCTGCAAACCACCAAGCTGGATCTGAGCTTCACTGAAACCTTCAATGAACAGCATATTGCCGATGCTTACGAGCGTCTGCTGCTGGAAACCATGCGTGGGATCCAGGCGCTGTTTGTGCGTCGTGACGAAGTGGAAGAAGCCTGGAAATGGGTCGACTCCATCATGAATGCGTGGGCGGCAGAAAGCGAAGCACCAAAACCGTATCAGTCCGGGACATGGGGTCCGGTAGCGTCTGTGGCGATGATCACCCGCGACGGCCGTTCCTGGAACGAGTTCGAGTAACGAATAATTCTTTAAGTTATTACTCCCCAAAATAATTGAAGTTGCAGCAAGGCGGCAAGTGAGAGAATCCCGATGAGCTGACATGAGTCAGTGATTCGGGTGAACAAGCGCAGCCAACGCCGCTGCGGCTTCAAGTATGACGGGGAGGGTAGTATCGTCCAATCGGGTGTGGTCGGTCACCTGCAGAGAAATCTGCGGGTCCCTGTGGCAGGGGCGCGCCATCAATCACAACGGTGCCTGCGGGCATGAATGGAGAACAAGATGAAAAACTGGAAAACAAGCGCGGAACAAATTCTGACCTCAGGGCCGGTTGTTCCTGTGATTGTTATCAACAAACTGGAGCATGCGGTCCCGCTGGCCAAAGCACTGGTTGCCGGTGGCGTACGTGTGCTGGAAGTGACGTTGCGTACCCCGTGCGCGATGGATGCGATCCGCGCTATCGCAAAAGAAGTACCGGACGCCATCATTGGTGCGGGCACGGTACTGAATCCTGAGCAACTGGCCGAAGTGACCGAAGCCGGTGCCCGGTTCGCCATCAGCCCGGGGCTGACGGATGCTTTGCTCAAAGCCGCCAACGCGGGTTCTATTCCGCTGATTCCGGGAATTTGCACCGTGTCCGAACTGATGATGGGTCTGGATGCCGGTCTGCGCGAGTTTAAATTCTTCCCGGCTGAAGCCAATGGCGGCGTGAAAGCGTTGCAGGCGATTGCCGGTCCGTTCCCGCAGGTGCGTTTCTGCCCGACAGGTGGGATTTCACCGAAGAACTACCGTGATTACCTGGCGCTGAAAAGCGTGCTGTGTATCGGCGGTTCATGGCTGGTGCCAGCCGATGCGCTGGAAAGCGGTGACTATGCACGCATCACTGAACTCGCGAAAGAAGCGGTCGCGGGTGCAAAAGCGTAACCGGGCATTGCACGGATAATAAAAAACCTCCCGAGGGAGGTTTTTTTATGCCTGAAAATCAATGATTAACGCGCGGCAATGATCTTGATTTCGATTTTGTATTTCGGATTCATCAGGTTGGCCTGCACGGTACAGCGCACCGGTGCATTGCCCGGCGACACCCACGCATCCCAGGCTTCATTCATGGCCGGGAAATCTTCTTTATTCACCAGAAACAGCGTGGCATCCAGAATTTTGCTTTTGTCTGAACCGGCTTCAGTCAGCGCAGCATCAATAATGGCCAGCGTTTCCGCAGTCTGATCTTTCGCATTCGCCTCCAGATTTTCCGGCACCGCCGTGTAATAAATGGTGTCGTTATGGATAACAATGTCGGACATCCGTGGCTCAGGACGGATACGTTCGATGGTCATATTTTTGGCTCCAGTTAGTCACTTTTTTTGATGGCGCTAAGGGTATCACAAAGGATGAATGCGTTGGATTGGCAGATGGCGGTAGCCGTAACGGCGTTGGGTTGGCATAATCACTGCTGATCCGTACAGGTAGAGAGACAGAGTGACAGACGATTTCGCAACAGACGGCGCACTGGCGCAGAAAATTGAAGGTTTTAAACCCCGTGAACCTCAGCGTCTGATGGCGCAGGCTGTCAGCAAAGCCATCAGCGCTAAGCAAGGGCTGGTGGTGGAAGCCGGTACCGGGACCGGGAAAACCTATGCCTATCTGGCTCCGGCGCTGCGTTCCGGCAAAAAAGTCATCATCTCCACCGGATCCAAAAACTTACAGGATCAGCTGTATTCCCGCGATCTGCCCAAAGTGGCCAATGCGCTGAAATTTAAAGGCCGTCTGGCGCTGCTGAAAGGGCGTTCAAACTATTTATGTCTGGAACGTCTGGAGCAACAATCGCTGGCCGGCGGCGATCTCGCCAGTCAGGCGCTCAGCGAACTGGCACATCTGCGTCACTGGTCAAGCAGCACGGAAGAGGGCGATATCAGCACCTGCACCGTGGTGCCGGAAGACAGCTTTGTCTGGCCGCTGGTGACCAGCACCAACGACAATTGCCTCGGCAGTGATTGCCCGCTGTATAAAGAATGCTTCGTGGTAAAAGCCCGCCGTAAGGCCATGGACGCCGATGTGGTGGTAGTAAACCATCATTTGTTCATGGCGGATATGGTGGTGAAAGAGAGCGGCTTTGGTGAGCTGATCCCCGAAGCTGACGTGATGATTTTCGACGAAGCTCATCAGATCCCCGATATTGCCAGCCAGTATTTCGGCCAGCAGGTCACCAGCCGTCAGTTGCTCGATATGGCAAAAGATATCAACATCGCTTACCGCACCGAAGTGCGTGACTCCGTACAGTTGCAGAAAAGTGCTGACCGCCTGAGCCAGAGCACCATGGATTTCCGTCTGGCACTCGGCGAGCCGGGTTTTCGCGGCAATCTGCGTGATGTTCTCAGCCAGCCTGCCATCCAGCGAGCCTTGCTGCTGCTCGATGACGCACTGGAGCTGTGCTATGACGTGGTCAAATTATCACTCGGCCGTTCTGCACTGCTGGACGCAGCTTTCGAACGCGCCACGCTTTACCGCAACCGTCTCAAGCGCCTGAAAGATGTCTCCATTCCCGGCTACAGTTACTGGTACGAATGTAATTCCCGCCACTTTGTGCTGGCGCTGACGCCGTTATCGGTCACCGATAAATTCAGCGAGATGATGAAAGAAAAACCGGGAGCGTGGATTTTTACCTCGGCAACGCTTTCGGTGAACGATCAGCTGCATCATTTTACCGAACGTCTGGGTCTGGATCAGGCAGAAACGCTGCTGCTGCCGAGTCCGTTTGATTACGCCAAACAGGCCCTGTTATGTGTTCCACGTTTTCTGCCCGAATCGAATGTTCACGGCAGTTCGAAGCAGCTGGCGCGAATGTTGCGTCCGCTGATTGAAGCGAATAAAGGCCGTTGTTTCTTTCTGTGTACTTCCCACAAAATGATGCGTGAACTGGCGGAAGAGTTCCGGGCCAGTCTGACGCTGCCGGTTTTATTACAAGGCGAAACCAGTAAGGGACAGTTGCTGGCGCAGTTTGTCGAAGCCGGTAATGCGTTACTGGTAGCGACCAGCAGTTTCTGGGAAGGGGTGGATGTGCGCGGTGATGCGCTGTCGTGCGTCATCATCGATAAGCTGCCATTTACCTCACCGGACGATCCGCTGCTCAAAGCGCGCATAGAAGATTGCCGTCTGCGCGGCGGAGATCCTTTCAATGACGTACAATTACCGGATGCGGTCATTACCCTTAAACAGGGCGTCGGACGTCTGATCCGCGATACGGATGACCGTGGTGTGATGGTGATTTGTGACAACCGGCTGGTGATGCGTCCGTATGGCGAAGTTTTCCTCAACAGCTTGCCGCCGACGCCACGCACGCGTGATCTGACGCAAGCGATCCGCTTTTTACAAAACGTTGAAGAGCAGAATTAGCCCTTTGTTTATGCTAAGATGCCGCCCCGAAAAAGGCTCTTGTACCCGTCATATATCACGTTGCAGATGCGTTGACTGCGCGCGACGTATTGAGGGTATAACTTATTAATTTCCCCGCCTGAGGTTTGGCATGTCCACGCGAATTTTAGCAATTGATACGGCGACAGAAGCCTGTTCGGTTGCGCTTTATGATCAGGGCGAAACGCTCGCCCATTTTGAACTCTGCGCCCGCGAGCATACGCAGCGCATTCTGCCGCTGGTGCAGCAGATCCTCGCCGAAGCGGGGCTTTCCCTGAAACAACTCGATGCACTGGCATTTGGCCGGGGGCCGGGCAGTTTTACCGGCGTGCGTATCGGCATTGGTATCGCGCAAGGTTTATCACTTGGCGCAGAGTTGCCGTTGTTGCCTGTTTCCACCTTACAAACCATGGCGCAGGGTGCTTACCGCCAGACCGGCGCGGAACAGGTGCTGGCCGCCATTGATGCCCGCATGGGCGAAGTGTACTGGGGTGAATTTACCCGCAATGCACAAGGTGTCTGGAGCGGTGAAAATACCGAGACGGTCATCAAACCTGAACAACTGCTGGCGCGAGCCGTTGAGCTAAACGGACGTTTTGCCACCGTGGGTACGGGCTGGGAAGCCTATCCGCATTTGCTGGGTGAATCTCCGGCGGCGGATTTATTTGATGGCAAAATGTTACTGCCACAGGCGGAAGACATGCTGCCGCTGGCGCTTCAGCTCTGGGAAAACGGCGTGCGGGTCAATCCGGAAGATGCCGAACCTACCTATCTGCGTAATGAAGTGACATGGAAAAAGCTGCCAGGCCGGTAGGGGATGGCAACTTGTGCATTAAATAGCGGTCAAAATGAAGAGTTTGCACAGGAGTCATCGTAATGCGTAAGTGGTCTGTCATTCAGCAGTTATCAGGCAAGACGGGTAAGAGAATGGCCCTGAGTGCGGTGGCACTCAGCGTTCTGGTGTTATCAGGCTGTGTCACCGTACCGGAAGAAATTCGCGGGACGACGGCAACGCCGCAGATGAATTTACAAGCGGTGCAGGGCGCCCCGAGTTTGTATGTCGGGCAGGAATCGCGTTTTGGTGGCAAGGTGGTCTCTGTGACCAACCTGCAGAACAAAACACGTCTGGAAATCGCCACCGTTCCCCTTGATGATGCCGCCCGGCCGATATTAGGCGCGGCATCACGCGGGCGCATCATGGCTTACATTAATGGCTTCGTCGATCCGGTCGATTACCGCGATCAACTGGTCACCGTGGTCGGGCCGATTACGGGTGTCGAAAAAGGCACGGTAGGGCAGACGTCGTATGACTTTGTCACTGTAAACGTCAACAGCTATAAACGCTGGCGGGTACAGCAGCAGGTGGTTATGCCTCCGCAACCTATCGGCCCGTGGGGCTACGGTTTTGGTGGGCCTTATGATTCCTGGGGGCGAGGGTTTGGGCCCGGTTGGGGTCCCGGCTGGTATGACACGACACCCGCACGGGTCGAAAGCGTCGTCACAGAATAAACCGCCGCCGCACGGTAGCCCGCCTCCTCACGGCGCGCCCCCTCCGGCGGCAGTAAAACCGGCTCCGGCACACCCTGTTGTGCCCCCGCCAAAGAAAACACATTGAGACAAGATCGTTGTTAAGGCGGCTTAATTGCCGCCTTTTTCTTTTTTAGCCAGGGATGGCTGTAACGAGTGGTTGCAGAAATAGTGACCCGCCTCTCAACCTCGACATTGTTTGAAACGCAACTGGTAAGCTGAGTTAAAATATTGTTAAAGACGTGATAAAACTCGTCGAATAGAGACGGCAACAGAACATGATTTCAGGAGTGATACCTTGGAAAAGGTTTGGCTAAAACGTTATCCGGCAGATGTTCCCGAGAACATCGATCCCGACCGCTACAGTTCACTGGTCGAAATGTTCGAAAATGCCACGCTGCGTTATGCAGATACCCCGGCGTTTATCAACATGGGCGAGGTGATGACTTACCGCAAGCTTGAAGAGCGCAGTCGCGCTTTCGCTGCGTATTTGCAAAATGAACTGGGTCTGCAAAAGGGCGACCGCGTTGCCCTGATGATGCCGAATCTGCTGCAATACCCGATTGCCCTGTTTGGCGTGCTGCGCGCCGGTATGGTGGTGGTCAACGTCAACCCGCTGTATACGCCGCGTGAACTTGAGCATCAGCTCAATGACAGCGGTGCGAGCGCGATTGTTATCGTCTCCAACTTCGCCCACACCCTGGAAAAAGTGGTGTACAAAACTCAGGTTAAGCATGTGATCCTGACCCGTATGGGCGATCAGCTTTCTGCAGCGAAAGGCACGCTGGTTAACTTTGTGGTCAAATATGTCAAACGACTGGTGCCTAAATACCATCTGCCGAATGCCATTTCGTTCCGTACCGCCTTACAGCGCGGGCGTCGTCTGCAGTACATCAAACCCGACATCATTAATGACGATCTGGCGTTTCTGCAATACACCGGCGGGACGACTGGCGTGGCGAAAGGCGCAATGCTGACACACCGTAATATGCAGGCCAATCTCGAGCAGGCAAAAGCGGCGTACGCGCCGTTGTTGCAGCCGGGGCACGAACTGGTGGTTACGGCTCTGCCGCTGTATCACATTTTTGCATTGACGGTGAACTGCCTGCTGTTCCTCGAACTGGGTGGGAAGAGTCTGCTGATCACCAATCCGCGCGATGTGCCGGGGATGGTGAAGGAGCTGGGTAAATACCCGTTTACGGCGATCAGTGGCGTCAATACGCTGTTCAATGCGTTACTCAATAACGAAGATTTCCGCGAGCTGGATTTCTCCACGCTGCGCCTCTCAGTTGGCGGCGGAATGTCGGTGCAAAAATCCGTGGCCGAAAAATGGGAAAAACTGACCGGTAAACATTTACTGGAAGGTTACGGGCTGACCGAGTGTTCACCGCTGGTCGCCGGTAACCCGTATGACCTGAAACATTACAGTGGCAGTATCGGCTTACCGGTGCCGTCAACAGAGGTACGTCTGGTCGATGATAATGGTCAGGATGTCGGGCCGGGATTACCGGGTGAACTTTGGGTGCGCGGTCCTCAGGTGATGCTGGGATACTGGCAACGGCCTGCGGCGACCGACGAGGTGCTAAAAGATGGCTGGTTATCGACAGGCGATATCGTTACAGTGGACGAGCAGGGCTTTTTACGGATTGTTGACCGCAAAAAAGACATGATTCTGGTTTCCGGTTTTAATGTCTACCCTAACGAAATTGAAGAGGTGGTTTCACAACATGACAAAGTGCTCGAAGTTGCCGCCATCGGTGTGCCAAACGAGTCGTCGGGTGAAATCGTCAAAATTTGCGTGGTGAAGAAAGACCCGTCGCTGACCAGCGAAGAGATCCTCGCGCATTGCCGCCGGTTATTAACCGGTTACAAAGTACCGAAGATTGTCGAGTTCCGCGACGAGTTACCGAAATCAAATGTCGGTAAAATTCTCAGAAGGGAGCTTCGTGACGAGCAGGCAAAGCCGAAGGCTGATCCGAAACAGGATGCGGCATAAACGTCAGCTCAGGGGTTCAGTGATAGTCAGTTTCTTAACGCCGGCGAAGTCCGGCGTTGTCACGTTATAACGTAGTAATGATTAAGAGAATTAAGATTTGAATTATCAGTTGATCACCACCAATGACGCGCTGGAGCAGGTTTGTCTTCAGGCAAAAGCGCACAGCAAAATTGCGCTGGATACCGAATTTGTCCGCACCCGTACTTACTACCCGCAACTGGGTCTGATCCAGTTATTCGATGGCGAACGGCTCACGCTGATCGACCCTTTGCCGATCACCGCCTGGCAGCCTTTTATCGATTTGCTGGTTAATCCTGATGTGATCAAATTCCTTCACGCGGGCAGTGAAGATCTGGAAGTGTTTCTGAATGCGTTTGGTGTGATGCCTTCGCCGTTGATTGATACGCAGATCCTCGCCGCGTTCAGCGGACGCCCGCTGTCCTGTGGTTTTGCGCGTCTGGTGGCGGAAACCACGGGTGTTGAGCTGGATAAAAGTGAATCGCGCACCGACTGGATCGCCCGCCCGCTGAGTGAAAAACAGTGTGTGTATGCGGCGGCTGACGTGTGGTATTTGCTGCCGCTGGCTGAACAACTGATGCGGGAAACAGAAGAAGCAGGGTGGATGGATGCCGCGCTGGATGAATGTCTGGCATTGTGCCGTCGCCGCAGCGAAGTGCTGCAACCGGAGCTGGCGTATCTGGAAATCGGCAACGCCTTCCAGCTGCGTCCGCGTCAACTGGGTTGTCTGAAGTTGCTGGCGGCATGGCGTCTCAATCAGGCTCGTCAGCGTGATCTGGCCGTTAATTTTGTGGTACGCGAGGAAAACCTCTGGCAGGTGGCGCGCTATCAGCCGACATCACTGGGCGAGCTGGAGGCCCTGGGGCTGAGCGGCCCTGAAATCCGCTATCATGGACGTACGTTGCTGGCGCTGGTGGAGGAATCCAATGCACTGGATGAATCAGAGCTGCCTGCACCTATTTCGAATCTGATTGATCAGCCGGGTTACCGTAAAGTCTTCAAGGATATCAAAGCACTGATCCAGACCGTCAGT
Source organism: Rahnella sp. BIGb0236 (assembly GCF_004364755.1). Taxonomy (NCBI): domain Bacteria; kingdom Pseudomonadati; phylum Pseudomonadota; class Gammaproteobacteria; order Enterobacterales; family Yersiniaceae; genus Rahnella; species Rahnella sp. BIGb0236. The sequence continues at coordinate 173,730 of NZ_SOAO01000007.1, forward strand.
GAAGAGAGTAAGCTGAGTGTTGAGTTGCTGGCTTCACGTCGTCAGATTAACCAGTTGCTGAACAGCCACTGGAAGTTAAAAGATAAAGAAGCGCAGCCTGAATTAATCAGCGGCTGGCGTGGAAAATTGTTAGCTGAAAGATTGAATGCCATTCTGAGCAATTATTGATTTCTTTTTCCTCAGCGGGGAATTAGCCATCAGGTCGTGATAATAAGAGCGGGTAAATTCCCCGCTCTTTTTTTATTCAGGCTTCAGAAAATCTGCACTTTGAAGAATTAATTTCAGTAACTCAGGATAAAAAGCGGGGAATTAAGCCAGTGTAGGGATATTAATTTCCAGCCTGAATGAGATGAGTCTTAATCAAAATTTTCACGAATAGATGCAAATAAACGAATAATAGATCCGTTTAATGGTTATATATACAGTAGTTATTGGCGGTAAGGAATAATACGCGAAGGGAAATCAACAAAAAGTGAGTGGCCCCCTGAGGAAACAGAGGGCGCTATTCTGAAAAAAACACCTGCAAACAAGGCAAATAGACTGCTGTCATTTAGGCGCTTCTTCCGACTCTGGCAGGGTGACGTTAAGTTCCAGTACGGAAATATCGTCACCTTTTTGCTCGAACTGAACCTGCAACATTTCGGGGTCAATCTTAATATACTTACAGATGACCGCCAGAATGTCTCGTTTCAGATCAGGCAGATACGATGGTTCACTATCCCCTCGACGCCGTTCGGCTACGATGATCTGTAGCCGTTCCTTGGCTATATTGGCTGTCGATTTTTTGCGGGACAGAAAGAAATCTAACAATGCCATGGTTTATCCCCCAAAAAGGCGTTTCAGGAAACTCTTCTTCTCTTCCTCAATGAAACGGAATGCACGTTCTTCCCCAAGCAGGCGGCTGACAGTATCGTCATACGCTTTCCCTGCATCGGATTCCTGATCCAGAATGACCGGCTCGCCCTGGTTGGACGCACGCAGCACAGACTGATCTTCAGGGATAACCCCGATCAAAGGAATACGCAGGATTTCCAGCACATCTTCCATGCTCAGCATGTCGCCACGGCTGACACGTCCGGGGTTGTAACGGGTGAGAAGCAGATGTTCTTTAATAGGCTCTAAGCCCTGTTCCGCACGGCGGGATTTTGAAGACAAAATGCCCAAAATGCGGTCGGAGTCGCGAACGGAAGACACTTCAGGGTTGGTGGTGATCACGGCTTCATCGGCGAAATACAACGCCATCAGTGCGCCGGTTTCGATACCCGCAGGGGAATCGCAGACCACGAAGTCAAATTCCATTTCGGCTAAATCGTTCAGGATTTTTTCCACGCCTTCGCGGGTCAGCGCATCTTTGTCGCGCGTTTGCGAAGCCGGAAGAATAAACAGGTTTTCGGTGCGTTTATCTTTGATAAGCGCCTGATTCAACGTGGCATCGCCCTGGATCACGTTAACGAAATCATAAACCACGCGGCGCTCACAGCCCATAATCAGATCGAGATTACGCAGACCGATATCGAAATCGATAACGACGGTCTTTTTGCCTTTTTGAGCTAAACCGGTAGCAATGGCCGCGCTTGAAGTGGTCTTGCCAACGCCCCCTTTACCCGATGTAACAACTATGATGCGTGCCATGAATGGATTCCTTGTCAAAAGGGCTTAGTTTAAAGGTTGTATGGTTAACACATTATTTAACAGGCTGAGGCGCGCTGCCTGACCGAGGTAATCAGTCGGGATTTGATCACTCAACCAGTATTGCCCTGCGATAGAGACTAGTTCAGCGCCTAAATGCGTGCAAAAGATCTGACAATTTGCATCGCCTGCGGCACCGGCCAGCGCTCTGCCTCGCATCATGCCGTAGATGTGGATATTGCCATCGGCAATCAGTTCCGCACCTGCGCTGACACTGTTGGTCACGATGAGGTCGCTGTTACGGGCATAAATTTGTTGGCCGGATCTGACCGGGGTACTGACAATGCGGGTTTTGGCCGGGGCATTGTCGGGCACGACAGGAACCGGTGGCTCTGCGGCGATTCGCTGGGCACGACCTTCACTCAGCAGCGGTAAACCGGTGCGGGAAAGTGCGCGTTTTTGCGCTTCATCTTTGCAACCACTGATGCCAACAACGCGAAAGCCTGCAGAAGCGACAGCCTGTTGAATGTCTTTCCAGTTTGCTTCACCGGTCAGTGAGGCAACGTTGATAACAACAGGGGCATTTTTCAAAAAGGCTGGAGCTTGCTCCACTTTTTCCTGTAATGCCTGATAAATAACCTCAGGTTGTGAACTATGTAAATGAACAACCGATAAGGTAAAACTGCTGCCTTTTAGTTCTATTGGCGATTGTGACATCTATCCTGACTCAGTCTCAGCAACTCTAAATCCCCGGAATACCACTCGGGGGGCGATATTCCGATGTACGATAAGCATGTTATAGTTACAGTTATATCTAGGCAAGCCACCGTTTCAATAAAATAGAGTTAAAAAAATGCTTTGTGTGATCTATAGAAGTACTAAACGCGACCAGACTTATCTGTATGTCGAAAAAAGAGACGATTTTTCCCGTGTGCCGGAAGAATTACTCAAAGGCTTCGGTGTGCCTCAGTTCTCCATGATGCTCAATCTGGCCGAACGCGAAAAACTCGCCACAGCCGATATTGTCAAAGTGCGTCAGTCGCTCGAAGAACAAGGTTATTATCTGCAGGTTCCGCCGCCGGCAGAAAGTTTATTGAATATCCATCTGGGTGATACCTCTAAATAACACATTCCTGACATTTGTTTCGGCAATTCTCGAACTTTCAGACGTCATGACTTGCATTCATCGTTGTCGTGCTCAAAGCTTACAACGATGAATCATTTGCAGAAGTCAAAAGGAAGAAATTGATGAAATTGTCGGCACTGGCCGTGTTAACACCGCTGATCATTCTGAGTGGTTGTGCAGCACAAAAAGCATCCTCCGGGCAAACGCCCGCACCGTCAGCCACCTCCACCCAGACGGCGGCACCGGCACCTGCCGCCACCTCAGGCAAAACGTCACTGGCCGAACAGGGACGTGACCCTGCCGAGTTCCCGGCCTATGCCGAACAGCTTAAAGCCCAGGCGCTTTCACAAGGCATCAGCCAGCAAACCATCGACAGCACCTTCGCTAATCTTCATTTCGTTGATCGCGTGATCAATTCCGACCGCAATCAGCTCGAGAAGAAAGTGACCCTCGACGATTATCTGACCCGCGTTCTGCCTGAATGGAAGATTAAACAAGGTCAGGAACAGCTTCAGAACAATTTGCCCGCGCTGACCAAGGCCAGCGACCGTTACGGCGTGCAGCCACAGTACATCGTGGCGCTGTGGGCGATGGAAAGCAGCTTCGGCAAAATTCAGGGTAAAGAAGACGTGTTCTCCGCCCTGGCCACGCTGGCGTTCGAAGGGCGTCGTGAAGCGTTCTTCACCAAAGAATTCATGTCGGCGCTTAAGATCGTCGATTCAGGAAAAGCCAGCAGTGACATGATGAAAGGTTCCTGGGCTGGCGCAATGGGGCAGTCGCAGTTTATGCCGAGTTCCTATCTGACTTACGGGGCTGACGGCAACGGTGACGGCAAAATTGATATCTGGAAAAACACTGACGACGTATTTGCCTCGACGGCCAATTACTTAGCAAAAGAAGGCTGGAAGGGCAATCAGGGCTGGGGGCAGGAAGTGAAATTACCGGCTAATTTTGATGGCGCTCTGGCGGGACTGAAAAATAACCAGATGCATCCGGCCAGTTACTGGCAGCAATTGGGCGTGACGCAAGTGGACGGCACCCCTCTGACGTCAACGGCTACCCGCGCATGGGTTATCACACCGGATGATACGCAGGGGCGCGCGTTCCTGGTTTACGATAACTTCCGTACGATCATGCACTGGAACCGTTCAACCTATTTCGCATTGAGTATCGGCATGATGGCGGATGGCATCATGGGCGCGCAGACACCGCTGGCTTCGGGTGATACTGCACCGGCTCAGACCACACCTGCGCCCTTAGCGCCAGCGCCGCATAATCCGTTTAGCGGCTGATATTCCTCATAACAAGGAGTAGCTGTATGTACCAACACAGAGACTGGCACGGCGCATTACTGGATTTTCCGGTCAATAAAGTGGTGTGCGTCGGCAGCAATTATGCCGATCACATCAAAGAAATGGGGGGGCAGAAGGCGGCGGAACCGGTTTTATTTATTAAGCCGGAAACCGCGCTGTGTGATTTCCGCCAGCCTGTCGCGATCCCGAAGGATCTGGGTTCGGTACATCATGAAGTGGAACTGGCTGTGCTGATCGGAACGCCGCTGAAACAGGCGACGGAAGACCGCGTTGCCAATGCCATTGCCGGTTACGGGGTGGCGCTTGACCTGACGTTGCGGGATTTGCAGTCGACGTTCAAACAAGCCGGACAACCCTGGGAAAAGGCCAAGGGGTTTGACGGCTCGTGCCCGATGAGCGGATTTATTCCGGTGAGTGAATTCGGTGATGCACAGCAGGCTGAGCTGCGTTTGGAAATCAACGGCGAAGTGCGTCAGCAAGGCAATACCCGCGACATGCTGACGCCGCTTTTACCGCTGATCGCTTATATGAGCCGGTTCTTCACACTGCGTGCCGGTGATATCATTCTCACCGGGACACCGCATGGCGTCGGCCCTTTAAAAGCCGGTGATGAAATCTCAGCTACACTTAACGGTAAGCAAGTTTCCACTCGCGTGATTTAGCGCAACGTTGCAGGTCGCCGGAGCGGATTTCCGGCGGCTTTGCTTGCATCTGTTCGCCAAAGCGTCTATATAAGCACCCTCATTTTATTTATACCGGATGCACACTATGACTGAACCCGCTTTTTGGCAGCACAAAACGCTGTCTGAAATGACTGACGAAGAATGGGAAGCATTGTGCGACGGCTGCGGACAATGCTGCTTACATAAGCTGATCGACGAAGACACCGATGAAATTTATTTCACCAACGTCGCCTGTAATCAGCTCAACATCAAATCCTGTCAGTGCCGCAACTACGAGCGTCGTTTTACGCTGGAAGAAGATTGCATCAAACTGACCCGCGAAAACCTGACCACTTTTGACTGGTTGCCGCCCACCTGCGCGTATCGCCTGATCGGTGAAGGCCGCCCGTTACTGCCGTGGCATCCACTGCTGAACAAAGCGTCTAAATCCGCCATGCACACCGCGCAGATTTCCGTGCGCTATATTGCCGTGCGTGAAGACGACGTGGAAGACTGGCAGGATCACATCATGAATAAGCCTAGCTGGGCGAGATAAGCGTTTTATTCCCTGCTTCGCAAACAAAAAGCCCCGGCAATTTGCCAGGGCTTTTTTCATGCTCGTCTGAGTTTAAATTTCTGAGTCCGGTCGTATACCGTTCAGGGCGTTCAGCGCATCTGAATCCAGTTCAGGATCCGCTTTATCAATCAGACGTGTCATGTCTATCAGGACCTGAAACTGTTCAAATAAAATTTTGGCATCAGATTTAAGCACTTCATCCGCCGAATCCAGCGCAGAGTTAATCGCTTTATTCACGCTTTCGATGATTTCCTGCGGCCCGCCATTTTTCCCGACAGTCAGAAATACGGCACTCAACAGAAGTGACTGTGCTTCTACCTGTGCGGTAAGTTGTTTGGAATCGGCTTCCATCCGGGAGATTTTTGCAATCATTCCTAAGATGATATTTTTCATTTGTCACTCCTGCAGATCGAAAGGGTTGTGCCTTATATTTCTACGCCAGGTTCTGAAAACTGCATAATCATATTTCGTTAAACTGAGAGGCCCCAGATGCGACCGCTCAGTTTGCCCAATACACATCAGGCATCCGGATGGTTTTTGCCTTCCTCGATAAAATCTTCATCGATGACATCAGTGTTGTTCTGATGGTCCCGGCCGGAGAGGATATTCCAGCAGGCAATGAAGAGGGCAGCAATCAACGGGCCAATGACAAAACCGTTGATGCCATACACTTCCATACCGCCCAGGGTGGTGACCAGAATCAGATAATCCGGCATCTTGGTGTCTTTACCGACCAGCAACGGACGCAAGACATTGTCCACGATACCAATCACCACCACGAAGAAGACCACAATAAAGATCCCCTGCCACAGCATCCCTGAAGCAAAGAAATAAATCGCTGCAGGAACCCAGATAATCGCTGAACCTACTGCCGGAATGATGGACAGGAAAGCCATCAGCGCGCCCCACAGCAGACTGCCATCCAGCCCCGCAATATAGAACGCCAGCCCGCCCAAAGCCCCCTGTACGACAGCCACAACGACCGTACCTTTGACGGTTGCGCGTGACACTGCCGCAAACTTCATAAACAGGTGATGTTTGACATGACGTGACAGCGGAAGGGCTTCCAGCGTCAGATTGACCAGATACGCACCATCCTTAATCAGGAAGAACAGGATGTAGAGCATAATGCCGAAGCCCACGACGAAGCTGAACGTGCTCTTACCGATGACAAAGACGCTTCCCGCCAGATACTGACTGCCCTGCATAGCCGCATCGGAAAGCTTCTTCTGGATCTCCGCCGTGCTGTCCAGATCGTGATCTGTCAGGAAATGCCGCGCCCATCTTGGTAAGTGATGGATGAAATCCGAAAGAACGACGGGCAGCTGGGTTTCATTGCCCTGAAGTTTGGTGTACACCGCGTTGAATTCAATCGCCAGCGAAGACGTAATGATCGCCAGTGGAGTAAAAACGATCAGGCAAATGACCAGGACGGTTATCAGCGAAATAATTCCGTTACGGTCACCTACATACTGTTTGAGCCTGTTTTTAAGCGGGTTAAAAATAACCGCCAGAATAATCGCCCAGAGTACGGAAGAATAGTAAGGCCGTAATACATCAAAAAAAGCCAAAGTCACGATGAGAAGAATCGCGATGAAAAAACCTTTTGAAAATCCTTTAACTACCATAATTGTTCCTCAGATGATCCTGTTGCCCTCGTAGCATAGAGCGAATTGCCAGTTTTACCCACTAAGGTGTTTTTTTGAGCGCCACAACTGCTTTTATCCTTAAAGGTATGACCGCTTCCCTGCGTTTGTGTGTTATTCAAACAAGCCGAAAAAAGTGAAGCCGATTGCAGCCCAAAAGGCGATGCAAAGGCCTACACAAATGATCCAGATTGCCCAGACGGGAAGTTTGTTCATTTTGCGTTCCAGTACGAATAAAAAGTTATTAATAAAAAAGCGCCAAAAGGCGCTTTTTTATTAAGTCCGGGCCTAATTAACGGCCGAACAAATCGCGGCGTTTCGGTTTCACGAACTGAGAAATCAGCACCAGAATCGCGATCACCATAAACACGCTGAAAATCACGACCAGCCACTGTGGCATACCCAATGACAGGAATTCCCACTGTTTTTCTGCGCAGTCACCGTTGGCGATAAACATCCACGGGAACCATTTATCCAGTGGCAACCAGGTCGGGAATCGTGCGGCGAAATCACAGGTCGCGAACGGTGAAGGGTGGAGCTGAATCATGGTGTGTTCCCATGACAGGCGGATCCCTTCGTAAGCGCTGTAAATCCAGATCAGGATACCGGCATAACGCAACCAGGTTGAAGGCGCAATCGCACCCACCAGTCCTGCCAGCAGAATACCCATCAACGCGCAGCGCTCATAAATACACATGACGCACGGTTTTAGCAACATCACGTGCTGGAAATACAACGCAACCAGCTCCAGAGCCAGTGCGGTTAGCGCCATCAGAAGCCATGCACCGCGTCCTTGTGAGCAGCGGTTAAGATATTGCAACATAGAAAAATTTTCCCTGCAGTGAGCAACTGGTACGCAGTGTAAACCAATTGCACACTGCTGCCAGCCTGTCTGAATAAATATTCGGTAAATAATTACGATAAATCGGACAATTCGACTTTAACTTCAGTAAATCTCTGAATCAGTGTGCGGGCATCACTTCACTGACCGGTGGCAAGCTCAGCCATCCCATGTCGGTGTACCACTGCGTCATGTCCGGCAGCAGATACTGAACGCACAACAAGCCAACCAGCGTCATGACCACCGTGTAAGGCAACGCCATCCAGACCATTCTGCCATAGGAGAGGCGGATCAACGGGGCGAGAGCCGAGGTCAGCAGGAACAGGAATGCGGCCTGACCATTCGGGGTGGCAACCGACGGCAGGTTGGTGCCCGTGTTAATCGCTACCGCCAGCAGCTCAAATTGCTTCAGGTCGATCACGCCGCTCACCAGCGCAGATTTCGCTTCGTTAATATAAACCGTACCGACAAAGACATTATCTGATACCGAAGAAAGCAAACCGTTGAAGAGATAGAACAACGAAAGCTGATTCGACGGCGCGGCCTGCAACACGAAGTGAATGATCGGGCTGAAAAGATGTTGCTCGACGATCACGGCGACGATGGCAAAAAATACCGTCAGCAGGGCGGTGAACGGCAGGGAATCCTGGAAGGCTTTACCGATCGCATGTTCATCGGTGACGCCACAAAACGCGGTAGCAAAGATAATGACGGTCAGTCCGATCAGGCCGACTTCGGCCAGATGGAAGGCCAGCGCGATAATCAGCCATACACCGATAACAGCCTGAATGACCAGTTTAATGCGTTCCTGTTTGGTATTGTTCTCACTGTTTTTTTGATCATATTGCCTGAGCACTTCAAACACAGGCTGTGGCAGTTGCGCGCCGTAGCCAAACCAGCGGAAACGTTCCACCAGGGCACACACGATAAAGCCGCAGAAAAACACGGGCACGGTGACGGGGGACATACGGATGAGGAAATCCACAAACTGCCAGTCCGCGCTTTTGGCGATAATCAGATTTTGCGGTTCGCCGACCATCGTCATGACGCCACCCAGTGCGGTACCGACACCGGCATGCATCATCAGGCTGCGTAAAAAGGCCCGGAATTGTTCCAGCACCGCGGCATGTTGCTGGCTGCCGGTAAATGAACTGTCATCATCAACAGCGTCTTTTTCAGACTGGTTTGAGGCAACGTTGTGGTAAATCGTATAGAAACCCACGGAAACACTGATCACCACGGCGATCACTGTCAGCGCATCGAGGAAGGCGGATAAAAAGGCGGCCGCAAAACAAAACGCCATCGACAGGGCGATTTTATTGCGCAGGTTTAACAGCAGCTTGGTGAACACGGTCAGCAGCAACTGCTTCATGAAATAGATGCCTGCCACCATGAAAATCAAAAGCAGGATGACTTCCAGATTGGCCGAAATCTCTTCACGGATGCGCTCTGCACTGGTCATGCCGATCATCACGGCTTCGATAGCCAGCAAACCTCCTGGCTGAAGCGGATAGCATTTGAGTGCCATGCCCAGTGTAAAGATGAACTCAATGACCAGCAGCCAGCCCGCTAAAAACGGACTGACAAGAAAGAAAACCAGCGGATTAATGATCAGGAAAGCCAGAATAGTAATCTTGTACCAGTTGGGTGATTGACCCAAAAAGTTTCTGATGAATGCACGACTGAAGGTAGTTTCCATAGTCCCCAAAGATCCTTTATAAGTAATTTATAGATGTATCAAAACGATAGCCCAGTTTATTCTTCCGGCCAAAAATTTTCACCGCAAAAGACGAGGCAATCACATGCGAAGAAATGTGAAATTCTGCCAACCCCTGCACAGTTTCAACATTAGTTCCGCCGGAGCGCTATAACAGGCGATTTTCATCTGGTATGATGAGCTGAACTATATCCCTAATAAAAGTCCCACACGGAACGACAAACACATGGTTATTAAGGCACAAAGTCCTGCCGGTTTTGCCGAAGAGTATATCATCGAAAGTATCTGGAACAGCCGATTCCCTCCGGGTTCAATTTTGCCTGCTGAGAGAGAACTTTCAGAACTCATTGGCGTGACCAGAACCACATTGCGTGAGGTGTTACAGCGACTTGCCCGGGATGGCTGGTTGACAATCCAGCACGGAAAACCGACGAAAGTGAATAACTTCTGGGAAACGTCGGGGCTGAATATTCTGGAAACCCTTGCGCGCCTCGATCACGACAGCGTGCCGCAACTGATTGATAATCTGCTGTCAGTCCGCACCAACATCGCCACCATCTTTATCCGCAAAGCCATGCGCACCAATCCGGAAGAAACCCAACAGGTGCTGGCAAAAGCCGCTGAAGTCGAAGATCACGCAGAAGCGTTCACGGCGCTTGATTACGGCATCTTCCGTGGTCTGGCCTTTGCTTCCGGTAATCCGATTTATGGCCTGATCATCAATGGATTGCGTGGCCTTTATACCCGCGTCGGACGCTATTACTTCTCCAATCCTGAAGCGCGTAAACTGGCGATCAGTTTCTACAAAAAACTGTCAGATATCTGCCACGAAAAAAGCTACGAGCAGATTGTGGATTGCGTGCGCAATTATGGACGACAGAGTGGTGAAATCTGGCACAGCATGCAGAGCGCGATGCCCGGTGACCTGACTGAGCAAAAGCATCGTTGAGTGTGAGACAGACAGATATCAGAAAGGGCGCTTAGCGCCCTTTTTTACTGGCTGAAAACGGCGCGGGTTAGAGTGGAGCGGGGCGCGGCGGGCAGCGTTCGAGCAATTCAACGCTGCCGTCTTCATTAAGCTGTTCGATGAACACATCGAATCCCCACAGACGATGAACGTGTTTCATGACTTCACGACGGCTCTTGTCCAGCGGCGCACGATCCTGCGGTATGTAACGCAGGGTCAGCGAGCGATCCCCGCGTAAATCCACGTTCCAGACCTGAATGTTCGGTTCATGATTACTCAGATTATACTGCGCTGATAACTCCTGACGGATGGCGCGATAGCCTTCCTCGTTGTGGATCGCGGCGATCTCGAGATAATTATTGTGGTCATCATCGAGCACGGTAAACAGACGGAAATCACGCATCACTTTTGGCGACAGGAACTGACTGATAAAACTCTCGTCCTTGAAGTCACGCATCGCGAAGTGCAACGTATCCAGCCAGTCAGAACCGGCAATGTCCGGGAACCAGTAACGATCTTCTTCGGTCGGTTCCTGACAAATACGCTTAATGTCCTGCATCATGGCAAAGCCGAGCGCATACGGGTTGATCCCGCTGTAATACGGGCTGTTATATGGCGGTTGATACACCACATTGGTGTGGCTGTGCAGGAATTCCAGAATGAAGCGGTCGGACACTTTCCCTTCGTCATACAGATGATTCAGGATGGTGTAGTGCCAGAATGTGGCCCAGCCTTCATTCATGACTTGTGTCTGTTTTTGCGGATAAAAATACTGACTGATTTTACGTACGATACGCAAAATCTCGCGTTGCCAGGGTTCCAGAAGAGGCGCATTTTTTTCCATGAAATACAGCAGGTTTTCCTGAGGTTCAGACGGGAAGCGGCGCGCCTGTTCCGGTGCGTCCACGCTGTCTTTACGTGGCAGCGTTTTCCACAGTGTGTTCACCTGACTTTGCAGATATTCCTCGCGACTTTTTTGTCGGGCGAGTTCTTCCTGCAGGGAGATTTTTTGCGGACGTTTGTAGCGGTCGACACCGTAATTCATCAGCGCATGACAGGAATCCAGCAGGCGCTCCACTTCATCGACACCGTAACGTTCTTCGCACTCACTGATATAACGTTTGGCGAATAGCAGATAATCGACGATGGAACTGGCGTCGGTCCAGCTCTTAAACAGGTAGTTGTTTTTGAAGAAAGAATTATGTCCGTAGCAGGCATGTGCCATCACCAGCGCCTGCATGGTAATGGTATTTTCTTCCATCAGATAAGCGATACACGGGTTGGAGTTGATGACGATTTCATACGCCAGACCCTGTTGCCCGTGTTTATACAGCTGTTCGGTTTCAATAAATTTTTTACCGAACGACCAGTGAGTGTAATTGATCGGCATGCCAATACTTGAATAGGCATCCATCATTTGCTCAGAAGTGATGATCTCGATTTGATGCGGATACGTTTCCAGCCGGTACGACTTGGCTACCCGGTCAATCTCTGCGAGATAGGTTTGCAACAACTCAAACGTCCAGTCCGGTCCATCGCTAAGACGTTTGTCCTCAGTTTTTTGCTTTTGGGTCACTGTCGTCATAAGCCGCACCCTCATTAGTTATGGACGCTACAGAGTGTTTGATTCACAACCTTTTCTTAAGATTTAGCACGTCCATTGATAATCGTAGCTCAATCTGAGTGTGCCGTTAGATAAACACCATGAATCCCTTCTTTCACAAATCTATATCCTTATGACCGGGACCTGTCAATCGTCGAATAAAAGAGCAGACAGCCCGGTCACAACGAGATACGGATGACAGTTTTCGCTGACGTTGGATTTTCCTCGTTTCACCTGACCTTTATAAATCCCCGGTCTGCCGTCATCACCTCTTCCGTCACTCTCTGAGGTAATATCACGGGTGGCGCGCTTTGTAGTGTTTAATGCTAATTTTATCCTTGTATACAAGAATAATGCCCTGCAACGGAAGGCGCTTTCTTATCGGAAGGGGCGGGTGACTTCAATGAAGTCAATGCTGTCATAAAACTATAAATTTCTCCGCCATCAGAGGTAATGTTGCGGGATATCGTTATTTATTTATGACTATTGAAATAAATCTCGTCATGAACGATAAATAAATGTGAAAGACCTCACGGTTATGCGTGCCTGTGTTGGTGATTTTTCTCAGTCAGGTTAGTTTCCTGTCATCAGAATATTATGCTTTGTTTTGTCGTGGAGTGGAGTCGATATGCGTGTGGTGATTTTAGGCAGTGGTGTGGTCGGTGTCGCCAGTGCATGGTATCTGGCTAAAGCGGGTCATCAGGTGACGGTCATTGATCGTCAGTCAGGCCCGGCAGAAGAAACCAGCGCAGGGAATGCAGGACAGATCTCACCGGGCTATGCCGCACCGTGGGCGGCTCCGGGCGTGCCGGTGAAAGCCGTGAAGTGGATGTTTCAGAAACACGCGCCGCTGGCGATCCGTCTCGATGGCACGCAGTTCCAGCTGAAATGGATGTGGCAGATGCTGCGTAACTGCGACATGGACCACTATCAGACCAACAAGAGCCGCATGGTTCGTCTGGCGGAATACAGCCGCGATTGCATGAAGGCCTTGCGCGATGACACCGGCATTCAGTACGAAGGGCGTCAGGGCGGCACGTTACAGCTTTTCCGCACCGCACAGCAGTTTGAAAGCGCGGCGAAAGATATCGCCGTGCTGGAAGATGCTGGTGTGCCGTACCAGTTGCTCGAATCCGGCCAGCTGGCCAACGCTGAACCTGCCCTGGCGCAGGTTGCACACAAACTGACGGGCGGATTACGCCTGCCTAATGATGAAACCGGCGATTGCCAGATGTTTACCCGCAAGCTGGCGGAAATGGCGCGTCAGGCCGGGGTGGTTTTCGAATTCAACCGCACGGTGGATAAACTGCATGTGGTAAACGGCGAAATCACCGGCGTTCAGTGCGGCGAGGAAATAGTGAAAGCCGATGCGTATGTGGTGGCGTTCGGGTCGTATTCGACCGCACTGCTGGCCGATCTGGTTTCGATCCCGGTTTATCCGCTGAAAGGGTATTCACTGACGATTCCGATTACTGATCCGGCATCGGCGCCGGTATCAACCGTACTGGATGAAACCTATAAAATCGCTATTACCCGCTTTGACAATCGTATCCGCGTCGGGGGCATGGCCGAGATAGTCGGTTTTAACCTGAAACTGGCGCAGGCTCGCCGGGAAACGCTGGAAATGGTGGTGAGAGATCTCTACCCGAATGGCGGCAATATCGGGCAGGCCACGTTCTGGACGGGGTTACGGCCGATGACGCCGGACGGCACGCCGATTGTCGGGCGCACGCGCATCAGGAATTTGTACCTCAACACCGGCCACGGCACGCTGGGCTGGACAATGGCCTGCGGTTCCGGTCAGTTACTCTCGGATATTATGTCCGGCGTGACGCCCGCCATTCCTTCCGATGATTTATCGGTCGAACGCTACAGTCCAGGCTTTATCACGCATCCTGCTGGCCCGCACAGCATGCATCCTGTGCGCTGAACCTGCCGTTACTCTTCGCCCGTGCAGCAGTGCACGGGCACGACTTTTCTATAGCCGGAGCTGGTATGCCTCGCCCGATTTCAGCCACATTATCTCTGTCCGCGTTAACTCAAAATCTCAATATCATTCGCGGCTTTGCGCCGGAAAGCAAAGTCTGGACGGTGGTGAAAGCCAATGGCTACGGCCACGGTATTTCCCGTATCTGGCGCAGTTTATCCGCCACCGACGGATTTGCGTTACTCGATTTCAATGAAGCCATTTTGCTGCGTGAGTCTGGCTGGCAGGGGCCGATATTATTGCTAGAAGGGTTTTTTAGTGCTGCGGATTTACCGCTGGTAGCGCAATACCGCCTGACCACCGCCGTGCACAGCGAATGGCAGATCCGCGCACTGGCGGAGGCGCAATTCAGCCAGCCGGTAAAGGTTTATCTGAAAGTGAACAGTGGCATGAACCGTCTGGGTTTTGCACCTGAGCGTACGACTGCCGCGTGGCAACAATTGCGTGAACTGAAGCAGGTGGGTGAGATAACCCTGATGAGCCATTTTGCTACCGCCGACAGCGTGGAAGGCGTTGATGCCCAAATGGCTGCCGTGAATTTCGCAGGGCAACATATCAGCGGTCCGCGATGCCTGGCGAACTCCGCTGCCACGCTCTGGCATCCGCATACCCATTACGACTGGATCCGTCCGGGCATCATTGTATATGGCGCGTCGCCGAGCGGGGAATGGCAGGATATCGCTGATACCGGGCTGCAATCGGTGATGACGCTGAAAAGCGAACTGATCGCTGTGCAGGAACTAAATGCCGGTGCGCGGGTGGGCTATGGCGGCCGTTACAGTGTCACGCAAACGCAACGGATAGGCGTGGTGGCCTGTGGCTATGCTGACGGCTATCCGCGCCATGCGCCTACCGGTACGCCGGTCTGGGTGGATGGCGTACGAACCACCACGGTGGGGACAGTCTCCATGGATATGCTGGCGGTGGATTTAACGCCTTGCCCGCAGGCGGGGATTGGCTCACCGGTTGAATTGTGGGGTAAAAACCTTCCGGCAGATGAGGTGGCGACGGCAGCCGGTACGCTGGGCTACGAACTGCTGAGTGCGCTGGCACCCCGCGTACCGGTGACGACCATCGGATAACAAAAACGTATTACTTTTCCAGACGGGTCAGGCGACCCGTTGAAGTCTTACTGGCACGCCGCGCCAGCATCGCCAGACATCCTCCTGCCAGCATCACCAGTGCCAGACTCAGTTTTGGCTGCAACGGTAATGCCATCGCGATAAAACCGAATAAAGCGCCGCCTGCCATCTGCACCGATCCCACCAGCGCCGAGGCCACACCCGCCTCACTGGAAAACGGTTCGAGTGCGTAACTGGTAGCCGGACCGACCAGAAATGCCAGACCGGCACAGGCGCTCGCCACCGGCAGCATGTACAGCCAGGTTGCCCTCTGCTCAGCAGGCGGAACCAGCGTGATACCGGCAATCAGACCGAGACAACCGGCAAACATCAGAATGCCGCCCGTCGTCAGGCACACCGGACGGCCCACTTTATGGATGATGCGGTTGGAGATAAAACTCACTGCCATAATCCAGAAACCGTTCGCGCCGAAAACCAGGGAAAACTGCAAAGGCGTCAGCCCGGCAATATTCATCAATACGGTCGGCGCCAGCGAGACATAAGTCAGCGCCATGCCCATTGCACCGGCGTTGACTAAGGCAAAGGTAATGAACCGGGCATTAAACAAAATGCGTGCGTACTGACGAAACGGCAGGCCATTGTTGGTCTGAGTACCGGCAGGGCGGGTTTCCGGCAGTTTGAATATCACCAGCAGCAATACCGCCAGCGTATAACCGGCTAACGCCCAGAAAGGCGCACGCCAGCCATAATACTGTGCAATCAGCCCACCGATCAGCGGTGCCAGCGCGGGAATGATGTTCAGCGTGCCGTTAAGAAAGCCATAGGCACGGGCCGCATCGTTACCATTCATCCGGTCACGTACGCCACTGAAAACCACCACCGACGTACAGCACACCGCCAGCCCCTGAATAATACGGGATAACAGAAACATCCACGGCGCGACGGCGGTAGCGGCCACTATTGCACCGCCCAGATAAACCACCACACCGATAATCGCGATCGGGCGGCGGCCAAATTTATCCACCAGCGGACCGGCCACCAGCTGACCGAGGCCCATCACCAGAATGAATAGCGAAATCGAGGACTGAATGACCGCCTCGGTACTCTGTAAACCGAGCGCAATGGCAGGTATCGCGGGCAGATATAAATCAATACCCAGAGGGCCGAGCAGCACCAGGCTCAGCAACAGAAAAAGAAACTTTTGCATTGAAAACATCACTGTCAGTCATCCGAAAGGACGCTAAGGGT
The DNA here is from genome assembly GCF_004364755.1 of Rahnella sp. BIGb0236. Classification (NCBI taxonomy): domain Bacteria; kingdom Pseudomonadati; phylum Pseudomonadota; class Gammaproteobacteria; order Enterobacterales; family Yersiniaceae; genus Rahnella; species Rahnella sp. BIGb0236. The sequence continues at coordinate 190,128 of NZ_SOAO01000007.1, forward strand.
AATGATTTAGTTAATGAATGGAAAGCGGCTTGTGATAAACAGGCGGGACAGGGCCGTGAATAAAAACGGACACCCTGAGGTGCCCGTCTGATGCGAAGAACCGCAGAAATTATATTTTCTGCCAAAAATCGTCGAATACGGTGATCGGCGGACGGCGTTTATGTTCCGTACGCAGATACCAGCCTTCAATAATGGCGGCAGCGTTATCGTCGATTTTCTTGCCTTCAAGATAATCGTCGATCAGTTCGTAGGTCACGCCCAGCGCGGCTTCATCCGGCAAGGCAGGGCGGTCTTCTTCCAGATCGGCCGTCGGGGCTTTGGTATAAAGATGCGCCGGACAACCGAGTTCTTTCAGCAATGCCTTTCCCTGACGCTTGTTCAGACGGAAAATCGGATTGATGTCCGTGCCGCCGTCGCCGTATTTGGTGAAGAAGCCGGTGACCGCTTCTGCTGCGTGGTCAGTGCCCACCACCACGCCTTTCTTCATCCCGGCGATGCTGTACTGGGCTTTCATGCGTTCGCGGGCTTTCTCATTGCCTTTGATGAAATCGCTCAGTTCAATGCCGATTTCACGCAATGTCGCTTCGCTTGCCAGCACCGCATTTTTGATATTCACGGTCAGAACCTGATCCGGCTGGATGAAGGTGATCGCGTCCTGACAGTCGGCTTCATCCGCCTGCACGCCGTAAGGTAAACGCACCGCAATGAACTGATAATCCGCTTCTGTCGTTTCCGCACGTAATTCGCTAATTGCTGTTTGGCAAAGTTTGCCGGTAAGAGTAGAATCTTGCCCGCCGCTGATGCCCAGAACCAGTGTCTTGATGAACGGATGGGCCAGCAGATAACTTTTGAGAAAATCGACGCTGACACGGACTTCCTGTGCGGCATCGATGTGCGGTTTAACGTGCAGAGCCTGAATAATCTCTTGTTGTAAAGCCATGACCACTCCTCCTGAAGGCTGCCTTCGAGGAACCCGAGGCAAAAATAAGACGTTATCAGGATAAAACTACCCCGCATCGCTCAAAAGGACAAGATTCAGCGACGAGTTCGGCGGAAATCTGTACGCTGCCAGCTCGCAATATTTCGAACGAAAGCGGCAGGAAAGAAGTAAAGTGTGGCGCGTTAAGATCCATTACTGACCCGCATTGAAATAAGAAATCAATGAAGGGAAGTGTAATGATTTTGTATGTTTCTATTGCCGGAAATATATGTCATTCGGAACTATCTAAAAAAGCCGCTTTATTAAGATATCCTGGGCTGAGTGCGTTATATTTGTTGCGGTAGAAATATTTGTATGCATGTGCCATCGAAATGGAGTTGCCAGGCTTGATTAACGGATCCTAATTAATGGCATACATCGTGTGGTTCTAATGTCGTTATTTGCCTTAAGTCTTATTGGGGAAACAAAATGTTTTTTCGGGTTGTACGTCGTTTACCAGCTTGTGCCGTAGTCTGCGGTGCAGCGCTGTTCAGTATTTCAAGCCTTGCAGACACCACAATCTTCACCGCGTTAGATGACCCTGCTCAGGCGAAAAAACCGTTCGAAGGCAACGTTCAGGCGGGTTACAGTGCGCAAACCGGTAACACCAGCAACTCCACGCTGAATGCTGATACCACCATGACCTGGTTTGATACCAACACGGCTTACAGCCTGTGGGGTTCTGCGCGTAACACGTCTTCGTCCGGTGTGCGTTCATCTGAAAAATATCAGGCTGGCGGCCGTACGCGCTACAACCTGGATACCGCGAACTATGTGTTTGGTCAGGCGAGCTGGCTGAGCGACCGTTATAACGGTTACCGTTCACGTACTGTCGGCGCGGTCGGTTACGGTCGTCAGATCTGGAGCGGCCCGGTTCATACGCTGAACCTGGAAGCAGGTCCTGGTGTTCGTCACGATGAGTTCGAACAGGGCGGTAACACCACCCGTGCTCTGGCCTACGGTTCCGGCACTTACGGTTATCAGATCAGCGACACGGCACGTTTCACCCAGGGCTTCTCCGTTTTAGCGAACGACGAAACCACGCTGAATTCTGAAACTGCACTGACTGTGGCAATCAATACCCACTTCTCATTGAAAGTGGCCTATGACGTCACCTACAACACTAAACCACCTGCCAGCGCACCGGATAAAACCGATACCGTGACGTCTGTGAACCTGGTTTACGGTCTGTAATTTTCCCGTCGGGAAATAATGCAAAAAGCCGGAGGAGAAATCCCCCGGCTTTTTTAATGGATTATTTTGGTGCATCGAAACGCGGTAAAAAAACATAAAAAAACCGGCGACAGATTCATCGCCGGTTGTATTTTATTTCGTTCTTAACCGTTTTCAGTTTGCTTATGGAACAGTTCCCTGAACACCGGATAAATATCTTCCTGTTCCCGGATATGCTGCATAGCGAAATTATCGAATTTCTCCTGCAACACTTCGTATTCACGCCACAGCGTCTGGTGGGCGCGGCGGGTGATTTCGATATAGCTGTAATAACGTACCATTGGCAGGATCTTCTGTGCCAGCAACTGGTGGCACAGAGGGGAGTCGTCAGCCCAGTTATCGCCATCAGAGGCCTGCGCGGCGTAAATATTCCACTGCGCCGGGTCGTAGCGCTCCTGAATGACGTCATCCATCAGTTTCAGCGCGCTCGAAACGATGGTCCCGCCGGTTTCCTGCGAGTAGAAGAACTCCTGTTCATCCACTTCTTTGGCCTGGGTATGGTGACGGATATAGACCACATCGACGTTTTTATACGTCCGGCTCAGGAACAGATAGAGCAGAATATAGAAACGTTTGGCCATGTCTTTGGTTGCCTGATCCATTGAACCGGAGACATCCATCAGACAGAACATCACTGCCTGGCTCGAAGGCTCAGGGCGACGCTCGTAGTTGCGGTAACGTAAATCAAACGTATCGATGAACGGCGTTTTGGCGATTTTTGCCCGCAACTCAGCAATCTCTTTACGCAGACGTTCTTCTTCCAGCAATTGTGCCGGTTCACTGTGTTCGACCTCGGTCAGCGTCGATTCCAGTTCACGCAGCTCCCGTTTTTTACCCGCGGTCATCGCCGTGCGACGGGCCAGCGAGTTTTGCAAAGAGCGCACCACACTGATATTGGCCGGCACGCCGTTAGACGTGTAACCGGAGCGGTGGGTTTTAAATTCATTCAGCTGTTTATGCTGATTTTTACGCAGGTTAGGCAGCGCCAGATCTTCAAACAGCAGATCGAGATATTCGTCTTTGGAGATCTGGAATGAAAATTCATCTTCGCCTTCACCGTCCTGGCTGGCATCGCCCTGACCACTGCCGCCACCACCGCCCCCCTGCGGTCGTTCGATGCGGTCATTCTGTACAAAGTGGTCGTTGCCGGGGTGAACACGGTGGCGCAAGCCACCGCGACCCTGATGAAACATGGGCTCGTTGATATCAGCGTTGGGAATCGATACCGATTCCCCGCTGTCTACGTCGGTAACCGAACGCTTGTTGATGGCCTCGGCAATCGACTGTTTGATTTGCGACTTATAGCGGCGCAAAAAGCGCTGGCGGTTCACCGCGCTTTTATTTTTGCCATTCAGCCGACGGTCAATAAAATACGTCATATTTCCCCCAAACGACGTTGCCAACGATCTTCTGTTACGAGGATTTTCTTACGCGCAGGTACCATTCACACAGCAGGCGTACCTGTTTGCGTGTGTATCCTTTCTCCATCATTCTGTCGACAAAATCATCATGTTTTTTCTGTTCATCGGTCGACGTCTTGGCGTTAAACGAGATAACCGGCAGTAATTCCTCGGTATTTGAGAACATTTTTTTCTCAATCACCGTGCGCAGTTTCTCGTAACTGGTCCAGTTTGGATTGCGGCCGCTGTTATTGGCGCGGGCACGCAGCACGAAGTTGACGATTTCGTTGCGGAAATCTTTTGGATTGCTGATCCCGGCCGGTTTTTCGATCTTTTCCAGCTCAGCATTCAGCGCTTCACGGTCAAACAACTGACCGGTATCCGGGTCGCGGTATTCCTGATCCTGGATCCAGAAGTCAGCGTAGGTGACATAACGGTCGAAAATGTTTTGTCCGTATTCTGAATAGGATTCCAGATAAGCCGTCTGGATCTCTTTGCCGATGAACTCAGCGTATTTCGGGATCAGATAGCCTTTCAGGTGCTCCAGATATTTCTCAGCGATGTCCTGCGGGAACTGTTCGCGCTCGATCTGCTGTTCCAGCACATAGAACAGATGAACCGGGTTGGCGGCCACTTCGGCATGGTCAAAGTTGAACACGCGGGAGAGGATTTTAAACGCGAAACGTGTCGACAGCCCGTTCATGCCCTCATCCACGCCCGCATAATCGCGATATTCCTGATAGGACTTGGCTTTCGGGTCGGTATCTTTCAGGCTTTCACCGTCATACACCCGCATTTTGGAATAGCTGCTGGAGTTTTCCGGCGTTTTCAGACGCGAGAGGATCGAGAAGCGCGCGAGCGTTTCCAGCGTTCCCGGTGCGCATGGCGCATGAGAAAGTTCACTGTTGCTGAGCAGTTTGTCGTAGATTTTCATCTCTTCCGACACGCGCAGGCAGTAAGGCACTTTCACGATGTACACGCGGTCAAGGAAGGCTTCATTATTCTTGTTGTTACGGAACGTCACCCACTCAGATTCGTTGGAGTGCGCCAGAATAATGCCGTTGAACGGCAGGGCGGAAATACCTTCGGTACCGTTATAGTTACCTTCCTGCGTCGCTGTCAGTAACGGGTGCAGTACTTTAATCGGGGCCTTGAACATCTCCACGAATTCCATCACGCCCTGGTTTGCACGGCACAGCGCACCGGAATATCCGTAGGCATCAGGATCGTTTTGCGCGTGGTTTTCCAGTTTACGGATATCCACTTTCCCGACCAGCGCCGAGATGTCCTGGTTGTTTTCATCGCCGGGTTCTGTTTTGGCGATGGCAATTTGTTCGAGGATCGACGGCCAGACTTTCACGACTTTAAACCTGGTGATGTCGCCACCGAATTCATGCAGACGTTTTGCCGCCCATGGCGACATGATGGTGCCGAGATAGCGCGGAGGAATGTTGTATTCTTTATCGAGAATATGCGCATCTTCCTGCGGGTTGAACAGGCACAAAGGATGATCGTTTACCGGGCTGCGTTCGCCGTTGGCGCTCAGCACATAAATCGGTACGCGTTGCATCAGGGATTTCAGCCGTTCGGCCAGAGATGATTTACCGCCACCCACCGGGCCCAGTAAATAAAGGATTTGTTTCTTTTCTTCCAGACCCTGCGCGGCGTGTTTCAGGTAGGAGACAATCTGTTCGATAGCCTCTTCCATGCCGTAAAACTCTTCAAATGCAGGGTAACGTGCAACAACACGGTTCGAGAATAAACGCGACAGGCGTGGTTCAAGCGCGGTATCTACCATCACTGGTTCACCTATGGCCATCAACAGACGTTCCGCCGCATTGACATAAGCACTGCGATCTTGCCGTGCAATGGTAAGAAATTCCTGCAGTGTGAACTCTTCGTCCTTGGCAGCCTCATAGCGCTGGCGATAGTGGTCAAATATGTTCATACGATGCCCGTCCTTCGTTATTTTACCCTTCGTCCCCGGAACCGCCGACTGGCTGCAATTCCAATGAGTTGGGTATAGCACAGGTTAATGAGAGCTTTTTTCAGCGCCCCCGGAAGAAAGATCTCCCACCTGAATACAGCAACCCTTATGCCAACTTGCAGAACCCCTTCAAAGCCGACAGATGCGATGATTTGTTCACTGTCAGACCCGGTGGGATGGGCAACCGTTCAGGCTAAGTCTTTCATCTATTTATAAGCGTAGTTTGGCATTAAGAAAATTTCCTCTATGCGTTTGCCGTTTTTTAAGTCATATCAATGACTCAGTTATCAGGAATGCTCTGAAAAGCCTTGCAGGACGTGCTTTGCAGAGCGGAAGTTGTTTCTTTAGTCATTTTTATTTCATATTTTGCAGTTAAATTGTGCGATCGACCCGGTTTTTCTGGATATGTCTTTTCATAGACCCAGATTTGCTAAGCGCGACGTTTACGGTTCATTTACACTAGCGGCGATTTTTTACTTAATGGAATTAAGACAATGAAAAAAATTACTCTTAAAACACTGTCCATCGTGGGCGCGGCAGTGGTTTGCAGCCATGCTGCTGTTGCGGGAACCTGGCAGGTCGGTGGTTCCGCGCTGGTCGCCCCTGATCCGTACCGTGGCAATAACGACCACGTTTATCCCGTGCCGATCATCAATTACGACAATGATGACTTCTACTTCCACACCCTGATGGCGGGTTACTATTTGTGGAATGACGATGCGAACAAACTGAGCATCACCGCCAGCTATTTCCCGTTAACCTTCGACCCGAGTGACAGCGATGACAAGCGCATGAAGCGTCTGGACAAACGTCACTCCACCCTGATGGCGGGTCTGGCCTATTCTCATAACGCTGAGTGGGGTACGATTCGCGCCAGCTTTAACGCGGACACCCTTGATACCAGTAACGGTATGACCGCTGATCTGGGTTATCTGTATGCGATCAAAGGGTCTAACTGGGCCGTGGTACCAGGCTTTGGTGTGACCTGGTTCAGCTCGAATCTCAACGATTATTATTATGGCGTGACCAAAGACGAATCGCGTCGCAGTGGTTTCCACAGCTATTCTGCAGACGACAGTTTCAGCCCGTACGTTGAAGTTTCCGCGAAATACAATTTCACGCCTGCATGGCAGGGCTTCGTGACGGGCCGCTATCTGCGCCTCGGCAGTGAAGTGACTGACAGCCCGATCATCGAAAAAGACTGGACGGGTGTACTGTGGACAGGTGTCACCTACACCTTCTGATGCAATGCACCGTCAGAGTGAATGAGTTGCACATTAATGGGGCGTTTCGCCCCATTTGCACATTTATAGATCATCAGACATTACAGTCATAACCCAACCGGAGGAAACAGATGAAAGCGAACACCGTGCAATTCCCCGACGGCACGACCGTACCCGCAATCGGACAAGGTACCTGGTATATGGGAGAGCGAAACAGTGACATTCGCTCTGAAGTGAAAGCCTTGCAGCAGGGGCTGGATGCCGGTATGACCCTGATCGATACCGCAGAAATGTACGCCGATGGCGGCGCGGAAAGGGTGGTCGGAGAGGCCATCGCCGGGCGTCGGGATGAGGTTTTTCTGGTATCAAAAGTGTACCCGCACCATGCCGGTGGCGCGAAAGCGATCGCCGCCTGTGAGCAAAGCCTGAAAAGATTACAGACCGATTGTATAGACCTGTACCTGTTGCACTGGCGTGGTTCGATTCCGTTACATGACACCGTGGCGGCGATGGAAAAATTGCAGCAGTCTGGCAAAATCCGTCGCTGGGGCGTGTCGAATCTCGATACTGACGATATGCAGGCGCTGTGGAAAATCCCCGGCGGCAATGAATGCATGACCAACCAGGTGTTGTATCACGCAGCGGCCCGTGGGATCGAATTCGACCTGCTGCCGTGGTGTGAAGAGCACAGCGTACCGGTGATGGCGTATTGTCCTCTCGCACAGGCAGGTAAGTTACGCCACGACGTGCTGACCGCACCGGTGATGCTTGATATCGCCCAGGCACGCGGTGTCAGCAGTTCACAGATTGCGCTGGCCTGGGTAATACGCTCCGGTAACGTGATCGCCATTCCCAAAGCGGTACAGCCCCGGCATGTAAAAGATAATGCGGCGGCGCTGACGCTCAGCCTGACGGCAGATGAAATTGCACGCATTGATGCCGCGTTCCCGGCGCCACGCCATAAAACGCCGCTGGATATGGTCTGAAGTCTCCGCTTCCTACCCGCCATCAGACGACAAAAAGGGGCCTTCCGGCCCCTTTGTCATGCGCGCTGCAAACTACTTACGGAGGGAGAAAGTCACCGCCAGACGTGCAGGTGCTGCATGGGTAGACACATGTTTGTGGGAAACTTGTGCCGTTTCAACGCAGACCATGGTTTTGTAACCGTCGTCCGGCATATCCGCCATGCTGACTGACAGGGCAGAACCCGGGTTCCACGCAACCACGTCAGAATTGTTTTCATGTGCGACAACCAGCGTACGTTTCAGTACCGGGTCAACGATTTCGCTGGTGGCCTGCGGCTGGGTGTAAATGCGGTCAGTTTGGCCGGTGAAGGTCAGATCACCCGTTTCCTGCTTGGCTTTTGCGCCATCGACTTTATCGATAAAGTTGTTGCCCAGACCTTTAATGCTGACATCCGCGATATCGCCAATGTTGAAATAAGTGTGAAGGGCGCTGTTGGCTTCGAAATCACCGGTAGATTCCAGCTCAATATGGCAGGTTTCCCCCAGTGAAAAACGTGCGCTCAGCGTGAACTCATGTGGCCAGAGAGCCAGTGTTTCAGGTGAGCTTTTCAGCGTTAAGGTAAGAACGACGCCTTCGTCATTTTCTTTATGGTCAGTCAGTTCCCATGGAAGATTACGGGCGAAACCATGTGAAGGCTGACCCGCCGGACCGAACCACGGCCAGCAAATTGGAATGCCACCACGGATCGCGACGCCTTCTTTGAACGCACTGGCGCTGCTCATCCACAGCACAGGTTCTTCACCTTCAGGCTGCCATAACAACAGGTGCGCGCCTTGCAGGGCAATTGCGGCACGAACTTTCGGATGGGTGACAACGAGCACCGGCAGTTCGTCAATCTGACGCTGGCTGACGGAGGTAGAGATTTGGTTTACGACCGGAAGAGAAAAGAGTTGTTCTGTCATTATCTAAAGTCCTGTCAGGGTTAAACAATTACGATTTACAACCAAGACTACACATGAACCAAACCTGTCTGTTTGATCGCACTCATGTGCTGATAAAAAAGTGCATCCGACAGAAAGCAAAAGGGCGACTTGCGTCGCCCTTCAATCAGTTCATTCACATAACCAATTATTTGGAAACGTGAGCGATCAGATCCAATACTTTGTTTGAGTAGCCAGTTTCGTTGTCGTACCAGGAAACCAGTTTCACAAAGTTGTCGTTCAGCGCGATACCTGCTTTCGCATCAAATACGGAAGTCAGTTTTTCGCCGTTGAAATCGGTAGAAACTACGTCGTCTTCGGTGTAACCCAGAACGCCTTTCAGGTCGCCTGCTTCAGAAGCTGCTTTGATCACTGCGCAGATTTCTTTGTAAGAAGCTGGTTTTTCCAGACGTGCAGTCAGGTCAACAACAGAAACGTTAGGGGTAGGAACGCGGAACGCCATACCGGTCAGTTTACCGTTCAGAGCCGGGATAACTTTACCTACTGCTTTAGCAGCACCGGTAGAAGAAGGGATGATGTTCTGGGATGCGCCGCGGCCGCCGCGCCAGTCTTTGTGAGACGGGCCATCAACAGTTTTCTGAGTTGCGGTAGTTGCATGAACAGTGGTCATCAGCGCTTCAACGATACCGAAGTTGTCGTTGATCACTTTAGCCAGTGGTGCCAGGCAGTTAGTGGTGCAAGATGCATTAGAAACGATTTCCTGACCTGCGTATTCTTTATGGTTAACACCCATAACGAACATTGGCGTGTTGTCTTTAGAAGGACCAGTCAGAACAACTTTCTTAGCGCCTGCAGTGATGTGCTTACGAGCAGTCGCATCATCCAGGAACAGACCAGTCGCTTCAGCCACAACGTCAACGTTAACTTCGTTCCATTTCAGGTTAGCTGGGTCACGCTCAGCGGTAACACGGATGGTTTTGCCGTTAACAACCAGGTGACCGTCTTTAACTTCAACAGTACCGTTGAAACGACCATGAGTTGAGTCGTACTTCAGCATGTATGCCATGTAGTCCGCGTCTAACAGATCGTTGATTGCTACGATCTCGATGTCAGAACGTTCTTGAGCAGCACGGAAAACAATGCGACCGATACGGCCAAAACCGTTGATACCTACTTTGATAGTCATATATTCCACCAGCTATTTTTTTAGTGAATAAAAGGTTGGTTGTAAAATTACAAAAACCTTGCTGAGCGTCAAGCGGAATCGTGTCAATTATTGCTGTAAGTCAAAGCGACGACCTACTGTTGCTCGCTTATTGCACGTTCCGTTTTTTTAATCGGCTCACAACCACATGGGGGCGAAAAACTGAATATAAAGTACCGGAAGAGCAGGAGTGTGATCGCCATCACAAGTTGGAGCAGGGTAACGCCGATGCCATACAGTTTAGGACAAAACAGACAGACCTGTTGTTAATTTTTTGTTATTATAAACTGTTATTTTAGTTGATTTTTATATTCGTCAGAGAACGAGAATCATGAGCATTGAAGCCAAATCTTCCTCTACACTTGAGCAACTCACTGAAATACAACGTTATGTCACGCAGGAACACGGAACAGAGCCTCCGTACTCTGGAAAGTTGCTGCACAACCGCCGTGAAGGGCTTTATCATTGCGTGGTGTGTGACTCGGCGCTGTTCTACTCCGATACCAAATACGATTCCGGCTGTGGCTGGCCAAGTTTTTATCAGCCCGTGAACCCTGATGCGATTAAATATCTTACTGATAAGTCGCATAATATGGCGCGTGTCGAGGTTCGCTGTGCCAGCTGTAACGCGCATTTAGGGCATGTTTTCCCCGATGGCCCGAAACCGACGGGCGAACGTTACTGTGTAAACTCGGCCTCGATGAGTTTCACCGACGGTCAGAATGGCGGGAAAACCACCGGTTAAGCCGCCAGAAAATGATGTTGTAATCTAACCGACAAAATCGATTCAGCTATTATTCAAAACCGCTTGAATAATAGTGATGAACACAAGGTGCTCAGATGGAAATTAATCAACTTATTGATGTAATGACGCCGGAAATCTACGCACGTCTCGCGCAGGCTGTCGAACTCGGTAAATGGCCGGACGGTGTCGCGCTGACGCCGGAACAAAAAGAGCACAGCCTGCAGGCCGTGATGCTGTATCAGTCGCGTCACAACGTTGATGCCCAGCATATGAGCATCGGCACCGACGGACAAATCGTCACCAAAAGTAAGCAGGAACTGAAACAGCAGTTTGCGCAGGACACGCTGATCAAACTCAAACCTGAGTGAACCCCACAGGTGCAAAAAAAGGGCGCTGAGCCGCGCCTTTAAAATTGATGTTAATCCACTTAAAAAGGAATTTACCCTAAATTCTTATCAGCCTATGGACATCAATTTAACCGGCTTCATCCCCGCATTACTTCCCGTTGCGCTTTCCCCCGGTGCGAGTTTCACGCTTGCCATGAACAGTGCACTGTCAGGTGGACGGAAAGGGCTTCTAAAGACGCTCACCGGCACGGCTCTCGGAATATACACCCATGCCATCCTTATCGGGCTTGGCATCACGTCATTGCTTGTGGCTTCACCGACGCTTTTCAATATGCTGAAAATAGCCGGCATGGTTTATCTGCTTTGGCTCGGCATCCAGCTTATCCGCAGTGGCCTCAGCGCACGTGCAATGGTGTTTGACGGCAGCGGCGGCGCGGTGACGTTGAAAGAGGCCTGGATCGCGAATGTACTCAACCCGAAAGCCATCCTGTTTTACCTGACTGTGGTGTCGCAATTTGCGGGCAGTCAGGGAGAGATCGGGCATTATATGATTCTGGCGAGTGTGCACATTGCAGTGATGTCTGTGTGGCTTATCACCCTCAGTCAGACGCTTGTTTTCTCTGCCAGCAAGATGAACACCCTGACCCTGAAAAAGACAGTGAACGTTGCGGGCGGGGGAATGCTGGTTGTTTTTGCGTTGAGTAGTTTTCTGCATTGAAGTGGTGGGCTGGTTAAAGATTTTGCTGCTCTTTGTCGTCCTGCTATTTCTTTAGCAGGACGACAAAATTCACGCCGTCACCGCCCCGGACGTACTCACCTTCACACCTGCAACCCGCATCGCTTCAACCGCTTGTGCGCTGTCTTCCGGCTGTAAGTTCACACCCCGACAGCCATCGGTCAGCAACGTCACCTGATAACCCAGTTCCAGGGCGTCAAGCACAGTGAATTTTACGCAGTAATCCGTCGCCAGCCCCATCACGTACAAATGTGTGATCTGCGCGGCTTTCAGCCAGTCATTCAGCACGGTGGCGGCGCGGTGGCCGTTGTCGTAAAAGGCGCTGTAGCTGTCGATGTCCGGATTGGTGCCTTTCTGCACCACAAAATCTACCAGCGGCAGTTTCAGCGCCGGGTGAAATTCTGCGCCCGGTTCGTGCTGGACGCAGTGAACCGGCCACCAGACCTGTGGCAAACCGTTCAGATCCCCCAGCGTCCAGGGTTCGGCGTGGGAATTCGCGGCGAAACTGCGATGTCCGGCCGGATGCCAGTCCTGAGACGCCAGCACGGGGATGTCATGGCTTTTGCACCACGCCATCATCTGATTGGCGACCGCAATCGTGGCATCGCCGTCAGTCACCGCCAGCGCACCGCCGTGACAAAAATCATTTTGCAGATCGACCAGCAACAACGCAGATTTCATAATGCCCCTTATTTATTCGGTCAGTTCGCCACGCAGGTTTTGCTGCATCAGTTCGCGGATTTCTTCCGGCGTATGTGACTGGCTGAGCAGGTAATGCAGCTTGGTCAGCGCCGCTTCCACGGTCATATCAAAGCCGCTGATCACGCCGGAATGTGCGAGGGCGTTACCGGTGGCATACCCCCCCATATTGACGCGCCCTGAAATGCATTGTGTCAGGTTAACCACCACAATGCCGCGCTCTGAGGCGTCTTTCAGCACTTTCAGCAGATCACCTTTTTGAGGTGCGTTGCCGACGCCGTAGGAGCGCAGGATCAGCGCTTTCACCGGCTGCATCAGGAAATTCTGTACCACTTCGGCAGAAATGCCCGGATAAATCGTCACCACGCCGATAGGTTGCGGCGTGATGTGATGCACTTTCAGTTTAGCGGCAGGGACTTCCGGCAGTGATGGCGTGGAAAGACGGCGGATGTGGATCCCGGCTTCCAGCAGCGGCGAGAGGTTCGGTGAGGCAAAGGCATCGAAACCATCGGCGTGTGCTTTAGTGCTGCGGTTGCCGCGATACAGACGGTTGTTGAAGAACAGGGTGACTTCGTTGACCGGATGATTAGCCGCGATATACAGCGAGTTCAGCAGGTTGATTTGTCCGTCAGAACGCAGGGCTTCGAGCGGAATCTGTGACCCTGTCACAATAACCGGCTTGCTCAGGTTTTCAAGCATAAAAGAGAGTGCGGAGGCGGTAAACGCCATGGTGTCCGTACCATGCAGGATGACGAAACCGTCGTACTCGTCGTAATGCGCCTGAATATCGTCGGCAATGTGTTGCCAGTCTTCCGGCGTCATGTCAGAGGAATCCATCAGTGGCGCGTATTCTTTGATGGTGAATTCAGGCATCTCAGGGCGGTGGAATTCAGGCATCAGCGCCAGCTGGCGCTGCAAATGGCCGGAAACCGGAATGTAACCCTGTTCAGAACGCTGCATACCAATGGTGCCGCCGGTATAGGCAACGTAAATAGATTTTTTAGTCATTAAAGATGTTCTTTTTTTAGAAAGGTGAAAGCCACTGCGCTAAGTATAAAGGCTTATCTGCAGGTGTCCCACCCTAAAAAAGCCCGACGTTCTCAGCGAGAAGCGTCGGGCTGTGCATTCCGGTGAATCTTTATGCCAAATCGGGATGTTACTTCACGTCACCACAGGTCAGGCAAAGTGCGTAACGGTTTTGCGGATCGTTCATGTTGCTGAACAGGTCGGCCTGTGATTTCAGCGCCATCGCCATCTTGCTGACTGGCTCAGGCAAATAGGCCTGAATCGCCGCTGGCAACATCGCATGAACAGACGCGCTCACTTGCGAGAACAGCAGATCAGCCAGACCGGGTTCGCTGACATACCAGTTCAGTTGCCATTTTGGCAGTTTCGCCAGATCCGCCGCTTTCTTCACCGCGTCATCGAAATCGCCCAGTTCATCCACCAGACCGTTGGCTTTGGCGTCAGAGCCGAGCCACACATGCCCCTGTGCAATCTGATCAATCTGTTCAGGCGTTTTATGACGGGAATCCGCCACCAGACCGAGGAAGGTTTTATAACCGTTCTCAATGTTCAGCTGCATCATCTGGGAGAACTCCGGCGGCAGCGCTTTGGTGGACGCAATATCCGCCAGCGGTGACGTCGCCACACCGTCGGTATGCACACCGGCGTAATCCAGCGTGTTCTGGTAAGTGTTGATCACGCCGAAGATACCGATGGAGCCGGTGAGGGTGCTCGGGCTGGCGATGATGTAGTTAGCTGGCGTGGAGATCCAGTAACCGCCGGAAGCCGCCATGCCGCCCATAGAAACCACCACCGGTTTGCCTGCGGCTTTGGCCGCAGCCAGTTCAGAGCGGATCACTTCAGATGCGCTGACGCTGCCGCCAGGGCTGTTGACGCGCAGGACAATCGCTTTCACCTTCGGATCCAGACGGGCCTCACGAATTTGCTGTGCCGTGGTGTCGCCACCGACTGCACCCGGCTGTTCTTCACCGTCGTTGATTGCGCCCGTCGCGAAGATCACGGCGATTTGCGGATCGTTATTGTCCGGTTTTGGTTTCGGCGAGTAATCGTAAATGCTGGTGTAATTAAAGTCTTTGGTGGTTTTGTTCCAGCCAAAGGCTTTCACCATCTCGTTGTCCGCTTCGGTGCGTGATGCCAGCGCATCCACCAGTTTGGTTTTCAGCGCGTATTGCGCCATATCGCCACCGGTGGCCTGCATACCGGCCAGCACGCCCGCCGCGCCCGGGAACAACTGTTCAGGGGTGATCTGACGGTTAGCGGAAACGGTATTGAGATAGTTGGTCCACAATCCGCCAATCCAGCGGCTGTCAGCTTCGCGTGCGGCAGGGGACATATCATCACGGATCAACGGTTCTACGGCGGATTTATAGGTACCTACGCGGAAGATATTGGTGGTGACTTTCAGCTTATCCAGCAACGATTTGTAATAGAGATTATTCGTGGCAAAACCGTGCAGATCGACCGCGCCCTGTGGCGACAGATAGATTTTATTGGCATAGCTGGCCAGATAGTATTGCGACTGATTATAGCTGTCGCCGATGGCATACACCGGTTTGCCTGCGTCGCGGAATTCGCGCAGTGCTTTGCCGATATATTGCATGGATGACTGGTCAGTACCGGTGAAATCGGTCAGTTGCAACACGATACCGGTGACGTCTTTATCGTCTTTCGCGGCACGGATCGTATCGACTAAATCAAACAGCGAGTTTTCCTGCAAACGGCTGCTTGAGGTGCCAAGCAATTCGCGGCCCCACTGACGGACTTTATTATTGACCGACGGTTTGTCGACCACGGAACCACTGAGATCAACCAGCAGCGCACCTTTGGTCGTTTCTACCGGTTTGTCCTGCACGGCGTACCAGATGCCGACACCGGCCAGAATAATCAGAATAAGAAATACGTTGAGAATAAATTCTCTGACGAAATTAAGAAGACGCCAGGTCCACTTAAAAAAACCGGCGATAATTCGCCACAATGTGCGCATGGTCTCTCCAACAAGACGGATAAGTCCCGCTATCCTAATGACCTGCCGGAAAAATGTCAGCTTTAAATCATGTCAGGATTTGGCAGTGATGCATTATCTGAAAGCCATGTGTACGTTGGAAAAAGGCGTTACGCTTATGTTAACGTAATCCAAATAGCCCTTATTCTCAGGAGAACATCATGGATGCTTTGGACTTATTACTTAACCGCCGTTCTGCTTCCCGTCTGGCTGCTCCTGCACCGGCGGGCGAAGCGCTGCAAAACATCATTCATGCCGGTATGCGCGCGCCGGATCATGGGGCATTACAGCCGTGGCGGTTCGTGATTGCTGAAAACGACGGCCTGACCCGTTTCAGTGAAGTGCTGCGTGCAGCGGCCATTAAAGACGGCGCGGATGAAAAAGCCATTGAAAAGGCCACGCAGGCGCCATTACGTGCGCCACAAATCATTACCGTGATTGCCACCTGCAAAGACAGCCCGAAAGTGCCGCAGTGGGAGCAACTGCTGTCTGCCGGATGTGCGGTTCACGCCATGCAGATGGCCGCGCTGGCGCAGGGCTTTAACGGCATCTGGCGCACCGGCGCATGGACCGACCATGCGGATGTGCGCAAGGCATTCAAATGCGGTGAAAACGACAAAATCGTCGGATTTCTCTACCTCGGCACGCCACAGCTGAAAGCCAGCCTGCAGGTGATCCCGGCCGACAGCACACCTTTCGTCAGCCACCTCTAAATCCTGGCGGCGCATTTATTAACCGGTTTTAATCGGCGTTTTCCGATTAAACCGGTTTTTTGCTGCCATAATGAGCGACTGCTGTCTCAGAAGCTTCTAACCGTCTTACTAATTACGCCGCCAGCGGCTAACATAGCCCCCTCTGCATGATGAGGACGTAGTGAAATGAAGGATGGGACAATGGAAATCTCTGTAGCGATCACACCGCAAACGGGTGCATGTTGATGCGTCTGTTCATTGCCGAAAAACCCAGCCTTGCCCGCGCCATCGCGGATGTCCTGCCGAAACCTCATCGTCGCGGCGACGGTTATATTGCCTGTGGCAACGATCAGGTGGTGACCTGGTGCGTCGGTCACTTACTCGAACAGGCGCAGCCCGACGCCTACGACAGCCGCTTTGCGCGCTGGTCGCTGGCCGATCTGCCGATCATTCCGGAAAAGTGGCAACTTCAGCCGCGCTCTTCTGTCGCCAAACAACTCAACGTCATCAAACGTTTGCTGCTCGAAGCGACGCAGGTCGTCCACGCCGGTGACCCGGATCGCGAAGGGCAACTTCTGGTAGATGAAGTGCTCGATTACCTCGAACTGACGCCGGAAAAACGGCAGGCGACCCAACGCTGCCTGATTAACGATCTTAACCCGCAGGCCGTGGAACGTGCCATTGACCGCCTGCGTGACAACCGCGACTTTATTCCGCTGTGTGTGTCGGCGCTGGCCCGTGCCCGCGCCGACTGGCTGTACGGCATCAACATGACCCGCGCCTACACCATTCTCGGGCGTAATGCCGGTTACAACGGCGTGCTGTCCGTTGGCCGCGTGCAAACGCCGGTGCTCGGGCTGGTGGTGCGACGTGATGAAGACATCGAAAACTTCATCCCGAAAGATTTCTTTGAAGTGAAAGCGCATATCGTGACGCCTGCCGAAGAGCGTTTTGTGGCGCTGTGGCAGCCGAGTGATTCCTGCGAGCCGTATCAGGATGAAGAAGGGCGTTTGCTGCACCGTCCGCTGGCCGATCATGTGGTGGCGCGCATTGCCGGACAACCGGCGATGGTCACCGGCTATAATGATAAACGTGAGAACGACATCGCGCCGCTGCCGTTTTCGCTCTCCACTTTGCAGATTGAAGGTTCGAAAGCCTTTGGTTTCAGCGCCCAGCAGATCCTCGATATCTGCCAGAAATTATACGAAACGCACAAATTGATTACGTATCCGCGTTCGGATAGCCGATACCTGCCAGAGGAGCATTTTGCCGGGCGTCATGCCGTCATCAACGCCATCGGCGTTCACCGGCCTGATCTGATGCCGCAACCGGTGGTGGATACCGATATACGCAACCGGTGCTGGGACGACAAAAAGGTGGATGCGCACCATGCGATTATCCCGACGGCGCGCAGCAGCAACGTCAACCTGACCGACGATGAACGCAAGATCTATGGTCTGGTGGCGCGACAATATCTGATGCAATTCTGCCCTGATGCGGTTTACCGCAAATGCGTGATCGACCTGGATATCGCGGGCGGTAAATTTATCGCCAAGGCGCGTTTTCTGGCCGAAGCGGGCTGGCGCACTTTACTGGGCAGTAAAGAACGCGACGAGGAAAACGAAGGCACGCCGCTGCCGGTGGTCGCCAAAGGTGACGAACTGCTGTGCGAACGCGGGGAAGTGGTTGAACGTCAGACTCAGCCGCCACGGCCTTTTACTGACGCCACATTGCTTTCAGCCATGACCGGTATTGCGCGTTTTGTGCAGGATAAAGAGTTGAAAAAAATTCTGCGCGCGACCGACGGGCTGGGTACGGAGGCCACACGTGCCGGGATTATCGAGTTGCTGTTCCGCCGCGAATTTTTGTACAAAAAAGGGCGCTACATTCATTCCAGCGACACCGGCCGCGCGCTGATCCATTCGCTGCCGGACATTGCCGCGCGCCCTGATATGACCGCTGACTGGGAATCCACGCTGACGCGTATCAGTGAAAAGAGCTGCCGTTATCAGGACTTTATGCAACCGCTGGTCGCCACGTTGCAGAATCTCATCATACAGGCCAAAACGAACCGCGTGTCTTCGGCTTTCCGCAGCCTGCCTTCCAAACCGGCGGGGGGCGCAGCGAAAAGCAAAAGCGCCCCTAAACGACGCAAAGCGAGCACCAAAGGGAAGGAAGCAAACAGTGATGAAAAACGTATTGATGAATAACCTGCTGATGGCATTGCTGGCAGGCTGCGCGCTGCTGGCGGTACCGGCCATGGCGAACCGCAGCAATATTGGCAACGGTGCGGATGTCGTGGTGCCGTTGCCGCCGCAGATCTGGGAGAACAGCGGCAACAACAATAACAGCGCGCCGACCTGCCACAATTGCTGTATCTACAACAACCAGAGTTACAGCGAGGGGGCGGTGGTCACCGCTGACAGCGTGGTATTACAGTGCTCACGCGATCCGAATGTGGTGGGTACCAATGAACTCAAATGGGAAGTGTTAAAGAAATAACGCTTTCTGAAACGTGACTGAAACGTGAAAAGAAAGGCGCGGAACGGGAAACCTTCCGCGCCTTTTTATTTACCGCGAGGATGACGGGGTGGATTTCGTCAGATACGCATTGATCAGCGGAATATCTGCCGGAGCCAGTTCAAACGAACGCACCTCATCCGGCGAAACCCAGCAGTATTCTGAGTGACACTGTAACGTTATCACGCCGCTGAAGCCGCTGACCCGCCAGCCATGCAAACGGATTAACCGCGCCGGTTGCTGCATCACGCTGGTGGCGATGAACTCTTCCACCGTCGCCGTAATGCCCATTTCTTCCTGCAACTCGCGCACCAGTGCGGCGGGCTGAGTTTCTCCGGCTTCGACTTTTCCGCCGGGAAATTCCCACAAACCGGCCTGATCGCCGGACGCATCCCGACGGGCGAGCAGCAATTTGCCTTCCCGCTCGATCAGGGCGGCGACCACGTCAATCGTCTTCATGGTCATTATTTCAGGTCGAACGTTGCCCAGATTGGCGCATGATCAGAAGGCTTTTCCATGGCGCGGATATCGTAATCAATACCGGTTGCGGTACAGCGCGCGGCCAGCGGTGTGCTTGCCATGATCAGATCGATACGCAGACCCCGGTTTTCATCAAAGCCGCGTGAACGGTAATCAAACCACGAGAATTTATCGGCAGTTTCAGGATTCGCGGCGCGGAAGGTGTCGATCAGACCCCAGCCTTTCAGGCGATCCATCCATTCACGTTCTTCCGGCAGGAAAGAACATTTGCCGGTGCGCAGCCAGCGTTTACGGCTGTCTTCGCCGATACCGATATCCAGATCCGTCGGGCTGATATTCACATCGCCCATCACCACGACCGGATTACTCACGGACAAACTTGTAGTCAGATACTCCTGCAAATCGCGATAAAACTTCTCTTTGGCCGGGAACTTGGTCGGATGGTCGCGGCTTTCGCCCTGCGGGAAGTAGCCGTTGATCACCGTCAGAATGCCCTGCGGTGTCTCGATATCGGTCATGATGATCCGGCGCTGAGACTCTTCGTCATCACCCGGGAAACCACGGCGTACAGCCACCGGTTCCTGCTTCGTCAGCATGGCAACGCCGTAATGGCCTTTCTGGCCGTGATAAAACACGTGATAACCGTGCTGGCTGACTTCTTCCAGCGGGAACATGTCGTCATGCACCTTGGTTTCCTGCAAACCAATTACGTCAGGCTGGTGCTGTTCGATAATGGCGGCAAGCTGATGCGGACGTGCGCGCAATCCGTTGATATTAAAGGAGACGAACTTCATAGTCGGGAACCATTTGGCGATGAAATCAGAAGGGCGATAGTAGCAGAAAAAGGGCGAAGTGAGAAACCGGCATCCGCCTGTTGCGGCCAGCAGAAATCACTGTGACAGCGCAAGGCATGCAGGATCATCATGACAGCCGGATATCTGCCAGCGAATTATTTTGTCAACTTTTCGTGACAGTCTCTTCTTCCGGTGTACATGAAAGAGTATTATGCCTGCAGCGATTTCCGCACCGGCAGAAAAAGGTCAACACTGATGCGTCTGGAAGTTTTTTGCGAAGACCGCCTGGGTCTCACCCGTGAACTCCTCGATTTACTGGTTTTACGCAGTATTGATTTACGCGGGATCGAGATTGCCTCGATCGGCCGCATTTACCTGAATTTTTCCCAACTGGATTTTGATACTTTTCGCGCCCTGATGGCTGAAATCCGCCGTATCGATGGCGTGACCGATGTCCGTACCGTGTCTTTCCTGCCTTCCGAACGGGAGCATCGCGCACTGCGCGCGTTACTGGTTTCCATGCCGGAACCGGTTTTTTCCATTGATATGAAAGGCAAAGTCGAGCAGGCCAACCCGGCCGCGCTGGCATTGTTTGAACTCGATGAAGACAAAATCCGCAATGTAACCGCGGCCAGCTTGATCACCGGTTACAACGTCACGCGCTGGCTGGAAAGCGGCAACGCGCAACCGCATACCGAGCGCATTGTGATCCGCAGTCAGGATTTCCTGATGGATCTCACGCCGATCCGCATTGATAACGAAGACCAGCAAGGCGAAATCGCCGGTGCCGTGGTGATGCTGAAATCGGCGGCCCGTATGGGACGTCAGTTGCAGGATCTGACGGTGAACGATGACAGCGAGTTTGACCACATCGTGGCGGTCAGCACGAAAATGCGTCATGTGCTGGATCAGGCGCGTAAACTCGCCATGCTGGATGCGCCGCTGTTGATTGTCGGCGACACCGGCACCGGGAAAGATTTGCTGGCTCATGCCTGCCATCTGCGCAGCGCACGCGGTAAAAAGCCGTTCCTCGGCCTCAACTGTGCGTCACTGCCGGATGACGTGGTGGAAAGTGAACTGTTCGGCTATGCCGCAGGGGCCTATCCGAATGCCCTTGAGGGCAAAAAAGGCTTCTTCGAACAGGCTAACGGCGGTTCGGTGCTGCTTGATGAAATCGGTGAGATGTCGCCGAGAATGCAGATCAAACTGCTGCGCTTCCTCAATGACGGCACTTTCCGTCGCGTGGGTGAAGAGCATGAAGTGAAAGTGGATGTCCGGGTGATGTGCGCCACGCAGAAAAATCTGGTGGAACTGGTGCAGCGCGGTGAATTCCGTGAAGACTTGTATTACCGCCTGAATGTGCTGAGCCTGACACTGCCGCCGCTGCGTGACCGCCCTGCGGATGTGATGCCGCTGACCGAATTGTTTGTGGCGCGCTTCTCTGATGAACAGGGCATGCCGCGTCCGAAACTGTCCCCGCAACTGGCGAATTACCTGACGCATTACGGCTGGCCGGGCAACGTCCGTCAGCTGAAAAACGCCATTTATCGTGCACTGACGCAACTGGAAGGCGGCGAGCTACGTCCGCAGGATATCGTGCTGCCGGACTTCGACGCCGAAGTGACGATAGGTGAAGAAGCGCTAAACGGCTCGCTGGACGACATCAGCAAACGTTTCGAACGCTCGGTGCTGACCCGTCTTTACCGCACTTATCCAAGTACGCGTAAACTGGCGAAACGTCTGGGCGTGTCGCATACGGCTATCGCCAACAAACTGCGCGAATACGGTCTCAGCAGCCGTCGCGGTGAAACGGGTGAAAGCGAAGAATAATTCGCGTCTCAGGAAGAGCGCCCAATAAAAAAGCAACGGACTCAGCCGTTGCTTTTTTTTCATCTGCTGTCTGCTAAGAAGGAATTACTTCAGCACAGCCAGGGCAGATTCATAGTCAGGCTCGGTGGTGATTTCGTTCACCAGTTCGCTGTACAACACGTTGTCCTGACCATCCAGAACCACTACCGCACGGGCAGTCAGACCGGACAACGCGCCGTCGGTGATGCCCACGCCGTATTCAGATTTGAAATCACCGCCACGCAAGGTGGAGAGGGTGATCACGTTAGATAACCCTTCCGCGCCGCAGAAACGTGACTGGGCGAAAGGCAGATCAGAAGAGATGCACAGCACAACGGTGTTGTCGATTTCGCCTGCCAGCTGGTTGAATTTACGCACGGACGTGGCGCAAACGCCGGTATCAATGCTTGGGAAAATGTTCAGGACTTTACGTTTACCCGCAAAGCTGCTCAGGCTGACATCAGAAAGGTCTTTAGCGACCAGGCTGAAAGGCTTGGCCACGTCGCCTTTCTGAGGGATCTTGCCTGCAACGCTCACCGGGTTGCTCTGAAAGTGTACTGTCTGGGTCATGATTATTTCCTATTTCCATTGGAGTCAAACGGCTTTCAGTTTAGGGTAACATTTGTAGGTTGGATATATAATAATTGCTAAATAGTTGTATCCATTATGCATAACAAAAGGAACTGCTATGAGAAGTGTTCGCTTTTATCCGGAAGCCTGGCCGTTACATACGCCGTTTGTTATTTCCCGTGGCAGCCGCACCGAAGCGCGGGTGGTGGCGGTCGAAATTGAAGAAAATGGCATCCGTGGCGTCGGAGAATGCACGCCGTATCCACGTTATGACGAAAGTGAAACCTCAGTCATGGCGCAGATCGCCAGTGTGGTGACTGCGGTCGAACAGGGCGCCAGCCGCGAACAATTGCAACACTTACTCCCGGCGGGCGCTGCCCGTAATGCGCTGGACTGCGCGCTGTGGAATCTTGAATCCCAGACCCTTGGTCTGAATTTATGGCAACTGACCGGCACTGAACCGCTGCCTTCCATCAGCATGGCGCAAACCGTGAGCATCGGATCGCCGGAAGCCATGGCGCAAGCGGCGCTGGCCCTCCAGCAGCAGGGCGCGACGCTGCTGAAAATCAAACTCGATGACCGTCTGATTGCTGAACGGCTGGTGGCGGTGCGCGCCGCCGTGCCGAACGCCTCGCTGATTGTCGATGCCAATGAAGCCTGGCAAAGCGACGGACTGGTGGCGCGCTGTCAGCTGCTGGCAGATCTCGGCATCCTGATGCTGGAACAGCCGCTGCCCGCCGGTGAAGATTCGGCGCTGGAAAACTTTATCCATCCGCTGCCCATTTGCGCTGACGAAAGCTGCCATACCGTGGAAGGGCTGCCGGCACTGAAAAACCGCTATGACATGATCAACATTAAGCTGGATAAAACCGGCGGCCTGACCGGAGCATTGGCGCTGGCCGACGCCGCACGTGAGCAGGGGTTTGAGATCATGCTTGGCTGCATGTTATGCACTTCGCGGGCGGTTCGCGCCGCCTTACCGCTGACGGCGGGCGCGAAGTTTATTGATCTCGATGGCCCGACCTGGCTGGCGCAGGATGTGGATCCCGCCCTGAAATTCCATTGCGGCGGCATCGACATCGCCGGTTCAGCCTGATTTCACCCGGCATTTTTTCGTCAATTCCTGCGGTTTTGTGCGCGAAGGCAAATCTGGAATGATTTCTTATAGGGGATTATTCCCGATAATGATAAAACTCCTGAATGTTTCAGGGCGTAGCCCTTTGTCTGTTCAGGAGAATTTATGCCGCAGGGAAAATCATTTCCGCTTTTATCCTCTTCCTTATGCGCTGCGCTGGTCGCGCTGACTGCCGGTCAGGCCTTCGCTGCGCAGGTGCCGGCCGGTACGCAACTCGCCGCCAGACAGGAAATTGTCCGCCATATCAAAGATGAACCCGCTTCACTGGATCCGGCAAAAGTGGTCGGCCTGCCGGAAGCGCAGGTCGCGCGTGACCTGTTCGAAGGGCTGGTGAATCAGGATGCCAGCGGCAAAAGTATTCCGGGCGTGGCCGAAAGCTGGCAAAACCAGAACAATCAGGTATTCCTGTTCACGATACGCAAAGACGCCAGATGGTCGAATGGCGATCCGGTCACGGCGCAGGATTTCGTTTACAGCTGGCAGCGTCTGGTCGATCCGAAAGGCTCGTCCTCCGGCGCGTGGTTTGCCGGGCTGGCGGGCATTTCCAATGCCGACGCTATCATCGCCGGTAAAATGCCGGTGGATAAACTGGGCGTCACCGCCGTCAGCCCGACATTGCTGCGGGTGACACTGGATAAACCGGTGCCTTATTTTGTCAGCCTGCTGGCGAATTTCAGTCTGTTTCCGGTGCATCAGGCCACCGTGGAAAAATACGGTAACGACTGGACCAAACCGGGCAATCTGGTGGGTAACGGCGCGTATGTGCTGAAAGATCGCGTGGTCAACGAAAAACTGGTGCTGGAACCCAATCCTCACTACTGGGATCACGCCCGCACGGTGCTGACCAAAGTCACTTTCGTGCCGATCAACAAAGAGTCGAATGCGACGAAACGCTATCTGGCCGATGATATCGATATCACCGAGTCATTCCCGAAAGATCAGTACCAAAAGCTGCTGCGCGATCTGCCGGGGCAGGTGTTTACACCCTATCAGCTTGGCACGTACTACTACGCCTTCAATACCCGCCGCGCACCGACCGACGATGCGCGCGTGCGTCAGGCGCTTTCCCTGAGTATCGACCGTAAAATCATCGCGGAAAAAGTGCTGGGCACCGGTGAAAAACCGGCGTGGCGTTTCACGCCGGACGTGACCAATGGCTTCAAACCGACCGAAAGTGAGCTGCAACAGTATTCGCAGGAAGAGCTGAATGCGCAGGCGAAAAGCCTGCTGGCGGCGGCGGGTTACGGCCCGGCGAAACCACTGCGACTGACGCTGCTGTACAACACCTCAGAAAGCCATCAGAAAATCGCTATTGCAGTGGCCTCGATGTGGAAAAAGACGCTGGGTGCGGAAGTGAAACTGGTGAATCAGGAATGGAAAACCTATATCGACAGCCGCAACACCGGCAATTTTGATGTGATCCGCGCCTCGTGGATCGGCGATTACAATGAAGCCTCTACCTTCCTGTCACTGCTGACTTCCACCCATAACGGCAACATCAGCAAGTTCAGCAACGCGGAATACGACAAAGTGATCAGCGATGCCAGCCGGGAAACCAGCGACGCCCGTCGTAATGATGACTACAACAAAGCCGAGCAGATTATCGCCGGTCAGGCACCGATTGCGCCGATTTATCAGTACACCAACGGACGTCTGATTAAACCCTGGGTGAAAGGCTATCCGATCACCAATCCGGAAGACGTGGCTTACAGCCAGGAAATGTACATCATTAAACACTGATCTCACTGAGACAAAAAAGCGCCCGCGGAGTGAAAACCGCGGGCGCTTTTATTTTATCTCAACACTCAGCTTTTACGGCTGAACAGACGCACCAGCAATGCCGCGCCCGCTGCGGCTGTTGCCAGCGCCACCACACCTGTCCAGCCCCCGGCGTCGAGTGCTTTACTGCCGAGCGCCGCACCGGCTGACATGCCGATGAATACCACGGTGAACAGCAGGGCGTTCAGGCGACCCCGGGCGGCCGGTTCAAGGCCATACACCAGCGTCTGATGGGCGACCAGCGTGGCCTGAATACCTAAGTCAAAACCGATGGCACTCAGCACAATCAATGCCAGCTGGGCATGTGGCGACAACAACGGCAGCAGGAACATGGCCGCGAATGACACCATCACCAGCGCCGACCCGACCTGAGTCACCCGCGCCGGACCTTTTTTATCCGCCAGTGCACCCGCCAGCGGTGCTGCCAGCGCCCCGGCCGCCCCGGCCAGACCAAACGCCCCGGCAACCGCACTGCCGAGATGGAAATGTTCATTGAGCATGATGGCCAGCGTAGACCAGAATGCGCTGAATGCGACGGATAACAACCCCTGAGCCAGAGCGGCATGGCGCAGCGTTTTATAGTTTTTCCACAGGCCAAACATCGAATGCAACAGAGCGGTATAACTGATACGGGTGTCCGGCGTGAAACGCGGTAATACCCGCCAGAGCGCCACGCCAATCAGCGCCACGCTGAGTGCCGCCAGCTGATACATCACCCGCCAGCCAAAATATTCAGCGACAAAGCCGCTGATAACGCGGGAAAGCAAA
Source organism: Rahnella sp. BIGb0236 (assembly GCF_004364755.1). Classification (NCBI taxonomy): domain Bacteria; kingdom Pseudomonadati; phylum Pseudomonadota; class Gammaproteobacteria; order Enterobacterales; family Yersiniaceae; genus Rahnella; species Rahnella sp. BIGb0236. The sequence goes on from NZ_SOAO01000007.1 coordinate 216,202, forward strand.
ATCCCGACCAGTAAACCGGTCATCACGGTGCCGACGGTTTTCCCCCGTTGCGCCGCTGGCGCGAGATGGGCTGACGCCGGGACGATATCCTGCGCCATCGTCGCGCCGATACCGGTGATCAGGCTGGCGATCAGTAAACCGTGAATGCCCGGCACAAAACCGCAGAGCAGCAACGCAGCGGCCAGCAATATACTTTTCAGCAGGATAAGGGTGCGGCGGTCATGGCGGTCGCCCAGCGGGATAAGAAACAGGATCCCCAATGCATAGCCCGCCTGCGTCAGCGTCGGGATCAGCCCGACCGATGTGGTGCTGGCTTTAAGATTACCGCCCATGATGCCGAGCATCGGCTGACTGTAATAGATTGAGGCGACGCTTAATCCGGCACCGGCGGCCAGGGTGAAAATGATTTTGCCCGACAGGGCAGATTCCGGAACAGCGGATGTGCTGGTAAGTTCTGACATAACGTGACCCCTGAAGAATTGATTTGTATGTTCGGTTGCGTGGAATGCATTCTTCACCTGAATGGTTATAAGTGGTAGCCTGCAGAAAGGTAAAACTGTTATACGTGAGGCGTATGAGCAATCCCGTCACCAGCGGTATCGACCGCATCGACCTGATGCAAACTTTCGTGAGGATCGTCGAGAGCGGCAGCCTGTCCGCTGCGGCCACACAACTGAGCACCAGCCAGCCGACCGTCAGCCGCCGGTTGCAGTCGCTGGAACGCCTGCTGGGCGCGAAACTCATCCTGCGAACCACCCATGCGATGAAACTCACCGATGACGGCGAACGCTGTTATGAGCAGGCGAAATTATTGCTGGGACGCTGGACGGCACTGGAAGATCAGCTGCACGGTGCGGGGGATGAACCGGTGGGGATCCTGCGGGTGCGCGCGCCCCATGCATTTGGTCAGGATCAGCTGATCGCGCCGCTGACGGAATATCTGCAGCGTTATCCGCAGCTTTCGGTCGACTGGATGCTCAATGACCGGACGCCCGACTTTATGTCTGAAGATATCGACTGCGCCATTCAGGTGGGAAACGTCGCAGATCCCTCGATGGTTGCCATTCTACTGGCCGAGGTGCCGCGAATTGCCGTCGCCACGCCCGCGTTGCTGCAACAGCATCCGGTGAATGACGTCAGCGAACTGCCGCAGTTACCCTGGATTGCATTAAGCACCTTTTACCGTAACGAGGTCACGCTGCGTCATGATATCGACGGCAGAATGGACAGTTGCACGATCATGCCGCGTCTGGCGACGGACAGCTTATACGCCGTACGCAAGGCCGCGCTTTCCGGGCTGGGGGCTGGCATTGTGTCCTCGTGGATTGTGAAAGAAGATATCGCCGAAGGGCGTCTGCAACGGGTTTTACCCGGCTGGAATGCATTGCCGCTGCCGGTTTATCTGGTCTATCCGTATTCCAGCTATTACCCTGCACGGTTACGAAAATTCCTTGAAATGATGCGTAAAGTGATGCCCGCGCTGGCAGAAATGCAGGCACCCGGCGGGTAGATAAAATTGAATTTCAGACACTTAACGCTACTATCAGCAGAGATAACGAAGAAAAAGTGAGGAACGTCGTGGACGTCATCAAGGGAAAAGAGTTACAGGTTTCAGATGCAGTTTATGCCTTCCAGATGGACGGACAGGGCGGTGTGAACCACATCAGCCCGCAGTGTGTTGCCAGCGAAGATAAACCCTGCTGGTTGCATCTCGATTACACCCTTCCTGCCAGTGAACAGTGGATTAACAGCACGCCGGTGCTGCCGGACACCGTGCGTGAAGCGTTGGCCGGTGACAGCGTACGTCCGAAAGTCATGCGGGTCGGCGAGGGGACGCTGATCACCCTGCGCAGCATCAATCTTAATGCCGATGCACGCCCTGACCAGCTGGTCACCATCCGCGTCTATCTCACCGATAAAATGATTGTCTCCACACGACACCGGAAAGTGTTTTCCATGGAAGAGATGATCGGGGATATGAAACAGGGCAGCGGACCGACCAACACCGGCCGCTGGCTGGTGGAGATTTGCGATGCGCTGACCGATCACACCAGCAATTTCATTGAAGATCTGCACGATAAAATTATCGATATCGAAGACGACCTGATGGAACAGCAGGTGCCGGAGCGCGGCGCGATGGCTTTATTGCGCAAGCAACTGATTGTGCTGCGTCGTTACATGGCACCGCAGCGGGATGTGTTTTCCCGTCTTGCCAGTGAACGTCTGCCGTGGATGAATGATGATGACCGGCGTCTGATGCAGGAGATCTCCGACCGTTTAGGCCGTGGCCTGGATGATCTGGATGCCAGCATTGCGCGCACGGCGGTGCTTTCTGATGAAATCAGTTCACTGATGGCGGATTCCCTGAACCGCCGCACCTATACCATGTCATTGCTGGCGATGGTTTTCCTGCCTGCGACATTCCTGACCGGTCTGTTTGGGGTCAATCTGGGCGGCATTCCGGGAAATACCTCACCCTTTGGTTTCGGGATTTTCTGCGCCTGTCTGATTGCGCTGGGCGGCGGCGTGGCGCTGTGGCTGAAAAAGAGCAGATGGTTGTAGAGGCGTAGTAGTGGTTGATGTTGTGAAAAAAATGCAAAAAAAAGCCGGTCAATAAGACCGGCGTCGTTCGAATTAAATTGTGCTATGCATTAATTCTAAAAATTTGGAAATAAGACAATATGGAGCACAACGCCCATCGCTTGACGTTGCATTCACCTGCGAAATAGATACTGCACCGATTCAGCGATTCTAATGTTGATTTCGCTCAATCTTTTTGAGGTTTTTCCTCTGCAAGGTGCATTCAGAGCCGTTACTGTCGGTTTCATCTCATTTTCACTTATCAGGAGCCCGCTTTGCATACCAGGGAAATGATTCATCAGGCGTATGACAGCGCGAACGAAAAAACAGTTTCTGTATGGAATGACCACCCCGGGACCGGCGCCATCCGCACGGAGCCTTTCTATCATCCGACCCGGCTGGCCATCACCAGCGGCAACCTCGCCGGGGCGGCAATGGCGGGCTTATTGCAGGAACTGCACACCGCCGCGCAGGGCGATCCGCTGGCCGACATTGCCCCGCTTAACGGCATGCATTTCACCTTTTTCGCTGTCACTCAGGCGCTTTATGCGCGTCCGCAAGATGAACCCCGCCGCGCGGAACTGATCGCGATCTTCGAGCAACACTGCGCAGGACATATCATGCAAATCAGTGATCTGCGGCTGGTCGCGTTACCGGATCAGCTTCTGCTGGCCGGGACGCCGGATGAAAAAAGCCTGCAAATCAGACAGTCGCTGGTCGATCATCTGCTCGACACGCCGTGGGCGTCGAAAATCAAACAGCGTTACCCGAACGGGGCTATCCCGCAGATTTTCTGGCACAGCACGGTGCTGCGTTACAGTGCGCAATATTTACCGGAAGGGTTGCGGACGTTCTTTCTGAAAAATCAGCACCGGCACTTCGGCTCACTCAGCCTGCCGGTAAAACTTAAGATGACCAATTACAACTGGACAGATACCGTCACGCTGGCCTGAAAAACAAAAAAGCCCGCATTCGCAGCGGGCTTTTCAATGACGCGTCAGACGGGTCGCGGCAGGTTATTTGATTTCCAGCACGTTGAGACGTTCCACCGCAACTGCCGCTTCCTCGTCCTCCGGCTGCCAGCCTACCGGCTGCATCGGAATATCTTCACGGTCAAACGCCAGGTCTCCGCCGTCAACAACAGCGTCGCCATGACGGATCCCTTTAAAATCGAACAGGTTCATGTCGTTGAGATGGGAAGGCACCACGTTTTGCATCGCGCTGAACATGGTTTCGATACGGCCAGGGTATTTTTTGTCCCAGTCTTTCAACATGTCACCGATAACCTGACGTTGCAGGTTCGGCTGCGAGCCGCACAGGTTGCAAGGAATAATCGGGTATTCGCGCGCAATCGCAAAACGCTCGATATCTTTCTCGCGGCAGTACGCCAGTGGACGGATCACGATGTGCTTGCCATCGTCGCTCATCAGTTTTGGTGGCATGCCTTTCAGTTTGCCGCCGTAGAACATATTGAGGAACAGCGTCTGCAGGATGTCATCGCGGTGATGACCGAGCGCAATCTTGGTACAACCCAGTTCAGTGGCGGTGCGGTACAAGATCCCACGGCGCAGACGTGAACACAGCGAACAGGTGGTTTTGCCTTCAGGAATTTTATCCTTAACGATGGAATAGGTGTCTTCGGTGACAATCTTATATTCCACGCCCTGCGTTTCTAAATACTCAGGCAGAATGTGCGCCGGAAAGCCCGGTTGTTTCTGGTCAAGGTTGACCGCCACCAGTGAAAAATTCACCGGTGCGCTTTGTTGCAGATTGCGCAAAATTTCCAGCATGGTGTAACTGTCTTTCCCGCCGGAGAGACACACCATGATGCGATCGCCTTCTTCGATCATGCCGAAGTCAGCAATCGCTTTCCCTACGTCACGACGCAGGCGCTTTTGCAGCTTATTGAGGTTGTACTGCTCTTTCTTGTTAACTGACTGAGTATCTGACATTTTTTGATGTTCAATTCGTCTGGTGGCGAAGCAGGGAAACCTGCCACGCGAGTTTCTTGTTCAGCATGCCGGTCGGGTCGCGTTCATGCTCCCGCTGGCCGATGATAAAAGGCGGTTTCGCTCCCGCAGTCAGCATCCGGCACGCGTACGTGTGGCGCGTATGATACGGATTAAGACGCAAAAAGTCAGCGCGTTTTATTGCACTGGAGGGCAGGAGGCATACATTGCACCGTCGGAGGCTAAAGCTCAGCGGGGGAGCGCCGATAAACTCTATAGCGGAAGGTTGAAAGCCCAGGCTTTGACCTGCAAAAATTTAACGTATTTAGAAGAGGTCATCCTCAATGACTCAGCAACATATCCGGATTGCATTTTTTGTTATTTTGTCAGGGATAATTTTGTTCTCAGGGCACCTTATCCACTCCGCCTGTAATTACAGCCCTGAATGGTTAATGACATCGTTCTGCACGTGGATTACGCCATGAAAACGCAATATTTCTGCGGTCACTAAAATACCCGTAGCGTATTTATCCTGCGTGATTACCCGAGGTTATTATTATTTTATGGTGTTTGCCTGATAATTCACCAAAAACTTCCAATTGTCCTATTTTGAAAACCGCTCCGGCAGGGCGACTATAATTACCTGACACATACTTCTAATCAGAATCCCGTTTCAGGAGAAACACCATGAAGAAAGCAAACCTTATTGCCGCATCACTTGCCGCTGTGTCCATTCTTTTTGTCGCAGGTTGTGCGTCGAATCAGGCGATTAAAACGACGGACGGGAAAACCATCGTCACCGACGGAAAACCGCAGGTCGATGACGATACCGGTCTGGTGTCTTATAAAAACGCCGAGACGGGTCAGACTGAGCAAATTAACCGCGACCAGGTGAAGAACATGAGTGAACTGGATAACTGATTTATCCGGAAATCATGACAAAGGAGAGAAAGATGAACAGGACTTTATTGCCGCAAAAAATGCTTTTACCTTTAGCCGCCATCATGTGTGTCGCCGCGCTGTCGGGTTGTACCCGTACAAGTTATGCGATTCAAACCAATGATGCGCGTACCATCATTAGTGACGGTAAACCGAAAGAAGCCGACTCCGGTCTGCTGGAATATACCGATGCCAATGGTGTGAAACAGCAAATCAGCAAAACGGAAGTGAAACAGGTGTCAGAGCTTCCCAAATAAATATGCTGCGTCATCATTTTTGTTTGCCATCAAAACCCGCTGCCAAAGCGGGTTTTTTTATGACCTGAATCGCAGGGCGGAAGGCGGCTTTATGATACTTTTGGCTTCTGAAAATTGTCACTAAGGAAAGTCACTGTGCGCCAGAGAACCATTGTCTGTCCGTTAATTGAACATCAGGGAACCTATTTGTTGTGCAAAATGCCCTCCGGCCGTGGTGTATTTCCCGGTCAGTGGGCATTGTCCGGGGGAGGCGTTGAACCGGGCGAAACCATAGAACAGGCTTTGCTGCGCGAAGTGCGGGAAGAACTCGGTGAGGCGCTGGAACTGACGCATATCACGCCATGGACGTTCCGTGATGATATACGCACCAAAACCTACCCGGATGGACGGACAGAGGAAATCTACATGATTTACCTGCTTTTCCACTGTCATGCGAAAAATACCGCGATCACTCTCAATGATGAATTTGAAGACTATGCATGGGTACGCAAAGACGATTTGCCCGGATATGATTTGAACGAAGCCACGCGCATAACGTTAATACAGCGTGGGTTGTTGTAAAAAAAAGCAGGGCTTCCACCAGAAACCCTGCATCATTTATCTACCGCTGTGACGTCGCCACATGGCGTTTAGCCGCTTTACCGGCCTGCGCCGCTTTCATGCCTTTCTCCGCGCTGCGGTGCAAAACCCAGCCGAACAGCAAAATAGCCAGCGCACACAGCAGGAACAGGATCCGTCCCCAAAGCGGGTTCGGCACCAGCACCATCAGCAATAACCCCGCGCCCATGTACATCGAAATACGGCCGATTTTATCGCGCTGCAAGCGGTCAAACTCATCCTGTTCATGGTCGGCATACACCGGCGTTTCCATGTCAGTGAAGAATTTACGACGCTGGGTATTTCTTGCCGAATCGGTTTCGCGCCAGAACAGTTGCGTCAGGCAGAAGAACCCGCCGGTAAACACCAGATGCGCAAAGATATTCCACATGATCGCCACATCCAGCAGTTCACGCGAGGTCAGGGTGATGCCCAGCAGACGGGCGACGTCCGGCGCGGTGAACAGGTTCGCCACCACATACGACACGCACAATCCAAACAGCACCGTCACCCACGCCGCCCAGTCCGGCGTCTTGCGGATAAACACACCGAGGAACAGTGGCACGACAATCGGTGCCTGCATCAGCGTGCCGACTTTCATCATCAGATCGAACAGGCTGACGGTCTGCATGGTGTGCATGTATTGCGCCACCAGAATGACCAGTACGCCGTTGACCACGCAGGCAATCTGACCGACGCGCAGCTGATATTTATCGCTGCGTTCGCTGTTGCGGTTGATTACCGGCGTCCAGAAGCTGCGGACAAAAATCCCGGAGTTACGGTTCAGTGCGCAGTCCATGGAAGACATGGTAGCGGCGAATAAGCCGGCCATCAGCAGACCCACGGTGCCCATCGGCATGGCGCGTTCGGCAAAAATCAGATACACCGCATCCGTGGCGTTTTTGCCCAGTTCAGGGTGTGCGGTTGCCGCGTCAGGATACAGGATCGCCACTGCCCACGGCGGGATGAACCAGATGATTGTCCCCACCAGCATCAGCACCAGCGCGAAGAGTGCCGCTTTTTTGGCATTGAAACTGTCTTTGGCATTCAGGAAACGGTAGGAATCCTGCAGGTTATTGATGCTCTGCACATTCTTGATAAAGAAAAACAGGAAACAGGCCACCAGCAGCGAGATGTAATGCGGGCCGACGTCCGGGCCGGTGAGGAATCCGGAAGGAAACTCAGTGACCAGTTTCACCGGGCCGCCGACTTTAAACAGCGCTACCACCGCACAGGCAACCGAAATAATCGCCACCACCAGCGTCTGCACAAAATCACTGGCGACCACGCCCCATGCGCCGCTGAGCAGCGAAATCACCAGCACCACAATCCCCGTGACCCACAGCGTCAGCGTGATGTCATGATGGAATACCGCGCTGGCAAACACCGCCAGACTGTTCAGCCATACCCCCGCGCTGAGAATGCTCAGCGGAATGATCATCCAGGTGAAAAACTGTTCATTACCTTTGCCGAAGCGATGATTAATCGCCTCTGTTGCCGTATCAACACGCAACTGGCGGAAGCGGGCGGCGAACCACCACCAGGCAACCAGATAACCAAACACGTTACCGGCGAACACGCTGACCACGTTGAAACCGTAGCGGTAAGCCTGTCCGGCCGCGCCGGTAAAGGTCCAGGCGCTGAACTGGATCATAAAGGCGGTCGCGCCGACCATCCACCAGAGCATTCGCCCGCCGCCACGGAAATAGTGACTTGAGGAGCCGGAAGCCATTTTCTTGAACGCATAACTGATGGCAATCATTAAGACGAAGTAACCGATCATGACCAGAACGTTGATATCCATTGTCGTTACTCTCTCGTTTGTAGGGTGAGATGTTTTTGGTTATGTATTGAGCAAGCGTAGAAGAGGGATTTGAAATTAAAAGTCGGACAAATAAGAAATGCTTAGTTTGTTATCAAATTGTGATTCTGGTCACTTGTTAGGCTTATTGTCGGCATTTAAGCCACTTCTGACTGGCGAAACCCGGGGTTCATTGCTTTATTAGTATGACTAAAGCGTGAAATCTCAACAGATCAACGGCGCCAAGCCGGGAGAAAACATGACGTTAATGCGGTGCGGTAAGCAGAAGGGAATCACGGCGGGTATCGCCCTGATGCTGGGGCTGATGGCGGGCGCGCAGGCGGCGGAACCGGCATTTCTGAACCCGGCGCAAATGGTCGTGGTTCGCCAGCAACTTCACCAACACACGGCCGCGCCACAAACGGCACTGGCGTATCAGCAACTGCTGGCTGCCGCGGATTCCGCCCTGAAGAAACCCGCGCTGAGCGTGACCGACAAAGGCATGACGCCGCCGGGCGGGTCAAAACATGATTACCTCAGCCTGAGTGCCTACTGGTGGCCGGATGACAGCAAACCCGACGGGCTGCCGTGGATCCGCAAAGACGGGCAGGTGAATCCGGCCAGCAAAAACGATCAGAGTGATGGCGTAAGGCTGGCGGATTTCACCGCGCGGGTGCAGAACCTGACGCTGGCCTGGTATTTCTCCGGTGAGCAGAAATATGCCGATAAAGCCGCCAGCCTGCTGCGTGCCTGGTTTATCACGCCGGAAACACGCATGAACCCGAACCTGAATTTTGCTCAGGGCGTGCCGGGGATTTCGCCGGGGCGTAACGCGGGCGTGCTGGATGGTCGCTATTTTTCCACCCGGATTGTGGATTCTGTCGTGTTGTTGCAGGGCAATCCGGCCTGGACGGAAAACGATGAACAGCAGATGCGGGCGTGGATGCAGGATTATCTGCACTGGTTGCAGGGCAGCAAAATTGCCAAAAAAGAAGGGCGCACGGAGAACAACCACGGTAACTGGTACGTGACACAGGTGTCCGGCATTGCGTGGTATCTCGGTGATAAACCGCTGATCGGTGAAATGGCGACGTTGATGAAAAGTAAGCTCGACGTGCAGTTGAAACCCGACGGCACCCAACCTGCCGAACTGGCGCGCACCCGCTCATTTCATTACAGCTATTTCAACTTACAGGCCATCAGCATGATGGCGGTGCTGGCGCAGAAAAACGGCATCGATCTCTGGCATTACCGCACGCCTCAGGGCGGCAGCGTGCTGACCTCGCTGGATTTTATGGCCCGCTTTACCGATCCCGGCGTGGCGTGGCCGTACAAATCGCTTGATCAGATCCGCGTGCGTCCGGTGCCGTTACTGTCGTGGGCGGATAACGCCACCGGCGAAAAACGTTACGAACAGCAGATCCGCCGCGCGACCTTTACCTTACCGCCTGCCGGTCAGTCCGCTTCCGGCGGCTATCATCAGGACGTCACACGCGGTGCGGTGATGGAAGCCGGACGCGAAACCTGGCTGCTGTCGCTGCCGTCCTTCGCGGCAGGGTATGTCGCCCCGGCGACGCAGGAGGAGAAAAAATGAATCACTGGCAACCGCTGCTGATCAGTATCGATGAAGCGAAAAAATTACGCGCCGCCTGTGAAACGGACTCGGTTCTGGGTGACGCGCTGCGGGCGCAAATCGCCACGCTGGAAAACACGCTGAAACAGCCGGTGGCGATCCCCGGTCACGGCGAAGCGGGCGGTCCTGAGCATACGCAGCATAAACAAAATTATCTGACCCTCAATCTTGCCGGACGCTTATTCCTGATCACCGGCGAACCGCGTTACCGCGAGCGGGCGCTGGCGCTGCTCAACGGGTATGCGGAAATGTATCCGTCGCTCGGCAGCGCGACCAGCAAAGACAGCAATGCGCCCGGCAGACTGTTCCACCAGACGCTGAATGAAAATATGTTCTGGCTGTATGCCGTCGAAGGGTATCACTGCGTGATGGCTTCGCTGGACGCCGCGCAGCGTGAAACCATTGAAACCCGCCTGTTCCGCGTGATGGCGGACGATGCGCTGAACCGCCATACCGCTGATTTTGATATCGTGCATAACCACGGGATCTGGTCGGTAGCGGCGGCGGCGATCAGTGGTTACGTTCTGGGCGATGCCCCGCTGGTGGAAAAAGCCCTGTATGGCCTCAAGGGCGACCGGGAAAGCGGCGGCTTCTTTGCCCAGCTCAGTCAGCTGTTTTCACCGGACGGGTATTACATCGAAGGGCCGTATTATCACCGTTTCGCCCTGCGTCCGTTGTTGTTGCTGGCGGAAGCCATTGAACGGAGACAGCCGGAATTACAGATTTATCAGTTCCGCGATCAGATTATCCGCAAAACCTGCGAAGCCCTGATGCAGACGGCTTTCCCGGATGGCGTCTGGCCTGCGCTGAACGACTCCTCAAAAACCATTAATATCCGCGATGACGGCGCAGTCATTGCCGCCAGCGTCTGCTATGCGCGCTATTCACAGAACCCGGTGTGGATCGCTGTCACTCAACAGCAGCAAAGCATATGGGTCAGTGCGGCTGCGCTGCCACTTTCTGCGGCGCTGAAAAATGCCCCGCCAACCTCCGCTGACTGGGGCAGTGTTGCGCTGCGCGACGGCCCCGAAGGCACCCAGGGCGGTATCGGCATTCTGCGTCATGGTACGCACGATCAGAGCATGGCGCTGATGTGGTACGGCCAGCATGGCAGCATTCCGCGTCTGCATTCCGCCCTCAATCACGGACATTTCGACGGTCTGCACCTCAGCCTGTTCAGCCACGGGCGTGAATATCTGCGCGATTATGGTTTTGGCCGCTGGGTCAACGTCGAACCTAAATTCGGCGGGCGCTACATCCCGGAAAATAACACCTACTGCAAACAGACCGTCGCGCATAACACGGTGGTGGTCGACGGGCAAAGTCAGCATGGCGGAAACAGCCTGCAAGCGGAAACCCGCTGGGGCGAGTCGCACTTCTTCGTGACTGAACATCCGGCGGGACAGGGCATGAGCGCGCGCCTGCGGGACTATTACCCCGGTGTGAATCAGCAGCGAACGGTGCTGATGCTGAATTTGCCCGGGTTACCGTCGCCGCTGATGGTCGATGTCTTCCGCCTTACCAGTCATCAACCGCACCGTTACGATTATTGCCTGCATCATCTCGGCCAGTTTGTCCGTTGCGACCCTGCGCTGGATGCCGCCCGCGAGCTGAAACCGCTGGGTGAACAGCAGGGTTATCAGCATCTGTGGGATTGCGCCCGTGCGAAGATTGCGGCGGGAGAGTCAGCCTTATTCAGCTGGCTTGACAGCGACCGTTACCGGACGCTGACCAGCGCGTTTCCTGAGGGCGGTGAACTGATTGTCGCCCGCACCGGTGCCGGCGATCCGCATTTCAACCTGCGCAACGAACCGGCATTGCTGTTACGCACGGACGGCACCAACGCCATTTTCGCCAGCGTGTTTGAGACCCACGGCTATTTCGATGAAGCCACCGAAACCTCGCTCAGTGCGCGCGGGCAGGTGGAACGCGTTAGCGTGACCGGTCACGACGACGTCCGCACAGAACTGAAGGTATTTCTCACCGGCAACCGCATCCTGAATATTCGTATCAATAACGGCGACGCACCGGCAGCGGAAGACGCTTTCCGCGTGGCGTGGCAATCCGTCTCACCTCTGAGTATCCCTGAAGAATAAACCTGAAGAATAAACCTGAAGAATAAAGGAGTTACCATGTTTAACGATTTGAAAGGCCAGCGTGTTCTGATCACCGGTTCCACCAAAGGCATTGGTCTGGCAGCGGCACAGGCATTCGCCGCCGCAGGGGCCAAAGTCGGCATCAACGGCCATCGCCACGATGCCAGCCTCGATAAACTGGCGGCAGAGATCGCCCAACATGGCGGTGAAGTGGCGTATTTTGGCGCGGATGTCACCCAATCCGCAGAATGCGAGGCGCTGGTGGCGAATTTCGTCGAACGCTTCGGCGGCATTGACGTGCTGATCAATAACGCGGGCGGTCTGGGCGGACGTCAGGGGCTGGAAAACATCGATGACGATTTTTATGATCATGTGATGGATCTTAACGCCCGTTCGGCGCTGATGGTCACCAAATTTGCCATCCCGCATCTGCGCCACGCCGCGAAACAGAGCGGCAAAACCACCTCGGTGATCAGCACCGGTTCGATTGCCGGTCGTGAAGGCGGCGGCCCCGGTGCCAGCCTGTATGCGGCCTCTAAAGCCTGGCTGCATAATGTGCACCGCAACTGGGTGAAAGAATTCACCAAAGACAATATCCGCTTCAACGTGATTGCGCCGGGGACCATCGACACGGTTTTCCATGCGGATAAAACAGCCGAAGTGCGTGAAAAAATCTCCGGCACCATCGCCATGGGACGTTTTGGCACATCGGAAGAGCTGGCACCGTCTTACCTGTTTTTTGCCTCCCATGCGTGCAGCGGTTATATCACCGGTCAGATCCTTGACGTCAATGGCGGGCAGATGGCGCCATAGCGCACAGTTCGGGAGATTCATGGCGGCGGGGGCATGCAGCGCACCGTCGCCTGAACTATGATGTCGGCACTCTGCACAGGAAAAAGGGAAGCGAATGAGCATGCAGTTTGAAACCGCCGCAGGCATGACCCGTGGCCTGAACACCCATATCGCCCGTGATATCGCCCGTAAAATTCTCTCCGGCGAGCTGGCGTGCGGCGCGATCCTGCCCAATGAAATCGAACTCGGCGAACAGTTTGGCGTCAGCCGCACCGCGTTGCGGGAAGCCCTGAAGTTGCTGACCTCCAAAGGGTTGCTGGAATCGCGTCCGAAAATCGGCACCCGCGTGAAAGAGCGTCCGCAGTGGAACATGCTGGATCCGCAGTTACTGGAATGGATGCAGGGAATGGACGCGACGGAAGAAATTTATCACCAGTTTCTGGAATTCCGCAAAGCCATCGAACCCCACGCCACCGCGCTGGCCGCAGTGAACGCCAGCAAAGAGCAGCGTATCGAACTTTCACGTATCTATCGCCAGATGTGTCATGTCGCGGAAAATTTCGATGCGGCGCAGTGGGTGGATATCGATACCCAGTTTCACCGCATGATTTTCATCTCCTCCGGCAACTGTTTTTATGTGCCTTTTGGTAACGTGCTGACCACGATTTTCAAATGGTTCTTTGAATACTCCTCCAAAGAAGGCGGCATGTGTCTCAATGAACATAAACGGATTTATGAAGCGATCATGGCCGGTGATGAAGGCGCAGCATTTTCAGCCTCGCTGAGCCTGATGAAAGGGCACAAGCATCGTTTGCACAAGCCGTAACCTTGACGAAATAGCAGACGTTTTCCGACGTCAATAAAATGCGCAGATTATTCTGCGCATTTTTTTGTCCTGTGGCTGAAATGAGATTTCAGATACAAAAATGAAACAAATATCACGGCCGGTTACGCCACAGTGCCAGTTCGTCGTATAGACTTGTCATAATTATTACGGTCTAATCATTTCATCAGGAAATGGTATTTTTATTACGCACAGTGATCAAAGGGATTTTATTTTAGTCATTAACGCGGTGAATACATGAAAATACTCAAGGTCAGTGATTTCTTTCTTTCGGAGCGCCATGCTTTCAGTTTATTCGATATGAATCGTCAGTCGCTGGAAGATGTTCACCGGCACGAATTTGATGAACTGGTTATTGTCCATCATGGCAGCGGCTTTCATATCATTAATGATCAGGTGGAATTTATTCATAAAGGTGATTTCTTCATTGTCAGTGCCAATGACGTTCACTGTTATGAATCCACGAATAAGTTGTCAATTACCAATATTCTGCTACATAAAGCACGGCCATTTCATTTTATTCATCATATCAGTCAGCTGACCGCGGGGATCCACCAGCATACCTCGCCACTGAAAAAATGGCGTGCAGGACTGACGAATGAAGAATTAGACAAAATTACCGAGCTGACGGAAAAAATGAATGCCCTGTGTGATGCTGTTTATGATGATTCTTACTTTGCCACGGCGGAATCCTATTTATTGTCTATGATCGTGATGATGTTTCAATGTGCCCGCCGCAGGGAATGCCGTACCAGCCATGCGGACTCAGGCAAGCGTCATCTGTTAAATTACTTACGGGAGAATTATACATGCAATATTAACTGGGACTATTTATGTGGAGAAAGCGGCGTGGCAAAGCGAACCATGTTCCGCTTTATAAAAGAGATCACCGGGTTTACCCCGGAGAAATTCCAGCAACGTTACCGTTTACTTAAAACACAGGAGTTATTACGCACATCCGATTTAACGATAGGAAAGATCGCCAGACTGTGCGGATTTTCTACCACATCCCGACTGACGGAAGCTTATAAAAAACAATTTAACCGCACACCTACTCAGGAACGTATGCGGGTCAGTAACAGTGTGATTGAAACCGTTCATCAGTAATTCGCGTTAATAATATAAATTAATTACATAAAACCATAATAACAGTAAAGAGAAAGGAACACTCACGCCCTTTATTATTCACCGTTACCTCTGAAGGACATTATTATGTCAACCGCTAAAAAACTTAATCCCTGGTATGTCGGGGTGGTTTCCGGCATGGCGTCATATATTGATTCTGCCGCCATTGTTTCCAACGGGACCGCGCTGGTTATTTATCAGAAAACGATCGGCACCACGGCCGTACAAATCGGTATACTCTCCGGCATATTAACCCTGAGTATTGCGCTGGGCGCATTTCTCGGCGGCAGACTTGGCGACTGTTACGGCAGACGCAAAGTGTTTATTGTCACCATGGTGATGATCATATTGGGTACCTTGCTGCTGGCCTTCGGCAATACGTTCCCGGTGCTGTTTATCGGCACGCTGTTGGTCGGGCTGGCTACCGGCGCGGATTTACCGGTCTCTCTGGCGACCATTGCTGAAGCTGCCACGGACAAAAATCGCGGGAAAATTATCGGCCTGTCGAATCTGCTGTGGTTTCTGGGTATTGGCACCACGATGGCGATTTCCGCGCTGGTCGGCGGCTGGGGACGATCCGGTGCGCAGATTATGTATTTGCATGTCTGCGCCGTGGCCGCGATTTTACTGTTGCTGCGCTGCACGATCCCGGAGTCGCCGTTATGGCTGGTTGCCCGCAATGAACGCCGGGCCGGGATCGTGACCATCCGTGCGCAGAACGCGCGGTTTAAAGATCTCCTGCATGGAAAATACCTGTGGCCGTTTGTTGCCCTGTGCCTGTTTTACGCCTTCACCAACCTTGCCGCCAATACCGGCGGGCAGTTTGGTACTTATATTGCGGTTAACGTCGTGGGGATCAGCGTCGCGCAAAATTCCTTGTGGAACCTGCTGACCATGCCGGTCGGGGTATTGGCGGGGATCTTATTTATGCGCTTCGTCGATACGCCGAAACGTATTCCCGCCTTTATTTTTGGTGCCTGTTGTTTCGCGGGCGGATTCTTCCTGCCGGTGTTATTTAATTTCTCGCCGGCTTCCTGGTTCTGTTGTTTATTCTTCACCGCACTCGGCAGCGGACTGGCTTTCGAGGGGATCATGAAAGTGTGGTCGCAGGAATCTTTCCCGACCATGCTGCGTTCCACGGCGCAAGGCATTATCGTCGCGATTTCACGTTTATTATGCGGCGTGCTGGCCTTTGTTACTCCGTTGTTACTTGATGCCGGTCCGCTGGTGTTGTATTCCATTTTGTCCGCCACCGTGGCGTCAGGGTTATTCATTGGCTGGATATGTTTCCACGGCAAACAACGTAATGAATTTGCCGATGAAGGCGGGGTGCTTATTCGTGAACAACCGTCTGAATATCCGGCGTCAGCGGCAAAACAAATTTAGTTATCCCTTTTATCGCGCAACGTTAATTACACGAGGAGTCATGCATTATGCTCGCAGTCATCAGAGTTACATTGGATCAGGAATCCGCTTTGTCGGGTGTGCAGGAACTTCCTGTTCTGGGTTGGGAAATAGAAAGCGATAACAGAAATATTCAGCAAACGGCGTATCGTATCCAGATAAGCCATGACCACCATTTTGACCCCATTATTCATCATGGCGAATGGCAGGAAACCTCCCGTTCAAATAATCTCGAGCTGACCGAATTAATGCTGACGTCTTCTCAGCGTTATTTTATCCGGGTTCAGGTGCGGGATAATTACGGCGAGGTCAGTCCGTGGAGTCCGCCTGCACACATGATTTCCGGCGTGCTGTATTCCCATGAATGGAACGCGGAATTTATTACGGCAGAATCGCCGGAAGATAAAGATCGCTCCGCAGCCATGTTATTGCGGAAATCTTTTGTCCTGAACCGCGCCGAGGATATTCAGTCTGCGTTTATTCACGTCAGTGCGCTGGGGCTTTATGAATTACATCTCAACGGCCATCAGGTCGGCGAAGATGCCCTGACTCCCGGCTGGACAAGTTATCACCACCATTTGCGTTATCAGACTTACGATCTGACCGGTCATCTGCAAAACGGCGAGAATGTCATCGGCGCGATAACCGGCGCTGGCTGGTATAAAGGGGATATGGGCTTTACCCGCCACAGAAATTATTACGGTGAACGGGCGGCGCTTATTTCACGGCTGGTGATTAATTATAAAGACGGTTCGCAGGACACTGTGGTCAGCGATGAAAGCTGGAAAGGCCACGATTCCGCCATTCTGTTTTCTGAAATCTATGACGGCGAAATTTATGATGCCCGCAGGGAAATTCCCGGCTGGTGCGACAGGCAGGGTTCAGCGGCATCATGGCGGCCGGTCAGCGTGGTGGCGCACGACAAATCCACGCTGGTCGCGCAGGGTAGCAACACTGTCAGACAAATAGAAAAACTGAAACCTGTCGCGCTGATCACCACGCCGCAAGGCGACACGGTCCTCGACTTCGGCCAGAATTTAAGTGGCTGGGTTGAATTTAAGGTGCGCGGAAACGCAGGCGATAAAGTGGTGTTGCGCCACTTTGAAGTGCTGGACGCAGAGGGCAATGTCTATCTGGATAACCTGCGTTCCGCGAAACAGCGGACGGAGTACGTGCTCCGGGGCGAGGGCGAGGAAATCTGGCATCCGCACTTTACCTGGCAGGGTTTCCGTTACGTGAAAATCGAGGAATATCCGGCGGAGCTGGACCGGGATAATTTCACCGCCATTGTGCTGCATTCTGCCATGCAACAGACCGGGCATTTCGCCTGTTCCGACCCGGATCTGAACCAGTTACATCACAACATCTTGTGGGGGCTGAAAGGCAATTTTGTCGATGTGCCGACTGACTGCCCGCAGCGCGATGAGCGTCTGGGCTGGACGGGCGATGCCCAGATTTTTTGCCGCACGGCGAGCTATCTGATGCAGACGCGAAATTTCTTCGCCAAATGGCTGACCGATCTTCGTTATGATCAGACGGAAGAAGGCGGCGTGCCACACGTCATTCCCGACATCCTCACCGGATATTGCGCCAAAGACCGTTTGCTGGCCGAGGGCGGCACCCACTCGGCATCGGCCTGGGCAGATGCGGCGGTGATCAATCCGTGGACGATGTACCTGATGTACGGCGACACCCGTGTGCTGGAAAATCAGTACGCCAGTATGAAGGGGTGGATCGATTTTATGACCGCACACGCCGACAACCATATCTGGCAGTACAACTTACAGTTTGGTGACTGGGTGGCGCTGGATGCGAAAGAGGGCAGTTATTTCGGTGCCACGCCTAACGACCTGACCTGTACGGCGTATTACGCCTATTCCACCCAGCTGTTTGCTAAAGCGGCCAAAGTACTGAACCGGCTGGAAGATCATCAGCATTACGAGGCGTTGCATCAGGCGATTGTCCGTCGTTTTCAGCAGGAGTTTTTCACGCCATCTGGTCGCCTGGCGGCAAGAACCCAAACCGCGCACATTCTGGCGCTGTATTTCAATCTGGTGCCGGAAGATTTCCGCCAGCGCACCACCGACACGCTGGTCGAATTGCTCAATGAGCACGACGGACATCTGGTCACCGGTTTCGTCGGCACGCCGTATTTCTGCCATGCGCTGAGCCAGAACGGACGCACGAAGGAAGCGTGGAATTTACTGCTGAAAGACGATTTCCCGTCATGGCTGTATCAGGTGAAAGCCGGTGCCACCACCATCTGGGAACACTGGGACGGCATCAAACCGGACGGCAGCATGTGGAGCGCGGACATGAACTCCTTCAACCATTACGCCTATGGCGCGGTGGGCGAATGGCTCTACCGCGTGGCTGCAGGGATTGAAGCCGACGAGGCGCAGCCGGGATTCAAACATTTCATCATCAATCCGCTGACCGGCGGCGGCCTGAGCTGGCTCGATACCCGTTATCAGTCAATCTACGGCAGCATCGGCGTGCGCTGGGAAGTCAGTGGTCAGACCGTGTTCCTTAACGTCAAGGTTCCGGCGAATACCTCCGCCACCGTGATCCTGACGGACGGTCAATCTGTGCAGGAAGCGGACGGGATTGATTTTGTGCGCTGTGCTGACGGGTATACGGCTGAGGTGGGATCGGGGGAATATCGGGTGGAATACCGGTTAGTTTAGTGAGGCAGCTTGTTTGCTCCTCCCCCTGCGAAGGGGGAGGCCGGGAGGGGGTTTAGCAGACAAAACGGCCGTCAAAGCTCAGGTTAACTTTTTGATTTGTCTATGATACCCCACCCCAACCCTCCCCTTCGCAGGGGAGGGAGCCGACCACGTTTTTATCTCAACCCACAGTTTAAAGACTCAAGACTCCGGTTCGGTCTTCTTCCCCGCCAGCATGGCCAAAAAGTCATATTTGGCCTGCAATTCTTTCTCCGCTGCGGCATACAACATTTCTGCCACGTCCGGCTGTTGGGCATTCAGCCTTCTGAAGCGTTGCTCATTGTTGAGCGTATCCGTCAGTCCGCTGGATGGCGGTCTGGAATCCAGCGCCAGTGCCGGTTTGCCTTCTTCCGTGCGACGTGGATCGAAGCGATATAGCGGCCAGAAACCGGTGGTGGTCAGCTGTTTCATCTGATCGTGGCTGAGGGCCAGATCGTAGCCGTGCTCCTCGCACGGGCTGTAGGCGATAATCAGCGACGGTCCCGGATAGTCTTCGGCTTCCTGAATGGCTTTGACGGTCTGGTTGAGCTGCGCGCCGAGCGAAATCTGCGCCACATACACATGACCGTACATCATCATGCTGACACCCAGATCTTTGCGCGATTTGCGTTTACCCTGTTCGGCAAATTTGGTCACCGCACCCAGCGGGGTGGCTTTCGACTGCTGCCCGCCGGTGTTGGAATAACACTGGGTATCGAGCACCAGCACGTTGACGTTTTCGGTCAGACTCAGTACGTGATCCAGCCCGCCGAAACCGATGTCGTATGCCCAGCCGTCGCCGCCAATCAGCCAGATGGATTTATCCACCAGATAATCAGCATCCGTGGCTAACTGACGGGCATCCGGCGTGTCGATCTCAGCCAGAATTTTGCGCAGCGCGGTGACATGTTCGCGTTTCACTTCCGGCGTGGCGCTGTCATCACGCAGACCGCCCAGCACGTCAGCCGGAATATGTTCTTCCAGCGACGCGACCAGACGTAATACCCGGCGGCGATGCTGATCCACTGTCAGGCGGAAGCCCAGCCCGAACTCGGCATTATCTTCAAACAGTGAGTTTGCCCAGGCCGGACCACGGCCATCCGCGTTGGTGGTGTACGGCGTGGAAGGCAGGTTGCCGCCATAAATAGAGGAACAGCCGGTGGCGTTAGCGATCAGCAAACGGTCGCCATACAACTGCGTCAGCAGCTTGATATACGGCGTTTCACCGCAACCGGAACAGGCACCGGAGTACTCGAACAACGGCGTGATCAGCTGCGATGTGCGGATATCAATGCGTTCCAGCGTAGTTTTATCGATCTCCGGCAATTTGAGGAAGAAGTCATAATTGGCGCGTTCTTCTTCCAGATGCTCGATACGGTCGGCCATGTTGATGGCTTTGATGGACGGATCCTGACGATCTTTCGCCGGACACACTTCCACGCACAAATTACAGCCGGTGCAGTCTTCCGGCGCGACCTGCAACACGTACTTCTGACCGCGCATGTCGCGGGACTTCACATCCAGCGATTGCAGCGCGGGAGGGGCGTTTTCCATAAATTCCGGCTGAACCACTTTGGCGCGGATCGCCGAGTGCGGACAGGCGGCGACACAATGGTTGCACTGGGTGCACAAATCCGGTTTCCAGATGGGGACTTCTTCGGCAATGTTGCGTTTTTCCCACTGCGTGGTCCCGGTCGGCCAGGTGCCGTCCGGCGGGAAGGCCGAAACCGGCAGTGCGTCGCCAAGACCCGCCAGCATGGTGGCGGTGACGGTTTTGACGAAGTCCGGTGCCGCGTCGGAAACAATCGGCGGGCGTTTACGCGGATTTTCCGGGACAGGTTGCAGCGGTACCGCCACCAGTTCTTCCAGCGTGGCGGCCAGCGCCATCCAGTTGCGGGTGACCAGTTCCTCGCCTTTACTGCTGTAGCTGCGGGCAATCGCGCCCTGTAATTCTGTCAGTGCCTGATCGCCCGGCAGAATCTGTGTCAGATGGAAAAACGCCATCTGCATAACGGTGTTAATGCGTGCACCGAGTTTACATTCGCGGGCAATTTTGGCGGCATTAATGACATAGAAGCGTGCCTCGCGCTGAAGCAGGGTTGCCTGCACTTCCAGCGGCAAACGCTCCCAGACTTCAGCGGCGCTGAACGGCGTATTGAGCAGGAAAATCCCGCCGTGACGCAGGCGTTCGGCCATCTGGTATAAATCGATAAACTGCCACTGGTGACAGGCGACAAAGTGCGCCTGACTCACCAGATACGCAGATTTGATCGGCTTTTCACTGACGCGCAGATGCGACACTGTCAGGCCACCGGCCTTTTTGGAGTCGTAAACGAAATAACCCTGCGCGTACATCGGCGTGCTGTTACCGATGATCTTGATGTTGTTTTTGGTGGCCGACACCGAACCGTCACTGCCCAGCCCGTAAAACAGGGCTTCGAGCGACGCGTGCTGCGGCAATTCTTCTTCCACCACCGGCAATGACAAACCGGTGACGTCGTCATAAATGCCGACAGTAAAGCGCGGACGCGGCTGGCTCAGCGACAGCTCGCGGAACACCGAAAGCACGCAGTCCGGGCCGAATTCTTTCGAGGATAATCCGTAACGGCCACCGGTCACTTTCGGCAGCGTATCGCGTTCGCCACGGCTGTAGGCTTCGGCCAGGGCGGTCATCACGTCGAGATACAACGGTTCGGCCAGCGCGCCCGGCTCTTTGGTGCGATCCATCACCGCGATGCTTTTCACGCTTTGCGGCAGCACCGACAGCAGATGGGCGGCGCTGAACGGCCGGTATAAACGCACTTTCAGCACGCCGACTTTCTCGCCGCGCGCATTCAGGGTGTCGATCACTTCTTCGGCGGTGCCGATGCCGGAACCCATCAGCACAATCACCCGTTCTGCCTGCGGATCGCCGACGTATTCGAACGGCTTATATTCGCGGCCGGTGAGGGCGGCGAAGGCATCCATGGCGTCAATGACGTGCTGGCAGGTGGCGTTGTAATACGGGTTGGTGGCCTCACGCGACTGGAAATAGGTGTCAGGGTTGGCGGACGTGCCACGGATCACCGGATGGTCCGGCGACAGCGCACGGGCGCGGTGCGCGTCAATCTGCGCCTGCGGCAACATCTGCTGGAGCGTGTCATCGCTGAGTGGCGCAATCTTGTTGATTTCGTGCGAGGTACGGAAGCCGTCAAAAAAGTGGATAAACGGCACGCGGCTGTTCAGACTGGCGACCTGAGAGATCAGCGCGAAATCCTGCGCTTCCTGCACGCTGGCGGCAGAGAGCAGGGCGCAACCGGTCTGGCGCACGGCCATCACATCAGAATGATCACCAAAAATCGACAAGGCGTGCGTCGCGACGGTACGCGCCGCCACATGCAATACAAACGGCGTCAGTTCACCGGCCAGTTTGTACAGCGTCGGGATCATCAGCAGCAGACCCTGCGACGAGGTAAACGACGTCGATAACGCACCGGTCTGTAGTGCGCCATGGACGGTGGAAATCGCGCCTGCTTCAGACTGCATTTCCATTACCGTCGGGACATCGCCCCACAGATTTTTCTTCCCTTCGTCTGACCAGGCACCGGCAATTTCGGCCATGGTTGAACTGGGGGTGATCGGGTAGATGGCAATCACTTCGTTGGTGCGATAAGCCACGGAAGCGACTGCGTTATTACCGTCAGTGGTGATCATGGAATATCCTTTTGCTTTGCTCACAATGGCGGCCAGCAGGAAAGTGTTTTTGCTGGCAAGAATGATAAAAGCTTAGCAGAGGGCGGATTAATCGATTTATCCTGATTGTGTGCAGGGCTATTTCGCCTGATATTTTAAGTGGTTACTCTGTAAACGATCAGATTGGGATTATTATTAGCCACCGGGGAAATAACGATTTCTGCCGGTGGCTAAACAGCGGATAAGGGAAGGGGAAAAACGGGTTAATTAATATCGATTCTTTTTATTCCTTTCACCGACATCAGCGCCTCATACAATTTATCCACACTCTGTTTCGGCCGCAGGATCACATCCAGAACCAGTTCGCATTTTCTTTCATCTTCTTCATCGCGCTGATTGATTTTGATCTGACCGGGGCGGATACGCATTTTCTGCAAGGCCATCAGCACGCCCGGCACGCTTTCCGGCAGCAGCCGGATTTCTATTAAATGATGATGCCCGACCCAGTGATTACTTATCTGGCGGAACACTTCCAGCACAATTAAGGTCATGAACGCGCCATAAATGCCGATCTGATACAGCCCGCTGCCAATCACCAGACCAATCGCCGCCGTCACCCATAAACCGGCGGCGGTGGTTAATCCTTTCACAATTTGTTTCTGAATAATGATCGTCCCGGCACCGAGGAAACCCATGCCGCTGACCACCTGTGCCGCCACGCGGCTGGGGTCGAAGCTGACGTGAGTTTGCAGCAGAATATCGGCAAAGCCGTATTTCGACACAATCATAAACATGGCGCTGCCGATACCCACCAGAATATGGGTGCGCAATCCGGCTTCTTTGGCGCGTAACTGACGCTCAATGCCGATTAATCCTCCCAGGGCACCGGCGAGGGCAATCCGGAGTAAAAAATCTGTCAGCATGTCTGCTCCTTTATCATTATATTTTCCGGGTCATACAGAGGGTAAAGAGGTTAATAACGGTTAATTTTATTCGTCAAAGAAATAACCGGACGAAATAAAATGTGTCTGAGTGTTTAGATTTGAGATTATTTTAGGAAAAAGTTGATGTTATTTCACCGCAGGACTCGACGCGGGCGAAAAACGTCGGATATGATGGCGATTCGAAAAAAATCCCCGTTATATTCAGGAGCAGGACAGATGATCACTGCGTTTCGCGTGTTACTGGCCGCAGGTGTACTGGTGTTAGCCGCATGCAGCAGCCACGATGAGCCGGCTGAGGTTGTGCAAAAAGGCAACAGCGTCAATGTCGGTCAGCGTGCCGTGAATATGGACAGCCCGGCGTATGCGGCCTGTTCGATGGCGGGCGGGCAATTGCGTCTGGCGCCACAGCTTGATGGCAGCCGCGTCGGCATGTGTTCGATGGCGAACGGACGTCAGTGTTCTGAAGCCGCACTGATGCAGGGCCGCTGCACCGCCGGCTAAACGCCAGAATGATCTCTGGCGTTTTTTGCAGGGTCAGCCCGTGATTACATCCGGTCTTTCTGGCGATAGATCAGCTGATGTTTGCCCTGCGTCAGGGTCAGCTTACGATCCTGCAAGCTGAGCGCCGCGCCGTTGTTCAGTACGTCGCTGATCACGTGATCCCATTTATTCAGATTCTCATCCGGGCACATCATCATGGTGGAGGCCAGACCTTTCACGGTCAGCACATTGTTGTGCAGCTCGCCCTGACCCATGAAGTTATTACACATCTTGCCGGAAACGTGCATGTTGGCGCCGAACTCAATCTCCGGAATGCGCCCCTGTGCGGCTGGCACGGTCTGACCATCCACACTCAGCAATTCGAAGCGGTGATGCTGTAAATCGTTTTGTTTAATGGCGGTATTCTGATTCATGCTGCATGCGCTTAACGTGATAGCGGCGGCCAGAACAAACAGTGACTTCTTCATCTTCTCTCCTGAGAAATATTCCTTCAGCACTCATCCTGTCGATACATTCAACTGACTTATGCAATATTTAGTGGTGCATTATAGCGTGAATGAATTGAAATTTTAAGCCCTTAACGCCCTCCCGCTGCACAGGGGGAGGCGCTTAAAATATCGCTGATCTTTATCCCGTCATCTGCCCATCATAAAAGCGTCATTTTACGCCGTTAGGTTATGCCCATCACAGGTCAGAGAGACATACAGCGGCATGAGCTATCTATCACTGCATCACATCCGCAAATCCTGGGGCAACAAAGTGGCGCTCGACGACATCAGTTTTGATGTGCAGGAAGGCGATTTCATTGCCTTGCTGGGGCCTTCCGGCTGCGGCAAATCCACGTTGCTGCGCACTATTGCCGGGCTGGAAACGGCCGATCAGGGCACCCTTCGTTTTCAGCACACCGATGTCACGGCGCTGACGCCAGGCGAACGCAAACTGTCGATGGTATTTCAGTCGTACGCGTTATTCCCGCACATGAATGTCCGTGAAAACCTGCTTTTCGGGTTGCGGGCGCGGGGCGAAGACAAGCGCCAGTTTGCCTCGCGGCTGGCGGACGTCAGCAGGCTGATGGAACTGGAACCGCTGCTCGACCGCCTGCCGTCGCAGCTTTCCGGCGGGCAGCAACAGCGCGTGGCGCTGGGCCGTGCGGTGATCGCCAATAATAAACTGTGTCTGATGGACGAACCGCTTTCCAATCTGGATGCCAAGCTGCGCCAGAGTATGCGCCGCGAAATTCGTGCGATTCAGAAAAAGCTCGGTCTGACCCTGCTGTATGTCACCCATGATCAAACCGAAGCGATGAGCATGGCGGACAAAATTATTCTGCTTAACAATGGCCGCATCGAACAGCACGACACGCCGGACAACCTTTATAACAACCCGACCAGCATTTTCGCCGCGCAATTCATTGGCGCGCCGCCGATGAATATTCTGCCGCTGGCGCAACAGGGCCATCATCACTTTCTGGCCGCCATGCCGCTGCCGGTGGTGGAAAATGTCCACGGCAACGCCCTCAGCCTCGGCCTGCGCGCGGAAGACATTCAGCTGACGGTTGCCGCACACGCCAGCCTGACCGCGCAGGTGCTGAGCCACGAATACATGGGGGCCGATACGCTGGTGGCCTGTGTGTTACCGGGATATGGGGAACCGCTGACGGTAAAAGTGGCGGGGATGCAGCGTTTTGCCGAAGGCCAGACGGTCGGCCTGCAATGGAGCACGGGCGCGCAATATTTTTTCAACACAGCGGACGGAAAACGCTGTTATCAGGCTGAGCAAACTTGTTTGCCATCAGAGCAACGGGTTGCCGTGTAGTTTTTTGCTGTTTTGCACTTTTACTGACTCATACCACCTCCATTGCCGAAGGGAAAACCATGTCACGTATTCACCGTTTTTCACGTCTTGCCTGCGCTGTTCTGCTGCTTACCGGTACTTCCGCTTTTGCCGCGGATCCGGTGAAATTACAAATGTATTACCCGATTGCCGTCGGCGGAAAAATCAGCCACACGGTGGATACGCTGGTGGAAGATTTTCAGAAAACGCATCCGGATATCCGTATTCAGCCGGTCTACACCGGGGATTACGCCACGACGGTGACCAAGGCGCTGACGGCATTTCGTGGCGGTAACGCCCCGCAAATCGCGGTGATCGGCGATATCGAGGCTTATTCCCTGATCGACGCGGGCGCTATTCTGCCGGTCAGCGATCTGGCGAACGACGCAGACGGTAAGCAGTGGATCGACGGCTTCTATCCGGCGTTTATCCGTCACATTCAGGACAAAGTGTGGGGCATCCCTTTCCAGCGTTCGACCGTGGTGTTGTACTGGAACAAACAGGCGTTTGAAAAGGCCGGGCTGAACGGCGACACGCCGCCCGCCAGCTGGCAGCAGGTGGTGGATTTTGGCAAAAAGTTAGTGGTGCGTGACGGATCCGAAGTGAAGCAGTGGGGGATTGAAATTCCGTCCACGCCGAACGGTTACTGGAATTTCCAGGGGATTGCGGCCACCAACGGCAGTCATCTGGATAACGGAAAAGGGACGGCGGTGACCTTTGACACGCCTGCCAACGTGGAAGCTTTGCAATGGTTAACGGATCTGGCGCAAAAAGAGGCGGTATCACCGAAAGGCACCATTGCCTGGGGCACCACGCCGCAGGACTTTATCGACGGCAAAACCGCCATGATGGTCACCACCACCGGTAACCTGACGACGGTACGTGACAACGCCAAATTCCCGTTTGGCGT
Source organism: Rahnella sp. BIGb0236 (assembly GCF_004364755.1). NCBI lineage: Bacteria > Pseudomonadati > Pseudomonadota > Gammaproteobacteria > Enterobacterales > Yersiniaceae > Rahnella > Rahnella sp. BIGb0236. The sequence goes on from NZ_SOAO01000007.1 coordinate 242,784, forward strand.
GGCGATGCTGCCGGAGAAAACGCAGCGCGGCAGTCCGACCGGCGGCGGCAATTTATACGTGTTTAAAAACACCACCCCGGCGCAGCAGAAAGCGGCGCTGGAATTTATCCGCTGGGTATCCGCACCTGAACAGGCGGCGCGCTGGAGCATTGCCACCGGTTATGTCGCGACATCGTCTGCCGCGTGGGAAACCCCGGTGATGCAGGAATATGTGAAGCAGGTTCCGCAGGCGCTGGTCGCCCGCGAACAGCTGAAATATTCTCAGCCGGAACTTTCGACCTACAACAGCGTGCAGATCCAGGAACTGATGAACCACGCGATTGAAGCGGCCGTCACGCAGGTGAAAACGCCTGCCGAGGCGCTGAGTTCGGCGCAGAAACAAGCAGACCGCCTGCTGAAACCCTATCAGTAAGGAAGGGCATGAGCACACTTCACGCATTCCTTCCCGCCACCCGCACACGCGGGTTGTCTTTACAGCTTTACGGCTATCTGTTGCTGCTGCCTGCGCTGAGTTTTCTGCTGCTGTTTACCCACTATCCGGCGCTGGCAACGGTGTGGGAAAGCCTGTTCAGCGCCGCCCGCAGCGGCCATGCGGCTCAGTTTGTCGGGCTGGATAATTACCGGGCGCTGCTGGATGACGACGTGTTTATGTTGTCGTTACGCAACAATCTGCTGTACGCCCTGATCACCATTCCGCTGTCGGTGGCTCTGGCTTTACTGATGGCGCTGGCAGTGAACCGCCGTCTGCGCGGCAACGCACTGACCCGCGCGGCGTTCTTTATCCCTTCACTGCTGCCGATGGTGGCGATTGCCAATCTGTGGTTGTTTTTCTATACCCCGCAGTTGGGTTTGCTTAATAAAATGCTGGCGCTGTTTTCGCTGCCTGCCGTCAACTGGCTCGGCGAACCGGGCACGGCGCTTTACAGCCTGATGGCGGTATCGGTGTGGCGCGAAGCCGGATTCTTCATGATTTTCTATCTTGCCGCATTGCAGCAAATCGATCCGCGACTGGCCGAAGCGGCAGACATCGAAGGGGCGTCGCGCCGTTATTTCTTCCGGCGCGTGCAGTGGCCGTTACTGATGCCGACGACCTTGTTCGTGCTGATCAATGCCTCGATGAACGCCTTCAGGATTGTCGATCAGGTGATTGCCATGACCAACGGCGGCCCGAACAACAGCACCAGCTTGCTGCTGTTTTACATCTACCGCACGGCATTCAGTTACTGGGATTTACCGGCGGCGTCGGCGATGACCGTGGTGTTACTGGTGATCCTCGCGGCCATCGCGCTGATCAAATTCAACCTGCTGGACAAAAGGACGCACTATCAGTGAAACCCTTTTCTTACCGCCGTCTGTTCCTGGATCTCGCCATCTGGCTGGCGGCGGTGCTGTGGTTGTTACCGGTGCTGGTGGCGGTCTGGATCGCTATCCACCCGGCGTCGGCGCAGGGCAGTTTTTCGCTGTTTGCACCGCTGACCGTGCAGAACTTTATCAATGCCTGGCAGGCGGCACCCTTTGCCCGCTATTTCTTCAACACGACCCTGTTGGTGCTGATGATTGTGGTCTGCCAGCTGATCCTGGCGACGCTGGCCGCTTATGCGCTGGTGCGGTTCAAACTGAAAGGCGCAGGATTGATCTTCGCGCTGATCCTGCTGCAACTGATGATCAGCCCCGATGTGCTGATCCTGAATAATTACAAAACCATCGGCGCGCTGGGATTACGCGACACGCTGACCGGCATCGCGCTGCCGTATTTCGCCTCAGCGTTTGCCATTTTTCTGCTGCGTCAGACCTTCAAAAGTATTCCGCTGGTGCTGGAGGAAGCCGCCATTGTGGAAGGTGCCAGCCGCCTGTATATCCTGCGCAAAATTTATATTCCGCTGGCGAAACCGGTGTATGTCGCGTTCGCACTGGTGTCCGTCAGCTTCCACTGGAACGATTTTCTCTGGCCGCTGGTGATCACCGATTCGGTGACCGTGCGGCCGGTCACCGTCGGGCTGCAACTGTTTTCCGCGCCGGAGCAGGGCGTGCAGTGGGCGCTGATCAGCGCGGCGACCCTGATGACGGTGATGCCGTTGCTGGTGCTGTTCCTGATCTTTCAGCGCCAGTTTGTCCAGTCCTTCATGCGGGCAGGTATCCGATAAAATCCTGACAGGAGAACGTTATGACCGTGATCTCGCCATCCCTCTTATTGTCTGACGAACAGGCACAGGCGCTCGGCAACGTGAGCGCGTTATATCAGCCACCGGAAATGCATGATGCGCTGGTGAACGGTGCGCGTTTACGCTTCGGGCTGATTGCCGATCCGCAATACGCCGATGCGGACAGCCAGAAAGAGCGCCATTACCGCAACAGCCTGAATAAACTGGCGACGGCCATTACTGAGCTGAATGATTCAAAGCTGGATTTTGTGGTTACGCTGGGGGATCTGGTCGATCGCGACTGGGGCAGTTTTGATCCGGTGTTATCGCGCTACGCGGCCTTGCGTCATCCGCATGCGGCAGTGATCGGCAATCACGATGCGGAGGTGATTACCCGGCATCTGGCATCACAGACACCGGCGCTGGGTTTACCGAAAAGTTATTACGCATTCAGCCTGCCGGGCTACCGTTTTCTGGTGATCGACGGCAACGACATCAGCCTGTATTGCAATCATGCCAATGGGGATGACCGGCAGATGGCAGAATATATGCTGGATGAACTGAATGAATGCCAGCAACCGCAGGCGCAGCCGTGGAACGGCGCGGTCGGGCCGGTACAGCTGAAATGGCTGGAGAAACAGCTGCGGGAAGCCCGTGCGCAGCGCGAGATCGTGCTGGTGTTCGGCCATTACCCGCTGACGCCGGTCAACAGCCATAATCTGTGGAACTGTGAAACGCTGGTGGAGTTGTTGTGCCGCTATCGCGTGCGGGCTTATTTTGCCGGTCACGATCACCGTGGCGGTTACGACCGTGTCGGGGATACCGATTTCATTACCCTGAAAGGCATGGTGGACGGCGAAAGCAGCCTGCCGTTTTCCTCCGTCACGCTGGCCGATGATGTGCTGACCCTCACCGGCTATGGCACGGAAATCAGCCGGGTGCTGAGCCGCTGAGCGGTTGCAGAACGTAAAAAGGCTCACCGGAGTGAGCCTTGTAAACCTGTGCGGATCAGCAGGTCAGAGCATATTCGGGCAGGCGACGCCTTTCGCCAGCTGATCAATATTCATCAGCGTGGTTTCTGAAATGCTGGTCAGCGCGTCACTGGTCAGGAACGCCTGATGGCCGGTGAACAGCACGTTGTGGCAGGATGACAGGCGGCGGAACACGTCATCCAGGATCACTTCGTTAGAGTTGTCCTCAAAGAATAAATCGCGTTCGTTCTCATAAACATCCATACCCAGCGCACCGATTTTTTGCTTTTTCAGCGCATCAATCGCGGCGGTGGCATCCAGCAGGGCGCCACGGCTGGTATTCACAATCATCACGCCGTCTTTCATTTTGGAAAACGCTTCGGCGTTGAGCAGATGGTGGTTTTCCGGCGTCAGCGGGCAGTGCAAAGAAATCACGTCGGATTCCGCATACAGCGTATCCAGATCGACATATTCGGCACCGAGTTCCAGCGCCAGCGGGCTTGGATACGGATCAAACGCCAGAATACGCATACCGAAACCTTTCAGGATACGCATGGCCGCCACGCCGATTTTACCGGTACCGATAATGCCTGCGGTGCGCTGATACATATTAAAACCGATCAGACCTTCCAGTGAGAAGTTAGCTTCACGGGTGCGTTGATAAGCGCGATGAATGTGACGGTTAAGACACATCATCATGCCCACGGCATGTTCCGCCACGGCTTCCGGCGAATACGCCGGTACGCGCACCACGGAAATCCCCAGCTCTTTTGCAGCGTCCAGATCGACGTTGTTAAAGCCCGCACAGCGCAGCGCCAGCGTTTTAATGCCGAGTGAGGCCAGTTCCTGCAACACTTCACGGCCACCATCGTCATTGACGAAAAGGCAGACAGCATCTGCTCCCACCGCCGTTTTCGCCGTCTGCGGGGTCAGCAGAAAATCGAAAAATTCCAGTTCATAGCCATAATGCTCGTTGACCAGTTCCAGATATTTCCGGTCGTAATTTTTAGTACTGTAGACAGCCACTTTCATGGTGTTTCTCCGCAGTGAGTTTGAATCTCTGGCGAAACGGCTTCCGCCTGTTTTATAAGGATTAAACAGTTTCAGAAACAATTCGCAATATGCACACAAACTAGCAGAGCGCAGGAAGCCAGACAATTTTTCCTGTGCTATTTGGGCGGGAGGCTCTGGCAATCCCGTCATCAGTTGTTACGCTAATTATGATATCTTGCGGGCGGTTAGACACTTTGGTGAAGCATAAGACAAGGCACGTCATGAGGAACGGACTGAAGAAAAGCGCGCAGATACTCCTGAGTATAGTGGTGATTATAGCGCTGCTGTTGTGGGTGTTATGGAAAACCGTGCCGCGCTGGTTACCGCCGGTCGCCAGCCACTGGTTGCCTGCCGGTACGCAACTGGTGCTGACCGGGTCGCCACACTGGTCGCACGGTGTGTTGCAACTGCCGGGTGTGCGCTATCTGGCGGGTGACTGCACCCTCGCCACGGCGCGCAATGCCCGCCTCAGCAAGGTTTCCGGGCAATGGTCGCTGAAACTCGATGCCCTGACTGTCGATACCGCCTGTCTGGCTCAGTTGCCGAAAAGTGACAGTCAGTCCACGCTTTCCCTCGCGGATATTCAGCACAGGCTGCCTGCCGGTGCGGTCAGTATCGATCATCTTTCCGTCACGCCGTGGCAGCGTTACGCCGGTAAACTGGTGATCAGTAATGCCGGCGGTCAGCAGCATCTTTCCCTCAACGGTGAATCCCTGACACTCGACGCGGTGCTCGACAGCAACCGTCTGCTGGCGATTCATTCGTTCAGCCTGACGCCACCGGGCAGCACACAGCCGGTGACCCTGAGCGGCAAACTGTTGTTGCCCGCGACGCTCGATATGCTGCCGGAATCCGGTGAACTGCACGCGGAAATACAAACTGCACAGGTGCCGCAACCTCTGGACATCACGCTCAACTGGCAGGCGACGGAAGGCGTGATAACCCTGACGGAGAAGGGCAGCGAACAGCCGCTTGCCACGCTGCCGTGGAAACTCAACAACAACGAATTACAGATTAGCCAGGGTCAGTGGCGCTGGCCTTATGCCACACAGCCGCTGGCCGGTGGCATCAACCTGACGCTCAGCGACTGGTCGCCTGCGTTTGATCAGACCAGCATCACGGCGCGGCTGAACGTGCTGACGCAGGGGCATAACGGCAAGGCCAATGTGGTGCTGACGCTGGGGCCGGGGCGTATCGGCCTGCTCGACAGCGATTTAGGTTTCCGTCTGACCGGACAGGCCAATTTACAGGCCACTTCCCTGAGTGCGTCACTGCCGGGGCAACTGAGCGGTTCGGTGCTCAATCCGACCCTTTCACTGCGCAGCGGATCGCTGCTGCGGGCGTGGGGCAAACCGACACCTGAACTGACCATCACGGATGCGCGCTGGCCGCTGGCGGGTGTCAGGGTCTCGGCAGAAGGTGTCAGCGGGCCGTTGCAGGCGATCCTCAAAGCCCGTCACCGTTTCTGGGGTGCGTTTGATCTGCATCTGAGCGGTAAATCGCTGGCCTTCTGGCCGGACGTCGGGCTGTGGAATTTCAATTACTGGGGCAACGGCCATCTGCCGCCGCTGAACGGTCGCTGGGACATGTCCGGTAAAGGCCAGTGGCACGATAATCTCATCACCCTTAATTCGCTCTCGACCGGATTCGACCGGCTGCATTACGGGCTGGTGGATGTTGATGCGCCACGCCTGACGCTGGAACATCCGCTGGCGTGGTTGCGTCCGCCCGTGTCGCGCTTCAAAAAGCAGTACCCGGAACAGCCGACCGAATTTAAGGGCGACATCCGGCTGGTGGCGAAAAAAATCGCTCTCGCCAACGGCGGTTATCTGCCGCCCGCCACGCTGGCCTTACAACTGAAGGGCATCAGTCCCGACAGTTTCAACATGCGCGGTATGCTCGATGCCAAACCGATTGGCCCGATCCGGCTCAATGGCCGCTGGGACGGCGAACGCCTGCGTGGTGAAGGCTGGTGGCCGAAACAGCAACTCACCGCATTTCAGACGCTGCTGACGCCGGATCTGAACATCAAATTACGTGAAGGATCCTTCTACGCGCAGTCGGCATTTTCGGCGGCACGCGAACAGGGCTTCGTGGCCGGTGGTCACTGGGTGGTGAAAAATGGCGGTTTCTGGATGAAAGACGGCGATCTGAGCGGGCTGGATTTCAGTCTGCCGTATCGTTTGCAGGATCAGGTCTGGCAGCTCGGGGTGAAAAAACCGGTCACACTGCGCATTGGTGAAGTGAACAATCTGGTCAAAATGCAGAACGTGACGGCGGATTTACAGGGGCATTATCCGTGGAGCGAGAAGACACCGCTGACGCTGAGTAATCTGGGCGTGGATATGTTGCGCGGGCACCTGAGTCTTTCCGCGCTGCGGATGCCGCAGCACGACGCGGCGGTGCTGAAGTTCGACAAGATCAACCTCAGCGAACTCTTCACGGCGCTGAAACCGAAACAACTGGCGATGTCCGGCGTCGTCTACGGTGAACTGCCGCTGTACGTGGAAAACCCGCAATGGATCATCCATAACGGCTGGATCAAAAATGACGGCGGCCTGACGCTGCGTCTGGATCCGCAATTTGCGGATGCCATGGCCAGCGGCAATTTTGCCAACAACATGGTGATTGGCCTGCTGCGTTATCTGGAAATCAGCCGTTCGGATGCACTGGTGAGCCTGGATAATCTCGGTGTGCTGACCATGAATGCCAAAGTGGACGGGGTGAACTACACCGACACCACGCATGGCGGCGACAAAGTAAAACGTGAAATCGCCCTCAATTATTCCCATGAGGAAAATATCTACCAGCTGTGGCGCAGCTTGCGCTTTGGCGACAATCTTCAGGAATGGCTGCAACAGCAGATGTCTTTGCCTGCTGATGCGCTGTCAAAAACCCCCGCGACATCCGGGCAGAAAAAGGATCCAACAGTGAGGAAGGAACAATGAAACTGCGACTTGCCGGCCCGTGCGTGGCGCTTGGTGTGATGATGCTCAGCGGCTGCGTGCCGCGTATCGAACTGGCCGCGCCGAAAGAGCCGATCACCATCAATATGAACGTGAAAATTGAGCACGAGATCCATATCAAAGTGGATAAAGACGTGGAAAATCTGCTGAAAAATCAGAGCGATTTATTCTAGGAGCGCGTATGTCCGGGATGTTTTTCAACACTATCAGCATAAAAAGAATCAGCCTGATGCTGCTGGCCGGTGGTGTGCTGTTTTGCAGTCAGGCTTTCGCGTTAACGCTCAATGAAGCCAAGCAGCAAGGACGCGTGGGCGAAACCTTGTCCGGCTATCTGGCACCGCTGAAACAAGACGCCGACAGTGTCGCGCTGGCGACAAAAATTAACGAAGGGCGCAAACAGCAATACGAACAGGTGGCGCGGGACAATAACGTCAGCACCGACGATGTGGCAAAACTCGCCGGACAAAAGCTGGTCGCCAGAGCCGGGAAGGGCGAATACGTCCGCGGCATTAATGGTAAGTGGTTGCAGAAGTAAGGTTCCCCTCCCGGTAAAGACGGAATTATTGATTCCGTCTTTATAATGAGAAATGCCATTCTCAATGAAATAATCTTTTTCGGCTTTTTATTTCCTGAACTCAATAAATCAAATAAATAAGGCGAAGGAATATAGAGACGTCGCTGATATTTATTTGCATTGCCCATCATTACTTCTCCTGTTATAAAAACCTGTTGTGATTTTTTAATTTATTCATGTGATGAATAAATATCTCGACAGTCATCCATTTTTATCAGTCCTGATACTATTCATATAACGTCAACCAAAAGGATGTGGGATATGGCAAACGCCATCTATGTAAAAATTACCGGTAAGAAACAAGGGTTAATTTCAGCAGGTTGTTCAACCTATGACTCCATTGGTAATAAATTTCAATCCGGACATCGCGACCAAATTTTTGTGGTTCAGTTTGATCATGAAATTGTCAGAAGCCAGAACGTAAAACATCGTCCGGTCAGTTTTACTAAGCTGATCGATAAGTCGACGCCGTTAATAGGCATGGCCATTTCTAATAATGAGAAGATCGACCTGTTTTTCGATTTTTACCGAACATCATCGACTGGTGTACAGGAAAAATACTTTTCAGTAGAAGTCAGAGGCGCCACCCTGGAACGGCAGAGCGTCCGAACCGCGCATGCATTAGACAATCCCGATAAAGAGGCTGAGGAAATGATATCCGTGGTCTACGAGTCAATAACATGGAAGCACCACACAGCAGGAACATCTGGCTACAGCATCTGGAGCGAGACGGTTTTCTGACACTGACTAACAGGGAGTTGGCTTGTGAAATTTCATAAACCGGCAGAAATGAAGAAACTGACCCGCGAGGGGCAGGTAAGAAGATTAACTCTGGGTGAGATTGCGCTCGCCCGCACAGTCTTTGGCAGTTATATCGACTACTCAAGAGTGTGGATCCACTTAGGCAGTTATCTGCCGTTCGGGTTGCAAATGGAGTCGGCAGCAATGACGCCAAGTGGCGAGCTTTATTTTCGAGGGGAGAATTATGTTGATGATTTTTCGACAGCGAGCAATCGTCATCAACACCTGTTTATCCATGAGATGACGCATGTCTGGCAATATCAAAATGGTATGTGGGTTAAGCTGAGAGGGAGTATGAGTTGGGCCGCTGATTATCACTATAATTTTGAAGGAAAAACAAGGGTTAATGAATATTCAATGGAGCAACAGGCTTCAATTGTGGCTGATTATTTTTTCCTTGTGAATTTTGGAGAGTCTGAATGGTATAAGAACCAGTATCGGAACTATAAGGGTGATAAATTAGATAGCGCATTATCATATTACAAATTGATATTAACCAATTTTCCAACTTATTGAAGGATTCAATAATGATAAAAAAAGCTGCTGTTATTTCTTTGTCTCTATCTCTTTCCGGATGTTTTTTAGGGGATCATTTTACCCCTCCAGCTCATGCGCAGGCATTTTTTGTAGGTGGAAATTTTTGCCTGACGACGCCAGGACGAACAGAAAAACAAAAATTAACCGGTATGTCTGTTCAGAAGGTGGGTGAATCACCCGGTTTCTCAACGTTTTTTAAAAATGAAGGTGAATATCTCACTATAAAAAAAGATAGCTGCATGCCTTTGCTTGGATATAAATTTGAAGTTGGCAGTGCTTATCATGTGTCTATATTTTTAACTAAAGATCCAGAAAGGAAAGAAACTCATTTTTATACTGATTTTTATACCGCATCTTTTGTTATCTGGGAGACGAGCAAGAAAGAGAAGCAGGTAGAGTATCTGTAAATTTTTAAATCATTGATCAAAGGAGCTGATAATGTTCAAAAAATCCATAATGGTAGTGCTGTCTCTCTCTCTGTCAGGATGTGTTTCAGATTATACACCAACCCTTCCTTCTGAAACACACGCCTATTTTACCGGAGATACGCTTTGTCTGCTGACACCAGGGCGAACGGAAAAACAAAAGCTAAAAAAAATTCATATTGAACAGTGGGGGGAATCGCCGGGTTTTATAAAGCAATTTAATAATTCGGCTGAATATAAAGTCATAAAAAAAGATACCTGTATCCCATTGTTCGGTTATAAATTTGAAGCGGGTTATGCTTATCATATTACTATGAATTTCACTGAGGATACTGATAGAAACAAAAGTGATTATAATTCGAATTATTATTCGGCAACCTTTATCGTTTGGGAAAATAGCGATAAAGATAAGTACGTAAGTTATCAATAAAAAAGCGCGCTCGGGGAAGCGGAATGGCTGGGTAACAGGAACTTATATTACAACAGTGAATATCTTGAGAATACTTATTCGTACTATAAATTGCTGCTGACAGATTTTCCAAATTTTTGAAGGAATTCGTAATGTTGAGAGTACTCTCATTTTTATTTCTCACTCTGTCGCTGGCAGGGTGTATATCAAGTTACACACCCATAATGCCCGCTCACGCTCATGCCTATTTTACCGGAGATGCGCTTTGTCTGCTGACGCCAGGAAGAACGGAAAAGCAAAAGCTGAAAGGAATATCTGTTACGAGGAAAGGGGAGTCACCCGGATTTAGTCAGTTTTTTAATAACCAGGATGAATATCTTACTGTCAAAAAAGACACCTGCATTCCTACCCTGGGTTATAAGTTTGAGACGGGAAGGGCTTACCACGTGAGTATGCATTTCACCCCTGATGATGAAAGAGTCAAATCTGATGTTTCCCTAAACACGTATTCAATTTCATTTGTTACCTGGGAAACCAGTGACAAAAGTAAAGAAATTAGCGTTTTTTGAAATGACATATTATCAATAAAAAAAAGCGCGCTTTTCAGCGCGCAATAGCGTTATCACAACATCATCTGAGCGGAACGGACAGATTCTTAAGTGAATGGGTGCTCAGATTGTGATAGGGGTAATTATGCCGCAGCCAGTTCTTTGATGGCCGCATCGATGGCTGCTTTCGCATCAGTCTGTGCTTTGGTCGCCACTTCAGGACCGTACGCAATACCTTCCGCGTAAACGAATTCTACGTCGCTCATGCCCAGGAAGCCCAGGAACAGAGACAGGTATGGGGCAACAAGATCGCTCGGGGTGTCTTTATGGATGCCACCGCGGCTGGTCAGAACGATAACGCGTTTGCCTTTCACCAGACCTTCAGGGCCTTTCTCGGTGTATTTGAAGGTCACGCCAGCACGTGCTACCAGATCGAAATAGTTTTTCAGCTGAGTCGGGATGTTGAAGTTGTACATAGGTGCAGCGATGACGATCACGTCATGCGCCTGCAGTTCTTCAATCAGGGTGTTGGACAGCGCCAGTGCTTCTTCCTGACGTGGAGTCAGCGGAGCATCGGATGGACGCAGTGCGCCAACCAGTTCGCCGTCAAGGACAGGGATCGGATCCGCAGCCAGGTCGCGAACGGTCACGGTAGAGCCGCTGTTGGCAGACTGATACTCTGCAACCAGGTAATCGGCCAGTTGGTTAGACTGAGAGAAGTTAGCCAGAATGCTTGATTTCAGGACGAGTACTTTGCTCATGAGTGAGTTCCTTAAGTGTGTGGTACATAGGGTGTTGGTTTTTATAACCAGAACGTTCCCCGAATGGAACTTACTTTATTCAGAAAGCTTATGCAGTGATAGCGCAATATTTAGAGACCTATCATCGATTTTTTTGAACAACTTGAAATCCGGTCGCAAAATCACCCGTTTTCAGCATCTTCAATACCTTGTGTTAACATAGACACAAGCAGGCAAGGCGTGAACCTTCCTCATCCCCCATTCAGATTCAGCTGGCGCAGATGATTTGCTCTCCGGCTGACATGCAACAAGGAATTCCGATCGTGAAATCACCGCTCGCGGCATTATCAGCGCAGTTAGACGGGCTGATGCTACGTGACCGGCAACGCCTGCAACGTCGTTTGCAGGGTGCCAGAAAGTTGGATAAACCCGACGCACTCGACGCGTTAAGTGCCGAAATCCAGACCGCTATCACCGAGAGCCTGAAGAAAGTCAGTGCCCGTGAAGCCTCGCGGCCAAAAATCAGCTATCCGGAAAACCTGCCGGTCAGCCAGAAGAAAGACGACATTTATAACGCTATCCGCGATCACCAGGTGGTGATTGTGGCGGGCGAAACCGGCTCCGGTAAAACCACGCAGATCCCGAAAATCTGTATGGAACTCGGACGCGGGATCAAAGGCGTGATTGGTCATACCCAGCCGCGACGTCTGGCGGCGCGCACCGTCGCTAACCGTATCGCCGATGAGCTGGATACCACGCTCGGCAACACCGTCGGTTATAAAGTCCGTTTTAACGATCAGGTCAGTGAAAACACGCTGGTGAAGCTGATGACCGACGGTATTCTGCTGGCGGAAATCCAGCAGGACCGCATGCTGATGCAGTACGACACGCTGATCATCGATGAAGCGCATGAACGCAGTCTGAACATCGACTTTATTCTCGGTTATCTGCGTCAGTTATTGCCGAAACGCCCGGATCTGAAAGTCATCATCACCTCAGCGACGATTGATCCGCAGCGTTTCTCGCGCCATTTCAATAATGCGCCGGTCATTGAAGTCTCCGGCCGGACGTATCCGGTTGACGTGCGTTATCGCCCGATTGTCGATGACGCCGACGATGTGGATCGTGACCAGTTACAGGCGATTTTCGACGCCGTCGATGAACTGGGTCGCGAAAGCATGGGCGACATCCTGATCTTCATGAGCGGGGAACGTGAAATTCGTGATACCGCGGATGCGCTGAACCGTCTGGATTTGCCGCATACCGAGATTTTACCGTTGTATGCGCGCCTGTCGAACAGCGAACAGAACCGCGTATTCCAGTCGCATTCCGGCCGTCGTATCGTGCTGGCGACCAACGTCGCCGAAACCTCGCTGACCGTGCCGGGCATTAAATACGTGATTGACCCCGGCACCGCGCGTATCAGCCGTTACAGCTTCCGAACCAAAGTGCAGCGCCTGCCGATCGAGCCGGTATCACAGGCGTCGGCCAACCAGCGTAAAGGGCGTTGCGGACGTGTGTCTGAGGGCATCTGTATCCGTCTGTATTCGGAACAGGATTTCCTGTCTCGCCCGGAATTTACCGATCCTGAAATCCTGCGCACCAACCTGGCGTCCGTCATTCTGCAAATGACCTCGCTGGGGCTGGGCGATATCGCCGCATTCCCGTTTGTGGAAGCGCCGGATAAACGCAACATTCAGGACGGCGTGCGTCTGCTCGAAGAACTGAACGCCATCAATAATGCCGTCGATGGCCGTTATACGCTGACACCGCTTGGCCGCCAGCTGGCGCAGTTGCCGGTGGATCCGCGTCTGGCACGCATGGTGCTGGAAGCGCAGAAAAACGGCTGTGTGCGGGAAGTGATGATCATCACCGCCGCGCTGTCGATTCAGGATCCGCGTGAACGACCGATGGACAAACAGCAGGCGTCCGATGAGAAACATCGTCGTTTTGCCGACAAGGATTCTGATTTTCTGGCATTTGTGAACCTGTGGGATCACCTGAAAGTTCAGCAGAAAGAGCTGTCTTCCGCACAGTTCCGCAAGCTGTGCCGCAGTGATTTCCTCAACTATCTGCGCGTTCGCGAGTGGCAGGATATTTACACCCAGCTCCGTCAGGTGGTGAAAGAACTTGGCCTACCGGTGAACAGTGAACCGGCTGAATATCGCGAAGTTCACTGCTCGCTGCTGACCGGCTTGCTGTCGCATATCGGTCAGAAAGATGTGGATAAACAGGAGTATACCGGCGCGCGCAACGCACGTTTTGCCGTCTTCCCTGGCTCTGGGTTATTTAAAAAACCGCCAAAATGGGTGATGGTCGCCGAACTGGTGGAAACCAGCCGTTTGTGGGGGCGTATTGCCGCGCGTATCGAACCGGAATGGATTGAGCCGCTGGCGAAGCATCTGGCGAAAAGCAGTTACAGCGAGCCGCACTGGGAAAAAGCACAGGGCGCGGTGATGGCGACGGAAAAGGTCACGTTGTACGGCCTGCCGATCGTGGCCGCGCGTCGGGTGAATTACGGCACGATTGATCCGGTCGTCTCACGCGAGCTGTTCATCCGCCATGCGCTGGTGGAAGGCGACTGGCAAACGCGCCATGCGTTCTTCCGCGCTAACCTGCGTCTGCGTACCGAAGTGGAAGAGCTGGAACATAAATCCCGTCGCCGCGACATTCTGGTCGATGACGAAACCCTGTTCCTGTTCTACGAACAGCGTATCGGGCAGGAAGTGGTGTCGGCACGGCACTTTGATACCTGGTGGAAAACGCAGCCGCAGGACAGCCTGAACTTTGAAAAAAGCATGCTGATCAAAGAGGGCGCGGGCAATATCAGCGCCCATGATTACCCGAATTTCTGGCATCAGGGCAATCTCAAACTGCGCGTGACGTACCAGTTTGAACCGGGGACGGATGCTGACGGCGTGACCGTGCATATTCCGCTGCCGCTGCTAAATCAGGTGAGCGAAGAGGGCTTTGACTGGCAGATCCCGGGGATCCGCCGCGAGCTGATCATGGCGCTGATTAAATCCTTGCCTAAGCCGGTACGTCGTAATTTTGTGCCTGCACCGAATTACGCCGATGCCTTGCTGGGCCGCATCAAACCGTTTGAGATGCCGCTGCTGGATGCCATGGAAAAAGAGCTGCGCAAGATGAGTGGCGTGACGGTGTCACGTGACGACTGGCAGCTGGAACAGGTGCCGGATCATCTCAAAATGACCTTCCGCATCGTTGACGATAAAAACAAAACGCTGCGGGAAGGCAAAGATCTGAACGCACTGAAATCCGGCCTGAAAGAGCAGGTGCAGCAGACGCTTTCCGCCGTCGCGGATGACGGCATCGAACAGCGCAACCTGCATGTCTGGAGTTTTGGCACCTTGCCGGAACGTTATGAGCAAAAGCGCGGTGGCTACGAAGTGAAAGCCTATCCGGCGATTGTCGATGAGAAAGACAGTGTGGCAATCCGTCTGTTCGACAGCGAACTCGAACAGCAACAGGCAATGCTCACCGGGATGCGGCGTCTGCTGTTGCTCAACATCCCGTCGCCGGTCAAATACCTGCACGAGAAGTTGCCGAACAAAGCCAAACTGGGGCTGTACTTCAATCCGTATGGCAAAGTGCTGGATCTGATCGACGACTGCATTTCCTGTGGCATTGACAAACTGATCGCTGAATCCGGCGGGCTGGTGTGGCGTGAAGAAGATTTCGCCAGACTGCATGAGCATGTGCGCGCCAATCTGAATGATACGGTGGTGCAAATCGCCATTCAGGTGGAGCAGATCCTGACGACTGTCTTCAGCATCAACAAGCGGCTGAAAGGGCGGATTGATATCACCATGGCGCTGGCGCTTTCTGACATTAAAGCGCAGATGTCCGGCCTGATTTATCGGGGGTTCGTGACGCAAAATGGCTGGAAACGTCTGCCGGATACCCTGCGCTATTTGCAGGCGATTGAACGCCGGATGGACAAACTGGCCATGGATCCGCACCGCGATCGTGCGCAGATGTTGAAAGTGGAAAACATCCAGCAGCAATGGCAGCAGTGGCTGAACAAACTGCCGCCGGTGCGTCAGCAAAGCGAGGACGTGAAGGAAGTCCGCTGGATGATTGAAGAACTGCGCGTCAGCTACTTCGCTCAGCAACTGGGCACACCGTATCCGATATCGGATAAACGTATTTTGCAGACTATGGAACAGCTGGTTTAACCGGTTCTCAACACGACAAAACCGCCTTATACGCTAAGGCGGTTTTTTTTTGCTCGCTAACGGTGATTCTGTGGGTTACTGAGCGGGCGCCGTCACCGGGCCGCTGGCGCTGATCACGCCGGAAGACAGGGTGTTCAGGGCGTCGCGGATGGCCGGAACGGCCAGTGCGCGGTTATCGGCCAGATACCGGTCCTGCGCGGCAGGTGCGGAACTCTGAATGGCCACCAGAGACCAGCCGTCGGCGTTTTTCAGCAGCAGCGGGGAACCGCTATCACCAGGCAGCGTATCGCAGCGGTGGGATAACACGCCGGGTTGCGCCCAGCCGGTTACCAGACAATCCTGATGCACATACAAATCATCAAGATGATCTTCCGGATAACCCGCCTGTGTCACTTTTCGGCCTTCCTGTTTCAGCACCGCAGTCAGATCATCACGTGATCCTTCCCATAACGGTAGCGGCCTGATAGGTAACGCCAGTTTTTCGTCGGTAAGGCGGATCAGCGCAAAATCGAAGGGTGCGGCTTTTGGCGGCACGATCCAGCCATCACCATCGGCTTTCAGTTTTTTCCCGAGTTTTGGGTCAACCAGCGTTTGTAACGCGGTGATCTGATAGCGCCATTTCTGATGATGAGAAATAAAACGCAGGGCGATGACTTTGTCTATGTTGCCCGGCGGCGCCAGCACACAATGGCCTGCGGTAAGAGCCAGATGTTTGGAAATCAGGGTGGCGGTGCATAAATTGCCGCTCTCCGTCTCAATCTGACCAATAGCCTGCCACGGCCAGCGGGACGTTGCCGCGACCGGCGTGCGCTGATCATGACCAAAAAAGAGGGCCGTTTTTTCTTTTACGCTGATGGAAGGTGCGTCGGTATCTGCATCATCCGGGGAATCTGCATGAACAAGTGGACTGACGGTAAAACAGAAAAAGCACAAAAATAGCGGTAACGCGATGCGCATAACATTCTGACCTTGAAAACAGGGAGAACCCGAAAACCCGTTATTGTGGAATGATTATAGTCGGTTATCTTTCGTGTTGGATATATTTGTCTGATAACTCAATCTATTGAGCCGATGACGGGCGTCATCGCAGAACATTCAGAAGTAGAAGAACAGGGTGATCAGACCGCAGAGGATCAGGGAACACAGGGTGATTTCGAACAGGTAGCGGCGCAGCATCTTCCATCTGTACCTCAAGATAGAGAACCGGAGAAAAAAACACCCGGCGAACCGGGTGTCAAATCATCAGTCTTGATAATGGTGAGTAGATACGCTCACAAAGACGTCTTATTTACTTCTTATGCTGCTGGTGTTGCTTTCGCAGCCGGTGCAGCTTTCTTAGCATGTTTCACGTGTTTTTTAGCAGCCTGCGCTTTCTGAGCAACCGGAGCGGCTTTTTTAGCGTGTTTCACGTGTTTTTTGGCAGCCTGCGCTTTCTGAGCAACCGGAGCCGCTTTCTTAGCGTGTTTTACGTGTTTTTTAGCCGCTTGCGCTTTCTGAGCAACAGGTGCTGCTTTCTTAGCGTGTTTTTTGTGTTTCTTAGCCGCTTGCGCTTTCTGAGCGACTTTCTTGTGAGTCTTGTGTTTAGTCACGTGCTTGGCAGCAGGTGCCGGAGCAGCAGTTGTCGCAGCAGCGGCAGGTGCCGGAGTAGCGGTAGTTTCAGCAGCGAACGCGACAGAAGACAGGCCCATTGCAGCGGCTACAACCAGAGCTAATACTTTTTTCATGTTTAATTCCTCAAGAATCTTAGTTTATGTGTCCACCCCACTGCGGGGCCGGTATGGAGAATACTAGGCGCGTTAGATCAGGTTGTCCGTGAGTGATTGGTTTCGGCGTGTAACGGAATGTACAAAGGAGGGGAGGGTAATAAAATCAGGGGATTACGGGTGGTTTGGGGGGGGCGGGCGTCTTTCAGCTTCAGCTTTAACTTCAACTTCAACTTTAAAACCGTGGGCGTCGGCCCACACCGACCAGAGACCCGGTAACGCGCGGGCCTCTGGACTCCGCGCTTTTTTAACTGCGCGCTATCGCTGGACACTATGTTTCAGATACCACAGTGACAGGCTGGAAATCTTGCCGCTGCGCGGTGCCTTCTCTCGGTCTTCGAGCCACAGGTCTCGAAGCCGCTCCGTTCAGCAAGATTTCTGAATCGCCTCAGGCTTTTTTTAAAAGACAAAATCAGTAAGGTTGCGCAGTAGAAACTTAAGGCCGGTTCCAAAATCACGCCGGACGAGAGGTGGAAAACCGCGCGGTATTTTGCGCGGGTTGTAACCCGATGGGAGGGTACCGCGCAGCGGCGGGATTTTGCGGCTATCACATGACTTTCTGAAACATAGCCTTCAGCGGTAGCGCGCAGTGAAAGAGCCGGAGATTCTTAAGAGGCGCGGCGATAGGCGCCTCTTGAGGCCGGTGTGGGTGGCAACCCACGGTCTCGACCTTAAGGCCGGTGTGGGTGGCAACCCACGGTCTTGACCTTAAGGCCGGTGTGGGTGGCAACCCGCGGTCTTGACCTTAAGGCCGGTGTGGGTGGCAACCCACGGTCTTGACCTTAAGGCCAGTGTGGGTGGCAACCCACGGTCTTGACCTTGACCTTAAGGCTATTCCCTACAAGTATCGCCCTTCCAGATGCGCCCGGAAGAACGCCGGATTCAGTGTCTCGCCGGTGGCGTTTTTCATCAGCTGATCCGTCGTGAACCGGCTGCCGTGCTGCCAGATGTTTTGCTGCAACCACTGGAACAGCGCGGTCAGGTCGCCGCGGACGATGTCATCCTGCAAGGTCGGAATGGCTTTGTTGGCGGTCTGGAATAACTGTGCGGCATACATCGCGCCGAGGGTGTAGGTCGGGAAATAACCGAAGCCGCCGTCGGTCCAGTGAATGTCCTGCATGCAGCCGTCGCGGTAGTTACCGACGGTGTCGATGCCCAGATATTCCTTCATTTTACTGTTCCACAACGCAGGAATGTCGTCGACTTCAATCTCGCCTTCCATCAGGGCTTTTTCGATTTCGTAACGCAGAATGACGTGCGCCGGATAGCTCAGTTCATCGGCGTCAACGCGGATAAAGCCCGGCTGGACGCGCTGGTTCAGCTTCATAAAGTTGCTTTCGTCCAGTCCTTCACGATGGCCGAACTGCTCGATAACCAGCGGATACACCGACTTCAGGAACGGCTCGCTGCAACCCAGTTGCATTTCAAACAGCAGGCTTTGCGATTCGTGTACCCCCATGGAACGGGCGTTGGACACCGGCTGGCCGAGCCATTCTTTTGGCAGGTTTTGCTCATAGCGTGCATGACCGGTTTCGTGGATCACACCCATCATGGCGCTGAGGAATTCCTCTTCGTTGTAACGGGTGGTGATGCGCACATCCTGCGGAACACCGCCGCAGAACGGATGGGCGCTGACATCCAGACGACCGGCGTCGAAATTAAAGCCCAGACGGCCCATCACTTTCAGGCCAAGCTGGCGCTGTTTTTCGATGTCAAACGGGCCTTGCGGCGCGATGCGGGTTTCTGATTTTTGCTTATCGACTACGGTCTGTAACAGGTCCGGCAGCCAGGTTTTCAGGTCACCAAACAACACGTCGAGTTTTTGCGAGGTCATGCCCGGCTCGTATAAATCCAGCAGGGCGTCGTAACGGCTGATCCCGGCGGCTTCGGCGCGCAACCGGGCTTCCTGACGGCTCAGTTTCACCACCTCTTTCAGGTTATCCGAGAAACCTTCCCAGTCGTTGGATTTACGCTGAATACGCCACGCTTGCTCGCAACGTGCGCCCGCCAGTGATTTTGCCTGCACCAGACTTTCCGGCAACAGGGCAGCCTGCTGGTAGTGACGGCGCATCTCACGCAGGTTCGCCTGCTCCACGTCATTAAGTTGCTCGCCGCCTGCCTGCTCCAGCCATTCACCGACCTGTTTCGCGGTGAGGATCTGATGAGTCAGTACGCTCAGTTCCGCCAGCGCTTCCGAGCGGGCCTGCCCGCCCTCCGGTGGCATCATGGCCGCCGCATCCCAGCCTGCAATGGCCGATAAATGGCCGAAGCGGGATAAGCGGGCGAAGGTGTCGTGTAATTTTTTATATGCGATGGTCATTGTGGCTCCCTTCCTGATTTTCTTGATGAGGCTGTTCTGCAGCCAGATTAAATGTCGGTTTTACCGGCCAGCTGAAACGGATACTTGCCCCGCCGAGCGGGCTGCTGTCCACGGCGACGCATCCCTGATACGCGACGGCAATGGAATGCACGATCGCCAGCCCCAGCCCGCAGCCGCCGGTGGCGCGGTCGCGGCTCGGGTCAAGGCGGACGAAAGGTTCAAAAATACGCTGGCGTTCTTCCGGCGGAATACCCGGCCCGTCGTCTTCCACCTGCAGACAGGCCAGTTCGCCGTCCAGCCACAGGCTGACGCGCAGGGTTTCCTGCGAATAGCGCAGGCCGTTATTGACCAGGTTATCCAGCACGCGCTCCATCAGACGTAAGTCCACACCGCCGAAATCGCTGTTTTTCGGCGCGTCATAAAGAAGGGTGCGTTCGGTGATCAGACGGAAATCGTCAACTTTATCTTCCAGCCAGTCGGCCAGATTGACTTTTTCCAGATTCAGCGCCACCTGCGGGCGGTCCAGCCGGGCGTAGGTCAGCAGTTCGTCGATCAGCGCTTCAAGCTGACCGATATCGCGGTTAATGGCGTTTTGTTCCGACTCCGGCAGGTTTTCGCTGATCGCCAGACGGTAACGCAGGCGCACCAGCGGCGTGCGCAGCTCATGGGCGATGCCGTCGATCAGCAACTTTTTGCTGGCGACCAGTGTGCTGATGTTATCGGCCATCTGGTTAAAGGCCACGCCCAGCCGGTTCAGGCTGGACGTTGAGTCAAAATCGATACGTTCGTCGAGATGGCCGTTACCGAGGCGCAGCGCGGAATTCTCCAGCCGCAGCAAATCCTGCCAGTGCGGACGCATCCACAGGAAAACCGGCAGGGCGAGGGACAGTCCGATGAAGATCAGCAGCCCCAGATCCAGCAGCCGCATTTCGTGCATATAAAACAGATACGGGATCGGGCCGACCACCAGCACGTAATGGCTGCGCGGCACCCGCTGAATAAAGGTGTACTCGTTATCCAGAGCAATAATTTCGCCGTCTTTAAGACGCTGATCCAGCGCGGGACTCAGTTTGCGTTTACCGAGCGGTTCGATATGCAGTTTGAAAGACAGATTCAGATCCAGCGTATTGATGGTCTTGTTCCAGTCTTTGATCGGGATTTCCCGCAGCTCGCTGCGCATCAGATAGAGCGAACTTTTCATCAGATCGTTCATGGACTGACGGCCGGTGCGTTCTGCGGTGACTTTGTACACCAGCCCGACCAGCATCGCCATCACCAGAAAACAGACCAGCAGTAACAGAAAGAACTGGACGAAAAGTTTTCTCATTCGTGCAGCGACTCCCAGGCGTTAGGGGCGAACAGATAGCCTTTGTTGCGCACGGTCTTGATACGGAAAGGTTCGAGCGTGTTGTCGTAAAGTTTACGGCGCAGGCGCGAGATTGCCACGTCGATGCTGCGATCCAGCCCGTCGTAACTGACGCCACGCAGATTCTTCAGCAAGGCTTCGCGATCCATAATGCGCCCGGCGTGGGTGGCCAGTTCCCACAGCAAATCAAAGTCGGAGGTGGAGAGAACAATGGTTTCATCCACCAGCGTCACTTCGCGGTTAACCGGGTCGATACATAACTGGCCGAAGTGCAGGGCGTTACCGCTTTTCAGCGTCTGAACCGGTTGTTCGTTTTGTGCGCCCTGCGCCGGATTCTGGCGCAAGTGCAGACGCAGTCGGGCCAGCAGCACCGCTGGCGGGGTGGTTTTCAAAATGTAATCACTGGCGCCCATTTCCAGCGACAGAATGTGGTTCATGTCGCTGTCGAGCGAGGTCAGCAGCACAATCGGGCCGGGGAAAGTCGGGCGTAAATCGCGGCACAGCGTCATGCCGTCTTTGCCCGGTAACATGATATCCAGCAGAACCAGGTCGGGTTTTTCTTTCTCAATGCGCGCCTGCGCGGTATCGCCGCGCGGTTCAACCAGCACATCAATATCATGTTTACCCAGATAGGCGGCAATCAGGTTGCCGACTTCTGCATCATCTTCTACAAAAACGATTTTATTCATTGGCTTGCTGCTGTAAGAAATCCGGTGATTAGCATAGCGTGACACGCAGGGTGACGCTATCGCGCGAGCGTAATAGAACATGTCAGTTTTGCGAGATATTTTCCATAAACGGGAAATACTTTGGTCAAATTCTGAAATGTTGCCATTGTCAGTTTCCGTTACGGAAAGCACGGTAACTCACTGGCAAAGTGTCAGTGAATTATGCCATTATATAGGTGAATATCTTCGGCGTTACAGATTGATTTACTAATTGATTGGCCCTGACCAGGAAGAGGAAGAGGGGATGAATGAAAACCGCCTGGTACCCGATGCGCGCAGTCAGAAAGCATCCTTTGACTACATGGAATATTTGTCCGCATCCTGCAAAAAGAAATGGAGTTTTGTTGACGCCATTTATGGCGTGATGCCGTTCTTTGGCATGGTTCTGAAATCCCGTTCGAAAAAAGACAACTCTAAGCAGGAAGCCTTGCGCGCACTGGCCTTACAGGTGGTTTCCACGCAGGTCAGCGACGAGACCAATATTGTCCGCCTGATTGAGCTGGCCGAGCAGCAAAATATGTACTGCATTGATATCAACCTGCCGTACTCGCTGACCGAAGAACAGCTGACCGCTATTAAAGTGGAATGCAAACATCTGGTGCAATTAAGCCAGAATAATGATCATCTGTTAGTGCAGATTATGCAGATGCCTTCTCAGCATTGATGTCTGTGTGATGCATTCAAAATAAAGGCCGCTTTCGCGGCCTTTCTCATTTTTGCTATTTCTGCTTATTTTTTCAGTTCTTCACGTAAGTCTTTCACGTCTGAGGCCGACACCGGCGCGGCGGCATTTCCCCAGCTGTTACGGATATACGTCAGCACGTTCGCCACATCGGCATCGCTCAGGTTAGCGTCAAAGGACGGCATCGACGGTGCGGTAGGTTTGCTGTCGGTGGCGACCGGACGGCTGCCCGCCAGCACCACGCGGATAAGCGAGGTGGCGTTGGTCTGGTTGATCAGCGGCGAATCGGCCAGACGCGGGAACAGACCTTCCTGACCTTTACCGGCTGGCGTGTGGCACGCCGAACAACGGTCAGCATAGATATTCTTCCCGGCAATCATCGCTTTATCGTCGGCTTTCACCGCCGCCGGGGCGGTGTTGCCGCTGTCATGACCGCTGTCTTTCAGGTAGACCGCCACGGCTTTAAGGTCAGCATCCGTCCAGTGTTGCGACGAATTGGTGACTTCTTCCGCCATCGGACCGGAAGCGATATCGAAACGGTTAGATCCGGTTTTCAGATATTGCATCAGATCTTCCTGCGTCCAGTTGCCGACACCGGTGTGCTTGTTGC
Source organism: Rahnella sp. BIGb0236 (assembly GCF_004364755.1). NCBI lineage: Bacteria > Pseudomonadati > Pseudomonadota > Gammaproteobacteria > Enterobacterales > Yersiniaceae > Rahnella > Rahnella sp. BIGb0236. The sequence continues at coordinate 265,617 of NZ_SOAO01000007.1, forward strand.
TGGTGATATCCGGCGCGACCCAGCCTTCCACCACGGCGCCTTGCAGGAACTCGCTGTCCTTGTCGCCGCCGATGATATTTTTCGGCGTATGACAGGTGCCGCAGTGCCCCAGACCTTCAACGATATACGCGCCACGGTTCCATTCCGCTGATTTATCCATCTGCGGTTTGAATTCGCCTTTGTTGAAGTTCAGCCAGTTCCAGCCCATCAGGCTGGTACGCACGTTGAACGGGAACGGCAACTGGTTGGTTTCCACTTCGTGATGCACCGGTTGCAGGGTTTGCAGATACGCCCAGATCGCGGCGTTATCTTCACGGGTCACTTTGGTGTAGGCGGTGAACGGCATCGCGCCGTAAAGACGTTTGCCGCCGTGGCCGATGCCTTCCGACATTGCGCGCTGGAAGTCGTCGAAGCTCCATTTACCGATACCGGTTTCTGCATCCGGCGTGATGTTCGCGCCGACCAGACGGCCAAACGGCGTTTCGATCGGGACGCCACCGGCGAAAGGTTTGGCATCCGGCGTGGAGGCCGTATGGCAGGCGGCGCAGTCGCCGACGGTGGCCAGATAACGGCCACGTTCAACCTGCTCGAAAGAGCCGTCACCCGCCGCGTGCGCCAGTCCGCTGACGGTCAGTGCCACCAGTCCGAGTGAGAATGACGTTAACTTTTTCATGCGATCATCTCTCCCGGTTTTTTCAGGTAATAATTACGGATCGCATGGGCGGCTTTGAACGCCAGTGCGCCGACGGTGCCGGTCGGGTTGTAACCGGGGTTTTGCGGGAACGCAGACGCGCCGACCACGAACAGATTAGGCACATCCCAGACCTGCAGATGCTTGTTGACGGAACTGGTGGACGGATCCGCGCCCATCACAAATCCGCCGACCACGTGTGAAGACTGATACGGTGTACCGTTCCAGTGGCCTTTCATCGGGTTAGCAACCAGCTGGCGCGGGTTCATTGCCTTGGCGATTTCAGCGACTTTACCGGTGCAATACGCGGCCATCTTCAGGTCGTTTTCCGGGAAGTCGAAGGTCACACGCAGCAGCGGACGACCTAAACGATCCTTATAGTTTGGATCGAGCGACAGATAGTTGGTTTTGGTGGTGTAGCTGCTGGCCTCACAACCGATCGACATCGAGCTGAGGTAGTTGGCGACCGTGGCTTTTTTCCACTCGCTGCCCCATTTCGGTGTGCCCGGCGGAACAGGGCGGTAACCGATCGGTGCGCCGCCGATTGGCGTGACGCGGATACTGCCGCCGCCAAAGAAGCCCAGACCGCTGTGGTCAAAGTTATCGTTGTTGAAGTCGTCGATGCCCATACCGACCGCACCTGCGCCGATAAACGGGTTAAAGTTTTTGTCATCGAAGAACAGCTGCACGCCGTTGGCCGTCTGATAGGCGTAGTTACGGCCCGTGGTGCCGCTCAAGGTCACCGGATCGTAGGGTTTGCCGATACCGGACAGCAGCATCAGACGCACGTTCTCAAAGGTAAATGCGCTGACGATCACCAGATCTGCCGGTTGTTCCCACTCGTCGCCGGAAGAATCGATATAGATCACGCCGGTGGCGCGTTTGCCGGTGGAGTCGGTCAGCACCTGCATCACTTCACAGTTGGTGCGGGCTTCGAAATTCTCCTTGCGGATCAGCGCCGGTAACACCGTGGTGATGGCGCTGGCTTTCGAATAGTTGGCGCAGCCGTAGTTGGTGCAGAAACCGCAGTAGGTACACGGCCCCATTTTCACGCCGAGCGGGTTGGTGTAAGGCTCGGAAATCAGCGAGGAGGGCACCGGGAAGGCTTTGTAACCCATGTTGCGGGCGGCTTCCGCAAACAGCGTCGGACCGTAAGGCTGATCCATCGGGCGGGTCGGATACTCAATCGAGCGCATCCCTTCATACGGGTTACCGCCTTCATGATGCTCGCCTTTGACGTTACTGGCTTTGCCGGATACCCCGGCCAGACGCTCGAAAGACGCATAATGCGGTTCCATTTCGTCCCAGTCGGTGCCCCAGTCCTGCAACACCAGTTCTTCAGGAATGGCGTTCGCGCCGTAACGTTCGGTCAGATGGCTTTTCAGGCGAAATTCATCCGGCTGGAAACGGAAGGTGATCCCCGCCCAGTGGTTGCCCGCGCCGCCGGTACCGTTGCCCGGATGGAAAGAGCCCCATTCGCGCATCGGCAATGCGGTTTGCGCCGGGTTGTTACGGATAGTGATGGTGTTCTGGCGGGTGCGTAACATCAGTTCCTGACGGGTGTTGTAACGCAGTTCGTCGGTGACGGTGGACACGTTGAAATCGCGTGCCGTATCGCGCCACGGGCCGCGTTCAATCGCCACCACGTTCAGCCCTTCGTCGCACAGTTCATTGGCGATGATGGATCCGGCCCAGCCGAGCCCGATCACCACCACGTCGGTTTTAGGTAATTTCTTTGCCATAGTGTTGTTCTGCCCTTAGCTTTTCATTTTCCATGCGTCGCCGCCGGAAATACTCAGCGGTTCGAGATCGAGTTTCTGATTGTGTTTGCCGACATATTCGCGGTAGTCGTAACGCGCGCCGGGGAAGCCGAGCATTTTCCACGACACCATATTGCGGTTACCGCCATAAATCGGGTCTGCAAAGAAACCTTCCATCGTGTTTTTCAGCGCAATGGCGAAGAAGAGTTTGGAATCGATCCCATCCAGGGCAATTTTTCCACTCTCCAGCCCTGACAGGATGTGGTCCTGCTGGTCGCCGGGCAGATCTTTGAACAACTTCTGATGCTGTGACTGGGTGTATTTATCCAGTGCGGCCAGCCCGAGCCGGTAACGCTGCTGCGGCACCAGCGGCGACTGGTCGCCTTGCTCGGGTGTGCCTTCCTGGAAAGGGCCTTGCATATAAAGGCGGGAGTAGGTGCCGTAAAATCCGGCCAGCTGACGGTCGATAAATACCGCGCATCCGGCATCTTTACCGCCGACGCTCAGGTTATCGGCGGGCACCAGACGATCAACAATCGCTTCCATGGCTGCGGCTTCGGCATCGGTGAAGAACGCCCAGCCGTCGGTTTCAATTTGCGGCGGCGGACTGGCGTCAAAGGGGCTCCACACGGGCGTGCCTTTGAGCGTCACCGCGTTGGCGGCTTTGGCGGCGCCCAGCACTGCGGAGGCTGCCGTGAACGAGAGAATCTGTCTGCGGGTCACGCCGGGCAAGGTTTTTTTGCTCATTTATGTTCCCTGTTTTTTTAAGCACTTTAAGGTCCGGACGCACTCTGCAAAACGCAGTCGGGTGGCGTCGGGATAATCGTTAACCTGCTAAGAATAAATGAAAACAGTCTGTAAAGATAAATGGTTCGTTTGTTAAAAATGTTATGAAATGTGTGTAAATAGTTTTTTGTTTTGTAATTTTAGATGGTTTTTTGTGATCTGTTGACAAATTACCCGCTGCATTCATCAGGGTAATGATTCTGCATATTTTCACTTCAGTAAATGATGTGTTTGACCGTTTGTGGCGTGAAGGTTGAATTATGGTGTTCGTCAGGTAAGATCAAACCTTATGGGTAAAATGTGTAAGGTATGATTGACGTCACAGATTTATTTCCGAATTTCATGAAGCGTCGTGCAGGCACCGTCTGCCTCTCCCTGTGTGTCGCAGCGGGAACGGCCTTTTATGCTGCAGGCGCCTGTGCGCTGACGGCAGAACCCACCGAATACGGCGTACCCGGTTATCACCTTTCCGGTTTCCTGCCCGCCAGTGATCAACACTCCACCTTTAATAACGGCATTGCGCCGCAGCCTGAGACGTTACCGAGCCTGGGCAGTCAGTACATCAAAACGGATAACGGCCCGTCGGCCACCGAAACCCGGCTTGCCACCACCCTGAAAGAGCTGGGAACCACCACGGCGGACAGCGACGATCCGTTGCGCGTGCAGGCAGAAACACTGGCGCTGAATCAGGCGGCGAAACTGGTCGAAAAGGAAAGCACCAGTTTGCTTTCGCCGCTCGGCACGCTCAGTACCTCGCTGGATGTCACCGGCCACAATCTTGACGGCAGCGCCGGTCATCTTTTCAGCCCGTTATACAATGCTGACAATAATCTGGTTTACAGCCAGATTGGGCTGGAGAACGCCACGGATGCGACGGTCGGTAATTTCGGTCTCGGTCAGCGGTTTAATACCGGCAAGTGGATGCTCGGTTATAACGCCTTTCTCGATAATGATTTCGACCACCAGCTGACACGCGGCAGTCTGGGCGCGGAAGCCTGGACCGATTACCTGCGTTTCTCCACCAATTACTATCATCCTTTTTCGTCTTACAAAGCGGACAGCAGCACGTCGGCACAACTGCGCCGTCAGGCGCGCGGTTACGACATCACCACCAAAGGGTATTTGCCGTTCTATCGCCAGTTGGGCGCCTCGCTGAGTTATGAGCAGTATTTCGGTAATCAGGTGGATTTGTTCGGTAACGGCACGCGGCAGAGCAATCCGTCGGCGGTGTCTTTTGGTCTTAATTACACGCCGGTGCCGCTGGTGACGGTGATGGCAGAACATCAGGCCGGGCAGGACGGGGATAATCAGGATCTGGTGAAACTGACGCTGAACTACCGGCTGGGCGTGCCGCTCAGTCAGCAATTGTCATCGCAAAATGTGGCCGCCGCACGTTCGTTACGCGGCAGCCGGTTTGATATGGTCGATCGCAATAATATGCCGGTGATGGAATTCAAACAGCGCAAAACCTTATCGGTGTTTCTGGCGACGCCGCCGTGGTCATTACAGCCGGGCGAAACCGTGCCGCTGAAACTGCAACTGCGGGCGCTGAATCCGGTGGTGGCGCTGAGCTGGCAGGGCGATACGCAGGCGCTGAGCCTGACGCCTCCGGCCAATAACCGGGATCCCGAGGGCTGGAGTGTGATTGTGCCGCAATGGGATGATTCCGCAGGCGCGACCAACAGCTATCGCCTGTCGGTGACGGTTGAAGACAGTAAATCGCAGAAAGTAACCTCGAACTGGATCACCCTGACCGTGTCGCCACCGCTGACCGCGCAGCCGCAATACAACAGCAATGACAGCGGGCTGAATTTCTGACAAAAAAAACGCCTTCCCCTGAACAAAAGGGAAGGCGTCATCATGACATTAACGTGCCGGATGATTCACTTCTACCGGACGCAAATCAAACAGTAATACTTCTGCCTGATCGCCGTCGGTGAACGTCAGTTTATCTTCCTGACGGATCCGCGCGCCGTCGCCGGTTCTGAATTCGATGCCGTTCACCCTGATGTTACCGCGTGCCACGTGAACGTAAGCGTAGCGGTCCGGGTCGAGGTCAAACGTGGCCTGTTCAGCACCGTCAAATAAACCGGCATAAATCTTCATGTCCTGACGCACTGTCAGCGAACCGTTGTCACCTTGTGGTGAAACAATCAGGCGGAACTGACCGCGTTTTTCCGCTTCTGACACAGACACCTGCTGGTAGCCCGGTTCGGTGCCATTTTCTGACGGCACAATCCAGATTTGCAGGAAATGCACCTGTTCGTCGCCGGAGTGGTTGAACTCACTGTGTGTCACGCCGGAACCTGCGCTCATCAGCTGCACATCGCCGGGGACAATCACCGAGCCGGTGCCCATGGAGTCTTTGTGCGCCAGTGCGCCTTCCAGCACATAGGAGATGATTTCCATGTTGCTGTGAGGATGCGCGCCGAAGCCGCGACCTGCTGCAACCTGATCATCGTTGATGACCAGCAGGTCTGAGAAACCGACCTGTTTTGGATCCCAGTAGCTGGCAAAAGAAAACGTGTGACGGGAATGCAACCAGCCGTGGTCACCTAAGCCGCGTTGTTCAGAGAGACGTTGTTCGATCATGGTGTACTCCTCAGTGTGTTTGGGAGGAAGTGCGTTTGCGCTTCCGATGAACAGAGAATACACGTAAACTAATTTGCTCAACAATACGGTTGAATGACTATCACTGTCACGTTTTGGTTGTCACTGGCGCGGCGATAAAAAGGAACGGATGAGATGCAGATAGAAGACCTTCGGATCTTTGTGGCGGTGGTAAAAGCCGGAAACTTTACGGCGGCGGCAGAACAGCTGTTGTTGTCGAAACAATATGTCAGCCGCCGGATGGCGTCGCTGGAGGCGGGATTGAACGCGCGGCTGCTCAACCGCAATACGCGAAAGCTGTCGGTGACCGAATCCGGTCAGGTATTTGCTCAGCACGCTCAGCGAATTCTCGATGATATTGAAGAGGCGGAGCGGGCGGTGTCGCCCGGCAAACAGGCGTTGCAGGGGTCGTACCGCATCAGCATTCCGATGTCGTTTGGGATCAGCCAACTTTCACCGCTGATTGCGGAGTTTTTAGGCCAGCATCCGGGCATTCAGTTTCAGGTGGAGCTGGTGGACCGTTATGTCGATCTGGTGGGCGAAGGCTTTGATATCGCGCTGCGTATCGGCAATCTGGCGGATTCCTCGCTGGTTGCGCGCAGGCTGGGCACCATGAAACGGGTGATTTGTTGCAGCCCCGATTACCTCAGCCGGAGGGGGACGCCACAAACGCCGGAAGATTTGCTCAGCCATCAGTGCCTGCGTTATGGCCGCGAAGGGCAGACCGGCTGGGAGCTGGAGCACAACGGCAAACGCAGGCTGTTCGAAGTGCGCGGGCCGATACTCAGCAATAACGGCGAAGTGCTGCGCGACGCCGCCGTTGCCGGACTCGGGCTGGTGCTGCTGCCGGAGTTTATCGTCGGCCCGGCGTTGCAATATGGCGCACTGGTGCGGGTGCTGGATGCGTTTCACCCCGGTGCGCTGGATCTGCACGCCATCTATCCGCAGCACCGCCAGCGCAGTGAGGTCACCCGGGTGTTTCTCGACTTTTTGCAGGAACGTCTCAAGGCGCAACTGCTGGTGTCAGCCGCCGAAAAATGACGGCGGTCACCGGGTTATCAGGCTCACACTTTTTTGCTGATCACACATAAATCCAGCATTTCGTAGGATTTGCATCGTTTTTTCCTATAAAAACTGCCGTACTTTTATGTTACGCGAACGTTAACTGAAAGGGCGAAAAATGAAACATACATCTGAACAGTATCTCGACGCACTGGGGGCAACGCAGCCACTGACCGCCGCACAGGCGGATGAGCTGGAGACCCGTGGTTACATTGTTATTCATGAGGTTATCGGCAAAGACTGGCTGGAAGATATGCGTGCGACCTTTGACGCGCTGGTGGAAAAAGAGGGCGATAATCTGGCTGTCGAGCACCATCAGGAAGCCACCGCGACCCGCATCGCCAACATGATTAACAAAGGCACCGTGTGGGAAAAAGTCTGGTCGCACCCGCTGATCCTCTCCGTCTGCCATCACATCTTCGGCGGCGCGTTTAAAGTCTCCAGTCTGAACGGGCGCGAGGCGCTGCACCGTGGCGGCCATCAGCCGCTGCACGCCGACTGGAAAAAGCCCCGTCCGGATTTCCCGAAAGTGCATCTGGTTAACGCCATTGTGGCGATAGATGATTTAAGTGCCGCCAACGGCGCGCCGCGCATTATTCCCGGCACCCATCACCGCCCGGAATTGCCGGAAGACGTGCTGGCTGACGTCGGGTTACCGCATCCCGATGAAGTGGTGTTTGAAGCGCCTGCGGGCAGCGTGATGATCTACAACGCCCACGCCTGGCACGGCGGCACCAATAACCGTATCGGCACGCGGCGCCGGGTGTTGCACAGTTTATATATTGATCGCGACGACGCGCAGCAGCAGGATCAGCGCAAATGGCTGAAGCCGGAAACGGCAGACCGCCTGACTCCCGCGCAGAAATGGTTGCTGGATGTTCTCTGAGTCAGCTCTCAACATGGAAAGCCTGGTCTGCGGATCAGGCTTTTTTTTGTTACGCTGAAAAGAAATAACGGAGAGACCGCTATGCTGCCAGACGTGATAGAAACACTCTTCCGGTCGGTTTCCGGCAGTGAGGCGTTCGCCATCCGGTTTCCTGATAATTCCCGGCCCGCGCCGGAACTGGCCAGTGTGGTCAGTTTTCCGCGCATAGAGTTTGTCGTTGAAGGCGAGGTGCATGACCGCAGCATCGTCCTGCATAACGGACGGCTGCGGCAGGGCGATGCACTGTATATTCCCGGCGGAAAATGGAACCTGACGCTGTGGGACAAACCCGCCATTTTACTCAGCATTCTGTTCAGCAAAGAAAAGCTCGGTTTCAGCCTGCAATTCTGGGACGGCGGCAAGTTTACGGATACCGATAAACAAAGTGTGCCGCGACTCGGCCCGCGCGTCGGGTCTTTTCTGTTGCAGGCCATGAATGAAATCGTCTCCAGTCCCGGCGATCAGCAAACCGCCCGGTGCATCGTGGCCGGGCTGTTGAGTCACTGTCAGGAGCAGTTAGCCAATCGGGCGCAAATCCTCACCCGCAGCGGCGCGCTGTTTGAAGTGGTGAAAAAATATATCGAAGAGAACGCCTCACTGCCGCTGACCCGCGAAAATGTCGCGAAGCGTTTTCACATCACGCCCAATTATCTGTCCCACCTGTTCCGTAAATCCGGCGATATTGGTTTCAGCGAATATTTAAATCATGTCCGGCTGGAAAGGGCGAAACTGCTGCTCAAAGGCTACGAACTGAAAATCAAAGAAGTGGCGACCAGCAGCGGGTTTGTCGACAGCAACTATTTCTGTCGCGTATTTCGCAAAAGCACCGCCCGTTCTCCTTCCGAATACCGCAGCCAGTGGCTGAGCCAGCTTCCCGACCGAAAATCCTGACCGGGCGTTGTGCAGGATCAGGCAAGGAATCAGGAGGTCTGTGGCTTGTGGCGGCGGCTTAAAAATCTATAGTAAATAGGTCATTAACGACTCAGGAGTTTACTGATGAAAACTGTTGGATTTGCGGCTTACGATCCTAAAAAACCGCTGGCCCCGTATGCGTTCGAACGCCGCGGCCTGCGTGATAACGATGTTGCAATGGAAATTCTGTATTGCGGCGTTTGCCACTCCGATTTACATACGGCAAGAAATGACTGGGGCTGGAGCTATTATCCGATTGTTCCCGGCCATGAAATTGTCGGCCGTGTGACGCAGACGGGTAAAGATGTCACCCGTTACAAAATCGGTGACCATGTTGCCGTCGGTTGCATGGTGGACAGTTGTCAGGAATGCGATCAGTGTAAAAAAGGTGAAGAACAACTGTGTCGTGAAGGGAACACCGGGACCTACGCCGGTTATGACCGTCACACCAAACAGCCTACGCAGGGCGGTTACTCCAAACATTTAGTGGTGCGCGAAGAGTTTTGTCTGCGTATGCCTGAAGGTTTAGATCTCTCCAAAGCCGCGCCATTGCTGTGTGCGGGTATCACCACCTGGTCACCGCTGAAAACCTGGAACGTCCAGCCGGGCAGCCGTGTGGGCGTGATTGGCCTCGGCGGTCTGGGCCATATGGCGGTGAAACTGGCGACAGGTCTGGGCGCGGATGTCACCGTGCTGAGCCGCTCCAATGCCAAAGAAGCCGATGCCCTGGCGCTCGGTGCAAACCGTCTGCTGGTCAGCGCAGACAGCGACGCGATGGCGCAGGCGCATGATCATTTCGATCTGATCATCGATACCGTGCCGGTCAAACATGACATCACGCCGTACCTGCCGTTGCTGGATGTGGATGGCACGCTGGTGATTGTCGGACAGGTCGGTGGAATGGAAGAATTTAACACCGTGCCGTTGCTGTTAGGCCGTCGCCGTGTGGCCGGTTCGCCAATCGGCGGGATCCGCGAGACGCAGGAAATGCTCGACTTCTGTGCCGAGAAAAACATTCTGCCGGATTGCGAAATGATCCGTATGGATGAAATTAACCACGCGTTTGAGCGTATGGAAAAGGCGGATGTCCGTTATCGTTTTGTGATCGATATGGCGTCGCTTGACGCGCCTGCGACCGCATAACGTTTGCCGTATCGCTAAATCAAAAGCGCGGAAATAGAAATGGCCAGAGGATGATCTGGCCATTTTTTTAGGGTTTCACCGAACGCAATACCGTCCTTCTTCTGAGCGGTACCGTGATGAAAATCAGACAGGCCACCACCAGACCGATACCGGTCCAGCCCATCGGCGGCAATCTTTCACCGACAATCACCACCGCCAGCACCGCCGCGACGGCAGGTTCCAGCAGGGTAATGGTGGTTGCCATACTGGCCGGAATACGCGCGAGGGCATAACCGAAGCAGACGTAACCGACAAACATCGGGACCAGCGCCATGTACGCACCGACGGCGGCATTGTTCCACGACGCCAGCAGCGGCGCACCGGTCACCAGCAGCACCGGCATCAGCAGCAAACCGCCAAGCCCGAAGGTCGCACCCATCGCCGCACGGGAAGGAATGCCGCGCTGCATCAGATGACGCGCCGCCCAGGAATAAAGCGCGTAAGTCAGTCCGGCAATCAGCCCGAGCACCACACCGGCAATCACGCCGTTGCCCTGACCGGCAGCCGCATGGCCGCCACTTTCCCCGATACACAGCAACAGCATCCCCGTTACGCCAATGGCAGCACCGGTCATCCAACGGCGGGTAAGACGTTGGCCGTCGAGGTAATATTCAATCAGCGCCGACAGCAGCGGGGCGGAACCGATAGAAATCACCGTGCCGACGGTGACACCGGCGAGATGCATTGAGGCGTAAAACGCCAGCGGATAGATGCCCACGGCCAGCGCACCGGTCAGCAACATACGCCCGTTCTGACGAAAAATGGCCCGGCTGGCGGCAATCCCCCGCAGGGAAATCAGCGCCTGTAACAGGCCGCCCAGTCCCATCGCCACTGCGCCGATCGCCAGCGGGCTGACATCGGGCGCAAAGGTGGCCGCTGTACCGGTGGTCCCCCACAATACCGAGGCAAAGACCACGGCGAGCACGCCGGTCATGCGTTCTTTTGGCGTGACGCTCATGCGCTCTCCATCATCATCGCGGCCATATCCATCGCCTGACGGACACAGTGACCGTTGCCTTCCAGACCGGCCCGCGAAATCGCCCCTTCGAGCAGGAAAGAAAAATGCCGCGCCATCAGCCGCGCTTTAGCCTCATCCTGCGGATACAGCGCCAGCAGATGGCCGGTCACGATCGCTTCCACGTGCTCTTTATGCCCGCGCACCGCCAGTCTGCCCGGCGCGCCGGCAGGCAGTTCCGCCGCGGCATTCAGCAACCCGCAGCCGCGAAAACCGCGCTCATAGGAAAATTCGGCGTGGTCGTCATAGGCCTGAAACACGGCGAGGACTTTTTCCTTCGGCGTGGACGCCTTTTCAACCCGCCGGGCATACAACGCCAGCCATTCGTCATGGCGGATTTCAATGTAAGTCGCCACCAGTTCGGCCTTGGATTCGAAATTGTTGTAGAGGCTTTTTTTGGCCACACCGGCGCGTTTAATAATGGCATCGATGCCCGTGGCGGCGATGCCATCGTTATAGAACAGTACCCTGGCGGCACCCAGCAGGCGGTCGCGGGCGCTTTCGGTGGAAGATCCTGAAGTGGACATGTTATTTCCCGTCGCAGATAAGTTGTCAGTAGGTATACCAGTCTACCTACTGCTTGTAAATCCTGAACCATTAAGAAAAAGTGACGCGTTACCCGTGCCTTTCGTGTGGGAAAGCGACATAATCGGCTAAAAGCCGTTGGCAGACAGCAGGTTGACGTCAGCAGGCACAGCAGCATTGTCGTTAAACTTCCGGAGGGGTAAACATGCTTCATGAGTGGCTTAATGCCTTGCATATCATTGCGGGGATACTGTGGATTGGCGGAATGCTGGCAATGGCGCTGGTGTGGGGCGCGTATTCACGCAGTGCAGGGGAGGCGGAAAGTGCCGGTCAGCGGGCGTTGCTCGACACCGTGCGCAAATGGAACCGCTGTGTCACCAGTCCGGCGATGATTTTGTTGTGGGTGGCGGGCATTGTGATGATTGTCAGCTACGGCAAATTCCCGCACGCCTGGTTGCTGATCAAAATGGTGGTGGTGCTGGTGCTCTCCGCGCTGCACGGCATGCTGTCCGGCAATCTGCGCAGACGCGCCAACGGCCAGCCGGTAAAAGACATGGCGCTGGTGCGCAACGCCAGCACCGTCATTGTGACCGGCGTGATCCTGATTGGCATTTTAGCGGTGATCCGGCCTTTCTGAATTTCGCTGCAGGAAAATATAATCCACGTGAATGCGTGGATTTTTTATGTAGCAAGCAACTGATTATACACAGTGATTAATAGTGAGGTATGTTTTGTTACAATCTTCAATCTGGTGGAACTTTTTGCACAGGGTAAACTGCCGTTTTGAAACACGCTGAGCTGTTGATTTAACGATGAAATGGTTAACAAAAAATGCGGTTTTGTTCTCGGTAAAAACCTGTATTGCAGCATTTTTAGCACTCTATATCGCGCTCGAACTCAATCTCGATAAACCGGCCTGGTCGATGGTGTCGGTGTATGTCATTTCACAGCTTTACTCGGCGTCAACCCTCTCCAAAGCCACGTACCGGTTTCTCGGCACGGTATTAGGCGGCGTTTTCATCTTTCTGGTCTATCCCTTTACGGTGACCGATCCGGTCCTTTTCAGCCTGAGCGTGTCGCTGTGGGTGGCGTTTTGTCTCTACCTTTCACTGCATGACCGCACGCCAAAAGGCTATGTGTTTATGCTGGCCGGATACAGCGCAGCCATCATGGGCTTTGCCGATGTCGATACGCCGCTGTCGATCACCTACACGGTGATTTCCCGCGTGGAAGAGATCACCGTGGCGATTGTTTGCAGCTCACTGATCCACATGCTGGTTTTCCCGGTGCGGATGCGCAACCTGCTGGAGAACAGCGTCAATAACTGGTACGAAAGCGCCAAAAAATTATGCAACGAACTGCTGACGGTGAATGCCAAAGGGCCGTCGCCGGAGCGGGAACATATTCTGGTGCAGATGGCGAATTACCCCGTCAGCGTCGAAGCGTTGATCACTCACTGTGTGTTTGAGGGCGATTCGGCCCGCCGTCTGATCCGTCTGGTGATGGCGCAATACCAGCACCTTTCCTATCTGATCCCGACGCTGACGGCCATCGAGAAACGCCTGAATTTGCTGGCCGAACAGGAAATTCCTTTCCCCGATTTTGTCTCGGCGACCTTCAGCCAGTTCCTGTTGTGGCTGAACAGTGCGGAACTCAGCGGCAACGCGCAGGGCATTCAGAACGAGATCCGCGCCTCGCAGGATAAAATTAAAACCCTGTATGAGAACGGCGACATGACGCCGGAGGAAGGGCTGTTATTCACCGGCCTGCTGGAGCGGTTACAGAATTTCGTGCACATCACGGAATCCTATTACGGCGTGACCGAGCGGGTCAGCCAGATCAGCAAAGAGAAAAAACGCGGCAAGCTGAAACTGCTGCTGCGCCGCCATACGGACGAAGGGATGATCATGCTGTCGGCGTTCAGCGCCTTTGCGGCGACGATGGTCGGCTGCCTGTTCTGGATCGGCACCGGCTGGCGTGACGGGGCGTCTGCGCCGATGATGGCGGCGGTCATCTGCTCGTTCTTTGCTTCGCTCGACAGCCCGATCGCCTCAATCAAAGTGTTTCTGAAAGGGGTGCTGATCGCCATTATTATCAGCGTGATTTATGCGGTGGTGTTTATTCCGATGGCGGTGACCTTTGAGTCGCTGATTATCTGTCTGGCGCCCGGCCTGCTGGCGCTGGGGCTGGTGATCGCCAATCCTTCCACCAACTTTATCGGCCTGATCATCGCCACCCAGATCCCCGGTTTTATTGGCATGAGCCACGATTTCAAACCGGATCTGCTGGTGATTGTGAACGCGGCGATTTCCACCATTGTCGGGATTGTGATTGCGCTGCTGACCACCGCCCTGATCCGAAACAAACGGCCTTCGTGGACCGCAAAACGTGCGCTGCGCAAAGGCATCAAGGAACTGTTGCAGTTCACCAGTGAGATCAAAATCAATGCCTCGTCACTGCTGGCGCGTCAGCAATATGTCGGCAGTATGCTGGACAAAGTGAACATTATTTTGCCGCGTAACAAAGTGGATCCGTCGCCGCAGGTGGCGCTGGGCGGCAACCTGATCACGGAAATCTGGCTGGGCGTGAACTGCTATGACTTCTACGCCCGCCATCAGGACATCCTCAAACATCACGCGCTCGGGACCGAGGTGCTGATGTTTGAGATCAATAAGTACATCAGGCACCGGCTGAAAAATATCTACATCGGCCCGCCGGATTCGCTGCTCAACGAACTGAATCAGGTGCTGTTGCGCCTCGAATCCCTGTGCCGCTCGGACATAGAACTGTTCACGCCGCTGTTTCATCTGTTCAATATCCGCATGGCGCTGTACCCGACAGCACGCTGGCCGTAAATTTGCTCATCATTACAGGTGGGCAAATTTTACGACCCCGGCTGCGTTTCGCTCAATGATTCTTCTCTTTGTGATCGCCCTCGCAGTTAGTTTTTTGGATCAGGTTTAACTTCGCCAAAAATCGCCCATCTATTTGATTTAAATATATTTACCAAAACTATGAATGCATTCCCGCACCATCTTCTGGTCAATGCTTTTTACTGACAGTTACCGTTAAAGGAATAACAACATGGCAGGACAACCCGCCGCCCGTCAGGGCGATGCCACGCAGTACGGCGGCCCGATAGTTCAGGGCTCCGCCAGCGTGCTGATTGGCGCGCCTTCCGGTATTGCCTGCTCGGTCTGTCCCGGCGGGCTCATAAAGGGCAATCCTGTCAACCCGTCGCTCGGCGCCAAGGTGCTGCCGGGCGAGACCGACCTGGCGCTCCCCGCCCCCGCCCCCCTGGTCATTCACCGCAGCTACAGCAGCTACCGCACGCCCACCCCCGGTCCGGCCGGACTCTTCGGCCCCGGCTGGCAGGGGGCGTTTGACGTCAGCCTGCAGGTCCGTCCCCGCGCCCTCATCCTTAACGACAACGGCGGCCGCAGCCTGCA
>NZ_SOAO01000008.1:0-200450 GCF_004364755.1 Rahnella sp. BIGb0236
AGCAATACGCATAAAAAAATCCGGAAACGAAGAACGTTTCCGGATTTTTACACAGCCATAGGATCGTTCAAGTGATCCTTAACTGATCGGCATTAGCCCAAAGGACTGGTTTTTTACAACTGCGCAACAGCTTATGAGTTACGGCTTATCGCCTGAATAATTCAGGTTGCAGGAAGGCGGCGAAAATTACTTTTT
Source organism: Rahnella sp. BIGb0236 (assembly GCF_004364755.1). Classification (NCBI taxonomy): domain Bacteria; kingdom Pseudomonadati; phylum Pseudomonadota; class Gammaproteobacteria; order Enterobacterales; family Yersiniaceae; genus Rahnella; species Rahnella sp. BIGb0236. The sequence goes on from NZ_SOAO01000008.1 coordinate 196, forward strand.
GCCTTCGACCCACTTACCATCAACAAAGAACGCCGTCCAGCCAGTGGCTTTGCCGTCTTTTTCCGAAGACACGTATTGCTGTTTGGTCTTACGGCTGAAACGCACCATGGCTTTATTGCCTTCCGGATCGGTTACCGGCGCATCGGCCAGATAACTCAGTTTTTCCGGCAGGCGATCTTTGAAGCGCTTGAGTTCTTCCACCAGCGGCGCACGGGTTTCGCGCGATTTAGGGAACGTATTGGCCGCCAGGAAGACACCTGCCGCACCGTCACGCAGAACGAAATAGGCGTCTGATTTCTCACACGGCAGTTCTGGCAATGGAACCGGATCTTCTTTCGGCGGCGCAACATCACCGTTACGCAAAATCTTACGGGTGTTTTTGCACTCGTCGTTGGTACAGCCCATGTACTTACCGAAACGTCCCATTTTCAGGTGCATTTCAGAACCACATTTCTCGCACTCAACAATCGGGCCGTCATAGCCTTTGATGCGGAATTCACCCTGCTCGATTTCATAGCCATCACATTCCGGGTTGTTACCACAGACATGCAATTTGCGTTGGTTATCGATGAGGTAGCTGTCCATCGCCGTGCCGCATTTACCGCAACGACGTTTGGCACGCAGCGCGTTGGCTTCGGCTTCGTCACCTTCCAGAATGTTCAGCACTTCGGCGTCAGCAATCAGGTTGATGGTGGTTTTGCAGCGTTCTTTCGGCGGCAGGGCATAGCCTGAACAGCCGAGGAACACGCCGGTGCTGGCGGTACGGATCCCCATCGGGCGGCCACAGGTCGGGCACTCGATGCTGGTCAGTACCATCTGATTCGGGCGCATACCGCCTTCTTCAGGGTCTTTCTCAGCGGTTTCCAGTTGCTTGCTGAACTCGGTGAAGAATTCATCCAGCACGGCTTTCCATTCCGCCTTGTTGTTGGCGACCTGATCCAGACCGTCTTCCATGCGCGCGGTGAAATCGTAGTTCATCAGTTCGCGGAAATTATCTTCCAGACGATCCGTGACGATCTCACCCATTTTCTCGGCGTAGAAACGACGGTTTTCCACGTGAACATAGCCGCGATCCTGAATGGTCGAAATGATCGACGCATAGGTAGACGGACGGCCAATGCCACGTTTTTCCAGTTCTTTCACCAGTGACGCTTCGCTGAAACGCGCAGGGGGCTTGGTGAAGTGCTGGGTTGGCAGCAACTGTTGCAGTTCGAGATCGGTACCCACTTCAATCACCGGCAAGGTGCGGTCTTCGTCGCCCTTACGCAACGCAGGCATCACTTTGGTCCAGCCATCGAAACGCAGCGTACGGCCTTTGGCGCGCAGGGAATAATCGCCCGCTTTCACCGTCAGCGTGGTGGAGTCGTACTGGGCCGGTGTCATCTGACAGGCCACGAACTGACGCCAGATCAGCTGATACAAACGCTGCGCATCCGCTTCCATGTCTTTCAGTTGTTCGGACACCACCGCCACGTCAGAAGGACGGATCGCTTCGTGCGCTTCCTGTGAATTCTCTTTGTTGCTGTATTGCAGCGGGGCTTTCGGCAGGTATTTATCACCGAAATTCTCACCAATATAGCCACGCACCATTTCCACCGCATCCTGACTCAGGTTGGTGGAGTCAGTACGCATATAGGTGATGTGACCGGCTTCATACAGACGTTGCGCCATCATCATGGTTTTCTTCACACCGAAGCTCAGACGCGTACTGGCCGCCTGTTGCAAGGTGGACGTAATGAAAGGCGCGCCCGGCTTGCTGCTGGTCGGTTTATCTTCACGATCCACCACGGTGTAGCGCGCTTTCTCAAGCAGCGAAACGGCCGCGTGAGTTTGTTCTTTATTGACCGGCTTGAACGGTTTTTCGAGATGATGCGTGACTTCCATTTGCAGCGCGGTGTCTTTCTTCGCCAGCAAATCTGCATGCAATTCCCAGTATTCTTCCGGCACGAACGCTTTGATTTCTTTCTCGCGCTCTACCACCAGACGCACCGCCACGGACTGAACACGGCCAGCGGATAAACCACGGGCAATCTTCTTCCACAACAGCGGAGACACCATGTAACCCACCACGCGGTCCATGAAACGACGCGCCTGCTGAGCATTCACACGATCAATATTCAGTTCGCCGGGTTCTTTAAAGGCATTCTGAATCGCGTTCTTGGTAATTTCGTTAAATACCACGCGGCTGAAACGTTTTTCATCGCCGCCAATCACTTCCCGCAAATGCCAGGCAATCGCCTCTCCTTCGCGGTCAAGGTCGGTTGCGAGATAGATGTGGTCAGCTTTTTCCGCTAACGCTTTTAACTCAGCAACCACTTTTTCTTTACCCGGAAGTATTTCGTATTGCGCTTCCCAACCATGATACGGGTCGACGCCCATGCGATTTACCAGCGCGGTTTTCTCATCCTTTTTTACTTTTTTCTTTGTTTTTTCTTCGGTTGAGTTGGCGGTCTTTTTCGCAGCGGATCCACTGGTCGGTAAATCACGGATATGACCGACGCTGGACTTCACCACGTAGTCATTTCCTAAATATTTATTAATCGTTTTGGCTTTTGCCGGGGACTCAACTATTACGAGAGCTTTGCCCATAATTACCTTTACCTGAATGATTCTTCATAACCTGAAGAAGATTTTGTCTTGTTATGCCGCGGCACAATATCACGTCTTTTTTTATATTGCGGCAGTGAGTCAGAACGTCAACTTATTTCTTTCAAAGAAGGCGAGAACTGACTTCCAGAGGTTCAAAACACTGATTCTGCGAGGGATTAACCAGACAGGGCTCAGCAGAATGCGCCCGTTTTTATGTCAAATAATGACCAAGCGTAAACAAAACATTCCACCTGAAGCCACAAAATCCCACACTCTACCTGATAAAAATCGCCACGCAAACTAATTAACACCTAAACGCTCTTTTCGCCAACGTGCTCAGGGTTTTTAAAGAAACGCTCAATTTATGACCTGAACATTCCCCGATTACCCCCAGCCGATTTGCGGTTTTATCCACGTCAGGATTACAATAACGTCAGCAATTATAGTGGGGAGTAAATATCATGCACGAAAATACATCGGCAATTAGTCGCGAAGCTTTACTGATCGAAGCGAATAAGGTTATCCGTGAGCACGAAGATTACATGCACGGGATGCTGGCGACAGAGGTTGAGCAGAAAGGCAATGTGCTGGTTTTCCGCGGAGAGTTTTTCATGGATGACGACGGTTTACCGACCAGAAAAACCACTGCGGTATTTAATATGTTTAAACACCTGGCTCATCTTTTTTCAGAAAAATACCATCTCGAAGATTGAGATAAAAGAATCGCTAATAAAGGTGCACGCAACCGATAAACTTCAGTGATAGGTTAGCGTGATAAAAAAAGGGACGTATGTCCCTTTTTCTTTGCTTGTTATTTACCCTCACGCCGTCTGAAACGGCCTTACAACAGCGGTTTCTGGCTACGCTGCAACCAGCGCAGGAACAGGCGATCGGCGCTTTCTGCCGCACTGCCGGTAAAACGATCCATCATGCGTTTGCGACGGCTGTAACGCACCGCAATCACCTCGTGATTTTTCATCTCGGCGATCAGTAAATCATCACTGGTACCAATGGCATCAATCAGACCATTTTCACGCGCCTGGGTCCCGAACCAGTGTTCACCGGTGGCGACCGCATTAATATCGAGCGACGGACGATTCTGGTGCACGAACTCCTTGAACAGAACGTGGGTTTCATTCAGATCTTCGCGGAATTTCTCACGCCCTTCCTCGGTATTTTCCCCCAGCAGGGTCAGCGTGCGTTTGAACTCGCCCGCCGTGTGCAGCTCGATATCAATGTCATTGCGTTTCAGCAGACGGTTGAAGTTCGGGATCTGCGCCACGACGCCGATGGAACCGATGATGGCAAACGGCGCGGCGACAATGCGATCTGCCACACACGCCATCATGTAACCGCCGCTGGCAGCCACTTTATCCACTGCCACGGTCAGACGAATGCCAGCCTGACGCAGACGCACCAGTTGTGACGCCGCCAGACCATAACCGTGTACCACCCCGCCCGGACTTTCAAGGCGCAGCAGCACTTCATCTTCCGGCGTAGCCACCGCCAGTACCGCAGAGATTTCTTCCCGCAACGACGTGACTTCATGCGCGTCCATGCTGCCTTTAAAGTCGAGCACATACAGGCAAGGTTTAGTTGCCGAACCGCCGGTTTTGGCCTGCAGTTTTTTCTGTTTTGCTTCAGCTTTATTTTTTCGCTTCAGTTCCTTGCCGTGAATCTTCAGTTCAGCCGGGTTCATACGCGCGCTGCGCATTTCCCGCTGCATGTCGCGATACTGCTCACCCAAATCGATCAGTTGCAGCTCACCTTTGCTGTGAGCTTTACGATGGCGCAGGCCCACCACCAATACCACCAGCGCCCCGATGGCGATCACTACGGTCACGACTTTGGCCAGAAACAGCCCATAAAGAGAAAGTAAATCCACAAAACCGCCTTTTCACTGTGGTCAGAAAGATGCTGAACATTCTAGACAATCGCCACGGCGGCGTCTTGTTTGAATATGACATTGTCAACCGTACGTAAAACTGAGTGCGCCAGTGTTCCAATTTTGTTACAAAAGAGCTGTCCGTTTTTCGGTTAATCATTGAAACTCATGCGCATTTGAGGCATATAACCGGTGATCTAACCCGAAACGCCCAAAAATTTCGCCAAAATGCCGGATGTTGGTTGAGCCACTGTCTCCCGTTCCCGGCGTTTTGATTTTAAGAGCGCCCGATGTGATGACGGCCTTTTGCCGCCACATTGCTGAAAAAATATGAGGACAGACCGTGCATTATCATCCTAAATCCGACCTGCTGAATAACCGCATTATCCTGGTGACCGGCGCTGGCGATGGCATTGGCCGTGAAGCCGCCCTGACCTATGCCCGTTTCGGCGCGCAGGTGATTCTGCTGGGCCGCACGGAGAGCAAACTGGCCAGCGTGCAGCAGGAAATTGCCGCGCGTAACCTGCGTCCGGCGTTCATTTATGCTCTGGATTTACTGACGGCCAGTCAGCAGGATTGCCAGCGCGTTGCCGGTCAGATCGCGCAATGGGTGCCGCATCTCGACGGCGTATTGCATAACGCCGGTTTGCTGACGGACATCACGCCAATGGCTGAGATTAAGTTGCAGGACTGGATGAACGTCATGCAGGTTAACGTCAATGCGACCTTTATGCTGACCCAGGCATTACTGCCGATGATGCTGAAATCCGCCAGTGCGTCACTGGTGTTCACCACTTCCAGCGTAGGACGCGAAGGCCGCAGCGGCTGGGGCGCGTACGCCGTGTCGAAATTCGCCACCGAAGGCATGATGCAGGTGCTGGCCGAAGAACATAAACATACCGGTCTGCGCGTGAACTGTATTAATCCGGGCGGCACGCGCACCAGCATGCGTGCCTCGGCCTTCCCTGATGAAAATAAAGACAAACTCAAAACACCGGCTGACATTATGCCGCTGTATCTGTACCTGATGGGCGACGACAGCCGCCGTAAAACCGGGATCAGTTTTGATGCCCAGCCGGGCCGTAAAGCCGGACCGGCAGAATAATCACGGAGTCACTGATGACCGAAGATCGCCACAAGCAACGCCAGCAAAAACTGAAAGAACAGGTTGATGCACGTATTGATGCCGCCAAAGAACAGCGCGGCATTCTGATTGTGTTTACCGGCAACGGTAAGGGCAAAACCACGGCGGCCTTTGGTACCGTCACCCGCGTCGTCGGGCATGGCATGCGCGCCGCGGTGATCCAGTTTATTAAGGGTGAATGGCCGAACGGCGAGAAGAATCTGCTCGAACCGCACGGCGTGGAATTTCAGGTGATGGCGACCGGCTTTACCTGGGAAACGCAGAATAAAGAAACCGATACTGCGGCCTGTCGGGCGGTCTGGCAGCATGGAAAACGCATGCTGGCCGATGCCTCATTAGATCTGGTGGTACTCGATGAACTGACCTACATGGTCAGTTTTGGTTATCTGGATTTGCAGGACGTGGTGGATGCGCTGAATGCCCGTCCGGCGCATCAGACGGTGATCATTACCGGCCGTGGCTGCCATCGTGATCTGCTGGAAATGGCCGATACGGTCAGCGAACTGCGCCCGGTAAAACATGCCTTTGACGCCGGTATTATGGCGCAGCAGGGCATCGACTGGTAACGCCCGCCTTCATTTATCAAAGTTCTATCTGACACTCCGCCAGCGTCGCCATTTCATTGTGAATGGCGCAGGCGGCATCAATCAGCGGTAACGCCAGCACCGCACCGCTGCCCTCGCCCAGTCGCAGATTCAGATCAAAATAGGGTTGCAGCCCCAGCGCTTCCAGCGCCAGCGTCGCGCCCTGCTCTGCTGAAAGGTGCGAAGGGATCAGGTAGGGTTTCAGCGCGGGGGCGATCTGACAGGCCGCCAGCGCCGAGGCATAAGACAGAAAACCGTCCAGCACCAGCGGAATACCCGCCGCCGCTGCGCCGATCATCGCGCCCGCCATCGCCACCAGTTCGAAGCCGCCCACTTTCGCCATCACATCCAGCGCATCGGCCGGATCGGGCTTATTCACCGCGATGGCTTTTTCCACCACGCGGATTTTATGCGCCAGACGGTCTGGCGGAAGATTCGCCCCCAGCCCGACGGTTTTCGCAGGCTGAGCACCGGTCAGCACCGCCACCATTGCCGCCGCCGGTGTGGTGTTCGCCATACCCAGTTCGCCCACTGCCAGCAGAGACAAACCGCTTTCGGCTTTGGCAATCACCCTTTCCGCACTCCACACCAGCAAGGCTTGCGCCTGTTCGCGGGTCATCGCCGGGCCGGTGGCAATGTTACCCGTGCCCTGCGCGATTTTATGGCTGAGGGTACCGGGAATATCCGGGCCGATAATACCGCAGTCAATCAATGTCACCTGCGCCCCTGCCGCCCTTGCCAGTACCGAAACTCCGGCTTTGCCCTGCACAATATTCACGGCCTGAATGGCCGTGACGACCTGCGGAGAGGGCGTGACGCCCTCCTGCCAGACCCCGTGATCGGCGGCCATCACCAGCACTTCTTTGGCCGGAAAATGCAACGGCTGATCACCACGAATGGAGGCCAGCTGGATCGCCAGTTGTTCCAGACGGCCAAGGCTGCCTAAAGGTTTTACCAGACTGTCGAGCCGGGCCGCAGCCGTTTGTGCGGCCTGGGCATCGGGTTCAGCAATCTGACGGAGGATATTTTCCAGCGAAGCCATCGGTTGTCCTTACGGGTTTAAAAAGTTAAATACCGCTGTCGTTAAACCGCTGGATCACACAAGCGCCGTGACTCAGATCGATTTCACACAGGCAGCCCTGCTTAAACGGGAAACGCCACATGTCGGCAGGCGCCAGTTTAAGCATCATCGCCAGCAGCAGGCTGAGCGACCCCTGATGCGCGACGATTGCCAGCCTGCTTTCCTGCGGACGTAAATGCAGCTGCTGCAACGCCTGACGGATACGCTGGGTAAACGCCGTAAACGATTCGCCCTGCGGAACATCGGCTTTCTGCCAGTCCTGACACCATGCCTGATAACCTTCGGCCTGAGTGGCCTCCAGTTCTTTGTGATGGCGCATTTCCCAGTCGCCGAACGCCATCTCCTGCAACAGCGGCTGGGTTTCCATCGCCAGCTGGCGGCCTTGCGCAATGATGCTGGCGGTTTCGTGACTGCGGCGCATACCGGTGTGGATCAGCGCATCAAGCGGCGTTGACGCCAGCTGGCGGCCAACATGTTGTGCCTGACGCTGGCCTTCGGCGGTCAGCGCGATATCGCTGCTGCCACAAAATACCCCGTTGACGTTAGCCTGAGTTTGTCCGTGCCTTATCAGATACAGTTTCATGATGTTGTCCCTTATCTCAGTGCCATAACAGAAAGAACAGCATGGCCAGCTCGCTTAACTCGCAGGCCGCACCCAGTGTATCGCCGGTTTGTCCGCCGATGCGGGTAGCGACAAAACGCCGCAAGCCCAGCACACATAACAGCATGATCAGCAGCGCAGGCAGTGACGATATCCCGCCAATCGCCAGCGTCAGCGCCGCCATCAGCAGCAGGGTGAAACAGAAACGTCCCTCGCTGATTTTGCCGATAAACAAATTTCCCATGCCAGACTCACGGGCATAGGCCTGATGAAACATCATCACCGCCATCATGCCCCGTCCGACCACCGGCGTGATGATAAGAAACGCCAGCACCGGTAATCCTTCAATACTGATCTGGTAAATCAGCGTCGACCGCAGCACAACAGCCACGATCAATGCCAGCGCGCCGTTGGTGCCGATCCGGCTGTCGCGCATAATCTCGAGGATGCGTTCCCGGCTGCGCACTGAAAATAAGCCGTCACAACTGTCGGCCAGCCCGTCGAGATGCAGACCGCCGGTCAGCATAATGTGCGTGGCCACCACGGCAATCGCCGCCACCAGCACGCCGACATGGGGCATCAGAATCTGCCAGACCAGTGCGGTGAGTAAACCGATGACCAGCCCGACCAGCGGGAAACAGACAATACCGCGGGGATAATCTTTCAGTCCGATGCCGTCACACCAGCGTTCCTTCACCGGAATGCGGGTGAGAAACTGTAACGTCGCCAGAAACAGACGCCATGTCGTCATACCCATGCCCTTTCTGAGTCGTGTTATTCGGAGGTTTTCACCGGCACCGGGATCCCGGAGACGATCAGATAAACATCGTCTGCCGCCGCGGCCAGTTGCTGATTCACCCGACCGGCAATATCACGAAACCGCCGCGCCAGCAGGTTATCCGGCACAATCCCCATGCCCACTTCGTTGGTGACGATAATCACTTCTGATTCAGGATGTTGTGCCGCCGCCAGCAACTGCGCGGTTTGCGCAAAGATATGCTGTTCAATGGCGTCAAAATCCATCTCTTCCGGTTGGGATTCACCGGCTATATCAAACAACAGATTAGTCATCATCGTCGTGATGCATTCGATAATAATGGTCGGAAACTGTTCCTGATGCGCAAGCACCACTTCACCCAGATCACGCCAGCTTTCAAACGTATGCCAGTGAGCCGGACGTTGCTGCTGGTGATAACGGATGCGGTCCGCCATTTCGGCATCAGTCACCACGGACGTGGCGATATACAGCACGTCACCGCCACGGTTTTGTGCCACCTGTTCGGCAAAACGGCTCTTGCCGCTGCGGGCACCGCCGGTAATCAGCATCATAATCGGCTCCTTACTTTCTGTATGTTCATTTAACAGGGGTCAGTAATGACGTTATGCCCTGAAATTTGAGCAAAAAAAACCGCAGTCACTGACTGCGGCTTATGAGCATAGTGGGAAGTCCGTCGCTTGTCAGCGATTAACCCCGTTTTGCGGGTCCGGTGGTACGACGTGCCGGTGCAACCTGCGTATGGCGCTTAACAGCGCGACGGATCTGGTTGGCCTTCACGCGACGACGGTCACGCTCAACCGGCAGTTTGCTGACTGTTTCTTCGGTCATATCGACCAGCGTGCGCAGATAGTTGATATCCGGCAGATCCAGCTCTTTATAGCCGCCGCGAGGCAGACCTTTAGGCAGGTTCAGATCACCGTAACGGACGCGGATCAGACGGCTGACCTGCACGCCAACGGCTTCCCACAGACGACGAACTTCACGGTTACGCCCTTCTGTCAGGGTCACGTTGTACCACTGGTTCAGGCCTTCGCCGCCCTGGAATTTGATCGAGCGGAATGCCGCAGGACCGTCTTCCAGCTGCACGCCACGGCTCAGCTGTTTGATTTTTTCATCATCAACCTGACCGAAAACGCGCACGGCATATTCGCGCTCAACTTCACGGCTCGGGTGCATCAGGCGGTTAGCCAGTTCACCGTCGGTCGTGAATAACAGCAGGCCCGAGGTGTTGACGTCGAGACGACCGACGGCGATCCAGCGGGAACCGCGCATTTTTGGCAGACGGTCAAAGACGGTCGGACGGCCTTCCGGATCGCTGCGGGTACACAACTCGCCTTCCGGCTTGTAGTACGCCAGCACGCGGCAGACGGTGTCCTGCGACTCCATCACCGACAGGATGTGGCCGTCGAGACGGATTTTAGTGCCGCCGGTGACTTCCACACGATCGCCCAGTGTTGAGATTTTACCGTCAACACTGACGCGGCCAGCCTGAATCATCGCTTCGACTTCGCGACGTGAACCGTGACCGGCGCGCGCCAGGACTTTTTGCAGCTTTTCGCTTTGTCCTTCGGTGCTGTCCAGTGCGTTCTTCGGCTTCTGGTATTTCACTTCTTCTTCGTCACCGTTTTCATCAAACAGTGCTTCCGCTTTCGGTTTGGTGCCACGCGGTTTCAGCGGCGCACGTGGTTTTTCAGCGCGGGCATTTTCCGGACGACCCGGTTTGCCACTGCGCGGTTTTTCGATACGTGAATTTTCAATGTGTGAATCGCCGCGACCTGCATCAGAACGTGGTTTGTCTGAACGTGGCTTGTCGCTGCGTGGTTTGTCAGTACGTGGCTTTTCGCCGCGCTTTTCAGCCCGTGACAGTTCCGGACGGCCTTTTGCAGCGCCGGAATTTCTGCCGCTTTTTGGCTTGTCACCAGACGAACGTGCCGGTTTGGACTTGTCGCTGGAGTGCTTCTGGGAATTATACTTCTCGCTCATTGAGCAGCCTCATTTGTCGCCTTCACAGGCGTCGGGGGGAGCCGGCAGCACGACGTGATTGTCGTCTGCCCGCCAAAATTCAGTTATTACGTAGTAATACAACGACTTACAAAAAAGTCAGCCCGCCATTATACACAGTTATCTGCAATTTGTATCCTGCAAAGGCGATGACGGACTGATTATTTTTCAGGCAATGTTAACGGAACGGCGCCGGATCGCCCGCCCCTTCGCGCACCACTTCCGGCGTCGCTTCGGTCAGGTCAATCACCGTGGTCGGTTGCTGACCGAGTGATCCGCCGTCAATCACCAGATCCACCACTTTGCCCAGATGATCTTTGATGTCTTCCGGATCCGATTCCGCGAAATCATTGCCCGGCAGCATCAGCGTGGTCGACATCAGCGGTTCACCCAGCGTTTCCAGCAGCGCGACCGCAATCGGGTTAGACGGCACACGCAGGCCGATGGTTTTACGCTTCTCGCTCATCAGGCGACGCGGCACTTCTTTGGTCGCTTTGAGAATGAACGTGTAGTTACCCGGCGTATTGTTTTTGATCAGCCGGAACGCCGAGTTGTCCACGTAAGCGTAGGTAGACAGTTCTGACAGGTCGCGGCACATCAGCGTAAAGTTGTGGTTCCCGTCTAACTGACGGATACGGCAGATGCGCTCCATGGCGTTCTTTTCTTCCAGACGGCAACCCAGCGCGTAGCCTGAGTCGGTCGGATACACAATCACATTGCCCTTGCGCAGCAATTCGACGGCCTGATTAATCAGACGTGGCTGCGGGTTTTCAGGGTGAATATAAAAATATTGACTCATTGTTCCCTCTTAATTCTTCTTCTGCGGTCGGGCTTCAGACCGGTTCAATTTCAGGCTGTTTTCCGGCGACCGGCCAGTGTTGCCACACCGGTTCCACGCCTGCGGGCAGCCAAAGTTTGCGCCCCAGTTCGATCCACGAGCAGGGTTGATGAAAATCAGAACCCTGCGAGGCCAGCAAATGGTAATCACGGGCATACGCCGCCAGTTGTGCGCGCTCGTTCGGTGCCTGCTGGCACTGCGCGACTTCCATGGCATCCCCGCCCTGTTCAGCAAAGAAAGCCAGTAAGCGTTTCAGCCATTTTGTGGACAGGTCATAACGCCCCGGATGAGCGACAACCGCCTGTCCGCCAGACTGATGAATCGCATCAATCGCTTGTTCTATTGTACACCACTGTGGCGGAACGTAGCCGGTCTTGCCCTTGGCAAGGTACTTTTTGAACACCTGAGCGATGTTGTCGGCCGCGCCAAATTCCACCAGAAAACGGGCAAAATGCGCCCGCGTCACCGCGCCACCGTCGGCCAGACGCAGTGCGCCTTCCCATGCGCCTTCGATGCGCGCTTTTGCCAGGCGACGGCCCATTTCCTGTGCCCGCTGCTGGCGTAAATCTGCCTGCACTTTCAGTAATGCCACCATGGCCGGATGGGCCGGGTCGATGCCCAGCCCGACGATGTGGATTTCATGATTTTCCCACAGCGTGGAAATTTCGACGCCGTTCACCAGATGCAGCGGCAACTGTTGGTCCGCAATCGCCTGCGCCGCGCGCGCCAGCCCTTCCGTGCTGTCGTGATCGGTGATCGCCAGCACGCCGACACGCATGTCTACGGCCCGTGCCACCAGCGCTTCCGGCGTTAAATAGCCGTCAGATGCCGTGGTGTGGCTGTGAAGATCGTAGAGAGTGAAGGCGGTGCTGGAAGTCTGGTCGTCTGCTGAAGGCGAAGTGTTTGTTGGCAAAGTCATCGTCACGTGGGGAATTAACCTGTTTCTGAATGCAGTCCCCATCATAACGCGTCAGGGAGGCACGCGTCAGGAATGATTTCACCCGGCCGCTACGCACTGTTACGGTGCGATAACACTTTCTGCACAATGCAGCCGCACTAAAGGTGGGATTTGCAGGAAAAAGAGGGTTGACATTACATCCATGAACTAGTTTACTAGTACGCAAGTTCACGGGACAGTTCAGAAATGAACAACGTGACAAACCGATTCAGAAAGCTTACGTTTTAAAGACGTTAGCTTCATAAACAAACAAGAGTGTCTGATGATGAAAACTTACATGATGGCGGTTCTCAGCTGGTGGCGTACTTCCCCTTGGCGGGCGGAGTAATCACGCATAGCTGTCATCAGACGCTGCAAGATTCCCGAAGCCCGCATAACGCGGGCTTTTTTGTGGCCGTCTCTTTGTCATCCGTTTAATACAAACGTTGAGAAAATTTCAGGAAGCACAATGACTATTCAGAAACCACGTTTAGAATTGCTGACCGCAGAAGGATGTTATCGCGGCGACCCGACGGCCATTTTCCACCAGTTGTGCGGCGCCCGTCCGGCGACCCTGTTGCTGGAATCCTCTGAAGTCACCAGCAAAGAAAACCTGAAGAGCCTGTTGATTGTCGACAGCGCCCTGCGCATCACCGCGCTGGGTTCCCGGGTGTCGGTTCAGGCACTGACGCCAAACGGCGCCTCTTTACTGCCACTGATTGATGCCGCGTTACCGGCTGAAATTCGCAATGATGTGCGTCCGAATGGCCGTGAACTGAGCTTCCCGGCCATCGACCAGATGCAGGACGAAGACGCGCGTCTGCGCTCCCGCTCCGTTTTTGATGCGCTGCGCAGCATCCTGACCTGCGTTGAAACCCCTGCCGATGAGCGCGAAGCGATGTTCCTCGGCGGTCTGTTTGCTTACGATCTGGTCGCCGGTTTTGAAGATTTGCCGGCATTAGATTCTGACCAGCGTTGCCCGGATTTCTGCTTCTATCTGGCAGAAACCCTGCTGGTACTCGACCACCAGAACCGCACCTGCCGTTTGCAGGCCAGCCTGTTTACGCCTTCCGCTGAAGAGAAACAGCGCCTGCACGAGCGTCTGGAACAACTGCAACATCAGTTACAACTGCCGCCACACGCCATTCCGCACCAGAGCGTGCCGGAGATGCAACTGAGCGTGAACCAGAGCGATGAAGTATTTGGTGCGGTGGTGGAGAAAATGAAAGTGGCGATCCGCGCCGGTGAAATTTTCCAGGTGGTGCCGTCACGCCGTTTCTCACTGCCATGCCCTGCGCCGCTGGCCGCGTATGAAACGCTGAAAAACAACAACCCAAGCCCGTATATGTTCTTTATGCAGGATAACGATTTCACCCTGTTCGGCGCATCACCGGAAAGCGCACTGAAATATGACGCGACCAATCGCCAGATTGAAATCTATCCGATTGCCGGTACCCGTCCGCGCGGCCGCCGTGCTGACGGCTCGCTGGATTTGGATCTCGACAGCCGTATCGAACTGGAAATGCGTACCGACCATAAAGAGCTGGCCGAGCACCTGATGCTGGTGGATTTAGCGCGTAACGATCTGGCGCGTATCTGCGAGCCGGGTAGCCGTTACGTCGCCGACCTGACCAAAGTTGACCGTTACTCTTTCGTGATGCATCTGGTGTCCCGCGTGGTCGGCACGCTGCGTCATGACCTCGACGTGCTGCATGCCTATCAGGCGGTGATGAACATGGGCACGCTGACCGGCGCACCGAAAGTGCGCGCCATGCAGCTGATTTCCGCCTCCGAGCAAACCCGTCGCGGCAGCTACGGCGGCGCAGTGGGTTACTTCACCGCTCACGGTGATTTAGATACCTGCATCGTGATCCGTTCGGCGTATGTCGAAGACGGCATTGCCACCGTGCAGGCAGGCGGCGGCGTGGTGCTGGACTCCGTGCCGCAAGCCGAAGCCGACGAAACCCGTAACAAAGCCCGTGCCGTGCTGCGTGCCATCGCCACCGCCCACAATGCGAAAGAGGTATTTTAAGATGGCCGATATCTTACTTATCGATAACGTCGATTCCTTTACTTACAACCTTGTTGATCAGCTGCGTTCCAGCGGCCACAACGTGGTGATTTACCGCAATCAGATCCCGGCTGACGTGATTATCGAAAAACTCAGCCAGCTGGAAAAACCGGTGCTGGTGCTTTCGCCGGGACCCGGTACGCCGTCCGAAGCCGGTTGCATGCCGGAACTGCTGAAACGTCTGCGCGGTCAGTTACCGATTATCGGTATCTGTCTCGGCCATCAGGCGATTGTGGAAACGTATGGCGGTTTCGTCGGCCAGGCCGGTGAAATCCTGCACGGTAAAGCCTCATCTGTTAACCATGACAACGAAGCGATGTTTGCCGGTATGAACAATCCGCTGCCGGTGGCGCGTTATCACTCGCTGGTGGGCAGCCAGATCCCTGACGGGCTGACCGTTAACGCCCGTTTCGGTGACATGGTCATGGCAGTGCGTCACGAAGAAGATCGCGTCTGCGGTTTCCAGTTCCATCCGGAATCCATTTTAACTTCACAGGGCGCCCGTCTGCTTGAGCAGACACTGGCCTGGGCTTTGGCGTAAGGAGAACTGTCATGCAAACGCAAACTATTCCCGGCATTCTCGAAAATCTGTTCCGCGCTCAGACGATGACACAGGAAGAAAGCCAGCAGTTATTTACCGCCATCGTGAATGGCGAACTGGAACCGGCGCAACTGGCCGGTGCATTAATCAGCATGAAAGTGCGTGGCGAGCAACCGGCTGAAATCGCCGGAGCGGCCAAAGCGTTACTGGCACACGCCGAGCCGTTCCCGCGTCCTGATTATCCGTTCGCGGACATTGTCGGCACCGGCGGCGACGGCACCAACAGCATCAACATTTCTACCGCCAGCGCCTTCGTGGCGGCGGCCTGTGGCGCACGGGTGGCAAAACACGGCAACCGCAGCGTGTCCAGCCGTTCGGGTTCATCGGATTTACTCGCCGCGTTTGGCATCCGTCTGGATATGCCTGCGGAACAATCCCGTGCGGCGCTCGATGATCTGGGCGTGTGTTTCCTGTTCGCCCCGCAATACCACACCGGTTTTCGTCATGCGATGCCGGTACGTAAATCCCTGAAAACCCGCACGCTGTTTAACGTGCTGGGTCCGCTGATTAATCCGGCACGTCCGCCGCTGGCGCTGATTGGCGTATACAGCCCGGAACTGGTGCAGCCGATTGCCGAAACATTGCGTGCGCTGGGTTATGAGCGTGCGGCAGTGGTTCACGGTGGCGGAATGGATGAAGTGGCAATCCACGCAGCCACGCTGGTGGCCGAGCTGAAAGACGGCAAAATTACCACGTATGAACTGACCCCGCAGGACTTCGGTCTGGATAATTATCCGATTGAATCCTTGCTGGGCGGCGAGCCGGAAGAAAACCGTGACATTCTGGCACGCTTATTACAAGGTAAAGGAGATCCGGCCCATGAAGCCGCGGTAGCCGTCAATGTGGCGATGTTACTGCGTCTGTTCGGTCAGGAAGACGTAAAGCAAAACGCACAACAGGCTTTGGCCGTCATGCGCAGCGGTGAACCTTACCAGCGCGTGCTGGCATTGGCAGCAAGAGGATAAGTGATGCAGCAGGAAACCGTGCTCCACAAAATTGTTCGCGATAAGGAAGTTTGGGTCGCGGCACGCAAAGAACAACAACCGCTGGCCAGCTTTCAGAACGAAATAACTCAGAGCCAGCGTAGTTTCTACCATGCCCTGCAAGGGGCCAGAACTGCCTTCATTCTGGAGTGCAAACAAGCGTCTCCGTCGAAAGGCAAGATCCGCGAGAACTTCGATCCGGTAGAAATCGCCAGCGTTTATAAAGACTACGCTTCCGCTATTTCGGTATTAACCGATGAGAAATATTTCCAAGGCAGTTTTGATTTCCTGCCGCTGGTGAGCAAAACCGTCACGCAGCCGGTGCTGTGCAAAGATTTTATTATCGACCCGTATCAGATCCATCTGGCCCGTTTTTATCAGGCCGATGCGATTTTACTGATGCTTTCCGTACTCGATGATGATCAGTACGTTCAGCTGGCCGCCGTCGCTCACAGCCTGAATATGGGCGTGCTGACCGAAGCCAGTAATGAAGAAGAACTGGATCGCGCCGTGAAGCTGAAAGCGAAAGTGGTCGGTATCAATAACCGCGATCTGCGCGATTTGTCCATCGACCTGAACCGCACCCGCGAGCTGGCACCGCGTGTGCCGCATGGTGTCACAGTCATCAGCGAGTCGGGCATTAACACCTACGGACAAATCCGCGAACTCAGCCGCTTCGCCAATGGTTTCCTGATTGGCAGCGCACTGATGTCAGAACAAGACCTCAGCAGCGCCGTCCGGCGCGTGTTGCTGGGTGATAATAAAGTGTGCGGCCTGACCCGCCCGCAGGATGCCAAAGCCGCGCACGACGCAGGGGCTATTTATGGCGGACTGATTTTCGTCGACACCTCGCCGCGCTTTGTGACCCACACGCTGGCGAAAGAAGTACAAAACGGCGCACCGCTGAAGTATGTCGGCGTGTTCCGGGATGAAGACCTGAATACCGTGGCAGAAACAGCGAAAGCATTAGCCCTGACTGCCGTGCAGCTTCACGGCGATGAAAATCAGGCGTACATCGACGCGTTACGCAGCGCATTACCGCAGTCCGTTCAGATCTGGAAAGCGCTGAGTGTGAAAGACACGATGCCGGCACGCGATCTGAATCATGTCGACCGCTATGTGCTCGACAACGGTAAAGGTGGCACCGGTTATCGTTTCGACTGGAGCAAGCTGGCCGGGCAGGATCTGAGCAACGTACTGCTGGCTGGCGGACTGAGCGCCGACAATTGTGTCGAAGCTGCACAGCTCGGTTGTGCAGGGCTGGATTTCAACTCCGGTGTTGAAAGTGAGCCGGGCATCAAAGATGCCGAAAAAATTACCGCCGTATTCCAGACATTGCGGGCGTATTAAGCCGCACGCAATGACGCAAAAATTGACAGACAGGACGGAATAACATGACTTTACTTAATCCCTACTTCGGCGAATTTGGCGGCCAGTATGTACCGCAAATTCTGATGCCTGCGCTGGCCCAGCTGGAAGAAGCTTTTGTCAGCGCGCAGCGCGACCCGGAGTTTCAGGCTGAATTCATTGATCTGCTGAAAAACTATGCTGGTCGCCCGACAGCACTGACGCTGTGCAAAAATCTGACCGCCGGAACCAAAACCAGGCTGTACCTCAAGCGTGAAGATTTGCTGCACGGCGGCGCGCACAAAACGAACCAGGTGTTGGGTCAGGCGTTACTGGCTAAACGCATGGGCAAAACTGAAATTATCGCCGAGACCGGTGCCGGTCAGCACGGCGTGGCCTCAGCACTGGCCTGTGCCCTGCTCGGCCTGAAATGCCGTATTTATATGGGCGCGAAAGACATTGAGCGTCAGTCGCCAAACGTGTTCCGTATGCGTCTGATGGGGGCGGAAGTGATCCCGGTACACAGCGGTTCTTCCACGCTGAAAGATGCCTGTAATGAGGCGCTGCGCGACTGGTCCGGCAGCTACGAAAAATCCCACTACATGCTGGGGACGGCGGCGGGTCCGCACCCTTATCCGACCATTGTGCGTGAATTCCAGCGCATGATCGGTGAGGAAACCAAAGCACAAATGCAGGAACGCGAAGGCTGTCTGCCGGATGCGGTGATCGCCTGCGTGGGCGGCGGTTCCAACGCCATCGGCATGTTTGCTGATTTCATTGACGAGACCAGCGTGAAGCTGATCGGTGTCGAACCTGCCGGTCTCGGCATTGAAACCGGACAGCACGGCGCGCCGCTGAAACACGGTCACGTCGGTATTTATTTCGGTATGAAAGCGCCGATGATGCAAACCTCCGAAGGCCAGATTGAGGAATCCTACTCTATCTCTGCCGGTCTGGATTTCCCGTCGGTTGGCCCGCAGCACGCCTTCCTCAACAGCACCGGCCGCGCGGAATACGTGTCGATTACCGATGATGAAGCCCTGGAAGCCTTTAAAGAACTGTCCCGTCACGAAGGGATCATTCCTGCGCTGGAATCGTCACATGCGCTGGCTTACGCGCTGAAACTGATCAAGGAAACCCCGGAGAAAGAACAAATTCTGGTGGTGAACCTGTCCGGCCGCGGCGACAAAGATATTTTCACCGTACATGACATCCTGACTGCCCGGGGAGAAATTTAATGGAACGTTATCAGCAATTATTCAAGCGTCTGGAAAGCAAAAAAGAAGGCGCATTTGTTCCTTTCGTTACGCTGGGCGATCCGGGCGTTGAGCTGTCACTGTCCATTATCGACACGCTGATTGAAGCCGGTGCCGATGCGCTGGAACTGGGCATTCCGTTCTCTGATCCGCTGGCGGATGGCCCGACAATCCAGAACGCCAACCTGCGCGCTTTCGCCGCCGGTGTGACGCCGACGCAGTGTTTCAACATGCTGGCGCGCATCCGCGAAAAGCATCCTGATATTCCGATTGGTCTGCTGATGTACGCCAATCTGGTCTTCCACAACGGCATCGAAACCTTCTATCAGCGTTGCGCCGAAGTGGGTGTGGATTCCGTGCTGGTTGCCGACGTGCCATTTGAAGAATCCGCGCCGTTCCGTGCTGCCGCATTGCGCCACGGTATCGCGCCAATCTTCATCTGCCCGCCGAATGCATCCGATGATTTGCTGCGTGAGATTTCCTCTCATGGCCGGGGTTATACCTATCTGCTTTCCCGCGCAGGCGTAACGGGGACGGAAAAACGTGCGCTGACTCCGCTGAATCATCTGGTTGATAAGCTTCGTGAATATAACGCAGCACCGCCATTGCAGGGCTTTGGGATTTCCGAACCTTCACAGGTGAAGGAAACCCTGGCTGCCGGTGCGGCGGGCGCGATTTCCGGCTCGGCGACCGTGCGTATTATCGAAAACAATCAACATCAGCCTTCAGAAATGCTGGCACAGCTTTCCCGTTTCGTCAGTGAAATGAAAGCCGCCACCCGCGCATAACCTCCCCTGAACAGAACGTTCGTGGCTGAACCCGCTAACGTTCTGTTTCTTTTTAAATTCTTACGCTTTTTTACTTCGATTTATTTGTATTAACGCCATCAATAAACCAAACTCAAACTACTCATCAGGCCTATGATAATACGGCCATTGCGGCTATCGCCTGTCTGAGTGTCTGCAGGTCGTTTCTTTTGGTTTTATAACAAAGCATGGAGAGTTATTTATGAAGCTATTCAAAACATTGTCCGCATTCTGCATGGCAGCTGTTGTGGTCATGGCCGTTGCAGCCTGTGCGCCTACTAAAAAATCAGAAGGAACCGGTGGCTACATTGATGACACCGTGGTCACCACCAAAGTGAAATCCGCGCTGCTGGCAGATAAGACCATCAAGTCCACGGAAATCAGCGTCGAGACCTTTAAAGGCCGTGTTCAGCTGAGTGGTTTTGTCACCTCGACAGCAGATGCAAACCGTGCGGTAGAAGTGACGCGCGGCGTGGCCGGGGTTCGTTCGATTGAGAATGACATGCGGGTGAAGTAGCCTGAAACAGAACGGGTGACACAGCGAAGAGGCGCAGAAGCGCCTCTTTTTTTATGCGCGGGCTGAAGACTCAGAAACGATAGCCGACGCCAAACATAAAGACCCAGGGATCGATCCGGGTGTTGATGTTTTGCTGCTCACCACCGGCTTTGAATTTCACCTCGGTATCAATATCCATCCACCAGACAGACATGTTGATTAACCAGTTGTCGTCCAGGTTGTAATCGAGACCGGCCTGGGTGGCCACACCCCAGGAATCTTTGACGCTTAAATCAGACAGCCCGGCATCGCGCCCGGTCTGGTTGAAATCCGTGTCGAAGAACGTGGTGTAGTTGATGCCCACACCGAGGTACGGACGCAATTTGTCCTGCCTGTCACCGAAGTAATACTGCGCCATCAGGGACGGAGGTAACTGTTTCACTTCCGCAATGGTGCCGGTGCTTTTCAGTCCGACTTTATGCTGGAACGGCGTGGCGGCCAGTAACTCCATCCCGATATTGTCGGTAAACATGTACCCCAGCGTTAACCCCATCTGAGTATTATTATTGATATTAAACGATCCCAGCCCCAGCACGTTGTCTGACCCTTCGGTTGGACGAACGGTCGCTGTCCCTACACGAAAAATCACATCCCCTGCCTGATGTGCACTCGCGACTGCCGGAAATGCCGCTGCTGCGACTAATGCCCAATATGCTGCTTTCATTATCCCTTTCCTTTGTGTGGATTATTTATCAACCGCGCGAATGATACCTACTCTTTGGTATGGTTTGATCAATGCCGGATCACATCTTTAAAACAAAAAGTCAGAAAATGCATCTTCCGCAAAGCGATCTAAATCTATAAAAACAAAGGAATTGATCTGCATCAAAAATGAGGAGATTTTGTTGTTTTGTTAACAGGTGATATTTCAGTTGCTAAAAAAAATGACGCTGCGTACTTTGCTTGTTCACTGTTGGTTTTGGTTTGGTGCCGTAAGGAGTCGGCGGCTTCCCAAGATGAGCGAAATTAACAATCCCTGTATGACCTGTGGCGCGTGCTGCGCCTATTTCCGCGTTTCATTTTATTGGGCTGAATCTGAAGAGGCCGGCGGCGTGGTTCCGCAAGCTTTGACCGAGCAGGTCACTCCTTTTATGAGTTGTATGCAGGGGACGAACAGTAAACGCCCGCGCTGCATCGCCCTGAAAGGTGAAGTGGGACAGTCGGTTTCCTGCTCCGTTTACCTTAACCGCCCGTCACCGTGCCGGGAGTTCAATCAGTCTGGATTGAATGGCGTCGCCAATTCCGCCTGTGACCGCGCGCGTGCACAATATGGTCTGCCGCCGCTGGAGATGGATGCCACACCGTCAGATCTGTGGCATGTCACCTGCGTATAAGCAGAGATTCATCAGGCAGATTGACAGGAAGTCAGCGCAAAACTATCGGCGGGGGGCATTTAAAGGGTACAATCGCCGCCTTATTGATTTTTGCTTTTTGCCAAGGAGCGTCCATGTCTATCACGGCCAGTACATTGTACCGTGACAGTTATAATTTTATGCGTAATCAGTTGGGTAGCGTTTTCGCGCTGTCCGTTCTGGCCGCATTAATTACCGTCATTTTGAGCTGGATATTGAGTCCTTCCGCAGAGCAGGTCGACGCTATCGGGCAACTGATGAGCAATATCACGGGGATGAGCGTCGGCGATATGATGGGGTATCTTGAACAGCAGATCACGCCTGAGCAGCAAAGCGCGATTTTCCGTTACAGCCTGGCGGCGCTGTTTTCCACACTGGCCGGGAATGTCATTCTGGTCGGGGGCGTACTAACGCTGGTTCAGCTGGTGTCTCAGGGCGTTCGGGCCAGTGTTGTTCAGGTCATGACCGCGTCGCTGCCGGTGCTGCCGCGTCTGATCATCCTGCTGTTTATTTGCAGCATTATGTTCCGCTTCGGTCTTGCGCTGTTGCTGGTGCCTGCTTTCCTGGTGGCCATCGCCTGGGCGATGTCGCCGGTGATTGCCTGTAAAGAGAATGTCGGCGTCTTTCGCGCGCTGGGCATGAGTACCCGGTTATCCTTCAGTAATGTGCGTCTGGTTGCGCCGGCGGTGATGCTGTGGATCGTGGCTCAGGTGGTTCTGATGCTGTTTGTTGGCGTACTGAGCGCGTTAAATCCGATGCTCGGTGCGGTGATCCTCGGCGCATTAAGCAACATGATCAGCGCCTTTATGCTGATTTATATGTTCCGTCTTTACATGAAATTACAAGCATAATATAGACATACGTTTTTCAGGGGCGCTCCGGCGCCCTTTTCTTTTGTCCGCGATTTGAATCCGGTATAGTCATCCCATACATAAAACATGGAATGAAGTATGAAGCAGCTCCTCGATTTTCTTCCCCTGATTGTCTTTTTTGTGGTTTATAAGCTTTACGACATTTTTGTCGCATCGGGCGCGTTGATCGCAGCCACCGCGTTAGCGTTAATCATTACCTGGGTTCTGTACCGCAAAATTGAGAAGATGACGCTGATCACCTTCGCAATGGTGGCGGTTTTCGGCACCCTGACACTGGTATTCCATAATGATGAATTCATTAAATGGAAAGTGACCGTCATTTATGTGCTTTTCTCCGGCGCATTGCTGATCAGTCAGCTGGTGCTGAAAAAGCCGTTAATCCAGCGTATGCTCGGCAAAGAACTGACGTTGCCGGATCATGTCTGGAATAAACTGAACATCAGCTGGGCGATCTTTTTCCTGCTGTGCGGTCTGGCCAATATTTATGTGGCGTTCTGGTTGCCGCAAAACATCTGGGTCAATTTCAAGGTGTTTGGTCTGACCGCGCTGACGCTGGTCTTCACTTTGTTAAGCGGCGTCTATATTTACCGGCATATGCCGGATGATGAAAAAAAATAAGCATTCTTCTGCACGGGCCTTTCTTTGAAAGGCCTTACTTTTTCAGTTTGTTGAGCACTGTGAATTTTATCGTATGAACGAAAAACATAGCTTACCCAATGGTGAAATGGTTCTGCGTACGCTGGCAATGCCGGCTGACACCAATGCAAACGGTGATATCTTCGGCGGCTGGCTGATGTCGCAAATGGATATGGGCGGCGCGATCCAGGCGAAGGAAATCGCCAAGGGTCGCGTGGTGACTGTGCGTGTTGACGGGATGACCTTCCTCAAGCCGGTGGCCGTCGGTGATGTGGTGTGCTGTTACGCACGCTGCATCCGTACCGGCAACAGCTCGATTACCATCAATGTTGAGGTGTGGGTGAAGAAAGTCTCTTCTGAGCCGATAGGACAGCGTTACAGAGCCACTGAGGCGGTGTTTACCTATGTCGCCGTCGATGACGAAGGCAAATCGCGCCAGTTACCTGACGGACGCAGCAATTTCAGTGTCGACTCGGAAGGCGTTTCTCAGGACTGAGTGACGAACCGGCTCTTCAGAAAGTAAAAAGGTCGCCTTCAGAGGCGACCTTTTTTATTGGGGCAAACACCGCGGTGTCGGCTTACTCGACAGAAGTGCCGCCTTTAATTTTGAACACCAGATTCACGATTAAGTTGCTGGCCGCTTTAGGTTCATAGCGCCACTTGTTCATCGCCTGTTTTACCTCACGCTCAAACATATTGCGCGGTTCGGCTGACAGCACCCGGATATTCTGCACGCGGCCATCGCTGTCCACATCGAACTGCACGCGTACACGGCCTTCAATGCGTAACGCCAGCGCACGTGCCGGATAACCCGGCTGTCCGCGCTGCAACGGTCGCGGCCCGGTGTCGCTTTTGGCATTGGAAGACGCAGGCGGCTGACTCACCGGTTTGGTCAGTGGCTGATTACTGGTCACCGGCGTCTGGACTGTCTGGGTCGGTCTTTCTACCGGACGTTCAACCGGCTTCACCTTCGGTTTCACCACCGGCTTTTTCACCGGTTTCGGCTTAGGCTTCGGCGGTTCCGGAATGACCACGGCTTCCGGCGGCGGTGGCGGCTCAGGCACCACTTCCGGCTCAGGCTCAGGTTGCGGCGGCGTCGGTTCAGGCTGAGGCGGCGGCGGTGGGGGCGCAAAATCCGCCGGATTGACCATCGTCACACTCATCACTTTCTGATCCTGGCTCGGTAATTTTATTGACTCGCCGACCGTCATATACAACACGCCAGCGATAACAGCGACATGTAAACTGACAGCCAGCGCGACAGGCACCGTCACCTTGCGGATAAATCTAAACTTTTTTAGCGGCATAATGATTCATTTTCCCCGTGAAGCCGCAAGTTTAAATGTAAATAGCAATCATATTCAACACCGAGATGACAACTATTCTCAAATAACCTTTGCTTTGATCCCACGCAAAGCGCTTTCCCCCGGCTTCAGGTTTAGCTATGTTAATTCTGTAAAATCGTCAGGCGGCCACAGGCTGCCGCACAGGACTTCATAAACCCATTGATAGGTGACTCATGCTTTACGTGATTTATTCTGAAGATGTATCAGATTCACTGGAAAAACGCGCTGCTGCCCGCCCTGCTCATATCGAACGCCTTAAAAACCTGCACGAGCAAGGCCGCGTGCTGATTGCCGGGCCGACGCCCGCCATCGACAGCGAAGATCCGGGCGCGGCAGGAATGACAGGTTCCCTGCTGGTGGTTGAGTTTGAAACGCTGGAAGACGCCAAAATCTGGGCTGATGCGGATCCTTACGTCGCGGCAGGCGTGTACAAATCCGTCACCGTAAAGCCCTTCAAACGCGTATTCTGATGTTTTGCGGGCAGTTTTCCGAACTGCCCGATGCCCTGCTTCCCCGCCGTGCCACTCTTTAATCAACTTTACTTTTGCTTACGTCAGTTGATTGTCTAAATATCCGGTTACTCAAACAGTTACCTGTGCCCTATTTCTTGAACCGTTGAGCGGAGAACCTGATATGCAATGTCCGGTATGCAAAGAAAGTCAGCTGGTGATGTCCGAACGTCAGGGCATTGAAATCGATTATTGTCCTGACTGTCGCGGAGTGTGGCTGGATCGCGGTGAGCTGGATAAAATCATCGAGAAATCGGCTGCATCGCAGTCCGCAGAGCGGCCAGCAACGCCGCGCTACGAGGAACGCGACCGCCGGGACGATCACCGCCCGCAAGGCAATTACGACAATCGCGGGCATTATTCCTCGCAAAAACCCTATAAAAAGAAGAGTTTCCTTTCAGAGCTTTTCGACTGATTTCTGCCATCCCGCGCCATAGCATAATACCCATGGCGCGATTTCCCCGAATGCCGTCACATTGCTTTCATCGCTTGTGTGCTAGGATGCTTACCCCTGCCCATGAGGTAAGCAATATGTCATTCTTCGACGGATTGAAGTTTCTAACCAGTACGACCACCAAGGTCACCTGCCCGGAATGCGGTTATGTTGCCGAACAGATGAGTGCAAAAGTGCGCAAAAACTCAACGCTGGTCTGCAAAAAATGTGGCGCGCTGTTTCAGCCTAAATCCCGGTAATCAGGCATTCCATTCGTACTTAACGGCATACAAAGACAGGCGCTGATGCTGCTGATGGTGGATCTGGCGAATACGATAGATGTGACGATAGCGTCTTGACTGACCTTCCAGCCAGCGGCTTCTCCGGCGCTGAGTCTGGCGTAACATCCGCCACCGGCCAACTTCATTTCTACTGCGTTTCATTCACTTATGTCCCGTGATGCCGTCGCTGCTTCTTTAACGGAAGAATGTCTTTAAGTGTCTTTTAGCGGAAAAAACTGCGGGGACATTATAGGCCGATGGCGGTGTGATCCAAGTCTTGTTTTTGTCCTTTCTCCCCGTTATCAGCTAACCTTGAAGTCAGGACAGTGGCAATTTACTGAGCGGATAGCGATTTAAGAGGTAGCCGATTGATTGGCCGGATAAAGTTAGTTAAAAGGTTGCCCCTTTCACGTACACTCACGCCAATGGCTTGCGAACAGGACTTTTCGCCTTTATGACAACATTTTATACAGTAATCAGCGGACTTCTGGTTTTCGGTTACTGGTTACTGATTGCCGGCGTCACCCTGCGTATTCTGATGAAACGCCGGGCGGTCCCTTCCGCGATGGCATGGTTGCTGATCATCTACATCATTCCGCTGGTCGGTATTATTGCCTATCTGTCGTTTGGTGAACTGCACTTAGGCAAACGCCGTGCTGAACGGGCGAAAGCCATGTGGCCTTCAACCGCCCGCTGGCTGAATGATCTCAAAGACTGCAAGCGTATTTTTGCCACCGAAAACAGTGAAATTGCCGCCTCACTTTTCCAGCTGTGCGAACGCCGTCAGGGCATTGCTGGCGTAAAAGGTAATCAGTTGCAACTGCTGACCACCAGCGATGATGTGCTTCATGCCATGATGCGCGATATCGAACTGGCCCGCAGCAATATCGAGATGGTGTTCTATATCTGGCAGCCGGGCGGTCTGGTTGATCAGGTCGCCGAATCGCTGATGGCCGCCTCGCGCCGTGGTATTCATTGCCGCCTGATGCTGGATTCCGCAGGCAGCGTCGCCTTTTTCCGCAGCCCTTATCCGGCAATGATGCGCAACGCTGGTATTGAAGTGGTCGAAGCCTTGCAGGTTAATTTGTTCCGTGTGTTCCTGCGCCGCATGGATTTGCGTCAGCACCGTAAAGTGGTGCTGATCGACAACTATGTCGCCTATACCGGCAGCATGAACATGGTCGACCCGCGTTTCTTCAAGCAGGATGCTGGCGTCGGTCAGTGGATCGATCTGATGGCCCGTATGGAAGGCCCCGTCGCGACCACCATGGGTATTGTCTATTCCTGCGACTGGGAAATTGAAACCGGCGTGCGTATTCTGCCGCCGGAACCTGACAGCAATCAGATGCCCTTCGAACAGGAGAGCGGCCATACCATTCAGGTTATCGCCTCCGGTCCCGGCTTCCCGGAAGATATGATCCACCAGGCACTGCTGACCGCCACCTACTCGGCCCGCGAGCGACTGGTGATGACCACGCCGTATCTGGTCCCCAGCGATGATTTGTTACATGCGATTTGTACTGCGGCACAGCGCGGGGTTGATGTCAGTATCATCCTGCCGATGAAAAACGATTCGATGATGGTGGGCTGGGCCAGTAAATCATTCTTTGGCGAGTTGCTGGAAGCCGGGGTCAAAATTTACCAGTTTGAAGATGGCTTACTGCATACCAAAAGTATGCTGGTTGATGGTCAGCTCAGTCTGGTGGGCACCGTGAATCTGGATATGCGCAGCCTGTGGCTCAATTTTGAGATAACACTGGTGATTGACGATGCCGGTTTTGGGGATGATCTCGGGCGCGTGCAGGACGATTACATTGCCCGCTCACATCTGCTGGATGTTGAAGCCTGGATTAAACGCCCGTTCTGGCACCGCATCGTCGAACGTTTGTTCTACTTTTTCAGTCCGCTGCTGTAAATGCCGCGTCGGGCATGATGTAATACCCCCAGTACCGGCTTGCAAGAGCCAGAATACACTCATCTGTAAACGAGAATGATATGGACCTGAATAATCGCCTGACCGAAGACGAAACGCTTGAACAAGCCTATGACATCTTTCTGGAGCTGGCCGGAGATAACCTCGATCCGGCAGATATCCTGATCTTCAATCTGCAATTTGAAGAACGCGGCGGCGCTGAATTATATGACCCGGCAGAAGACTGGGTTGAGCATGTGGATTTCGACCTGAACCCGGACTTCTTTGCTGAAGTGGTGATCGGTCTGGCTGACGCGGAAGATCAGCCAATCAATGATATTTTCGCCCGTGTTCTTTTGTGTCGCGAGAAAGACCATAAGCTTTGCCATATCCTCTGGAAAGAATAACCGTCTCCGTCGTCCTTCAGACTGGCGCTGTGTTGGCGGCTTTCATTCACCCCGGTCACTGATATAAGTCAGATTCCGGGGATTCATTCAATTGCAGCTTTAATCCCATCTGAATGACGTAGCAGAACGATACGTAAAGAAAACGAAGACGAAAAAAAACCTGCCACTGGCAGGTTTTTTTATGCATTGCGTCTGAGGAAAACAATCAGAGCGGATCGACTTTCAGGCAGGACACCGCGTGGCGGAAGCTGCCTTCCAGCAACGGACGGGTCACCGCACATTCAGGTCCGGCAATCGGGCAACGGGTACGGAACACGCAGCCTGATGGCGGGTTGATCGGCGAAGGTAACTCCCCTTCCAGTAACTGAATCACTTTATTGCGCTCTTTATCCGGATCCGGCACCGGCACCGCAGACATCAGCGCACGGGTATACGGATGCTGAGGATTGTTATACACCTCATCATACGTCCCCAGCTCGACGGCATGCCCGAGGTACATCACCAGAACGCGATCAGAAATGTGTTTAACCACCGCCAGATCGTGCGCGATGAAGATCAGGGATAATCCCATCTCGCGTTGCAGTTGTTGCAGCAGGTTGACGACCTGCGCCTGAATGGACACATCCAGCGCAGAAACCGGCTCATCACAGATAATCAGTTTCGGCTCAAGGATCAGGGCGCGCGCGATACCAATACGCTGACACTGACCGCCGGAAAATTCGTGCGGGTAACGGTTAATCAGGTTAGGCAGCAGCCCGACCTTTAACATCATTGCCTTCACTTTTTCCTTCACCTCAAGACGAGGCATTTTCGGATTATAGGTTTTCAGCGGCTCGGCAATGATTTCACCGATGGTCATACGCGGATTAAGGGACGCCAGCGGATCCTGGAAAATCATCTGGATATCGCTGCGCGTGTGGCGCCATTCGTTATCCGACATGTTCAGCAGATCTTTGCCCAGCCAGGCCACACGACCATCGGTGGCTTTCACCAGCCCAATCAGCGCACGGGCAAAGGTGGATTTACCGCAACCGGATTCACCGACCACGCCCAGCGTTTCACCTTCATAAAGACGCAGGGTGACACCATCCACCGCTTTCAGGGTTTTCGAAGGCTGCCAGAACCATTGTTTGCCGTCTTTGATGTCGAAATGAACCTTCAGATCGGCCACTTCGAGCAGCACTTTTTTCTCAGGGGCGTGAGTGTTCATCGCCGCGCTGTTCATGATTGTGTTGTCTGTCATACCAGTTCCTCCAGCGGCTTGTAGCAGGCACGCAGGCGACCATCACCGAAACGCTCCAGCGGTGGCGCTGAGGCGCAAATATCCATCGCATACGGGCAGCGGGGCTGGAACGGACAGCCTTTTGGCAGACGCAGCAGGTTTGGCGGGTTGCCCGGAATGGTCAGCATCGCGCCGCCCTCAGCATCCAGACGAGGAACCGCATTGAGCAGGCCGATAGAATACGGATGGCACGGCTCATAAAAAACATCGCGGGCACGGCCATATTCCATCGTACGCCCTGCGTACATCACCAGCACCTTGTCACAGATCCCGGCGACGACACCCAGATCGTGGGTAATCATGATAATGGCGGTATTGAACTCAGACTTCAGTTCATTAAGCAAGGTCATGATCTGCGCCTGAACGGTCACGTCCAGGGCGGTCGTTGGCTCATCGGCAATCAGCAATTTTGGACGGCACAGCAATGCCATCGCAATCATCACCCGCTGGCGCATACCGCCGGAGAATTCATGCGGGAACATCTTCATACGCTTGCGGGCTTCCGGCATTTTCACCGCATCCAGCATGCGTACGGATTCCTCAAACGCTTCGCGCTTGCTCATCTTTTTGTGCAGGATCAGGACTTCCATCAGCTGCTCGCCGACCCGCATATACGGGTTGAGGGAGGTCATCGGATCCTGGAAAATCATCGAAATCTGTTCTGCGCGCAGCTTGTTCAGCTCGTTTTGCGGCAGGTTGAGGATTTCGCGACCATTAAATTTCGCCGACCCTCCGATGCGACCATTGCTGGCCAGCAGGCCCATCAGGGCAAACGCGGTCTGGGATTTACCGGAACCGGATTCACCGACGATGCCTAAGGTTTCACCGGCACGCAGGTCGAAATTCAGATCGTTAACCGCCGTGACATCGCCGTCAGGCGTTTCAAAGGTGACACGTAAATCTTTGACATCCAGAAGCGTCTGGCTGCCCTTCGCATTCTGCAGTGCAGAAGCGGGCATATGTTCAATCGTGCTCATGGTTGCACTCCTTAACGATCTTTCGGGTCGAGGGCATCACGCAGGCCATCGCCGATAAAATTGAAACAGAACAGAGTTACAACCAGGAAGCCTGCCGGGAACAGCAGTAACCAAGGTGAAACTTCCATCGAGTTGGCACCATCGCTTAATAACGCGCCCCAACTGCTCAGTGGTTCCTGTGTCCCTAATCCTAAGAAGCTCAGGAAGGATTCAAACAGGATCATGCTCGGTACCAACAGTGAGGCATACACCACCACGACACCCAGCACGTTTGGCACAATGTGGCGCAACACGATATTTCGCGTGCTCACACCGCTGACCAGCGCCGCTTCGATGAATTCTTTACGTTTCAGGCTCAGGGTCTGACCGCGCACGATACGTGCCATGTCGAGCCAGGACACCATCCCGATCGCCACGAAAATCAGCAGAATATTTTGCCCGAAGAAGGTCACCAGCAGGATCACGAAGAACATGAACGGGAAGGAGTTGAGAATTTCCAGCAGACGCATCATCGCGGAGTCAATTTTACCGCCCAGATAGCCAGACAGGGATCCGTACAGCGTACCGAGGATCACCGCCACCAGCGCAGCCGCCACACCAACCATCAGGGAAATACGTCCACCAATCGCCACGCGCACCAGCAAATCACGGCCTGAGGAGTCAGTCCCGAAATAGTGGTGAGAGGCGAAATCCGGTGCCGCTGACATCATATTCCAGTCAGTATCGTCGTAGGCAAACTGCGATAACATCGGGGCAAATGCCACGAATAACGCAATAAACGCCAGTACGATCAGGCTGGTGACCGCAGCACGGTTGTGCATGAAACGGCGTCGTGCATCCTGCCACAAACTGCGGCCTTCAACTTCCAGTTTTTCGCTGAAGTTTTCCACGACGTCGCTATTTTTCTTACTTAACATCATTGACGTACTCCGGCATTAATAACGGATTTTCGGGTCGATGACGGCATACAGCACGTCGACGATCGCATTGAACAAAATGGTTAATGCGCCCACTAAAATGGTCAGGCTCAGTACCAGGGAGTAGTCACGGTTTAATGCCCCGTTAACAAACAACTGGCCGATACCTGGCAATCCGAAAATGCTCTCGATGACCATCGAACCGGTGATAATCCCTACGAAGGCCGGTCCCATGTATGACAATACCGGCAGCAAGGCAGGTTTCAGTGCGTGACGCAAAATAATGCGGCGCAGCGGCAACCCTTTGGCACGTGCTGTACGGATGAAGTTGGAATGCAGGATTTCAATCATCGAACCCCGG
The DNA here is from genome assembly GCF_004364755.1 of Rahnella sp. BIGb0236. Lineage (NCBI taxonomy): Bacteria > Pseudomonadati > Pseudomonadota > Gammaproteobacteria > Enterobacterales > Yersiniaceae > Rahnella > Rahnella sp. BIGb0236. Next base: position 31,539 of record NZ_SOAO01000008.1, read on the forward strand.
GTGATACGCGCGATACTGGCGATATAAGCCAGTGAAAGTGCCACCATCGGCAGGATCATATATTTCGTGCCACCGCCGTTCCAGCCGCCGCCAGGCAACCATTTAAGCGTAATGGCAAATATCAGCACCAGTAACGGCGCGACCACGAAACTGGGGATAACCACCCCGGTCATCGCAATGCCCATCACCGTGTAATCCCATTTGGTGTTTTGATTCAGTGCTGCAATCACCCCTGCACTCACACCAAACACAATCGCCATGATGAATGCCGCCAGACCCAGTTTTGCTGAAACCGGGAACGACGCCGCCACCAGGTCATTCACTGTGTAGTCTTTATATTTGAACGACGGGCCGAAATCGCCTTTTGCCAGTTGTTCTAAATAGTGGAAATACTGCTTATACATTGGGTCATTGAGGTGATATTTCGCCTCAATGTTCGCCATGACTTCTGGCGGAAGATTACGCTCACCCGTAAAAGGGCTGCCCGGTGCGAGACGCATCATAAAAAACGAAATGGTGATCAGAATGAATAGCGTCGGAATCGCTTCCAGACAGCGGCGTAAAATAAACTTTAACATTGCCCGTACCTGTTTCTAAGCCTGTCACTACAGCTTGATAGTTTTTGGCTTGGTCACGATGCCCCTGAACAAAGGACATCGTGGTGGCTCTTTGTTTCAGCGCCGAAAGCCGGTGCTGAAATCATTACCTTCATCAAAATAGAACGAGCAAGGCAGCTCGGGGATGCCTTGCCCGGACACTGATGGATTAGTGTTTGATGATATACAGATCTTTCACGTAGACGTTGTCCTGTGGATCTTTACCGGTGTAACCGCCGACGTAAGGTTTCACCAGACGCGCGTTCACGTAGTAATAGACAGGGACAATGGCAGAGTCTTTATCAAGCTGGGTTTCAGCTTTCTGATACAGCGCCGCGCGTTCGTCATCGGTTTTCACTGTCAGAGTGTCAGCGATGTCTTTATCAAACGCCGGGCTCTTATAGTGGGCAGTGTTGTTGCTGCTGTCAGACAGCATGGTGTTCAGGAAGGAAGAAGGCTCGTTATAGTCGGAGCACCAGCCTGCACGCGCGATATCGAAGTTACCCTGATGACGGCTGTCCAGGAAGGTTTTCCATTCCTGGTTAACCAGTTTCACGTCAACACCCAGGTTTTTCTTCCAGATAGCGGCAGCGGCGATAGCCAGCTTTTTGTGCAGATCAGAGGTGTTATACAGCAGTTCGAAAGTCAGAGGCTTGGCAGACGTGTAACCTGCTTCTGCCAGCAATTTTTTAGCCTGCTCGTTGCGTTGTGCCTGGGTTTCTTTGAACCAGGCCGGAGGCGTCAGTTTTGCACCGTCAGTGTAAGGCGGGGTATAGCCATACGCTGGCAGGTCGCCCTGTGCTTTCACTTTATTGACGATGATGTCGCGATCCAGACCCAGTTTCAGAGCTTCACGCACGCGTGAGTCAGTGAACGGGGCTTTCTGGTTGTTGATTTCGTAGTAGTAAGTACACAGATACGGGTCAACGTGAACTTCAGTTGGGATTTCTTTTTTCAGCTTCTGGAACAGTTCGATCGGCATGTTGTTGTAGGTCATGTCGATTTCGCCGCTGCGGTAGCGGTTAACGTCAGTCACTTCTGAAGAGATTGGCAGGTAAGTGACCTGGTTGATCACGGTTTTCGCGTTATCCCAGTAAGTCGGGCTGCGTTCAAGAACGATACGTTCGTTGACGGTCCAGGCTTTCAGTTTGTAAGCGCCGTTGCTCACGTAGTTTTCTGGTTGGGTCCATTTGTCGCCAAATTTCTCCACAACACTTTTGTTTACCGGTTTCATCGCGGTGTGAGACAGCATCTTTACGAAATAAGGAACAGGTTCGGTCAGGGTCACCTGCAGGGTATGGTCGTCAATCGCTTTCACACCCAGAGTATCAGGGCTTTTCTTACCGCTGATGATGTCATCGATGTTTTCGATGTGACCGTATTGCAGGTAGCTTTCATACGGAGAGGCTGTTTTTGGATCAGCCAGACGCTGCCAGCTGTAGACGAAATCCGCCGCGGTGACAGGGTCGCCATTTGACCATTTTGCATCCGGACGCAGGTGGAAGGTCCAGACTTTAAAATCTTTGTTGTCCCAGGTGGTAGCGACGCCCGGGATCACACTGCCGTCTTTGCTGTCGGTATTCACCAGACCTTCCAGCAGATCACGGATTACGTTGGATTCCGGTACGCCTTCGACTTTATGTGGGTCCAGGGACTGAACTTCAGAACCGTTGTTACGCACCAGCTCCTGTTTAGCCGCCAGTGTCACGCCTGCAGGCACATTCGCCGCGAATGCGTTATTGATGGAAACTGAGCTCACTGCAGCAAGAATGCAGGCAGCCAGCAGATTTTTTTTTGTGATGTTGGTCATTGTATTTCAACTCCAGTTTTTATTATGAACTTGCACGCTGGGGTGCAAGATAAACCCTTGCTGGGTCAATGGGTTTCAAAAGCAGGAACGAATTGCTCAAGAAAAGCCCCCCATGTTGTTGCCACCCGCAGATGGCTGTCCCCTATTACTGCACGTGTTACCTGATAATGCGCTTGAAACGTCTGGCTGTTGTTCGCCATGCGGTTTCCGGGGTCGTTAAGGATGACCCCACTCCATTAGATCCACCCCGTGCGCAATAAAACTGCATTTCACCGCGCACCAGGTAATCACATACTGTTATTCCGAACCTTAACAATATTATTTTCTTATTCGCCCGACTTAGGGCAACAGAAAGTCCTTCGCGGTTAAGCGCCCGAAATCAATTAATCAGAAGAAAAGCTGAAGAGTTGTTTTGCTGAACAGACAGAGTCAACAGCAGGCCGTGCAATGTCGTCAGCGCAATACCCGGCTTTCTTTTCGCAAAAAGCAGGTGAGGATAATTTTGTGGCAGGCAATGCGACACGACACTCTCCAAAAACAAATGAAATGGCTTCTATCTTTCTGTCTCTAGCAAGATTCATTCTCACTTAGAGCATTCCGCTTAACAAAATTCCATTTTTGAAGGCGATTTGAAAATTATCAGAAGCCTGATACCGGCGCCAATAAATTTTGCAAATTTGTTACGCAATTCTCTTTTACCGGTTACAGACCGTAAAGCACCCCGGTTGAGTAATACTTAGAACGCCGGCCCAAACCGTTGTATTACATCATCTTTATATCAGGTTGTGGCGCGAAATTCAGGTTGCGGGCTGCTCAGGAAGCATCCTGATACAATCAGTTAACATTCTGAGGTTTTCAAGGATAAACACCTGTTAACTGCTGTATTAACACTAATAACATCTCGATACGGCATGCACAAGCCTTACAGAATGATGTGGATAAATTAGCGCCAAAGCGGGCAATAAAGAGGGGGGTTTAGCGAAATATTCGCTAAGTTTATTAGAAGAAATGAAGACTTGGATTAAAAAGAAGAATGAGACAGGGCTTTACGCCACATTTGGGTGCAATCGCTCTTAATTACGTCATTAGCTGCACTATATTAATGCATTGCATTATAAGGAAGGGTAATAATTATCACGGAAATCCATAAGTGTTTCCGTGATAATTCGGGGACTAAGGGATTAAAGCAGGCCGGGGAAAATCGCTTTAATGCCTGTCACAATAAATTCAATGCCCAGAGACATCAGTAACAGTCCCATGATACGGGTAATAACGTTAATCCCGGTTTGACCCAACAGGCGAACCAGTAAAGGTGCCGCCCGGAACAACAACCAGCAGCAAAACGCAAAGAAGATAATGGCCAGCGTCAGCCCCAGCAGATTTGGCCAGCTGTGATAGCGCGAACTCCAGACAATCGTCGAGCTGATCGCACCGGGTCCGGCCATCAGCGGCAGCGCAAGAGGCACGACACCGACATTTTCACGGATCGCGGTTTCTGATTTTTCCTGCTTGTTCTGTTTATCTTCACCGAGTTTACCGCTGATCATCGACATCGCGATCGTCACCACCAGAATGCCGCCCGCGATGCGGAACGAATCAATGGAGATGCCGAAGAGGTGTAAAATCGCGTCGCCCAGAAAAAGTGCGGTCGACAATATAATGGCTACCGACAGGTTTGCCGTCATATTGGTTTTATTGCGCCCTGCTGCCGCCTGATAACTGGTCATGCTGATGAACACGGGCAAAATCCCCACAGGGTTGACCAACGCAAACAGCCCGACAAAGAATTTGATATACCCTGAAAAATCTAATAAAGATTGGCTCACGCAGAACTCCGCACAATTATGCCAGCAGATGAAGGTTTTGATGGGCGCTAATGTACTGGAATTGCAGTAAAGGCGCCACGCCGATTCACAACTTTTATCACCAGAATTTGATTAAAAAGCAGTGAATACCACTTTTGTTAAAACAGCGTAATTTTAACGACACAAATCACAGATAAATTGTATTCAATTTGAGCAAATTTGATAATCAATCGCACTTACCCCATGCTGAAAGGTGTCAGCATTATGGTTTAGTGATCCAGATCAAATTAACCCTGCCCACAAATAGGTAATCTCAGTGCATAGTCACTCAGCGGTACTTGTAGAACAAATGTTCATTTATGTCGCCGGATGACAACTTTTTGACTACACAGGTGCTTCATTACTGAAAGCTCTTTGAGCAAATAAAGAGACAAAGACAACACATTGAGAAATCTAGCTTTAATTAGTTTCTCACGGTGACTGATAGCAGGTCTATACTAGTCTTTGGCAGGTTATTTACTAAAAGAGTTTAACTTTATCAGGAGAGCATTATGGCTGTAACAAATGTCGCTGAACTGAACGCACTCGTCGCTCGGGTCAAAAAAGCACAGCGCGAATATGCCAACTTCAGTCAAGAGCAAGTCGATAAGATTTTCGCTGCCGCCGCCCTGGCTGCTGCCGATTCTCGAATTCTGCTGGCAAAACTGGCTGTTGAAGAATCCGGAATGGGTATCGTCGAAGACAAAGTGATTAAAAACCACTTCGCCTCTGAATATATCTACAATGCCTACAAAGATGAAAAAACCTGTGGCATCCTGGGTCAGGATGACACTTTCGGTACCATCACCATTGCAGAGCCAATTGGTCTGATTTGCGGTATCGTTCCGACTACCAACCCAACTTCTACTGCGATTTTCAAAGCGCTTATCAGCCTGAAAACCCGTAACGGCATCATCTTCTCCCCACACCCACGTGCTAAAAATGCAACGAACAAAGCTGCGGATATTGTTCTGCAAGCCGCCATCGCTGCGGGTGCGCCAAAAGACATCATCGGCTGGATTGATGAACCAAGTGTAGAACTGTCTAACCAGTTAATGCATCACCCTGACCTGAACCTGATTCTGGCAACAGGCGGCCCGGGCATGGTGAAAGCAGCTTACAGCTCTGGTAAACCAGCCATCGGCGTTGGCGCGGGTAACACCCCGGTTGTCGTTGATGAAACTGCAGATATCAAACGTGTCGTGGCTTCCGTTCTGATGTCCAAAACCTTCGATAACGGCGTTATCTGTGCGTCTGAACAGTCCATTATCGTGGTTGAATCTGCTTACAACGCAGTTCGCGAACGTTTCGCTTCCCACGGTGGCTACATGCTGCAAGGGAAAGAACTGAAAGCGGTTTCAGACATCATCCTGAAAAACGGCGGCCTGAATGCGGCAATCGTGGGTCAGCCAGCGGTGAAAATTGCTGAAATGGCCGGCATCAAAGTGCCAGCAAATACCAAAGTGCTTATCGGTGAAGTCAGTGTTGTTGACGAATCTGAACCTTTCGCACATGAAAAACTGTCCCCTACCCTCGCGATGTACCGCGCGAAGAATTTTGAAGATGCGGTCTCTAAAGCAGAGAAACTGGTAGAAATGGGCGGTATCGGTCACACCTCTTGTCTGTACACTGACCAGGACAACCAACCAGAACGTGTTAACTATTTTGGCAACAAAATGAAGACAGCACGTATTCTGATCAACACCCCGGCTTCTCAGGGTGGTATCGGTGACCTGTACAACTTCAAACTTGCTCCTTCTCTGACGCTGGGTTGCGGTTCATGGGGTGGTAACTCCATCTCTGAAAACGTCGGTCCTAAACACTTGATCAACAAGAAAACTGTAGCGAAGCGAGCAGAAAACATGTTGTGGCATAAACTTCCGAAATCTATCTACTTCCGTCGTGGCTCTCTGCCAATCGCACTGGAAGAAGTGGCGACCGATGGAGCAAAACGCGCCTTCATCGTGACTGACCGCTACCTGTTCAATAACGGTTACGCTGACCAGATCACCAGTGTTCTGAAAGGCCACGGTATTGAAACTGAAGTCTTCTTCGAAGTGGAAGCGGATCCAACACTGAGCATTGTTCGTAAAGGTGCTGAGCAGATGAACTCCTTCAAACCAGACGTCATCATTGCGCTGGGTGGTGGTTCACCGATGGATGCGGCCAAAATCATGTGGGTCCTGTACGAACATCCGGACACTCAGTTTGAAGATCTGGCTCTGCGCTTTATGGATATCCGTAAACGTATCTACAAGTTCCCGAAAATGGGCGTGAAAGCGAAAATGATCGCCGTCACTACCACTTCAGGTACTGGTTCAGAAGTCACACCGTTCGCTGTGGTGACTGACGATGCGACAGGTCAGAAATACCCACTGGCTGACTATGCGCTGACCCCGGACATGGCTATCGTTGATGCCAACCTGGTCATGAACATGCCGAAATCACTGTGTGCTTTCGGTGGTCTGGATGCGGTGACTCACGCACTGGAAGCTTACGTTTCTGTACTGGCAAACGAATATTCAGATGGTCAGGCTCTGCAGGCGCTTAAACTGCTGAAAGAAAACCTGCCAGCCAGCTACAAAGATGGCGCTAAAAACCCGGTTGCCCGTGAACGTGTTCACAACGCGGCGACTATCGCAGGTATCGCGTTTGCTAACGCCTTCCTTGGGGTTTGTCACTCAATGGCCCACAAACTGGGTTCTGAGTTCCACATTCCACACGGCCTGGCTAACGCCATGTTGATTTCCAACGTTATCCGTTATAACGCCAACGATAACCCAACTAAACAGACTGCTTTCAGTCAGTATGACCGCCCTCAGGCGCGTCGCCGTTACGCAGAAGTTGCCGACCATTTAGGTCTGGGCGCACCTGGTGACCGTACTGCACAGAAAATCCAGAAACTGCTGGCATGGTTGGATGAAATCAAAGCGGAACTGGGTATCCCAACCTCAATCCGCGAAGCAGGCGTTCAGGAAGCTGACTTCCTGGCTAAAGTAGACAAACTGTCTGAAGATGCTTTCGATGACCAGTGTACCGGTGCTAACCCACGTTACCCACTGATTGCTGAGCTGAAACAAATCCTGATGGATACTTACTACGGCCGTGAATTCAGCGAAGATGTTGCAGAAGAAGTGGTTATTCCTGCGCCAAAAGCTGAAAAGAAAACCAGCAAAAAATAATCTGCTGAGATTCTGATAGTAAAAAACCCGCTGAAAAGGCGGGTTTTTTTATGCGTCATACTGACAATGCTGACAATGCTGACAATGCTGACAATGCTGACAGGGGATTTTAAAAGCCTCAGAGAAGCGGGTCATTATCCTTTATGTCTAACGCGGCCATCGCTTCCTTGTAGTGTCTGCGACACACAGACACATAGCTTTCATCCCCCCCGATAACGACCTGTGCACCATCGTGCAGAGCATTGCCCTTTTCATCGAGTCTCAGGTTGCGGTTTGCCTTACGGCCACAATGGCAGATGGTTTTAAGCTCAACCAGCTTATCCGCCCACGCCAGCAAATATTCGCTGCCTTCGAAAAGCTCCCCACGAAAATCTGTGCGTAAGCCATAACAGAGCACCGGCACGTCTAAATCATCCACCACATCCGTGAGCTGCGAAACCTGAGTCTTAGTAAGGAACTGACACTCATCAATCAGGACGCAACTCAGACGCTGTGAACGGTTCTCCTGAGCGACCAGGTCAAAGAGTTCAGTATCTTTATTGTAGAGTTCTGCAGGCGATGACAGGCCGATGCGTGAACTGACTTTGCCCACACCAAAGCGGTGGTCTAATTCGGCAGTGAGTACCAGCGTGCGCATACCACGTTCTTGATAATTATATGAAGATTGCAACAACGAGGTGGATTTACCGGCATTCATCGCCGAGTAATAGAAATAAAGCTGAGCCATGAAGGAGTGACCCCATAAAGTAATGGATGGCGTAAATTTTCGGCGTGCATTGTACCACATGCCCGGCAGTCGATAACAACGCGCGTCATCTGGGTAATCCGCAACGGATACAACCGTCTCATTTAAAAAAATCACAGAAACTTACAATCAAAAATTATAATGGCATGGAACAATATCTTGTTATCACCTCGCCTCAATACCCGTAAAGACCGCATTTCTTATATGCAAATACCGCAGGGTTATTGGTTTGTCTATACATTCATCCTGATGAATAGAATGCTTTATCACAGAGAAGCTTTTGAGGCAGTGCGGCCTTAGTGCCCTGTTTTTCCATATCCTTACATAACATAACTTCACTTTGCGTTTAAATTTGTGAACAATCGCAGGCTTATAAAACAGCATACGTAACGCAACAATTACCCCCGACTGAGTATTGAAAATAGGGTAATCCCCCTCAGATAAATAGCGTGAATGGACCTGGCTATATTTACCCTTCCGGAAACGTTATTTGCTTTAAATGCGTAAATTAAGGTCAGGTAAACAAATTGGCTATTGCAGAATACAGAAGAGCATTCTATTATTAGCCAAACGCCCCCCACCAATATAATTTGAGACTAGTATAATGAGCGAAGCATTAAAGATTCTGAACAACATCCGTACTCTGCGCGCACAAGCGAGAGAATGCACTCTGGAAACTCTGGAAGAGATGCTGGAAAAATTAGAAGTTGTTGTGAACGAGCGTCGCGAAGAAGATTCTCAGGCAGCTGCTGAGATTGAAGAGCGTACCCGTAAACTGCAACAATACCGCGAAATGCTGATTGCTGACGGCATCGATCCAAATGAATTGCTGCAAACTATGGCAGCGACTAAAGCAACCGGTAAAGCTAAACGTGCTGCACGTCCGGCTAAATACAAATACGTTGATGAAAACGGCGAAAACAAAACCTGGACCGGCCAGGGCCGTACTCCAGCCGTGATCAAAAAAGCAATCGAAGAGCAAGGCAAATCACTGGACGATTTCCTGCTGTAATTGCCCGTATTAACCCTCGAGTTAATACTAAAAAGCCCATCTTTATGATGGGCTTTTTGTTTTTAATAGGCTGTCATATTCTTCTGACAAATACAAAAAATGCAGATAAAACACCCGCCACCGTCAGGGAATTAAATATCCATAAGATTTAACTGATTCCATAAAAAAAGGCCGCATCAGCGACCTTTCTGTAAGCAAAACATTCCGACTTACACCTGATAAAAGTCCCGATACCAGTCAACAAAACGCTGTACGCCCTGCTCAACCGGCGTCTCAGGCTTAAAGTTAATGGCTTTGGATAATGGCGCAGTATCCGCACTGGTTTCGTGTACATCGCCGGGTTGCATTGGCAGCATATTCTTCGCTGCTTCAATTCCTAACGCTTTTTCCAGCGCACTGATATACGTCATCAGCTTCACCGGATTGCTATTCCCAATGTTATACACGCAATACGGTGCTGAACTGCTGGCCGGGGAACCGTTCTCCACCGTCCAGTCAGGATCAGCCTGCGGAATAACGTTTTGCAAACGAACAATGGCTTCGGCGATATCGTCGATATAAGTGAAGTCGCGACGCATTTCACCGTGGTTATAAACATCAATGCTCTGACCCGCCAGTATTGCTTTGGTGAACTTAAACAAAGCCATATCAGGGCGTCCCCACGGACCGTATACGGTAAAGAAACGTAATCCGGTGGTAGGTAAGCTATAAAGATGTGAATAGGTGTGAGCCATTAATTCATTGGCTTTTTTGGTCGCCGCATACAACGAAACAGGATGGTCTACAGAATCATCCGTCGAAAAAGGCTGTTTTTTGTTCAGACCATAAACTGAACTGGATGAGGCATAAAGCAAATGCCCCACCTTATTATGGCGACAGCCCTCGAGAACGTTAACAAATCCTGTCAGGTTTGAATCAGCATAAGCCAGAGGATTTTCGATTGAATATCGGACACCCGCCTGCGCCGCTAAATGGATAACACGTTCAAAACGCTGTTCAGCAAACAATGCCGCCATACCCTCGCGATCAGCCAAATCCAGCTTAATAAACTCAAAGCCGTCTTTATTTTCCAGCTGCGCCAGGCGGGCAAGTTTCAGATTGACGTCATAATAGTCGTTCAGGTTATCAATGCCGATAACTGAATGACCGGCCGCCAACAAACGTTTTGACACATAGAAGCCAATAAAGCCCGCCGCGCCGGTGACCAGATATTTCATGAAAACTCCTTACAAAACGGGATTGATTGATGCGCCACGGCCGATGCCGTAGTAAGTAAATCCGCGTTTTTCCAAACGTTCAGGATCGAATAAATTGCGACCGTCGAAGATAACCGGTTCTTTTAAAGCTTTTTTGATCACATCGAAATCCGGGGCGCGGAAACTCTGCCACTCAGTACAAATAATCAGCGCATCAGCATTCTGTAACGCGGATTCTTTGGTGCCCATCAATTCCAGATCATCACGGTGACCGTAAATACGCTGGGTTTCATTCATGGCTTCCGGATCGTAGGCTTTTACTTTTGCGCCTGCAGCCCAGAGCTGTTCCATTAATACACGGCTGGATGCTTCACGCATGTCGTCGGTATTAGGTTTAAAGGAAAGGCCCCACAGAGCGAACGTTTTGCCTTTCAGATCCTCGCCAAAATGGCGCTGAATGAACGCGGGCAGTTTATATTTTTGCTGATAATTCACCTGCTCCACAGCCTGCAGCAGTTTTGGCTGATAGCCAATATGCTCAGCAGTGCGGATCAGCGCCTGCACATCTTTAGGGAAGCAGGAGCCGCCATAGCCACAGCCAGGGTAAATGAAGTGGTAGCCAATGCGGGAGTCTGAACCGATGCCCTGACGCACTTTCTCAATATCCGCGCCCAGCATCTCTGCCAGATTGGACATTTCGTTCATGAAGCTGATTTTGGTTGCCAGCATGCAGTTCGCCGCATATTTGGTCAGCTCAGCACTGCGGATATCCATCAGAATCATGCGATCGTGATTACGGTTAAAGGGTTCGTAGAGTTCACGGATCGGGTCGATGGCATCCGGGTTATCCGTACCGATGACAATACGCTCAGGTCGCATACAGTCAGCAACCGCGGCACCTTCTTTCAGGAATTCCGGGTTGGAGACCACATCGAAACTGATATCAACGCCGCGTTCTTTCAGTTTTTCTGCCATGACCGCGCGCACTTTATCCGCAGTACCGACAGGAACGGTTGACTTATCAATCACGACTTTAGGTTCAGTCATATGTTCAGCAATGGTCCGCGCCACCGCAGTCACATATTTCAGGTCAGCAGAACCGTCTTCATCCGGCGGAGTTCCCACGGCGATAAACTGGACCGTTGCATGCGCCACGCCTTCAGCCGCATTGGTGCTGAACAGCAGACGCCCTGCTTCATAGTTGCGCTGAACCAGTGGAGTCAGGCCTGGTTCGAAAATTGGAATCTGCCCGTTTTTCAGGTTTTCTACTTTCTTTGCATCCACATCGATGCACAATACTTCATGCCCGACTTCTGCAAGAACCGCAGCCTGAACAAGTCCTACGTAACCGATACCAAAAACTGTTACTTTCATCAGCGAATTCCTATTTGTTTTGTCCAAACAACATAAATTACCGTTCTAGAATTTTCCGCACGCATTATACCAGTTTCACACAGGAGTGCGCCTGCAAAGGCATATTTTGCATTAAGATAGGTCTTAGAAGATTGAAATGGAAAATGCAGGCCTAATAACGTGCAGAAAAAATACTCAATATTATTAACGTATTATTATCAACAACAATAAATCCGCTCATTCTACAGACAGCATTAATCTCAGACGCCCACCCGATCCCCAGACCTGACACTGCCAGGCATCGCATTTCTGACTGATTTGATTGGAGTATGTCGCGCCGGTCGTTCCCAGCGGGACACCGTTACTGAGCTGGATCATATTGCTGCCGGTATTGACGTTGGCATGTAAACCCGCAGAAACCAGAATGAGATTTTTGAAACCGGCGTGATAATAACCCAGCAGCAAAGGAAATTGCCCTTCCAGATTCGCCTGCTTGAATAAATGATTGACCTGTTTGAGCAGCGTAGACATCTGCGGCAATCGCTGATTCTGATTGCTCAAATGCTCACGTAATAAGCTGTTAAAGATTGCGCGTAACAATAAAGCGGCCAGCACACCATTTTCACTGGCGCGGGTGACGTCCAGACAATAGAAGCCCAGATCTTTGGAAGACAGCGCGGCAATATCCAGCACCAGCCCCGGATTTTCCGCACTGGTCAGCTGACGGTAATTAATGCGGCAATGCGCCAGCGTCTGCTGAACCGGCGGCTGCAATTCCTGTAACAGGCGTTGTGCTTCGTTGGGATTACGGCACAGCGCCTCCCAGTCCTGCACCAGCGAACTTTCCTCCATCGCCTGGGATGAGAACAACTTTGGGTATAAAGAAGAAAGTAAGGCTTCACGCAACCGATTGAGATCGTTAATCGGTTTGAGCAGGACGTCTTCTACACCGAGACGTAACATTGAAGCGACATCGGTCATTTTGTCGGTGGCCGAGATCACCAGAACAGGAATTTTATTCCCCTGCAAGCGCAGATTTTCGACGAACTCCATGCCCCCCATCTCAGGCATGGCTAAATCACAGAGGATCAGATCAGGCGGGTAGTCTTCGACCAGGGACAAAGCCTCAAGACCATTTTCAGCTTCGGTAAAGGTGGCACCCAGTGAACTTACATACCCAGCAAGTATGGATCGGAAAACGGCTTCGTCTTCAACGATGAGAATATGCTTGCTTGTAAGTGGCTTGTCCATCAGGGTCCCCCAGAATTTCTTATTCTAATAGTGGCTCATAAAGCCCGTTTTTGCTTGGCAGAATTGTCAGATTCACCCAAACACATTTTAAGCCGTTCAGAACTGTCTATTTTTTATCAGGGGCAGCAATTGCTCTCTTTGTTTTTCAACGGCAAGACGCCCCGCTTCGATGGCTTCTTCTGCCCGGTGGAAATCCAGCGTCGAAATTTGCGGACAATAGGGCTGAAGCAGCACATCAGGCGGATCGCCTGCCATGCGGTTACGCTTGAGCCGGTTTTCCAGCACCTGAATGGAGGTCGACATGATTTCCATGGCTGACGGACTGACATTCGGCTTGCGGGCATTTGGCCGGGTCAGACGCTGGCGGATCCGGTCACGCCAGCTCACTTCTTTGTCAGTATTCAGTGCTTCGCCGGTCGGCTGCACGGTCAGCAAATCCTGCTGCATCAGATGCGCATCATGCTGGAGATCGACCGCAATCACGATATCCGCGCCTAATGCCCGGGTCAGCGACACCGGCACCGGGTTCACCACCGCGCCGTCCACCAGCCAGTAACCGTTGTGCCACACCGGTGCCAGCAACCCCGGCATACTGCACGAGGCGCGGATAGCCTCATGCAAATCCCCTTTGGTCAGCCACAACTCGCGTCCGGTACTCAGGTTGGTGGCGACGGCACCAAACTTCTTCGAACACTTCTCAAATTCATCGATGCGGATCAACTGCCCGACGGCGTTAAACACGCGCTCGCCGCGCAACAATCCTCCACGTTTCCAGGAGAAATCCATCAGCCGCAACACATCCCAGTAGCTGAAAGACCGCACCCAGCTTTCAATGGCCGGTAACCTGTTGCTGACATACGCCGCGCCGACCAGTGCGCCGACCGAACAACCGGCCACCACATCTATCTCTATATCCATTTCTTTCAGGGCATTGATCACCCCGATGTGCGCCCACCCTTTCGCCGCTCCCGAACCGAGGGCAAGACCAATGGTGACTTTTCTGCTCATCTGATGACCTTATATTGCACATAGCGTTAGAATCAGCGGGGAAGCGCGTTGTCACCCGGCGAGGTTGTTAGGTAACATATCGCTTTGGTGCATTCAATAGCGCAACCTGCGCTATTGAATGTGTAAGCCCTGCGAATCAGGAGTTTCCGTGTCAGAACTTTGCCCATGTTGCAGCCATCTTCCTTACGAAGAATGTTGCCAGCCATACATTTCTGAGACCCGCGTGGCGCCCACACCGTCCGCGCTGATGCGATCACGCTACACTGCTTACGTCCTGAAAAATGCGAGTTATCTGATCGCCACCTGGCACCCGGATTGTCAACCCGAACAATGGCGTGACAGTTTACAGGAAGGCTTTGCCAGCACGCACTGGCAGGGTTTGCAGGTGATCAGCCAGTCGGAAGGACGCGATGCGAATGAAGGATTCGTTGAGTTTGCGGCGCGATTTACCGAAACCGGCAGCGACTCCCTTCATTTGATCCACGAGCGTTCGCGATTTCTTCGTTTGAAAGATCGCTGGTACTATATCGACGGAATTAAACCGCAGACAGGCCGCAACGACGCCTGCCCGTGCGGGTCGGGTAAAAAATATAAGAAGTGCTGCGGTAAATAATTCAACCGTATTATTTTAAGTCTTGGACAGGATCCACTCCCTCATGCCGCAACAGAACGTACAAACCAAGGTATTACGCACCATTTGCCCTGATGCAAAAGGTCTGATCGCCAAAATTACCAACATTTGCTACAAGCACGAACTGAACATCGTGCAGAACAACGAATTCGTGGATCACCGCACCGGACGTTTCTTTATGCGTACCGAGCTGGAAGGGATTTTCAACGACACCACCCTGCTCGCCGATCTCGACAGCGCGCTGCCTGCGGGTTCCGTGCGTGAACTGAACAGCACCGGCCGTCGCCGTATCGTGATCCTGGTGACCAAAGAAGCCCATTGTCTGGGTGATCTGCTGATGAAAGCCGCGTATGGCGGACTGGATGTGGAAATTGCGGCGGTGATCGGCAACCACGATACCCTGCAAACGTTGGTGGAACGCTTTGATATTCCGTTCCATCTGGTGAGCCACGACGGTCTGACCCGCGAACAGCACGACAGCGCGATGATTGCGCAAATCGACCAGTATCAGCCTGATTATGTGGTTCTCGCGAAATACATGCGTGTGCTGACACCGGGCTTTGTGCAGCATTATCCGCATCAGGTGATCAACATTCACCACTCGTTCCTGCCTGCCTTTATTGGTGCACGTCCGTACCATCAGGCGTATGAGCGGGGTGTGAAACTGATTGGTGCCACGGCGCATTACGTTAATGACAATCTGGATGAAGGCCCGATCATCATGCAGGACGTGATTAACGTCGATCACACCTATACCGCCGAAGATATGATGCGTGCCGGGCGTGACGTTGAGAAAAACGTGCTCAGCCGTGCGTTATACCGTGTACTGGCACAACGCGTGTTTGTTTACGGAAACCGTACCGTCATTCTGTAATCCGCGTCCTGACGGTGTTTTTCGCTCAGAGAAACACCGTTAAGGGCAAAAAAACCGCAAACGAACTTTATTATCGCTTTCAGCGCTTTACACCTTCGGCTTATTTGGTATTATGCGCCCCGTTCGCAGCTAACCGCTGCAGCGACAAAAATCATCCATGTAGCACATGATGATTTAGGCCAGAAGTAAGTAGTAAATGCCACAAAAGTTGTGGTGGGGTTCCCGAGCGGCCAAAGGGAGCAGACTGTAAATCTGCCGTCATCGACTTCGAAGGTTCGAATCCTTCCCCCACCACCATCTTCCAGATATTCCCGCCTCTTTCGAAAACTCCAAACCAAAATAAAAATACAAATCGGGAAGGATAGAGAACCTTCGACCCGAAGGTTTGAGCCGAGCGAAGCGAGACAGCGTTGCGCAGCAACGACCCGCAGGGCGAGGCCAAAGGCCGGGTCATCCTTCCCCCACCACCATCTTCCAGATTCATCCTCGAGTTTCTCTGTAGAAAAACCTTCCTGTTATATTAAATCTGAACAAAATGTCCTGCTGACACTTCCTGATACTGCCTTTGCGGTGGAATATAGCCGTTGTCGCGTACCGGACTTTTCAGTTCATCCACCTGCATTTGTCGTTTCAGCATTCTGCGCGACGGATCCGGCACCGGCACTGACGCCATCAGTTTGCGTGTATACGGATGCTGCGGATTATCGAATATCGCCGCACGCGGGCCGATCTCCACAATCTCCCCGAGATACATCACCGCCACGCGATGACTCACCCTTTCGACCACCGCCATATCGTGCGAAATAAACAGATAAGACAGATTCATGCTTTCCTGCAAATCGAGCAGCAGATTCACCACCTGCGCTTTCACGGAGACATCCAGCGCAGAGACGGATTCATCGGCGACAATCACTTTCGGATCCAGTGTCAGGGCGCGCGCGATGCAAATCCGCTGGCGCTGACCGCCGGAAAACTCATGCGGAAAACGGCGCAGCATGTCCGGTGACAGCCCGACTTTTTGCAGCAGTGAAGCGGCTTTCTCTCTGGCATCACGGCGGTTGTGCAGTTTGTGTTGCAGCATCGGTTCGATCAGTGCGTCGCCAATGCGCATACGCGGGTTCAGGCTGGCAAACGGATCCTGAAAAATCATCTGGATACGCTGGCGTATCTGCAAAACGTCACGTTTTCCCAGATTCATCACATCAAAGCCATCAAAATCGATCGCCCCGCTGTGCGGTTTCAGCAGACGTGTTACCGCGCGGCCGGTGGTCGATTTCCCGCAACCTGATTCGCCGACCAGTGACAGCGTTTCGCCCTGAAATAAATCAAAGCTGATGTTTTCCACCGCATGCACCGCACCGACCTGGCGGCTGAAAATACCGCCATAAACCGGAAAACGGGCGCTGAGATTTTTCACCGACAGCAAAGGCGTCAGCCCTGTATCGACTGTTCCCGCCACTTCCTCCGGCACGCTGGCTTCACCGGTTTGCAGATTGATTTGCGGGAACCGTAACGGCCAACCACGCCCCTGCATTGAGCCGAGTTTCGGTACGGCGGCCAGCAACGCGCGGGTATAAGGATGTTGCGGACGATGGAAAATATCCTCCGTCGCCCCGCTTTCCACGGCTTCACCGCGATACATCACCAGCGTGCGGTCGGCGATTTCCGCCACCACGCCCATATCGTGCGTGATAAACAGCACCGCCATTCCTTCTTCTTCCTGCAACGTTTTAATCAGATCCAGAATCTGTCCCTGAATGGTCACATCCAGTGCCGTGGTGGGTTCGTCGGCAATCAGTAATTTAGGTTTCAGCGCCAGCGCCATCGCAATCATCACGCGCTGGCGCATACCGCCGGAAAATTGATGGGGATATTCATCAAATCTTTTGGCCGCATTGGGAATGCGCACCTTTTCCAGCAACCGCAGTGTTTCCGCCCGCGCCTGCGCCGACGACATCCCACGGTGCCGCTTCAGGCTCTCGGCAATCTGCCTGCCGATACTGAAAGTCGGATTCAGCGAGGTCATCGGCTCCTGAAAAATCATCGCCATCTCGTTGCCGCGAATATCGCGCATCTGCTTATCCGAAAGGGTCAGCAAATTGCGCTGATTCAGCCAGACTTCGCCCTCAATCCGGCTGCTTTGCGCTTTCAGCAAACGCATCACTGACAGCGACGTCACGCTTTTCCCGGAGCCGGATTCCCCGACGATCGCCAGCGTTTCACCGGGATACACCTCAAAAGACACATCACGCACCACCGGCAGCCAGTCGTCATCGCCGCGAAACGAGGTGGTGAGATGCTTCACGCTCAGCACGGGCTGACGGTTTACAGGCTGTCCGGTGGTCTGGTTCATCTTATTTGCTCCTGGAGGAAAGTTGCACCTGCGGCACATAGCTGAAATCACGATCAAACGGGAAAGTTTTGCGCGGCTTGCGGTTGCGTGGCAGACGTTCGACAAACTGATCGACCACGCCGTTCGACAGCGCCATCAGGTTCGGGCTGGCAATCGGTGCCAGTTCCGGCGAAAGGTAACCGGATTTCACCACCACGATGTCTGCGTTATGTGGATCCAGTTCCAGCGCGGTGAAATCGCTGATGTTGTGATACGGACGGCGGCGCGCCGAGACCACCACATCAATTCCACCAATGCGAAGCACGGCCTGACGGTCAGCCGGTGTCAGTGCGTCGAGCAGGAACACCACGTCGAACTCGCCTTTCACCTGCGGGCTGGAATGATCAAGTGACGCGCCGAGTGTCAGCGTCAGTGTGGATCCCACACCGGCATTAAAGGCTGCATCCGTTGCCGGTGCATCGGCAATCCCGGCCACCAGGGTATTTTGTGCATACTGTTTGATCAGTTCCTGCAACACATCCGCGCGGTCACCTACGCCGCCACCGGTCGGATTATCGCCGGAATCCGCCAGCACCACCGGCCGCGTTTCACTGGCAATCGCCTTTTTCACACAGGCTTCCACCGTGTCAGTCTCACAACCAAACACAAAATCTTCCCGCGCGTCCCAGTAAGCCTGCGCCAGTTGAGTCGCCTGCTGTTCCAGCACAGCGCGGTCAGTGCCGGTCATGATCACCGCCGCTGTTGCCCGTGGCTCATCGGCCCAGACATAACCGACCATCAGCGAACTGTCCCACACGCCGTCAACTTCATCCATTTCAGGCAGACGGGCGTACAAACTTTTCGCCGGTTCATCTTCCGTGCTGGTGCGCTCGCCCGGTAACACCACCGGCACCGGCACCCACAGCAACGTCGGTTTCACGCCGGTTTGCAGATGCTTAACCAGCATGGCGACAGAACGACGCATAGTTTCTTCCACGTCGATATGCGGCGCGGTGCGGTAGGTCGAAAACATATCAATGGCGTCAATGATGCGCTGCGAGACATTGCCGTGCAGATCGTAACTGACGCTGATCGGGCAATCCGGCCCGACGGCCTTACGGGCGGCGGCAATCCAGTCACCTTCGGCATCTTCCAGCCCTTCAACATACATCGCGCCGTGCATCGCCAGATACACGCCGTCGAACGGCTTTTGCGCCTCTAATCCTGCCAGCATTTCCGCTTTAAATTTATCGTAAGTCGCCCGTGCGACCGGGCCACCGGCAATGGCGCGGGCGTGGATTGTCGGTAAAAACGTCGCCGGATAATCCTGCAAAAAACGAAAACGCGGCGATGCCAGTAACTGCGCATCGCGCACCACGGTAAAATCCTTTTCCTCATTAAGCACCGGATTGTAAGTGCTGCATTCAATATGGATACCGCTGACCGCTATACGCATGTTGCTCATTCCTCAGACAGGCTTCAGACCGACCAGAAAGCGGTGTGCGGCAATACTCGCCGCCGCGCGCGCCCAGGTGTCGTCGTTTAGGGTAAAAGTGCGAACCGGCGTTTTACCGGCATTGCCCGGCAGCACGTTGGCCTCCACAGACTGATGGACAACCGTGCCAAACAGCCCGGAAAAATCGGCATCCTGATGGGCAATCAGGATCAAGTCCGGGTCATTGATTTGAATCAGATGCGATATGGCTAAACCCAGCGCAGAACCCGCGCGGTGCAGAATGCGGATGGCCGCCGTCTGGCCCTGCATGGCCAGCTGTTCCAGCCCGCCGATCGTCGTGGCCTCCAGCCCCTCCGTTTTCGCCATTTCGGCAATCGCATTGAGTGACGCCAGCGTGTCGAGGCAGCCGCGCTTGCCGCAGCGGCACGGCGAGCCGTTCAGCTCCAGCGTACAGTGGGCGATTTCCCCCGCACCGCCATGCAAACCGCGATGCAACTGCCCGGCAATAAAATGCGCACTGCCGATCCCCGCGTCGTGGCTGACCAGCGTAAAGCTGCTGAGATCCCGCGCCTGACCGAAACTTTTCTCGCTCACCGCCAGTGCCTTGGCATCATTTTCAATGGCCACTTCCATGCCGGTGGCCTGCGAAATCAGCTTCGCCAGCGGCACATCCCGCCAGCCCAGCAGCGCCGACTGCACGCAGGTCGACTGATGTTCATCGATAAGACCGGAGAGCGTCACGCCCAACCCGACCAGCTTTTTTGCCGCCTCGGGATGAGGCTCAAGTAATGCCGGTAAGGCGCTGGCGATATTCGCTGCCAGCTGTTGCGGATCGGCATCGGCCGCAAAAGACACCCGCGAAAGGATTTCGCCGTGCAAATTGATCAGCGCCATCTGCGCCGGATTTTGCAGCAAAGAAACGCCGGCAAACCACGCCCCGTCCGGATGCACCACCAGCCGGACCGACGGTCTGCCCTGCCCGCTGCCCGGCACCGTTTCCGCTTCATGCAGAAAACCGGCCTCAATCATCTCGCGCACCACGCCGCCGATCGCCGCCTTGCTCATTCCTGAGATTTGCGCCAGTTCGGTGCGACTCAAATGGCCGGAGGCATTCACTGCGCCTAAAATCTGACGTTGCAAAGTTGTTAGCATATTCGTTTTGGCGCTCTCAGTTTTCGCTCATCTGCATTGACATTAAACGGTAGAAATGGATATATCAATGCTAATTAGTTCACAAAATAAACTAAATGTTGCGATATAAGTATTTCATATGAACTATTAATGAAATCTCTTTGTTAAAACAAACTGTGATTAAAACCGGCGTTTTAGCGAACCGGCAGACTGAGCCAGAGCCACTTCATCCGATTTTTACCCAGAGGGCAGAACATGAAGATTACCCGTTACATCCGGCGTCCCGTGCAGTTATCGCTGCTGAGCAGCGCACTTCTCGCCGTCTTTTCGCTGCCGGTGTTTGCCGCCACGCTGAACGTGATGCAAAACGAAGCGCCGCGCAGCATGGATCCGGGCAACCAGACCGCGACTTTTACCGGCACGGTGCTGGATCCGATGTATGAAGGTCTGCTGCGCATGTCGCCACAACTGAAGCCGGAAGCGGCGCTGGCGACCTCCTGGAGCAGCGATGAAAGTGGTCTGGTGTGGACATTCAAACTACGCAGCGGCGTGACTTTTCACGACGGCACGCCTTTTAACGCCGATGCGGTGGTCGCCAACTTTGCCCGCCATCTCGACACAAAACGCGGTCTGGCCGCCAGCGGACGTCTGCGCACCTTCCTCGACAGCGTGACCAAAACCGACGAGTCCACCGTCGTGTTCAAATTGAAAAAACCGTATCCGGCCTTCCTGAATTTACTGACCACCGGCGCCTGTCTGATGGTCAGTCCGGCGGCAGATAAAACCGGCACGCTGGACAGCAAAGCTGTCGGCACCGGCCCGTACAAAATGGTGCAATACAAAACCGGCGAATTCGTGCTGGAACAAAAATATCCGGGCTACTGGGGCGATAAAGCCGCCGGGCCGGACGACATCAAATGGACCTGGAGCGCCGAGCCGTCCGTCATGAACATGGCCCTGCAGGCCGGTGAAGCCGACGTTATCAACCCGGTCCCTCCGCAATTTGCCCGTCTACTGAAAAACAATCCAAAATTCAGTCTGCATGAAAGCCCGGGAGCGGCCGTGTTCTGGGTCGCGCTGAATACCGACCTCAAACCGCTGAGCGATGTCCGCGTGCGTCAGGCACTGAACTACGCCACGGACCGCGATGGACTGGTGCGCGCCATCATGTCGGGCTTCGCACAACCGGCAAATTCCCCGCTGGCACCGGTCACCGCCGGTTATGACAAAACCCTGAACCCGTATCCGCTGGATCTGGCGAAAGCCAAAGCGTTGCTGAAAGAAGCAGGCGTTGCCGACGGCTTTACGATGTCAATTGCCGTGCAGGGTCAGGACGCGCGTATCGGTCAGGTGCTGCAAAGCATGTGGGCGAAAATCGGGGTGAAACTGGACGTGAAAATCATGGAAAGCGGCGTGTGGACGAAAGCCGCGTTTGCCGATCAGGCGGGTAAAAAGGCCGATAACACCGGCGCGGTGCTGGCGTCATGGTCTTCCGGCGCGAATGGCGCCGATCTGCAACTTCGTCCGCTTTACTACAGCAAAAGCTTCGCACCGGGCGGCGCGAATCTGGGCTTCTTCAGTGATGCAAAACTCGATGAAATGTTAGACAACGCGGCCTCGACACTGGATGAAAATACCCGCAATGCCATTTACGTCGATGCGCAGAAGGAGATTAACCAGCAGGCGCCGCAGGTTCTGTTGTATTACCAGAACGATTTGTATGCCACCGGCACCGGGGTATCGGGCGTCACCATGATCCCCGGCGGACAAATTGTGGTGAAAGATGCACAGAAAAAATAACCGCAGCATTTACAGTGGAAAATAGCCATGAAAGCCTATCTTGCCAAAAAACTCATCGCCTTCCCGGTCATCCTGATCGGCGTGTCGATGCTGATTTTTGTGTCGATCCGCGCGCTTCCGGGGGATCCGGCGCGTCTGATGGCCGGGCCTGAAGCCACGCAGGAAGCCGTTGATGCCATGCGCGTTCGCCTCGGGTTAGATCAACCGCTGGTGACGCAATATCTGCATTTCGCCGGTAACGTGTTGCAGGGCAATCTCGGCGTCTCGTTGCAGTCGCAACAACCGGTGACGCAGGAAATCGGCGAGCGGATGCCGTATACGCTGGCGCTGGCCATTCTGTCTTATTTTCTGGCGGTGGCGGTTGGCGTTCCGGCGGGCATGATAGGCGCGGTGTATCGCAACCGCTGGCCGGATTTTGGCGTGATGTTACTGGCGATTGCCGGGGCGTCGATCGCTAACTTCTGGCTGGGTCTGATGGCGATGAACACCTTCTCGGTAAATCTCGGCTGGCTGCCATTACTCGGTGCGACATCGTGGAAAAGCTACATTCTGCCTTCCGTCACGCTGGCGGTTTTACCGATGGCGGTGATGGCGCGCATGACGCGATCGAGCATGCTCGACGTGCTGTCGGAAGATTATATCCGCACCGCGCGCGCCAAAGGGTTATCCGCCACTACCGTCTATTGCAGCCATGCGTTCCGCAATGCGCTGATCCCGATTGTCACCATTGTGGCGCTCAATTTCGGCAGCCTGATCGGTGGCGCGGTGGTCACCGAATCCGTCTTTAACTGGCCGGGTATCGGCCGCCTGCTGGTGGATTCCGTGCGCTATCGTGATTACCCGGTGATTCAGGGCGTGGCGCTGGTTGCCGTCTGCGGCGTGGTGGTAATGAACCTGCTCGGTGAATTACTGATTGCTTTCCTGAATCCAAAAATAAGGTTCGATTAATGTCTGCCATTATCACGCAATTACCCCGTCGCAAACCGCGCACGCTGCGGTTGTTCCGCTGGTTATGGCGTCATCCTGCCGTCACGACGGGCGGGTTTATCGTCAGCCTGATCGTGCTGTTGGGTTTGTTTGCACCGCTGATCGCCCGTCATGATCCGTACGCACAGGATCTGATTGATACCCTGCTTGCGCCGGGTGCCGACCACTGGTTTGGTACCGACGATTATGGCCGCGATATCTTTGCCCGCGTTATTTACGGTGCCCGGATTTCGATTATCGAAGTGGTGCTGAGCGTCGGTCTGGCGATGATCATCGGCATTCCTTTGGGCATTATCGCCGGGATGGCGGGCCGTTATACCGACATGATCATCATGTGGTTTATGGACATGCTGTTTGCCTTTCCGGGCATCGTGCTGGCCATTCTGGTGGTCAGTATTCTCGGCGGCGGACTGGTGAATTTACTGATCGCCATTTCACTGTTTGCCATACCGGTGTATGCCCGTCTGAGCCGTAACCTGACGCTGGGTTTAAAGCAGATGGAATACGTGGAAGCCGCGCAGGCGCTGGGTTTGTCGAATTACCGCATCATCGTGCATTACATTCTGCGCAATGCTATCGGGCCGATAATCGTGCAATCCACCCTGACCGCCGGCACGGTGATCCTCGCGGCGGCCAGTCTGTCATTTCTGGGGCTTGGCGTACAGCCGCCGATGCCGGAATGGGGTACCATGATGAGCGATGGCCGGAACTTCCTCGGCATAAATATTTACCTTTCGCTGTTCCCGGGTCTGGCCATTATGCTGACCGTGCTTGGTTTTAACGTACTGGGCGACGGGCTGCGAGATTTACTGGACACACGCTCATGAACTCTGCGGTTTTTTGCGCCGATATCGGCGGTTCTTTTATTAAATTTGGTGTTTCACGCCGTTCCGGCGAAGTGGAAGAATGTGGCAAAGTCCCGACACCCGTTGCCTCATGGCAGGATTTTGTCGGCGCAATGCAATATCTGATCGATACCTACGGAGCGGATTTACCGGCGGGAACTCCGCTGGCGATTTCCACCGCCGGTCTGGTGTCGCCGCAAACCGGTGAAATGCTGGCAACCAATATCCCCGCGTTTACCGGCCATTCGCTGGCGAATGATCTGAGCGTAGCCCTTGAGCGCCCGGTCACTGCCGCCAATGACGCTGACTGTTTCGCTCTCGCCGAAGCGCATGCGGGTAATGCACAACATCATTCCGTGGTAGCGGCGATTATTTTAGGCACCGGCGTCGGTGGCGGTCTGGTGATTAACGGCCAGCTGGTGCGCGGCCACGGTGGCGTCACCGGGGAATGGGGACACGGTGCGATCACCCGCACGGAGCTGACCCTCGGCAGCAAACATTACGCCGTGCCACGCCTCAGATGTGGCTGCGGCCAGACCGGCTGCCTCGACATGCTCGGCGGCGCACGCGGCATGGAACGCCTGCATCAGCATTTCCACCGTCAGGAAAATACCAGTCTGGACATTGTAACCGGCTGGCTGAAGGGGCATCCCGACTGTTCTCTGACCGTGAATGCCTGGCTGGAACTGGTCGCCGAACCGCTGGCGCTGCTGATCAACATCCTCGGCCCTTCGCGGATCGTGGCAGGTGGCGGTCTGGCCTCGGCAAAAGAACTTATCGCGGCGCTGGATGAGAAAGTACGCGGCGGTGTGCTGCACACTTATGCAGAACCGTTGCTGATACCGGGGAAATTCCTGACCGACGGTGGATTAGTGGGGGCATCGGTACTGGGGAGGATGCAGAGTTAGTTGTTTGCTCCTCCCCCTGCAATAGCCGTACGGTTTTGGTTTCAACTCCTCCCCTTCGCAGGGGAGGGAGTCAGACCCGTTTTAGCCGATACAAACAATGTTCCCGTAACCCGTGCCCCTCCTCCAGCGCCGGATGCATGAAGTTCTCTTTTGGATCACATGCCATACCGAGTTTTTTCATCACCGCCTGAGAACGGACATTCGGCAGCGCGGTAAAGGCCACAATTTCGTTTAGCCCCAGTTGGTTAAACCCGGCATCCAGCGCGGCGCGGGCGGCTTCAGTGCAATAACCTTGCCCCCATGTATCCGCCCTCAGGCGCCAGCCGATTTCGATACATGGCGTAAACGGCAAATCGTAACCCGGCGTATGTAACCCAACGAAACCGATGAACTCACCGGTTTCACGCAGCTCAACCGCCCAGATACCCCATCCGCGTTCTGTGATCAAATCCCGACAGCGGATCGCCATTTCATCGCTTTTTTCACGGGTCAGAACTGACGGGAAAAATTCCATCACTTGCTGATCTGCATTCATTGCAGCAAAAGGCCCGAAATCACTGTCCTGCCACTGACGAAGTATCAGACGCGGCGTGATGATATTTAGCGGCGGTGAAGCGAGCGGGACGGCAAAAGACTCCATAAATCACTCCTTTTTATGGCGATATATTCAGCACGAAACCTCTTTATTACCACACCCCCCCATCGGTTTAAAATGTATTCCCTCCCTGTCACTACACTTAACTTATCCATCACCCTCACAAATAACATATGAAATAGTTGCCATGGTGACTATTAATAATGCATCATAACCGCCCTGTTCAAACCGGAGTTTTTTCATGACACACACCTTACAAGACCAACAAGATATTGCTGACCTGATGAACGGCTGGATCCACCGTGATTTATCGCAGTGGGATCAGCTTCTTGAGCTTTTCCACGGCGATGGTGTGATTGAAGTCACCTGGTTTGAAGGAATTTTTAGCGAATTTGTCGAAGGCTCAAAAAAAATGGGTGGCTCGGACTTAGTCACCAAACATCTGATCGCCGCACCGGTCATTACCTTTAATGGCAACCGCGCCATTGCAGAAACCAACGCGATGATTGTCGGGGAAAATATCAGACTGGGTCTGGGATGCAGTAACCATAACCGCTTCTATGATCTGATTGAAAAACGCGATGGCGTCTGGCGAATCGTAAAACGTCAGTCGGTATATGACATGGGAACCTTCACGTTCCCGCAGGGGCTGGTGGACATTGATAAAACCGTCGTGGCGAAATACCCGCGTGAATATGCTCCGCTGGCCTATCTGCTGGAACAAAGCGGGTTCCCGGTGAAACGGGTGTTCGCGACCAAATTCAGTCAGCTGGAAAAAGAGATGAAAGAAGAAGGACTGGCGTGGTTGCATGGCTGAAATTAGCTGACAAACGGGCAGTTTCCGATTAGATCTGTTCATAGTTATGATGAATATTTCCGGAGCTGCCTTATGATTTTTCACCGCTATCACGGACTGGGTAATGATTATCTGGTCTGCCATCACAGCGTCGCCGCCCTGCTCAGCAATCAGCAAATTCAGCGCGTCTGCGACCGCCATTACGGCATCGGTTCCGACGGTCTGCTGATCGACAACGACGGTGCTGACATTCCCTCCCTGCGCATTATTAATCCCGACGGTTCAGAAGCCGAGAAAAGCGGCAACGGTCTGCGTATTTACGCCCGCTATCTGTTTGATATCGGGCGCGTAACGCATAAACCTTTTCTGGTGAACACGGCGGGCGGACAGGTGCGCTGCGAAGTCACCGAAGGTGCGCATCAGGTGATTGTGGATATGGGGCAGGCAAAATTCTCGCCAGCCGCGTTACCCGCAACGGTTGAAGGCGATGAAGCCCTCGCGTTACCGCTGGTGGCTGGCGGGCACAATCTCAGTGCAACGCTGGTGTCGATGGGCAATCCGCACTGTGTGATCCGGGTGGAAAAGCTGGATCTGGATCTGGTCAGGCAGCTCGGTGCTGAAATTGAAACGCTGGCGATTTTCCCGAAACGTACCAACGTGCAGTTCGCGCAAGTCATTGATCGCAATACTATCCGCATCGGCATCTGGGAACGGGGCGCGGGGTATACGCTGGCTTCCGGCAGCAGCAGTTGTGCGGCGGCCAGCGCCATGCGCAAGCTCGGGCTGGTGGACGACACCGTTACCGTGCAGATGCCCGGCGGTGAACTCGCCATCCGTTTCAGCGGCGATTTTCAGGTCAACATGCGCGGGCCGGTGCAGAAAATCGCCACCCTTACCCTCGATAACGACTGTTTCCGGGATATGCCCGCGTAGTCATTTCATTGTTTTATCCCCGCGAAGGGATGTCCTCCTGCTAAACCTCTTCCCTGCGGCAGTCCCGCTGCCGCACTTTTCGAACAGTCCGTCATAAATAAAACTCATACCCGCATAATGATTTTATGGCAGACAGCGCGCTTTACAGCCCCTAAGTTGGTTATCAGGAAGCACAACAATGATTAACCAACTCATTGTTTAATAAATAAAATAATCTTAATAAAAACCCATCACTGCCGTGTTTCGTGCTGCTCCGGTCAGTGAAATTTTCTTCAAAGTTTTAATCCGATCACATATTAATAAAAAAAACAGAGAGCGTACCCTATGAGCAACAACACCATCGTGGATGTCAAAACGTGGATAGACGAACGCCCGATATCGAAATATCAATGGGTGGTTCTGTCCCTGTGTTTCATCATCATCATGTTCGACGGATACGACGCCGCCGTCATGGGCTTTATCGCCCCGGCGCTGATCGAAGACTGGGGCATCAGCCGCGCGGAAATGGGGCCGATATTAGGCGCGGCGATGTTTGGTGTGGCGATCGGCGCACTGATTGCCGGGCCGAATGCGGACCGCTTTGGCCGTAAACGGGTGCTGATGTGGTCGATTTTGTGTTTCGCCCTGTTCAGCCTGCTGAGCACCTTTGCCCGCACGCCGATGGAAATGGCAATTCTGCGTTTTCTCACCGGCCTCGGCTTAGGCGCAGTGATGCCCAATACCGTCACGCTGGTGTCGGAATATATGCCCGAACGCCGCCGCAGCCTGATGATCACCGTGATGTACAGCGGCTTTAACGTGGGTTCCGGTGCGGGCGGTTTTGTCGCCGCCGGTCTGCTGCCGCATTTCGGCTGGAAAGCGGTGATTTTTGCCGGCGGGATTGTGCCGTTGCTGATGCTGCCGTTGCTGCTGTGGATCCTGCCGGAGTCGGCGATGTACATGGTGGTGCGCGATGTGGCGAAAGAGAAAATCGCCAAAGTGCTGACGCGCGCCGGTGGCGTGTTCAGTGAAGGCACCAAATTCGTGCTCAAGGCACCGGTGATTCAGAAGAAAGCCAAAGTCTTCCAGTTATTCACCAACGGCTACGCCAAAGGCACGATTGTGCTGTGGGTCACTTACTTTATGGGGCTGTTCGTGATTTACCTGCTGAACGGCTGGCTGCCGACCATCATGCGCAACGGCGGTTTCTCGCTGGAGCGTGCGGCCATCGTCGCCGGTTTGTTCCAGTTAGGCGGCACGTTCGGCGGCCTGATGGTTGGCGGGCTGATGGACCGATTCACCGCCAAACGGGTGATTGCCGGTTTCTACATGATGGGCATGGTCAGCCTGCTGTCACAGGGCATCGGCAACTTCGGCCCGGATGTTCTTGCCCTGCTGGTGTTCATCAGCGGCGTCTGCATTAACGGCGCGCAAACCGGTTTGCAGGCATTTTCCCCGGCCTTTTACCCGACAGAAATGCGCGCCACCGGCGTGTGCTGGATGCACGGCATCGGCCGCAGCGGCGCCATCATCAGCTCGTCCATGGGCGGGATCCTGCTGGGCATTTTCTCCGGCGAAAACATGATCTTTATTATTCTGGCCCTGCCTGCCTTGCTGGCTGGCCTGAGCATCCTTTTACACCGTGCGGCACACCCGGCCGAGATGATCAAAGGCGTTGATATTACTGACATCCCGGAGTTGTCGCGCACCATGAATATCCGCTAATCTCTGGATTAGCCTCCTAATAATTAGAAACCTGTTCATCAACATAAAAATCATGACGTGGTGACAGCACCGCGATTACCCTACAAAAGTATTGAGGATTTAAGATGGCGAAAATCATTGGCGGTTTAGCGGTTTCACATACCCCGACTATCGGTTTTGCGGTTGACCATAACAAGCAGGAAGAAAGCGCCTGGGCACCGATTTTCGAGAGTTTCGCACCGATGCAAAAATGGCTCGAGGAAAAGAAACCCGACGCGCTGGTCTACATTTTTAACGACCACGTGACCTCGTTCTTTTTCGACCACTATTCGGCGTTTACCTTAGGGATCGACGAGCAGTATGAAGTGGCTGACGAAGGCGGTGGTCCGCGCGATTTGCCTGCGGTCAAAGGGCATGCGGCGCTGTCTCAGCA
Organism: Rahnella sp. BIGb0236; assembly: GCF_004364755.1. NCBI lineage: Bacteria > Pseudomonadati > Pseudomonadota > Gammaproteobacteria > Enterobacterales > Yersiniaceae > Rahnella > Rahnella sp. BIGb0236. The sequence goes on from NZ_SOAO01000008.1 coordinate 60,940, forward strand.
TATCGGTGCCAGCCTGATGGCGGACGAATTCGATATGTCCTTCTTCCAGGATAAGCCGCTGGATCACGGTCTGTTCTCTCCGCTTTCCGCCCTGTTACCGCACGAAGGCGGCTGGCCGACGCAGATCGTCCCGCTGCAAATCGGCGTGTTGCAGTTTCCTATTCCGACCGCCCGTCGTTGCTACAAACTCGGGCAGGCATTGCGCCGGGCGATTGAAAGTTTTCCGGAAGATCTGAACGTGGCGATTGTCGCGACCGGCGGCGTGTCGCATCAGGTTCACGGCGAACGCTGCGGCTTTAACAACCCGGACTGGGATGAGCAGTTTGTCGATATGATCGTCAACGACCCGGAACGTCTCACAGAAATGACGCTGGCGGAATTTGCCACATCGGGCGGCATGGAAGGCGCGGAAGTGATCATGTGGCTGGTGATGCGCGGGGCGCTGTCGGCCAATGTGAAGAAACTGCATCAGGCGTATTACCTGCCGTCGATGACCGGCATTGCCACGCTGATCCTCGAGAATCAGTCACGCGAAGCGCCGTATGACGTGCAGCAGCGCCAGCGTGACAAAATCGCGCAACAGATGGCGGGCGTCGAAAAGCTGCCGGGCACCTATCCCTTCACGCAGGCACGCAGCCTGAAAGCACTGCGCATTAACCGTTTCCTGCACCGCCTGATCCAGCCTGCGTGGCGCGCGCGTTTCCTTACCGATCAGCACGCGCTGTTTGCCGAAAACAAGCTGACCGAAGAGGAACAACAACTTCTGCGCGAACTCGACTGGCGCGGCATGATCCATTACGGCGTCAGCTTCTTCCTGCTGGAAAAACTGGGCGCGGTGGTCGGTGTCTCCAACTTACATATTTATTCCGCGATGCGCGGAGAAACGCTGGAAGAATTCCAGAAAACCCGCAATCAACAAGTTCTCTATTCAGTAGCAGGTAAAGCGAAAGCATGACGATTTTTGAGCAACCCAAGATCGACACACATCATCACGTGTTTGATCCGGCGCGCTTCCCGTACCTTCCGGACACGCCTTATCGTCCGGAAGGACACGAGATTGGCACCACCGATTATTACCGCGCCGTAATGCAGGCGTACAACATCCGCCATTCGCTGATTGTCGGCCCGACGTCGGGTTATAACACCGACAGCTCGTGTCTGCTGGATGCGCTGGCAAAAGGCAACGGACGTTTCAAAGGCATCGCCGTGGTGCCTTTTGATATCAGCACTGAACGGCTCGCCAGTCTCAAACAGGCCGGTGTGGTCGGCATTGCCATGAATGTGGCGATGCTGGGTACGACGCCCTTTCTGCATCTTGACGACCTGATGGGGAGACTGGCCGAACTCGATATGTTCGCCGCCATTCAGGTGCAGGACGATCAGCTGCTGGCGTTATTGCCGCTGATTAACCGCACCAAAACACGGCTGCTGATTGATCACTCCGGGCGTCCGGATGTCACACAGGGCCTGCATCAGCCTGCTTTTCAGGCGCTGCTCAACCTTGCCAGCCAGCAACGCACCTGGGTGAAACTCTCGGGCCTGGCGAAATTCAGCCGCCAGCCTTTCCCTTATCAGGACGGTCACGCCTATCAGCATGCCCTGCTCGACGCCTTTGGTGCAGAGCATTGCCTGTGGGGATCCGACTGGCCGTTTCTGCGCGCAGAGCACCGGATGGATCTCGGCACGCTGCTGATGCTGGTTGAACAATTATTCCCTGACGAAAAAGTCCGCCAGCAGATTTTGTGGCAGACACCGAAAGATTTGTTTGGATTTACGGATTATTAAAAAAGGATGGCACCGATGAACTACAACATTGCCGTATTTAACGGCCCGAACCTGAACCTGCTGGGCACCCGCGAACCGGAAACCTACGGCCACGACACGCTGGCAACCATTGAAAAGCTGTGCCGTCAGACCGGCGAAAGCTGCGGCGCAAAAATCGAGTTCTTTCAGACCAATCACGAAGGCGATCTGATTGACCGCATTCAGGCCTGCCGTGGCACGGTGGATGCCATTGTCCTCAATGCCGCGGCCTGGACGCACACCTCCGTCGCCCTCCGTGACGCGGTGACTGCCGTCAGCCTGCCGCTGTACGAAGTGCACATCACCAACGTGCACAAACGCGACGCCTTCCGTCACCACTCATTTCTCTCCGATGTTTCCGTCGGCGTGATCTGCGGGTTCGGTATTCAGGGCTACGAGTACGCGATCAGACAGGCAGTGGTGAATTTGAATAAGTGATTAACACCCTCAACTGCGCAGGGGATGGAGCAAAGGCAAAAGCCCGAAGTATGGCACAATCCGCTCCCTCCCCTGCGAAGGGGAGGGTTGGGGTGGGGTATTACAGTAAAATCAATAAGTTGACGTTTCCGCAGGCAGTGGTTTTGTCATTAAAACCCCCTCCCCGCCTCCCCCTTCGCAGGGGGAGGAGCTAAAGCAAAAGCCCAAAGTGTGGTTCAATCTGCTCCCTTCCCAGTGAAGGAGAGGAGCAAAGGCAAAACCCGGCGAGGGTATTATTGAGCGCACACCTTCCGAATTTCAGCCACCAGCGCGTGTGCGGCGGGTGACAGCAAACTCCCGGCACGGAATGTCAGGCCAATAGCGCGGTGCGTATCGGCCAGTTCCAGCGGCAGTTTCACCAGTTCACCGGATTCAAGTTCATGCTCGAGCTGACGCGCGGATACCGCCGCCAGCATGTCTGAACCGAGCAGCAAGCCGCGCACAATCCCCAAATCGCCGCTTTCCACCACCGGATCCGGCGGCGGCATATTCATCGCCGCAAAGCTGTTATCCAGCAGACGTCGGGCTGGCGTTTCCGCACGCGGCAGGACCCAGCGCGCTTCGCGCAGATGTTCCTGCGTGACGGTTTCTGCCAGCAGCGGATGGCCTTTTCGCGCCAGAATCACCATGCTTTCGGTAAACAACGTTTCGGTTGTCATGTCCGCCGCGTAATCGCTGGAACGCAGCGCGCCGAAAATAAAGTCCACTTCGCCGGATCGCAGTTCGGATGCCAGCGCACTGAAAGCACTTTCATTGGTCACCACTTTGACGCCGTTATACCGCTGCGTCAGGCCGATAATCGCCTGCGGCAGTAAGCGTGTGCGTCCGAGCGGCAACGCCCCGACCTGAACCGTACCTTCCAGCACGCCGCGACGGGCAGCAATATCCGCAGGAATATGACGCAGTTCGTTGAGCGCACGGCGCAGGTTCGGCACGATATCCTGCCCCGCCAGCGACGGCATCATGCCATGCGGTGTGCGCTCCAGCAGCGCGACACCGGCACCGTTTTCCAGCACCTTCAGCGCGGCACTGACCGCGGGCTGGCTAAGACCCAGCAGCGTGGCGACGGTTTGCATATGCCGCGTTTTGCACAGGGAGATAAAAATTTGCAGCCGCCGGACGTTAAACAGATACAAGGGTTCGGTATCGCCGCGCCGTTGCCCGCTTTTGCCCTGTAATTTCGCCAGCTGCGACGGGATCTGCCGCAGCTCGGCAATCGCCCGCCGTGCGCGGGGCAGCACGCATTTACCGAAATCCGTCAGCAACATGCCGTTGGCATGGCGCTCAAACAGCGGGACATCCAGAAACTGCTCCAGATCGCGGATCGCCCGCGTCACCGCCGACTGCGTGCGATAGAGTTCATCTGCCGCGCGCGACACACTCCCCTGATCGACCACCTGACAAAAAGCCCGTATTTGCATCAGGTTACTCAGCATCTCATCCTGCGCCATCCCCTTCTCCCTTCTGGTTTTTTTGCGTGACGTCTCCCCGCAATATAAATAAAACGCATACCCCGTGCAATCAAATGAATTACCCGCCGCAGGCTGAGGCTGACAGCATGGAACTCAGACATTTTGAGAACAAAAACCAAGGACATCTTCATGACTCAGCCAAAAAAAGAGAACGCCAAAAGTGCATTAGTCGTCAGTGCCCACTCCGCCGATTTCGTCTGGCGCGCGGGCGGTGCCATCGCCAAACATACACAGGCCGGTTATGCCGTGCACATCGTTTGCCTGTCATTTGGTGAACGCGGTGAATCCGCAAAATTGTGGCGCAAGGGCAACATGACCGAAGAGATTGTCAAAGCATCACGCCGTGAAGAAGCCATGGCGGCCGCAGAAATCCTGGGTGCCACTGTCGAGTTCTTCGATATTGGCGATTATCCGCTGCGTGCCGACAAAGAATCGCTGTTCCGTCTGGCGGACGTTTACCGCCGCGTGCAGCCGCATTTCGTGCTGACCCATTCTTTGAAAGACCCGTACAACTACGATCACCCGATGGCGACCCATCTGGCGCAGGAAGCCCGCATCATTGCGCAGGCGGAAGGTTACCGGCCGGGCGAAACTATCGTCGGCGCGCCGCCGGTTTACTGTTTTGAGCCGCATCAGCCGGAACAATGTGAGTGGAAACCCGACGTGCTGCTCGATATCACCGACGTCTGGGACAAAAAATATCAGGCCATTCAGTGCATGGCCGGTCAGGAACATTTGTGGGAATACTACACCCGCGTCGCCCAGCAGCGCGGCGTGCAGGCCAAACGTAATGTCGGGATCACCAGCACCAAAAATATCGTTTACGGCGAAGGCTATCAGAGCATCTTCCCGCGCGTAACGGAGGATTTAGCATGAGTCTGGTCGGCAAAAAAGGCGTCGTGGTTCGCCATATTCCACGGGCAGATAAAACCGACGTATCGGCGCTGGCGGCTTTTGGCGTGGCGACGGTGCATGAAGCGCAGGGGCGCAAAGGATTGCTGGATGCCGGTATCCGTCCGATCCAGCAGGATTGTGCGATTTCCGGCAGCGCCGTCACCGTGCTGACGGCACCGGGCGATAACTGGATGTTCCACGTCTCGGTGGAACAGTGTCAGCCGGGCGACATTCTGGTGGTCGCGCCGACCTCGCCGTGTTCCGACGGCTTCTTCGGTGATTTGCTGGCAACCTCGCTGAAAGCGCGCGGCGTGGTCGGGCTGGTGGCCGATCTCGGCGTGCGTGATACCAAAACGCTGCGCGATATGGGTTTCCGCGTCTGGTCACGGGCGGTTCATGCGCAGGGCACCATCAAGGAAACGCTCGGCTCCGTGAACGTGCCGGTGGTCTGTGCCGGACAGCTGGTGTATCCGGGCGATGCCATCGTGGCCGATGATGACGGCGTGGTGGTGGTACGCCGCGAAGAGGTGGCGCAGGTGGTCCAGGCCAGCCGCGAGCGGGAAGCGCTGGAAGAAGGTAAGCGGGCCAGAATGGCCGACGGCGAACTGGGGCTGGATATCTACAACATGCGCCCGCGTCTGGCAGAAAAAGGTCTGACGTATTTCGATTCGACCGAAGAACTGGAACAGGCCGAAAAACGCTGAGGAGCTGATATGCCACAGACCCGAATTCCCTGCCTGCTGATGCGCGGCGGCACCTCAAAAGGCGCGTTCTTTCTGGCGGATGATTTACCGCAAGACGACAATCTGCGCGACCGCGTGCTGCTGGCGGTGATGGGATCGCCTGATCCGCGCCAGATTGACGGCCTCGGTGGTGCCGATCCGCTGACCAGCAAGGTGGCGATTATCCGCCCTTCCGCCCGTGCGGATGCCGACGTCGATTATCTTTTCGCGCAGGTTAACGTCGATAACGCGGGGGTGGATTACGGGCAAAACTGCGGCAATATTCTGGCGGCTGTCGGTCCGTTCGCCCTCGAACGGCAATTAATCCGCCCGCAGGAAGGCATCACGCCGGTACGGATTTTTATGGAAAACACCGGTCAGATGGCGACGGCTTATGTGCCGGTGCAGGACGGTGAGGTGTGCTATCAGGGCGATTTACGCATTGATGGCGTACCGGGCACCGCCGCCAAAATCAGCGTGGAATTTGCCGATATCGCCGGTTCCAGTTGCGGCGCATTGCTGCCGACCGGCAATCCGCGCGATACCTTGGACGGCATCGGGGTGACCTGCATCGACAACGGCATGCCGGTGGTGTTGCTGCGCGCCGCCGATGTGGGCCGCAGCGGTTATGAAACCCGTGAACAACTTGATGCCGATACGGAACTGAAAAAACGCCTCGAATCCATTCGCTTGCAGGCCGGGCCAAAAATGAATCTCGGCGATGTCACGCAGCGCACTGTACCGAAAATGACGCTGATTGCCGAACCGCGAAACGGCGGTGCCATTTCCAGCCGGACATTCATTCCGCACCGCTGTCACGCCTCCATCGGCGTGCTGGGCGCGGTCAGTGTCGCCAGCGCCTGCCTGATCCCCGGCAGCATCACCGACGGGCTGGCACATACGCCTTCCGGCAATACGCCGTTACTCAGCGTCGAACATCCGACCGGCGAATTCAGCGTGGAATTACAACTCGATCCGACCCGGACCGGTGCAGAACGACTGGCAGGCTGCGCACTGTTACGCACCGCGCGGCTGATTTTTGATGGCCGTGTCGCCATCCCCGCCAGCGTCTGGAACGGACATCAGGACGATCAACAGGGATCTCATCATGAATAACATCACCCGCATTACCCTTATCGGCCTCGGCGAAGTGGGCACTATCCTCGCCACCGACCTTAAACAGCACCATCCGGCACTGGAGATTGTGGCGTTTGATAAGCAGACCGACAGCGACGTCATTCGCCAGCGCGCCCGCGCCGCCGGTGTCCGCTTTGCGGAGTCCGTGCAGGAAGCGACAGAGGGCAGTCTGATCATCTTTTCTGCTGTCACCGCCGCAGAATCCCTGAACGTCGCCACCGCCGTCGCGCAGCACATCGGCCCGCAGCAGTTGTTTCTCGATCTGAATTCGGTCTCGCCACACACCAAACGCGCCGCCATGGCAGAAATCGAACAGGCGGGCGGTAACTACATTGACGTCGCCGTGATGGCCCCCTATCCGCCTGCCCGACTGAAAACCCCGCTGTTGCTGGGTGGCATCCATGCCCGTGCCGTCAGCGAATGGCTTAACGAGCAGGGATTTAACAGCAAGGTTCACAGCAACGTGGTCGGCGAGGCGTCGGCGATCAAAATGTGTCGCAGCGTGATGATCAAAGGGCTGGAAGCGCTGACTGCCGAATGCCTGAGCGCGGCGCGTCAGTACGGCGTAGAAAATGAAGTGCTCGCCTCGCTGCACGCCAGCTTTCCGTCACTGGGCTGGGATGCGCAATTTCCGCATTACCTGATCAGCCGCATCGCCGAACACGGCAAACGCCGCGCCGAGGAAATGCGCGAAGTGGTGAAAACGCTGGAAGACGTCGGCGTCGCCCCGGATATGAGTTCCGGCACGGTGCTGGCCCAGCAAGGGCTGGTGGATGCGCTGGCCGCGAAGGGCCTCAGGTATTCGGATCTGGAGCCGTTTGACTGGGGGAAAACAGTGGATCTTTTACGAAAATAAGTTGTCCCTTGCTCACCTGACCGGAGGAGAAAACCGGTCAACTCCCTCCCCTGCGAAGGGGAGGGCCGGGGCGGGGTATTACAGAAAAATCAGAATGTTGAAGTTTGCTTTGGCACGTTTTTACCTGGCGGATACTTCAATAATCGTTTCGCCTTTCATACCCCCTCCCCGCCTCCCCCTTCGCAGGGGGAGGAGCAAAAACTATGCCCGCTCCGGCATAACCCGATGACATCTCGCGACCACCCCGCCTGCCCCGCAGACCAGTTCCTGCGGCATCTGGCAGCCGTCACCTGCCAGCGGGCAACGTTCGCGGAAATAACATCCCATCGGCAGGTTGCGGTTGCCGGGTAATTCACCTTTTTTATCCACGATCCCCTCATCAAGCTGACGTCCGGCGCGGGGCACAGAATCCAGCAGCAGACGGGTATAGGGATGTTGCGGTTCGGACAGGACTTTTTCCGCTGCGCCCAGCTCAACGATTTGCCCCAGATACATCACGGCCACGCGGTCACTCATGTGGCGCACAACAGACACGTTATGGGAGATCAGCACGAAGGTCAGGTTACGCTGGCGTTGCAGTTCTACCAGTAAATTGAGGATTTGCGCCTGCACCGAGATATCCAGCGCCGAGGTCGGTTCATCCAGCACGATGATGTCCGGTTCGGAAGACAAGGCGCGGGCGATGGAAATACGCTGGCGCTGACCGCCGGAGAATTCATGTGGCAGACGGTCAAGGTATTCTTTGCGGATCCCCACCTGTTCCGCCAGCGTCGCAGCCAGTTCGCGGCGTTCGCGGCTGCTGTTGTGTTTCTGCACAAACACCGGTTCGGTGATGATTCGCCAGACCGGCAGACGCGGATCCAGCGACGACTGCGGATCCTGAAACACCATTTGCATGCCTGAACCGAACCAGGAATTGTCATGCCGCGCGCGGTGCACTTCTCCGCTGCTCGGCTTCTGTAAGCCCATCAGCAACTGCGCCAGCGTACTTTTCCCGCAACCGGATTCCCCGACAATGCCTAACGTTTCGCCGCGAATAATATTCAGATCCAACCCGTTCAGCGCGTGCACATAACTGGTCGGTTTACCGCGCCAGTTATAGCTTGCGGGGAAGCGGACGCGCACATCCTGCAGTTCAACCAGGGCTTCTGCCATCATCAGGAATGCTCCTCAATACGTTGAATGTGGATCTCACCGGCATGGCGTTGCGGATGCCAGCAGGCCACCGATTGCTGCGGGAAATGCGGCAGCGGGGCCAGCGCCGGTGTCTGTATGCACTGGTCATCGGCATGATGGCAACGCCCGCGAAACGCACAACCCTGCGGCAGTTTTGCCAGATTCGGCACCGTGCCGGGAATGGCTTTCAGCAGGCTGCGCGGCTCGCCGTTCTCCGGCGCGGCCTGTAATAATCCGATGGAATACGGATGCGACGGCGTGTCGATCACATCCGTCGTATTGCCGCTTTCAATCACATGCCCGGCGTACATCACGTACACCCGGTCGCACAGCTGGGACACCACCGCCATGTCATGCGTGATAAATAAAACGGCGGTGCCGCTGGCCCGGGCCTTGCGCTGGAGTAAACGCAGCACCTGACGCTGCACGGTGACATCCAGCGCCGTGGTCGGTTCGTCGGCGATAATCAGTTCCGGTTCACAGGAAAACGCCATGGCGATCAGGACGCGCTGACGCATACCGCCGGACAGTTCGAACGGATAGCGCGACATCACCTGCTCCGCATCGGCGATCTGCATGTCCTGCAACAGGCCGATGGCTTTTTGCCATGCCTGCGCCTTGTTCAGTTTCTGATGCAGACAGATGACTTCACACATCTGACGGCCAATTTTGCGCGTCGGATTCAGGGCATTCATCGGCTCCTGAAAAATCATCGCCACACGCGCGCCGCGCAGGCTACGCATCTGGTCTTCCGTGGCGTTAACCACGTCGGTGCCGAGCAGCCGTAACGCGCCGCCGGTCACGGTAAACCCGTCGGGCGGCAACAGACGCATCGCCATCATGGCCGTGACCGATTTGCCCGAGCCGGATTCGCCGACCACGCCGACGATTTCTCCGGCGCTGACGGTCAGCGACACCTGATTCAGCGCCTTCACTTCACCGCCGTACACCGGAAAGACCAGTTGCAGATGGTCGATTTCCAGTACCGGCGCAGGGGTTTGCTCCGTCATCTCAGCGCCCTCTGCTTTTCGGATCCAGCAGGTCGCGCAGACCGTCGCCGAACAGGTTAAAACCGGTGGCGGTGATCAGAATCGCCACGCCGGGAAAGGCGGAATACCACCATTGATCGAGAATGTAATTGCGGCCGTTGGACACCATCGCGCCCCACTCGGCGGTCGGTTGTTGCGCGCCAAGGCCGATAAAACCTAAGGTCGCGGCCATCAGAATCGACGTACCGATGTCCAGCGACGCCTGCACCACCAGCGGCGGCATCACATTACGCAGTACGTGCCAGGTGATGAGATGCCAGCGGGATGCGCCGAACGTCCGCGTAGCCTGCATATAAGCCTGATGACGCAGCATCAGCGTCTGGCCGCGCGCCAGCCGGACATAAAACGGAATGCGCACCACGGCAATGGCCAGCATGGCGTTAAACAGGCTCGGCCCGAGCGCGGCGGCCAGCGCCATCGTTAAGACCAGCGACGGCACCGACAGCATGATATCCATGCAGCGCATAATCAGGGCGTCGACCATCCCGCCGACCACGCCGGAAAAGCAGCCGAGCAGCGAACCTATCGTCCCCGCGATGATCACCACCGCCAGCCCGGCGGCCACGGATTGCTGGCTGCCAATCAGCACGCGGCTGAACAGATCCCGTCCGACTTCATCGGTACCAAACCAGTGCAGCGCGGAAGGTGCCTGCAGGCGGTCGGTCAGGTTGATGGCGTTCGGATCGTGCGGCACCAGCCACGGCGAAAAGATCATGATGAAAAGCACGATCAACATGATCGCCAGCCCCAGCAGGGTCAGCGGGCTGCGGCTCAGTAAATGGAAGGTGCGCCGCCCGTTGGCGAAACGCGGTTTGACGTCCGGGGCCACGATGTCGGCCCGATGATTATTGACGCCCGGTTCGATCACAGACATGCCTCACCCCTCACGGCCAATGCGCGGATCGATCCACACATACAGTAAATCCACACATAAATTAACGATGACGTAAGCGAACGACACCACCACCGCAAACCCCATCACCGCCGGAAAATCCAGCGCCTGAATGGAGTTCACCACGTACGCGCCCATGCCCGGCCAGGCAAAGACGGTTTCGGTCAGCACCGCGCCGTAAAGTAAGTCGCCCATCGCCAGCCCGAGCACGGTGACCGACGGGATCAGCGCATTCGGCAAGGCGTGACTCAGGATCACCCGCCAGCGCGACAACCCGTTAGCCCGCGCCGTACGGATATAGTCTTCATTCAGTTGCTCGAGCATTGCCGAGCGGATCTGTCGCGCCACAATGCCCATATGCACAAACGCCAGGGTCAGCGCAGGCATCGCCAGATGTTGCAGGCTGTTCCAGAAGGCCTCCCAATTACCGGTCAGCAGGGAATCGAGGACGTAAAAACCGGTGATATTGGCCGGCGGATCCATCCAGTCATCCAGTCTTCCGCCGCCCGGCAGCAGGTTCAGATGGCCGTAGAACAGAATGATGACGCCCAGCCCCAGCCAGAACGCCGGGGTGGAAATGCCCAGTACGGAAAGCAGACGCACCAGATGATCCGGGAATTTATTGCGATACACCGCCGACAGCACGCCCAGCGGAATGCCGAACACAATCGCCAGACACAGCGCGCTGACCGCCAGTTCTAATGTCGCCGGGAAGAAGGCTTTCAGGTCTTCCAGCACCGGACGCCCGGTACGGATTGACGTGCCCAAATCGCCGTGCAGCAAATCACTGACATAACGGAAAAACTGCACGTACAGCGGCTGATTCAGCCCCAGTTGTTCACGGATATGTTCGACCATTTCATTGCTTGCACGATCGCCCGCCAGCAACCGCGCCGGGTCGCCGGGGATCATATGCGAGATGATAAAAGTGATAACGCAAACGCCCGCCATCACCAGAATCAAACCCCAGCAGCGTTGTCGGATCAAAGTCCAAAAAGTCATAGTGTTTTTCCCCGTAAACCCCTTTAATTTCGAAAAGGGGTTTCGCGAATGATGTTGCTGTTTTACTTATGCATTTGCCCCACGTTAAACACCTGCTCCAGCATCGGGTTAAAGACGAAACCTTTGACGTCTTTGTTCATCGCCACCTGATAGTTTTTCTGGAACAGATACACATACGCCGCCTCGTCGATGACGATTTTCTGCGCCTGCTGGTAGTAGTCGGTGCGCTGTTTCTGATCGGTGACTGACACGGCTTTTTTCAGCAACGCATCCACGTCCGGGTTGGAGTAGAAGGAACGGTTACCCGGCAGCCCTTTCTTATCGGACTCGAACCAGTAGTTCATAAACATGTACGGGTCGGCGAAGTCCGGGCTCCAGTTCCCGATGGAAATGTCGTAATCGCCCTGCCCGATACGGTCGCGCATGGTGGCGTTAGCCAGTTTTTCCAGCTTCACGTTGATCCCGGCCTGACCGAGACTGGCCTGCACGGAAAGCGCGATGGATTCCCAGTTCGGATCGTTATCGGAATAGAGGAAATCCAGCGTCTGTGGTTTGTCTTTGACCTTTTCCAGATCGGCTTTGGCTTGCGTCAGATCCAGACTGTATTGTTTCGCCGTCGGGTCGAAGCCCCACATGCCGTCCGGGATCGGCCCGCGCATCTGTTTGGCGTTACCGCCGAGAATGCCTTTCACCATGCCCTGATAATCCACGGCAGAGGAGATCGCGCGGCGTAAATCCACCTGATTCATCGGCGCTTTAGCATTGTTGAGATACAGATAGGTCACGCGCAGCGACGGGAATTCTTCCACCGCCACTTTGTCTTCTTTTTTCAGCGCGGCCAGCTGATCCATCGGCAGGGAATCGGCGATATCCAGATCCCCGCGCGACAGTTGCAGGCGGCGGCTGGCGCTCTCACCGATAATTTTCACCGTCACGCGTTTGAACGCAGGTTTCGCGCCGCTGTAATGCGGATTCGGCACCAGCACCAGTTGCTGCCCTTTCTGCCAGCGATCCAGCTTATACGGGCCGGAACCGGCGGTATGCCCTGCCAGCCACGCCTTGCCTTCATCGGCCGGGTTGGCCTTGGCAATTGCCGGGTTGACGATGCCTGCGCCGTCATTCGCCAGCGTGTAAAGGAAAGGCGCGAACGGCGTTTTCAGCGTGAACGTCACGGTCATCGGATCCACCACCGTCACGGTCATGTCTTTTGGAAAGGCTTCCGACGGCCCCTGACCGATCTTCATCAGGCGGTCAAATGACCATTTCACCGCATCGGCATTCACCTCCGTGCCGTCATCAAATTTCGCGCCCGGTTTGAGTTTGAACGTCCACACCAGCTGATCCTGCGAGGCTGTCCAGCTTGCCGCCAGGTCGCCTTCCACCTGCGTCGAGCCTTTGCCGTCTTCTGTTTTGTACTGCACCAGACGCTGGTACGCCGGATACGTGACCGTCCAGTCGTTGTTATCAATGGTCACTGCCGGATCCAGCGTTTGCGGATCCGCCGCTTTACCGATCACCAGCATGTCTTTCGGCACGGCCGCCTGCGCCGCAACACTCAGGCCAGACAAGGCAAGTAAAAGGGCACCGGCGATCTGTGTTTTGGTATTTTTGCGGAACGTGTTAATTGCTGTGTTGCTCATCGGAGAACTCCTGGCTCTGTCAAAAAAGGGATAAGAGACGTGCAATGATTACGCGGCACTGACCGGCGGATAACAGCCGAACCGCTCTTCCAACAACGGATACGTTTTGGCATCCGGTAATTCGAAGTGCCACCACTCGCTGGTGATACCTTTAAAGCCGCCCGCCGCCATCACGGCATTGAGCAACAAGCGGTTACGCTGAATGTGTGGCGGTAAATCGGGATAAAACGGATGCGACACCTCGGTCATTTCATCAAAGCCCGCGCCCATATCCACCACCTCACCCTGTTCATCTATCAGGGTGAGATCGACGGCCACGCCGCGGCTGTGATGGGATCCGAGTTTGATATCCACCACATAATCCGGATTCGGGAATGCCGCCCACAGACAGGCCTGCGCCGCCTGCGGCCGGTAAGCGTCATAAATTTTCAGCCCGAACCCGGCCAGTTTTGCCACCTCGTGACAGCGAGCCAGCGCCGACGCCGCATCGGGATGCAGCAGGCAGCGTGATTCGCGGTAAATAGGCTGACCGGTCAGGTTATCTGCCGTGGCGTATTTCAGGTCGATCACGGCATCCGGCAGAAGCTCAGCCAGATCCGTCAGCGCGATGTCAGGTGTTTTCGTATTGATGGTCATGATGGATATCTTTCCGTTCCTGTCTTTGCAGTGAAATTACGATTCAAATTGCCCAAGCTGTTTTTGCAGTACCCGGTTGTTGGCCAGCCGCTGTTCCACTTCGTTACCGCGCAGTTCGAGCACCGCCGAACACAGCAGATTGAACAGGCAGCTGAGCGGCGCCATCGAGTCCCAGAACTGGCCGGTGTCGGTTTTTACCTGCAACAGATCCACCGGATAATCGCGCGCCCAGGGGCAATAAATGTCAGTGATCAGCGCCACGTTCAGGCCGCGCTCGCAGGCCGCTTCACAATAGGTTTGCGCCATTTTTGAATAGGCGCGGGTGTCAGTGACCACCAGATACGGCTGCGCAAATTCTGAGTTGAGGGATTCCACATAAGTGCCGGAAAGCCCGTCGGCGAAATACACTTTTGGCCGCAAGTATTCGAGATAACTGGAGAAATTATTGGCAATGCCGCGCACCGACTGTATGCCGAGGATAAACACCGCTTCCGCATCGGCCAGACGGCGGCTGACCTGCGCAAAGCTGTCAGTCTGTGCGAGCTGGTAAACGTGACTGATGGCTTCCAGTTCGAGCGCCAGCGACTGCTGTAGTTTTTCCTGCTGCGGCTGTTTGCTGCGTTCGCGGTAAGCGCCAAGACGATCGGTCACCACCCACGGCTGATAGGAGGTGCCGCTTTGCAGACGCAGCGTTTGCTTGAAGTGATCCAGATTGCGATAGCCCAGACTGCGCAGATAGCGGCCGACTGAAATCCCGCTGGTCGCGGCACTGCGCGCAATGCTGTCCGCCGTTTCAAACGGGATCTGCGCCAGATTCGCCAGCAGATAACCGGCGATGCGTTTGCCCGTTGGCGTCTGACCGGCAAACGAGGCTTCGATCTGTGAAATCACATCCTGAGCAGGCTGCATCGGTTAACCTCTTGTTGCTTCATTGTCAAAAAACTAGCTGCTGTTAGTAAAATAACAATGCACGGGGTGTGCCAATTCCGGGAAATGAGTGAAATTTGTGCAGCAGATCTGAGTTTGTGACGGATTTATGGCGCAGGAAGGTCAAAAGCCGGGCGTAATATTTCCCCGCGCGGGTTTTCCCGATAACCGCTGCACAACAATCAGGCAACTTATGTGTGCTTTTAGTGCAGCATCGGGAGATACCACGCCGGTGAGGAGAAGTAAAAGCCGAGGTTTTAATCACTTTGCCTTAATAGTCAACAGGTTGGATATTAAGGAAACAGTCAGACAACTTTTTTCCTTAACCCTTTGACATGCCACGGGGCAGTCGCTATTATTCGCCCCGTTCACACGATTCCTCTGTAGTTCAGTCGGTAGAACGGCGGACTGTTAATCCGTATGTCACTGGTTCGAGTCCAGTCAGAGGAGCCAAATTAGAAAAGCCCGCTTCAGGAAACTGAAGCGGGCTTTTTGCTTTTCTTGCATCGTGGCGATTATTTATAGGATTCAGGTTCAACGAATTAGCATGAAAAACCGTCCCGGTGTACGACACTTCACCGCCCCCCCCTTAAATGAATACCCCAGCCGTTGAATCGCCCTGATGGCTATCATCAGGGAACGGAATTCACCCGGCTCGCTGTTTCTCTCACGTCAGGCTTATCATTTTCATTCTCTGCTCCAGATGAGGTCTATGAATTCTATTCATAGCGCCTATCTAAGCAGCGCAATTATCTTTCACTGCAACTTCGTTAATCTGGGTCTGTTGTGTGAATACGCAAGCGGAAAGTGGCTACAGCTGATGGACATACCCCGGCCTGTACGCCCGGGGCATCACCGGGGGCTGACTAAATATTCTTATCGAAGAAGACGTCCAGTTTTTGCATTGCCTGGTCTACATATTTAGGTACCCAATACGTCTCGATATGGGTAGCGCCCTCGATCAGGAAGAGTTCTTTGTTCTTCGTCCCGGTTGCTTTCGCGAACGCATCTTCGGTCATATAGAGCGTATCCGCTTTTGTACCGGCAATCATCAGCAGCGGTTTATTGATGAGATTGATATGGTCCGTCACGTCAAAGTTCATCAAATCTAACAGACTGCTGGTGGTGTATTTGAACGTGGAGTTCGGGTGCGCGTGGGTTTTCCAGTAGTACTCGTAGCCCTGGCGATACAAGGCAAAAGGTAATTTAGCAATCTGTTCATCCGTCAGGTTGGCATCGCCGGAGTAAAGCACTTCTCCTCCGGCGGCTTCCTGAGCACGTGCGTCAGAAGCCTGCTGAAGACGCTGCTGGAGAGTATCCAGCTGTGAATCCTGCATACCGTTGCGGCGCACAAGCCCGGAGTTAAACATGCTGATGGTTGCTATCGATTTGAACCGTTTGTCCGTCTCGGCGGCAACCAGTGAATACCCGCCGCCACCGCAAATACCCAGCAGACCAAGGCGTGCGGTATCCACTCCAGGATACTGGCTGATGTAGTCAGCCATGCCGTGAACATCCTCAATACGGTTAGCCGGTTTATCCACGCTGCGAGGCATACCACCGCTGGCACCCTGGTAAGCTGCATCAGCGGTAATCGTGATGTAGCCCTGCTCTGCGAGACGCTGGGCATACAAACCCGCGACCTGCTCTTTTACGCCGCCATTAGGATGTGCAACCACCACGGCAGGGTATTTTTTGGCGGGATCGTAGTCAGCAGGGGTATAGACATTCGCCGCAATCTGGATGCCATGCAGATCGTATTTCACCGGATGAATGTTGACCTTGCCTTTGACGTTCTCAGTAACGGCACCGTCATAGACGAGTGTGAATGGATTTTTTTTGTAATCAGCCGCATTGACTGAGGTGGCTCCGGCCATTGCCGTGATTAGCATTGCACTGATAAGCGTAAATTTCATGGTCTCTCCCGATGAGTGTTGGCCTGGTTATGCAGGCTCGCGGAATCAAATTTGCAGGCTCAGAGTAGGCAGAGAGGGCTGTCAGCATCGTGACGGGGAAATAACATTTTCGTCAGGAAAGGGACTGCGATGGGTAAGTGTTTCTGACAACGCTGTCAGGTAACGGTCAGCTTTATGTTGGCAATCAGGAGGCAGAATGACCCAACAATGCCAGCACGACGCAAGCTGTTAGTCGCCGGGGCGGGTACCCGCTCACTGGATGCCATCACTATCCAGGGTCAACGTCTGCCGGATGCCGTGCAGGTTTATTCCGATGTTGAAGCACCGATGAAAAGTTAAGAGGAAGTCCCGTTATGCGCCTGTTGTTAGTCGAAGATGAAGAAAAAACGTCAACCTATCTCAACCGTGCGTTGAGTGAGTCCGGATTTACGGTAGATGTTTCTGCAGATGGCGCTGAAGGTCTTCATTACGCGCTGGAGTTCGACTACGACGCGATAATCCTGGATGTCATGCTGCCGGGGATGGATGGCTACCGGGTTCTTGAGGGGGTGCGGGCTGTCAAACAGACGCCGGTGCTGATGCTCTCTGCACGGGGATCGGTCGATGAGCGCGTCAAAGGGCTGCGCCTTGGCGCGGATGATTATCTTCCCAAGCCCTTTTCGCTTATTGAACTGGTGGCGCGCATTCAGGCACTGGTGCGCCGCCGCGCTACGGATGGCGCGGACATCACCCAGTTGCAAATTCACGATCTGCACCTCGACTTACTGGCTCGCCGCGTTTTTCGCGCCGGAACGCGACTGGAACTGACCGCAAAAGAGTTTTCCCTGCTGAGTCTTATGTCCCGTCATCAGGGTGAGATTCTGTCAAAGATGATGATTGCTGAGCAGATATGGGACATGAATTTTGACAGCGATGCCAATGTGGTTGAAGTCGCCATTAAACGTCTGCGAGCCAAAGTGGATGCCCCGTTCGATATCAAACTACTGCATACCGTCCGTGGCATGGGTTATGTCCTCGAAGTCCGGTCCGAATAAATGAAGGGGATAAGCATGCCTGAGCGTTCCATCTCCGTTCATCTGGCGCTGATGTTTGCCTTATCCGCGCTGCTGATTGTATCCGTTATCGGCATCCTGCTCAGAAGCTCCTTACATGACTCTTTGCAAAAGCAGATGCATAACGAACTGCTGTTCCGGGAATCATTAATGAGTCCGTGGATCACCGCACGAACCTCGGCGGACGGCTGGTCACAGCTTGCCAATAAATTCACTGTGTTAACCAATTCTGAAGGTGAGCGCGTTCGCTACTGGATAGTGAGCGATAACCCGCGTTTTAGCATGGGGGGAACGCCACCCGTGGGTGTTCAGTGGTCTTCTTTGCAGGAAGGCTTTAATAAAATGCCCGGCGCATCGGAAGGTGCATGTTCGCTGTTCCTGTTAGTGAAAACCATCCCTGCCAATGGTGAAAGACCTGAGCTGCGCTATGTGGTTGCCATCGACTCCACGCCGTACATGGGCACACTGAATGCCTTCACCCGGACGCTGCTAATCATAGCCGCACTGGGAGTCGTGATTGTCGCCTTGCTGGGATACATCGTATCAAGGATCGGTCTTCGTCCCGTTGGAGCACTCAGTAAAGAGGCCGAACATCTCGCTCCCGGGGATCATGGTCAGCGCCTGAATACCCGCGCGTTGCCTGAAGAATTGCAGCAGTTAGCCTCATCATTTAACGGCGTATTGGAACGTCAGGAAATCGCCTGGCGTCAGCTCGAAAGCTTTAACGCCGATGTTGCGCATGAACTCCGTACTCCGCTGACAAACCTTATCGGTCAGACGCAACTGGGTCTCTCACGCCGGCGTTCGCATGAAGAACTGGAAGAGTTACTGGGTTCCAATCTCGAGGAGCTTGAGCGTATGACGTCAATCGTAAACGACATGCTGTTCCTGTCTCATGCTCATGCAGGTGAACATGCTTCCCAGCTTACGCAGGTTTCCCTGCGGGAAGAAACCCTGAAAACAGCGGAGTATGTGGAACCCTCTTTTGCGGAAAAACAGCTTTCTCTGGATGTGGAGGGGGATGTCACCGCGCACATCGACCGGCGGCTGTTCCACCGCTCACTGGCTAATTTACTGGAAAACAGCGCAAGACATTCACCCTCCGGCAGCAGGGTAACGGTGCGGTTAAGCGAAAAAGGTCATCAGGCCTGTGTTGAAGTTTCAAACCCTGGCGATCCGATATCGCCAGAGCACTTACACCGGCTTTTCGAGCGGTTCTATCGCGTTGACACCTCCCGGGCCAGGAGTGATACCCATCATGGGCTGGGCCTGTCGATCGTGCGTGCCGTCGCCATTATGCACCGGGGAGATGTCTTTGCCCGTAGCGAAGCTGGCATCAATACATTTGGCCTCACCTTTGCAATACAAGCGGATAAAGCGGCGGGCAATGCTCAATCCGGCGCTGAGCCGGGACCCGGTTTAACTGACAGAATTGTCAGGGGGGCGTCAGCCTGACGTCATCACCCCCCCGATAAAATCATCGCAGGCAATCCCCTCTTCATTGATAAGGACGCTTTGCATGATCGGACATTTACGTTACCTCGGGCTGTTACTGCCCCTCTTCACCTTTTCATCACGGGCAGCGGAGCAAAATCCCGCTGTCCATATCGCCCCCGCAGGAAGTCAGAATGCGGTGTACGGACCAGCCGAGAACTTTACCGGTCGCGTCCGGGTTGATCCGCTCTTCAAGCCGGATAACGACATCAGTGTTTCCGGGGCTTATGTCACCTTTGAACCCGGTGCCCGCTCCGCCTGGCATACGCATCCGGCAGGTCAGCGGCTGATTGTGACCTCGGGTATCGGGCTGACCCAACAAGAAGGCCAGCCGGTGCAGGTTATCCGCGCGGGTGATGTTGTCTCTTGCCCGGCGGGCGTCAAACACTGGCACGGGGCGGCACCCGGCAGCGCGATGACGCATCTGGCGATAACCGGGATTGTGGATGGCAAAAGCGTTAACTGGATGGAGAAAGTGACAGATGAACAATACCACGCCCATTAAAGCATTAGCGGCAGCAGTGCTGCTGACCTTTGGTTCTGGTCTCGCGGCACATGCTGCACCCGTCAATAAAGGAGCCTCAGAAATGAACCACGAACAAACCGTTTCAGATACGCTGTCAGCCCGCCAACAGGCCATCCCGTTGATTGCGGCATCGATGGCCAGCAGTCAGATGGATAAGCTGAATGCAGCCCTGAATCAGGGTCTTGATGCAGGACTCACCATAAACGAAACCAAAGAGGTTCTCGTCCAGCTTTATGCCTACACGGGCTTCCCCCGTAGCCTGAATGCGCTTAGTGAACTGATGAAGGTCGTCGAAGCACGTAAACAACGTGGCATCGACGACGTTGAGGGCAAAGAACCGGTCGCCCCAATCCCTGTCGGGGATGAGCTTCGCCGTGTCGGTACTGCAAACCAGACAAAAATCTCAGGCGCTCCCGTTCAGGGCCCGCTGTTTGATTTTGCCCCGGTCATTAATCAGTTCCTGCAAACGCACCTGTTCGGCGACATTTTCGCCCGCGATAACCTCGACTGGCAAAGCCGCGAGCTGGCAACGGTTGGCGCATTAGCGGCCACGCCAGGCGTTGAAGCCCAGCTGTTATCGCATACGCGAGCCAGCATGCGGGTCGGCCTGACGGCAGCGCAGCTGCGCCAGCTGGCACAGGTTCTGCGTGAACATGGCGAAAATGATGCAGCAACGCGAGCTGAAAAGGCGCTGCAACAGGCGCTCGCAAACAATTAGGAGTTGGGTATGGAGCATGATCCTAACCGCAGAATGTTAATCACCGCACTTGCCGGGCTCACGCTGGCGAACGTTTCTCTGGCATCAGCAGCCACCGGAACCGCAAACGTGCAGGGTAAAAGCCGTGTTCTGGTGGCGTACTTTTCCCGCAGCGGAAATACACGGGTGATTGCGGGCGTCATTCACCGTAGCCTGAACACCGATCTGTTTGAAATCGAACCGGCTGCGCCTTATCCGGAAGACTATTTTCAGACCGTTGAACAGGCGAAAAATGAGCGTGAGCGGGGAGTAAAACCCGCATTGAAAAATAGCGTCGCAGATATCTCCCGCTATGAGACCCTGTATTTAGGCTTTCCCATCTGGGGGACCAGCGTGCCGCCTGTAGTGCAAACGTTTCTCAGCAGCCACAACCTTGCGGGCAAATTACTCATCCCCTTTATTACTCACGGTGGCTACGGTAAAGGAGACAGCGACGACATCCTTGCCAGCCTCGCCCCCACTGCGCGCAGGGAAAAACCGCTGGTCATTGAATGCGACCAGGAGCGAAGAACCACTGAAACAGTCACCAGTTGGTTAGAGACAATACGCAGTTAATCGTCCGCATTCATGAATCTGCCAAATAAGGGCAATCAGGGGTGCTAAATAATTAACGCTGACAACTCAGATATGATTGAACGGCACACATAACAGAGGATGTAATCTTGAAGACAATCTTAAAAACGCTGGCCATCTGCGTAATGGCGGGTGGTCTGGTGGCTCAGTCGGTATACGCCGGGCCGCTGGTCATTCAGGAACAGGGAAGCTTTTCTGCTGGTGGCACTATCATCACCGCACCAGGAACATTTGACGCGAAAAAGCCGCTGGATTCTGCCGGACAAACCTACCATGGCGATCATGCGTCTGTGTTCTACCAAATCCCGGAGAATCCGCATAAATACCCTATCGTCATGCTGCACGGCGCAGGTCAGTTCTCCCGTACCTGGGAAAGCACGCCGGATGGTCGCGAAGGGTTCCGGAACATATTCCTGCGTCGCGGGTTCTCAACTTATCTTGTCGATCAGCCACGCCGGGGCAGCGCCGGGCGCACGACTGTAGAAGGTACTGTTTCGCCAAAACCGGATGAACAGATGTGGTTTAATCAGTTCCGCGTTGGCGTGTGGCCAGAGTATTTTAA
Organism: Rahnella sp. BIGb0236; assembly: GCF_004364755.1. Lineage (NCBI taxonomy): Bacteria > Pseudomonadati > Pseudomonadota > Gammaproteobacteria > Enterobacterales > Yersiniaceae > Rahnella > Rahnella sp. BIGb0236. The sequence continues at coordinate 82,503 of NZ_SOAO01000008.1, forward strand.
GGGCGTTCAGTTCTCTCACGACAAAGAAGCGCTGAATCAGTATTTCCGTCAGATGACCCCGAATACCGGGCCGTTTGATATCAATGTTATCTCTGATGCGATGTCCGCCGTCGTGGATAAATCCGGCCCCGCTATCCTCTTCACCCACTCTCAGGGTGGCGGACCAGGCTGGTATACGGCGATGAAAAATGACAAGGTCAAAGCCATTGTCGCCTTCGAGCCAGGCAGCAGCTTTGTCTTCCCCGAAAAAGAACTCCCTGCCCCTATGCCAAGCGCGTTCGACACGCTGAAGGGTGAGCCTGTGCCAATGGCGCAGTTTATGGCACTGACCAAAATCCCGATTCTGATCATTTACGGCGATAACATTCCGGATAAACCTGTCGCCATGCCCGCGCAGGACAGCTGGCGCGTACGTCTGGCGATGGCTCGTGAGTGGCGTGATGTGGTGAACAAGCATGGCGGGGATGTGACGGTGACGCATCTGCCAGAAGTGGGAATAAAAGGGAATACCCACTTCCCGTTCTCTGATTTAAATAATGTGCAGATTGCTGATTTAGTGAGTCAGTTTTTGAAAGAGAAAAATCTGCAGTAGGACGAAATAGTATTGAGCCTTCATTATTGAGGGCTTAATACAAACATCAGCTTTTATCAAAAAAATAAAATGAGAACGTGACGGTCAGTTTTGAGCGAAAAGCGGAAGTTCGCAATTGATACTTACATCAAGGTAACTTAAGTTATGGGTAGCAGGTCAAATCACTATTAAGTAGTGTTTGTCTTTAAATTGGCCACCGACACTCTCTGACTATTGACGGTGATTTTCGTGCTTAAATTAAACATACCAGCTACTTATTTACCTACTATACTCATGATGTTGTTTACTTGATTAGCAACACACCATCAACCATCAGGAGATATTAAATGAAGAAACTTGTGCTTGGTCTTATTACAATAACCCTATCATTCAGCGTATTCTCAGCAGAACTAATGTCAAAAGTAGAGTTTGAAAAGGTGAAACAAAACTATGTTAAAGTTGGTGACATTTAATTTTTAACCTCAGCAAATACCTCGAATAAAATTTCTGGCCCCGCAATTGTTTATAAGAAAAAGTAGTATGCAAAAAGTTTAAATTGCTTCAATAAACCCAAACCTCGAAAAAGTCTACCTCATGTCCCGATGCCCTGAAATCGCCACAGGCTCAATTGCGCGATCAAAAACTGATTGCCATGCCGATACCGTAACCCGTGGTGTTATTTCCGAACATGTAGCGTGCGACCACGCGTGTACGGCTGATTACAATATCATACTTGCTGCTGTCGAGTTCCAACCCAAGGCCTAACGAATTTAAGCTATCAAAACCCAACTGGCCTCTTTGATTTCCCAGGTATTCTGTGCGTGCACCTTCCATTACATACCGTACCGGTTTATCCAATAGCGTCCAGTCGGCTATTGGTGCTCTACGGCGCAAATATAGCCCGATATTTTCCGCGTCGGCGTTGCCGCTGACAACGTCCGAGCTGGTGGCGAAACTTTGCAAATGTTGATAGGAATAGCGTAATTCCAGGTCAATATCCTGGGTCTTGGAGAACAGTTCGTAGTCCAGCATCAGTGCTCCGCCCAACCCGTAGGCATTAAGGCGTCCACCGTCGAGGAAGTCGTACTCGCCGCCCCTTTGGCGTTCAAGCACCCGGGCGCCGATGCGTAAATCGCTCGCCACTGTACCTAACGAAAAGTTAGCGATGGGGCGTAATACCAGGTTACCCCCCAATTTATCTTTGAGAAGCCGGATGTCCCAGCCAATGCCCCCGGTGGCCGTCACGCTGTTCCATTTGACCGGGATATTACGACTCTCGCTGCCATTGGAGACAACAAACTGGGGATCGTATCGACTATATCCCAGAACTCCTTCCAGATAGATGGGGACCTTTTCACTCAACGTAGCTCCGCCACCCATCTGAGTGAGAGAGAGCGCCGTACTCTCGTTGGATGTATTGCGGATATTGAGGTCGCTGGCGGTGATATCAGGCACCACCGTATAAGTCATTAGTGAAAGAACCGCATTGGCCCGTTTCTTGATCAGGTCCCCACCGGAGGAAAAAGTCTTCGCGCTTCCCAGCAATAGTATTAATAAGATAACCATTTTGAACTGATAAATTGCGAACCGTATCACCATACTTGGCTCCATTAAAACCCTTTGCTGGTGGAATATAGTTATATTATATGTTTTCTCTTTAAATGAGCGCTGAGAAAGCACTATAAAAACCAGCCCATCGTAAATAAAACAGCTCTAATTTCATGGATTTAAATCTAAACACTCTGTAAACATTCAGTATAGTGTATTAATGCGCATAAAAAAAAGGCAGCAATGCCATTTAACGTCTATTATTTACTCAACACCACTTATTGAGGTTCCAGGCCGCTATGTTCCTGAATTATTTTGCATTGGGTGTCCTTATTGTCGTCTTCCTCGTTATCTTCTATGGAATTATTATTCTTCATGATATTCCCTATCTCATTGCCAAATCCAGAAACCATCCTCATGCTGATGCTATCCACGTGGCCGGCTGGGTGAGTTTATTTACGCTACATGTTATTTGGCCGTTTTTATGGATATGGGCCACATTGTATCGTCCCGAACGCGGATGGGGCATGCAAACTCAGGAAGCTTCCTTGACCCAGTTGCAGCGACGGGTCACGGAATTAGAACAAAAAATGGTAAACACCAACATTCCTCCATTGGAGTAACACCATGGATTTACTCATTATCCTGACTTATGTCGCCTTTGCGTGGGCAATATTTAAGATTTTCAGAATACCGGTAAATAAATGGACAATACCCACTGCGGCCTTAGGTGGCGTTTTTTTAATTGGCGCGCTCATTTTATTGATGAATTACAACCATCCCTATACAGATTTGGCGCAGAAAGCAGTTATTTCAATTCCTATTACTCCTCAGGTAACGGGTATTGTTAGCGAGGTAACCAATAAACAAAATACGTTAATGAAAAAAGGAGACCTTCTTTTCAGGATCGACCCAGCCCGCTTTCAGGCTCGTGTTGATAAATTACAAGCTGATCTGGTGACGGCTATTCACAATAATCAAGTCCTCAAGGGACAATTAGAGGGCGCTATCGCTAACACATCTCGCGTCAGTGCCGAACGCGATCGTTTATATAAAGACTACCAACGTTACCTTACCGGGAGCAAAGCGCGTGTAAACCCTTTTTCTGAAAGCGATATTGATAATGCCCGGCAAAACTACCTGGCTCAGGATGCGCTTGTGAAAGGATCGGTTGCCGAGCAGTCACAGATTCGAAGTCAGTTAGACAGTGTGCTGAACGGGGAGCAATCGCAAATAGTGAGTATCAGAGCTCAGCTGGCAGAAGCTAAATATAATCTTGAGCAAACCGTCGTTCGGGCTCCGAGTAACGGTTATGTCACTCAGGTATTGATTCGACCGGGAACGTATGCAGCTTCCCTTCCCCTGCGCCCGGTAATGATATTTATTCCTCAGCAAAAAAGGCAAATCATAGCTCAGTTCAGACAAAACTCGCTGCTACGACTGGAGGCTGGCGATGAGGCTGAAGTTGTATTCAACGCACTCCCTGGGCAAGTATTTTCTGGAAAATTAACCAGTATTCTTCCCGTAGTACCAGGAGGGGCATATCAGGCTCAGGGTGCCCTTCAGTCACTGAGTAACGTCGCGGGCAGCGACAGCGTGATTGCCATCATTGAACTGGCGCCAAACAATGAAATTGACGTTTTGCCTGATGGTATTTACGCACAAGTGGCCGTGTACTCAGACCATTTCGCCCATGTTTCAGTGATGCGTAAAGTACTGCTGCGTATGACCAGTTGGATGCACTACCTCTATCTGGATCATTAGTGAAATGGTCGATAAAAGTTGGCCACTTCATGAGGTGGCCATTTAAAACCCCTGTAGGTCCGCTGTTGGCACAAAGCCGACCATCCCCCCCTCAAAAATTAATGAACTCATCTAATAAGCCCTAGCTAATTACCCCATCTAATCGAATAAATTACTTTACGTTATGCTTTTCCTACACAACAGCTGAAGGATAACGTCATGCAAACTGTAAAACTGAACAACGGTATTGAAATGCCCCTGCTGGGCTTTGGTGTCTTCCAGATGACGGATGCTGCCGAATGCGAAAAAGCCGTTATTGATGCCATCGATACGGGATACCGCCTGATCGATACCGCCGCGTCTTACCAGAATGAAACCCAGGTCGGGAACGCACTGAAACAAAGCGGTATCGCCCGTAACGAACTCTTTGTAACGACCAAGCTATGGCTGCAGGATACAAATTATGAGGGCGCTAAAGCACAGTTCGAACGCTCCCTGAACCGACTGCAACTTGATTATGTCGACCTGTACCTGATTCACCAGCCTTACGGCGATGTCCACGGGGCATGGCGAGCTATGGAAGAACTGCAACAGGCAGGCAAAATTCGCGCCATTGGTGTCAGCAACTTCCATCCTGACCGGTTGGCCGACCTTATCGCCTTCAACAACATTGCCCCTGCGGTGAACCAGATTGAAGTTAATCCCTTCAACCAGCAGCTGCATGCCGTTCCATGGAACCAAAGCCGTGGTATTCAGCCGGAAGCCTGGGCACCGTTTGCAGAAGGTAAAAATGGTCTGTTCCAGCACCCCGTGTTAACGGCAATTGGTCAGAAGTACGGCAAAAGCGTGGGCCAGGTGGTACTGCGTTGGATCTTCCAGCGAGGCATCGTTTCACTGGCCAAATCGGTGCGAAAAGAACGCATGGAAGAGAATATCAACATTCTCGATTTTGAACTCAGCGCTGAAGATATGCTGCAAATTGCCGCCCTCGACACCGCAACCAGCGCCTTCTTCTCTCACCGCAACCCGGCGATGGTGGAATGGCTGACTGGCCGCAAACTTGATGTTTAAGTTGCGGTAAAAGCGGCATTTTTTCAATGCAAAAGCTTTTTTAGGTCAATCTGAGGAAAGGTTTTAACTTCGGCTATACCAGACTTAGCGCGGCATGCTCCCCGGCTTTTGTGGGGGCAACGCTTCGTGTCGTGCGGGTCAGAAGGCGGATATTCAGCCTTTCCTCTAGTGCCTTCATCGCCTGGCTGAGTTCAGACGGAGAAACACCCAGTTTGGGTTCATTTCAGTTCGATTGCACTGCCGCATCCGGAAAAATACCCTTGTGAAAAAAGTTTATCGATTGATCCTTCCTGTATCACGACGCCTTTCAAACTGCATAATAATACTCAACGAAGCAGGTAATACTGTCAGCGTGACGACCGTGCCAATGATAAGCCCGCCGATAATCGCATAGGCCATGGGTCCCCAAAAAACCTGCCCGGCAATCGGGATCATTCCCAGTATCGCAGCGCAAGCCGTGAGCAATATTGGCCGGGAACGATGTTGTGCCGCTGCTTTGATGGCCTCATCGCGGCCAAGCCCCTCCCTGACGTTATTGTCCACTTCACTGATAAGGATCACCGCATTGCGGATAATCATGCCTGCCAGTGCGATGATACCCAGCAAGGCAACAAAGCCCATCGGCGTCCCCGTCGGCAACATCGCCAGCACAATCCCAATCAGTCCGAAGGGAGCCATAAACAACGCGAGAAGCATACGGGAGAAGCGCTGCAACTGAATCATCAGCAGGGTCAGCATAACAAACAGGGTAACCGGCAATACCGCGAACACCGAGCTGTTGCCTTTGTCCGACTCGGCCACCACACCGCCCTCCTCTATCGTATACGCCGGCGGTAACGTTGCCCTGAAACGTGAGACCAAAGGAGAGAGCTGCTGAGAAACCCCCTCTGCACTCAGACCTGCGGCTAAATCAGTTTGTACTGTAATAAACGGCAGGCGCTGACGACGCCAGATAACCGGGTCTTCAATTCCCCAGACCGGCGTCGCCACCTGACTCACGGGGATTTTCTGCCCTTTTGCCGTGGTGATCATCAGCCCGGACAGCGTCGTCAAATCTTGCCGTTCGCGCTTATTCCCCCGCAGAACAACATCAATCAACCGGTTTTTATCCCTGATGGTGGTGACTACGCTGCCAGACCAGACTGTGTTAAGTAACGTAGCGAGGCTTTCGGAAGTAACACCCGCCGCCCGTGCCGCAGTCTGATTCACCTTTAAGGTGATGACCCGTTCGGGTTCACCGGCGGTCAGGTTAACTTCGCGGGTTTCGGGACTGTTTCCAAGAACGCTGGCAAGTTGCTGCGCAATCTGCCTGACCTTTGCATAATCGGGTCCGCTGACGCGATATTTTACCGGCCAGCCGACGGGAGGACCCAGTTCCAGCGGCGAAACGCGCGTCGTGATATCGCTGAAATCCCGGGCCAAAACCGTTTCCAGTCGCGCCCGTAACGTATCCCTGTCCTCCAGACTTTTGGCGACGATGACCACCTGTGCCGTGTTCTCATCATTGAGTAACACGTCCATAGGCAGGTAAAACCGCACTGCGCCTGACCCCACATACGTAGAAAAATGGTCAATGTTCGGATTGTCTTTCAGGGCGTGCTCCAGCCTCTCCGCTTGTCGTGCCGTGTCGCGTTGAGAAGCATTGCCGGGAAGCGTAAGGCTGACCAGCAGTTCCGGACGATCCGACGCCGGGAAAAACTCGCCCTGCATAAACGTGGTCGCATAAGCGGCAAGCCCTAACAAAAGGCAGGCAAAGCCGACGGTCATCACGCGATGCATCAGAACCTGATTAAGCAGACGCTGATAGAAACGCATCAGTCTGCCCTGTTTTTCAGCGTGTGATGCCAGTTTCTCAGGCAACAGCCAGGTTCCGATCAGGGGTGAAAAAAGGATGGCCACGACCCAGGAACATAAAAGCGCAATCAGAACCACGGCGAAGAGAGAATAGCAATACTCTCCCGCACTTGAGGCGGCAAACCCCACCGGGATAAAACCCGCTATCATCACCAGCGTGCCGGTCAGCATCGGGAAAGCCGTCGTTTCAAATGCGTAAGTCGCCGCCCGCCATGTAGGATCACCGGCCTCAATGCGTGACACCATCGCCTCGACGGTGATCATGGCATCATCCACCAGCAGACCCAGGGCGATGATTAACGCACCCAGCGAAATACGTTGTAACCCGATGCCGGCAAGCATCATGCCGATAAACGTCATCGCCAGCACGATGGGGATCGCCGCAGCCACCACCAGCCCGGCACGGGTGCCTAATGAGACGAAGGACACCGCCAGCACAATCACCACAGCCTCAATCAACACCCGGATAAAGCCGCTTACCGCCTGCGATACTACGGCCGACTGATCCGCAACTTTAACCATTTCAATACCGTGCGGGAGCTGTGCGGCAATCACGGCCATCCGGTCATTAAGTGCCTTGCCAAAAGACAGCATGTTGCCTGTGGAAGCCATGGAAATGGCAAGACCGATAGCGGGCTGCCCGTTGACCCGGAATGCCGGTGACGGAGGCTCGGCATCCTGGCGGCTAATCTTCGCGATATCCGTCAGCGGAATGTAGCGCCCGGCAATGTGCAGCGTCACCGCGCGTAAACTTTGCTCTGACGTCAGTGCGCCACTCACACGCAGGGCAATGTTTTCACTGTCGGTTCGCAAAACGCCTGAAGGTTCAACCGCATTTTGCGACTTCAGTGCATCGGTGACTTGCCGGAGATCCAGTCCCATTCCCGCCAGTTGTGCCGGTGAAAATTCGAGAACCATATTCTCCTCCTGCACACCCAGCAGGCTGGCTTTTCCCATATCCGGCAGCGACATCAGACTGCGGCTGATATCATCAACTTTGTCGCGAAGTTCGCGCGGCGTGAAACCTTCCGCAGTAAAGCCATAAAGGGTGCCGAACGTGTCATCAAATTCGTCATCCACCGAGGGGCCCTGCACGCCCGCTGGCAGTGACGGCGCGATATCCTGCATCTTTTTGCGTACCTGATACCAGATACCCGCAACCTCTGCAGGGGGCGTGTCATCACGAAGATTGACGAAAATGACCGATTGCCCGGCGTGCGTTTCACTTTGCACAAAATCAAGATAAGGCGTTTCCTGCAGTTTTTTCTCCAGCGTATCGGTAACCAGATTAACCGTATCCTCCACGCTCGCCCCCGGCCAGTTCGCGGACACCACGGCAGTTTTAATGGTAAACGCCGGATCTTCATTACGGGGGAGTTGCTCATAGCTGATGACGCCCGCCGCCATTAACAGCAGCATAAAAAAGGCAATCAGTGACTGATGATCCAGCGCCCAGGCTGAAAGGTTGAAGGCCCCGACAGGGGAAGACGGTTTCATTCGCTGTCCTCGCCGGGCATGACTTTTTCACCTTCACGAAGTTTACTCACACCGGCAATGACCACCCTTTCGCCCGGGTGTACACCGGTTGAGATAAATATTTCAGAGGTACTGTAGCGCCCAACAGCAACCGGTCGTAAATGCAGCGACTGCGTTTTCTCATCAAACACAAAAACAGCCGGTTTATTCCCGGTACGGGTCAGCGCAGAGGCAGGCAGTGCGATCAAAAGCGGGCCTGATGCGTTAAGAGTGAGTTGAACACTGGCACCGAGTGCCATGGCCGGTGGCGGGTTATCGAGGGTGATGCGGAGGCGCCAGGTGCGGGTTTGCGGGTCGGCCTGCGGGCTGACGTCGCGGAAATGCCCCTGCGCAACCACGGAAGGAGCAGAAAGTAACGATAGAGTAAACAGGCTATCAGCTTGCTGAGGAACAGACCGGGGATCGGCCACATCAAATACGGCATCACGCAGGTTACCACTGGCCAGGGTGATTACAGATTGCCCGGCACTGACCACTTGTCCTGCCGACGCGCTGACCTGGGTGGTCACGCCGTCAGCGGGAGCCGTGAGCTTTGCCCAGGAGACGTTTTCCTGCGCATTTTTCAGCGCATCTTCACTGTTCTGACGCTTCGCGCGGGCTGCCTGCCAGTCTGCCTGCGCGCTATCAAGCTGCGATCGTGCAATCGCCCCGGAAGGCATCAATAACTGCATACGTCTGAGACTGAGCGCCGCGACCTGCTCAGCCGCGCGGGCGCTGTTCAGGTCGGACTGCGCACTGCTGAGCTGGTTACGGCTGGTCTCGCTTTCTTGCGTGGCCAGAACCTGACCGGCGATCACGTGGTCCCCCACCTCGGCCTGCCGCGTCAGAATACGCCCGTCCAGCCGGAATCCGAGCGTCACCTCTTCATGGGCGCGAATTTCACCCGTTTGAAGCTGGGAGCCGCAAGCAACAGGCGGCGGTGCAATGAATGTACGCACCGGCCTGATGGAGGGCGCGTGTTTATGGGCTTTCTCACCACAGCCTGTCAGCACCATGGCAATCACCAGCAGACAGGCGGCAGGAATGAAGGGAAGCATCCGACCAGAGGCGGATAAGTGGCGAACGGCGTGGCGCGCATAATCGGTGAAGGTAACAGCCATGACAGTCTTCCTGAATTGAGATATCGCTATTCAATCCGTTCACTGTCCAGATTCCCGTAATATTTCATCAAGAAATCGTCAAGATCAGCACTTTTTTATTACCGCCCATTCAGGTCAGGCTCACGGTGATAATCAACCCTCCCTGCGCTTTCAGTGATGCCCTTATGCTGCCGCCATGTGCTTCGCATATTGCACGGGCAATCGACAGCCCTAAGCCGCTTCCGCCGGAATGTCTCGCACGGGAGGCCTCTGCCCGGGTAAAACGTTCAAACATCACTGGAAGAAAATCCCCCTCCACACCGGGACCAAAATCCTCAAAGACAACGTCGACCCCCTCTGGTCGCTGCACCACATTAATGTCCAGACGCTGGCCCTCTGCGGCATAACGCAACGCATTTTCCATCAATATGGTGAAGACCTGCCCAAGACGAAAGGGATCCCCGACGTAATGGCAAACCTCCGATGGCTTCAGGATGATGCTAAACCCCGCCTGCGTTGTCTGAGGATTAAGCCATGCTGCGCGCTCACGCAGCAATTCAGTCAGGTCTGTTGGGACGTTATCAAGATTGAGCTGGCCTGCATCGGCCAGTGACAGCAGGTGAAGCTCATCAATCAACCGGTTTAAGTGCAGAAGTTGTTCCATGACCATCTGCAATTGTCGCGGCTCCGGTTTAAATACCCCGTCAAGCATCCCCTGCAATCGTCCCACGGCCGCCGTCAGCGGTGAACGTAATTCATGTGCCATCGCCACGTGTGAAGCCCGCAACTCCCTCTCATAACGCGAGAGTTGCAGCATCATGGCGTTAAAATCATCAGTAAAGTGGATGAGTTCGGACGGGGCATTTTTAACGGATCTGGCACGCGTATTGAAATTACCCTGGGTCACGGCTCTCGCGACCTGTGCAAGATCACTGAACTGCGAGGACAACGGACGTGCCGCTTTGAGGCCGAGTATCACAATAAAGGGAATGACCACGACGACCAGTATGCCGACCATCATCCAGTCGGCATTCGCAATAGACGGATCCGAGTAACGCGCGCCCCAGCCTTCATCGATAATCTGATGAAATCGCGCAAGATTTAGCTCCGGATTTTCACGCAGCACGTCAAATTCTGCCCTGAGCGCAGGAGACATATGGTGTAACACCCAGAGGTTCTCAATGGCAAAACGCAGCCACATGCAAAACGCAATGACGATCACGCTGCCAATGGCCAGCGTCAGGATGCGGACACAAATCCAGCGCCATAATGACTGAGATTGGATCGAAATCATGGCTGTCTGAACCTGTAACCGACGCTGCGCACGTTGACCAGCACGTTAACAATGCCCGCTGATTCAAGCTTCTTACGTAAGTTGTAAATGTGCGTGTCCACCACGCGCTCAAGCGCCTCGCTTTCAGGCAGGCAACTTTCCAGAAGATGCTGACGGGAAAACGGACGTGTGGGTGTGCGCATCAGTGTCGTGAGCACGGAAAACTCCGTCGGCGTCAGATCAAGGTAGGAAAGCGTGCCTGCGGGCGTCCTGACGGTTGCAGTGAAGGCTTCCGCGTTCACTTCCAGATCTCTCCACCGGAGGATCGGTGCTGATTTTTCACCTGACGACATCCGGCGTATCACCGCCTGCACCCGCGCCACTACTTCAGCAGGATTATAAGGTTTAACAATATAATCATCGGCACCGAAACGCAGCGCACTGATCTTATCGGGCATGTCCCCCATCGCCGTCACCATAATGACGGGAATGCTGCTTTCCCGACGCAAGGATGCTAATACCTCTGTTCCCCTCATGCCGGGAAGCATCACATCCAGCAGAATAAGATCCGGCTTCCAGCCCTGTGCGATACCCAACCCGGACAGGCCGTCTCCCGCAATCTGTACTTCATAACCTTCACGTTTCAAATAGGCATCGAGAACGTCCGCCGCATCGGCATCATCTTCAATAATCAGGATTCGTTTTGTCTGCATTTTGGTCGCCTTGACTGTTTCTTCATAAATTCCCGACAGTTTATTGACACTGCCTCTTCATACTTTGGGTCTCAGACGCGGCTGCAATCCGCTACGAACCATACGTTTGGGTGATGAGGAATCACATGATATCCAGAAAACTAATACTGCACATTACCTGTTTCGGTCTGTCCGCAACAGTGCTTCAGGCACTGGCTGACGATACCCCACCCGCCCCCACTTTTACCGTCGGCATGGGCGCACAGAGCGCGCCGCGCTACAGCGGTTCCGATCAGCGCCACTGGCTGGTCGCGCCGGTCATTCAGGCACGCGACGGTGCCTTTTTCTTCGATTCGCTCAAAGGCGTGGGTTATGACCTGCAGGCGGATAACGGCCTGTATCTGGAGCATACGCTGGGATACGGCCTAGGGCGGACAGACAGAAACTCCACCTGGCGGGATGGTTCGAATAAACTCAAAGGCATGGGGAATATCGATGCGACCATGAATACCGCGCTCGCGGTCGGCTGGTCAGCCACGCCGTGGCTGTCTTTTGAAGGCAAAGCCACTCTGCCTCTGACAGACGGGCAAGGTGTGCATTATCAGACTTCCGTCACGGTACTGCCGGTACAAAACGACACCGACACTGTCGCACTTCAGTCGGCGGCGCTCTTTGGCGACCGGCGCTATATGAACACCTTTTATGGCGTGAGCCGCGAACAAAGCGACCGCACTAATTTCGCGCCTTATCAGTCGGCCGGGGGGTTCTATGGCGTAGACAGCAGCCTGACCTGGAGCCACCAGTTCACGTCGCACTGGGGCGGCGTCGTCAGTGCCGATTACACCTGGCTGGACGACAAAGCCGGTAACAGCCCGATTGTCGTTAAGCGCGGCGGCACAACCTACAATTTCGGTGTGCTTTATACCTTCTGAAGGCCTGAACATGAACCGATGAAAAGTCGTCTTTAACGGCGACTTTTCACACGCCCAAACTCATTCACTTTCCTGCATAATAAAGGCGACTCAGATGAAAGGAGATATCGCAACACTGGTTGTGATCATTCTGTTTTATTTATTCTCATATTATTGCGTTTTTTTATTATTATCGCCCCGGCGTTTTTGAGGCCACGTCAGTCGATTCGCCAGCTGGTTGAAAATTCGTTATCATCCGCCTCCCTTTTGCCGCCGGTCAGTCTGATGTCTGTGATCACCGATACGTTTATTGCCCCGCCGTGCCATGACGAGATAGAAATCCTCTTTCAGGACGATCATCTGGTGCTGATCAATAAGCCCGCCGGGCTGCTCAGCCTTTCGGGGAAAAATCCGCAAAATCTGGATTCCGTGCATCACCGGCTGGTGAGGATTTTCCCTGGCTGTACGCTGGTTCACCGGCTGGATTTCGGCACGTCAGGATTACTGGTGGTTGCCCGCAATAAAGCGATTAATGCCGCGCTTTGCCAGCAGTTCAGTCAGCGTTCGGTGACGAAGGTCTACAGCGCACTGCTTTGCGGGCACCTGCGCGACGACGAAGGGGTGATAGATGCGGCGATTGCCAAAGATCCGGCGCTGTTCCCGCTGATGTCGATTTGCGCCATCCACGGTAAGCCCGCCCGCTCACGCTTTAAGGTGATTGAACGGTTTCATCGTGAGGGGGAAGACGGGACGTTACTGCCGCTGACGCGGGTGGAACTGATCCCGGAGACCGGGCGAACCCATCAGCTGCGCATTCATTGTCAGCAATTGGGCCACCCGATTTTGGGCTGTGACCTGTATGGCGGACGCCTGTTGCCGGGCACAGAACTGACGCCGCGATTAATGCTGCACGCCAGTGCATTGAATTTTGTTCATCCCGTCAGCGGAGAGAAAATCGAAGCCCGTAACCGCTGTCCGTTCTGAACGCAGTATCACCACATCAGATCATCAGGCACTTTAAAATCAGCGTACGGATCTTCTTCATCCTGTTCTTCCTGACTCAGCGCGCTGTTCAGCACAATACTGCCCGCATCGCGCTGCGCGATTTTATCGGCCACGCTGGCCGGGATAATCGCGTACTGACTCTCGCCGCCGTTATCCACCATCAGACGCGCAATCGCGAGACGACCGCTGATCAGCTGAGCCTGGGTGGTTTTATCCACATAGATTTTTTTAATCAGATTATTGTCGGTGAAGTTAAAACCGATATCGCCTTTTGAAATATCGATTTTATTCATTTCAATCAGCTGCTTCACCTGCGCTTTATATTCTTTCGATAACGCGGCTTGTTTTTGCTGTTCGCTGAGCTGCCTGTCACGTTCAAGTTGCGCTTTTTTATTCTCTTCCACCGCTTCTCTGGCCTCACGGGCCTGAACGCGGGACTTTTTAGCCGTTCTTTCCACTTTGGCCATTTTCTTGCTGGTCACTAAGCCGGCTTTGAGCAGTTGCTCTTGTAAAGTAAGTTTTGTCATCTTGGTTTCTGAATCCGCTGAATAATGGGCGGGATTATACCTGTAATTGCAGACACGATCCCAGTCAGCGCGCCAAATTAGAAAAGCCCGCTCAGGGCAACCTGCGCGGGCTTGATACTTTCAGGCTTTTGTCTCTCAGAGTTCGAAGCGATCCAGATCCATGACTTTGGTCCATGCCGCGACAAAGTCTTTCACGAATTTCTCTTTGGCATCACCGCTGGCGTAAACCTCGGCGCTGGCACGCAGCACGGCGTTCGAGCCAAACACCAAATCGGCGCGGGTGGCGGTATATTTCACTTCCCCGCTGACCCGATCGCGCCCTTCGAAACGTTCGCCGGTCGCATCGGTGGCTTTCCATTCCGTGCGCATATCCAGCAAATTCACGAAGAAGTCCGTGTTCAGCTCGCCCGTTTTATCGGTGAAGACGCCCAGATCACTGCCGTCATAGTTCGCCCCAAGCGCACGTAAGCCCCCCACCAGCACGGTTAATTCCGGTGCGGTAAGCGTCAGTTGCTGAGCCTTGTCGATCAGCAGATTTTCGGTTGAGGTGTTGGCCGACTCCCCACGGTAGTTACGGAAACCATCTGCTTTCGGTTTAAGCAATTCGAAGGATTCAACATCCGTCTGATCCTGACGCGCATCCACACGCCCCGGCGTGAACGGCACTTCAATATCGACATTGACCGCTTTTGCCGCTTTTTCGACACCAACCACGCCCGCCAGCACAATCACATCTGCCAGAGACGCTTTCGGGAATGCCTGCTGCACGGATTCCAGCGCTGGCAATACACGGGCGGCGATGGCATTCACGTCCCAGCCTCGCTGCGGTTGCAGCGCCAGGCGGGCACCGTTGGCACCTCCGCGTTTGTCACCGCCACGGAAGGTGGACGCCGACGCCCATGCCACCGAGGTCAGTTCACCGGCAGACAAACCGGTCGCGGCAATTTTTTCTTTCAGTTGCGCGATATCAGCGACGGTCGGGTGATAAACCGGCGCCGGTAGCGGATCCTGCCAGATGAGATCTTCTTTCGGCACTTCAGGACCGATATAGCGCGCTTTCGGTCCCATATCCCTGTGCGTCAGTTTGTACCAGGCACGGGCGAAAGCCTCGTTAAACGCCTGCGGATCGCTGTGGAAACGACGGGAAATCTTCTCGAATTCCGGGTCAAAACGCAGCGTCAGATCGGTAACAAGCATGGTCGGTTTGCGTTTTTTCGAGGTATCGAACGGATCAGGGATAATGTCCGGCGCATTGACCGCTTCAAACTGGATCGCACCGGCAGGGCTGCGGGTCTGCACCCACTCGTATTTGAACAGGTTCTCGAAGAAGTAATTGCTCCACTGCGTTGGCGTCTGCGACCAGATGACTTCCAGACCGGACGTGATGGCATCCGCGCCGACACCGGAGCCGTAGTTGTTGGCCCAGCCCAGCCCCTGTGCTTCAATCGGTGCGGTTTCAGGATCCACATCGACGTGGGTGGCGGGACCTGCGCCGTGGGTTTTTCCGAGCGTGTGCCCGCCGGCAATCAGGGCGACGATCTCTTCATCGTTCATGCCCATATTACCGAACGTGGCGCGTATAGCCGGGGCGGCGGACGCCGGATCGCCACTGTGATTCGGGCCTTCCGGGTTGACGTAAATCAGCCCCATTTCCGTTGCGCCGAGCGGCGATTTAGCCAGTTCTTCAGGATGACGGTGCTCAAGCCAGGTGGTCTCGTCGCCCCAGTTTACGTCCAGATCCGGTTCCCAGACGTCTTCACGCCCGGCACCAAATCCAAAGGTGCGGAAGCCGGAGTTTTCCAGCGCGACGTTCCCCGCCAGAATATATAAATCGGCCCAGGAAATTTTCTGGCCGTATTTTTGTTTCACCGGCCATAACAGACGGCGCGCTTTATCAAGGCTGACGTTATCTGGCCAGGAGTTTAACGGTGCAAAACGTTGCTGGCCGCGCCCCGAGCCACCACGCCCGTCAACGGAACGGTAGGTCCCGGCGCTGTGCCACGCCATGCGGATGAACAGGCCGATATAACTTCCCCAGTCGGCAGGCCACCAGGGTTGCGACTCGGTGAGCAGCCCCTTGAGATCGGCTTTGAGTGCGGAATAGTCTAATTTGGCAAATTCTTTACGGTAATCAAATGCTTCGCCCAACGGGTTTGAGCGCGCGGAATGCTGATTCAGTAAGTCGACTCTGAGCTGGTTAGGCCACCAGTCGCGGTTACCGGTCCCGCCGCCAGAGGCTTTATTGGTATTTCCCTGATGGAAAGGACATTTGCTGACATCGGCTTCTCTGTTTGCTTCAACAATGGGCTTTGCGTCTTTTGCTTCTTCATCAATAGAACTGCTCATGCTCACACTCCTGTTATGTAGTCTCATTGCTACTCTATACGCGGATTTACGCCAGTCACATCTGAATTACCCTATGTATTTGATAGACCTTCCCTTCGGATTTATGCGCAGACATTGAAGGTTTTGACAGCACAAAAAGGGCCACAGTGATTATAGAATAGCCACTTAATAAGCGAGGCTTCTCTTTCAGCGTCGCAAAATGAAAAAAGCCCGCGTGAGTTTCCTCAGGCGGGCTTCAGGACGGACGGGAGATTAATCGCGCCAGCCCATTTCAGGGGCCACATGTTTAAGTATCGATTCAATCACATGCACGTTGTACTCCACGCCAAGCTGATTCGGCACCGTCAGCAATAACGTATCGGCTTCAGCAATCGCTTCATCCTGCTTCAGCTGTTTGATCAGCAGGTCCGGCGTCGCCGCATAGCTGCGGCCGAAAATCGCCCGGGTTTTCTCATCGAGGAAACCGACTTTATCGCCATCGTTGCTGCTGCCGCCAAAATAGGCACGGTCACGGTCATCCATCAGCGCGAAAATACTGCGACTGACCGAGACGCGCGGCGTTCGCGTATGTCCAGCCTCTTTCCAGGCTTCACGATAAGCGCGGATCTGCTGCGCCTGCTGAATATGGAACGGCTCCCCGGTTTCATCATCTTTCAGGGTGGAGCTTTGCAAATTCATGCCCAGTTTCGCCGCCCAGACTGCTGTGGCATTCGAGCCAGCGCCCCACCAGATGCGCTCACGCAGACCTTCAGAATACGGCTCAGGGCGCAACATGCCCGGCGGATTCGGAAACATCGGCTGCGGGTTCGGTTTCGCAAAACCTTCACCACGCAGCACATCAAGAAAGGCTTCGGTATGACGACGCGCCATATCAGCCTCAGTTTCACCTTCAGCGGGCTGATAGCCAAAATAGCGCCAGCCATCCACCACCTGTTCCGGTGAGCCACGGCTGATGCCCAGTTGCAAACGACCCCCAGAGATCAGATCGGCCGCACTGGCATTTTCCGCCATATACAGCGGATTTTCATACCGCATGTCGATCACGCCGGTACCGATTTCAATTTTGCGGGTCTTCGCACCAATGGCGGCCAGCAACGGAAAAGGCGACGCCAGCTGACGGGCAAAGTGATGCACCCTGAAGTAAGCGCCATCCGCGCCGAGCTCTTCTGCCGCGACCGCCAGATCGATAGATTGCAGCAACGCGTCAGCCGCCGAGCGGGTTCCCGACTGCGGAGAAGGCGTCCAGTGACCAAATGATAAAAATCCAATCTTCTTCATAGCGTATTTATCCTCATGTCCGGGTAATCCTGACGTTGAGCCATCGCGAAATGGCGCAGTAATAGGCTTACTTTACGCGACTCAGGATGAGAATAAATATCATTTGTTTAACATACTGATTCAGTTTATTTGATGAATGCCGCCGATTTTTGGCTATTTTTTAATAAGCTGAACAAATTGTCTTCCATCAGAACGCCGATCAAAAAAATCCTTTGCTACCGGCGGCGTCACTCGCTATTATGCGCCCCGTTCACACGATTCCTCTGTAGTTCAGTCGGTAGAACGGCGGACTGTTAATCCGTATGTCACTGGTTCGAGTCCAGTCAGAGGAGCCAAATTAGAAAAGCCCGCTCAGGAAACTGAGCGGGCTTTTTGCTTTTGCCTGACCCGTCCCGGATACAGAATTTATCTTCCCGCGCTGGCCTTTTTAAAAGCAGTCCCGGTTCTTCAGACGACACCCGCCTCTGCGTCTCAGGCATGGGTGGCGATTTCTTGGCCAAATATTTTCTAACGCTGCGCGTTGTAAACCGGATAATCAGTAAAACCTTCACCCGTCCCGCCATACAGCGTTCTGCTGTTAAGATCGTTAAATGCCCAACCGTTCGCTATGCGTTCAGGGAGATCAGGGTTGGCGATAAATGGTCGACCAAATGCGATGAGGTCAGCCAACTGCTCCTCAACCATCCGGGCACCACGTTCTGCTGTGTATCGACCAGCGTAGATGATGCGCCCACTAAATATCGCGCGGATCTCACGGCGGAACGCTTCGGGTAAGTCAGGAGCATTTTCCCAGTCGGCTTCGGCTATAGACACATAGGCAACACCGGCGTTTTCCAGGATTTTTACCGCTTCTACATAGGTTTTATGCGGATCACTTTCAACCAGGCCGATATAGACGCGGTCTTCATCTGTGCTGGAAAATAACGGCGTAAAGCGAACGCCCAGACGGTCTGGCCCTATTGCATGAGAGATAGCCTGCACAATTTCATCCAAAAACCGCAGTCGATTTTCAACGGAACCGCCGTATTCATCCTTACGCTGGTTTGCATGCTCTGAAATGAACTGATTAACCAAATAACCATTCGCAGCATGGATCTCGACCCCGTCAAAACCTGCACTGATGGCATTTTTCGCCGCCTGGGCATATAAATTCACGAGATCTTTAATTTCTGACCGCGTCAGTTCGCGGGGAATTGAAGGGGTGACCAACGTGCCCGTACCTGGCCCCGTCTCAATAAACGCCTTTGCTTGTTCAGCCTGAATGGCTGAAGGAGCCACAGGGGCACTTTCTTCTGGTTGCAGTGCGGAATGAGAAACGCGTCCCACATGCCAGAGTTGTGCAAAAATAATCCCCCCTTCCGCATGGACCGCGCGGGTCACTTTTTTCCACCCCTCAATGTGTTGCTCAGTATAAATTCCCGGTGTCCAGGCATAACCTTGTCCACGAGGCTCAATCTGAGTGCCTTCAGTGATCATGAAACCTGCACCCGCGCGTTGACGGTAATATTCGGCCATGAGGTCGGTGGGTATATTTCCTGGTTGTCCACTTCTTTGGCGCGTCAGCGGTGGAAATACAATGCGATTTTTGAGGGTATAAGGACCAAGCTGAGTTGGCTCGAATAAGGCTTTATGATTCATAAGGATTTTCCATCAGTGATCATCGTAAGAGGTGACAGGCAGGCATCCTGTCACCTTCACTTCGTCAACAGTTATGCACTCAACTGCCTGATTAGCTGGGCTGCCGTTGCTGCCGAGGACGTTGGGTTTTGCCCGGTGATCAGCAGGCCATCGCTGACCACATAAGAACTCCAGTCCTCCCCTTTCGAATAAATCCCGCCTTTGGCAATCAACTCGTCTTCTACCAGGAAAGGCACAATCTGCGTCAGGCCCACGGCTTCCTCTTCGCTGTTGGTAAAACCGGTGACCTTACGGCCTGCTACCAGCGGTTTTCCCTCCGGGGTTTTGACGTGGCGCAGCACGCCAGGCGCATGGCAGACCAGAGCAACGTGCTTGTTTGCCGCCAGGAAGGCTTCGATAAGGGCGATGGAGTTTTTATCTTCGGCCAGGTCCCACAGAGGGCCGTGACCACCCGGATAAAAAACGGCGTCGTAATCAGCGTGTGAAACGCTGTCGAGACGAACCGTTGACGCCAGGTGTGCGGTTGCTTCTGCGTCTGCCTCGAAGCGGTGGGTCTGCCCGGTCTGGAAGTCAGGCTCATTACTTTTTGGGTCTAACGGCGGGTTACCGCCTTTCGGTGAAGCCAGCGTAATTTCTGCGCCTGCGTCTTTAAAGGCGTAGTAAGGTGCGGCCAGCTCTTCCAGCCAGAAGCCGGTTTTGCGGCCGGTGTCACCCAGTTTGTCGTGTGAGGTTAAGACCATCAGAATTTTCATAACAACTCCTGCATTTCAAATCAATAATTGGATTAGACCAGTCGTCTAATTAAGCGGTAAATATTAGACTGGTCGTATATTAAACGGGTACAAAAACGGCTCTTTACTGAGTACCCCCTGGCTAGGGGGTAATATGAATAATTTTTCTTGTCGTCAGCAGCGCTGAATCAAACGGGCCAGTATTTCGAACAATCTTGACCATGACGCTTGCACCTACCCAAAGCTGGTAGAGGCTTTCTGCCACGGTGCGAGGTGTATCGTCAATAGTGAGAGACCCCTCGGCTACGCCCGTTTCTAACGCTTCTGCCAGACGCGAGATTATCCCTGAAGTGCCTGCCTCTAGCGTTAAGCGCATCGTGTCCGAAAGATCGGCAACTTCAGCGCCTAGTTTCACGGCAAGACACTTACCCTGACAATCAGAGAACGACTGAGATTCCCGCCACTGCTGCCAGTAGTTCATCAGCCGCTGAGCCATGTTGAGACCAGGCTGGCCCAGTGTCCTGTCGATATCGGCGAGATAAACATCAAAATAATGTGCCAGCATATCTGCGCCGAAAGCTTCTTTCGAACTAAAGTAATGATAGAAAGAGCCTTTGGGCACACCAGCATCTTTGAGTATTTCGTTCAATCCGACCGCGGAAAATCCTTTACCCGCCATGATCCGCTGACCTGTCGCCAGAATATGCTCGCGGATTTCATTGTTATGTAGTTGCGTTGTAGTATTCATGTGCTCAATCTACCAAGAACTAGACCAGTCGTCTACAAGCAAGTTAAAAATATCCCATTTTGCTAACGCTTATTTGTAGATTTCAGCAGTACCGTACAGATGGTTATCGCCACCGGCTGAAATAATACGGTAAGACGTTGCGCCATGTTCAGTCGCTTACTCTTCAATGAATCGCAGCAGGTCTTCATTAATCGTCCCGGCTTGGGTGATTGTCATCCCGTGGCCAAATCCTGCATAGACCTTGATCTGCGCATCTTTGACAAGTTGCGCGGACAGAATGGCAGAGTCGGCCAGCGGCACGATCTGGTCGTCATCACCATGCATGATCAGGGTTGGTACATCGATTTTCTTAAGGTCATCAGTGAAATCAACCTCAGAAAACTGTTTGATACAGTCATATTGACCTTTGATCCCACCCTGCATGCCCTGAAGCCAGAAGCTTTCCCTCACACCCTCAGAAGGCGTCTCTGATGAACGGTTATAGTTGAAAAACGGCGTGGTCAGATCCTTGTAGAACTGAGAACGGTCTTTTTCGACCGCAGCACGGATGCCATCAAACACTTCCATAGGCAGACCGCCAGGGTTTTTCTCACTTTGCAGCATAACCGGCGGTACTGCGCCGATAAGAACGGCTTTGCTGACACGGGCTGAACCGTAGGTACCGATATAGCGTGCGACTTCACCGCCACCGGTCGAATGCCCAACCAGAACAACGTCGTGGAGATCTAACTGCTCGATGAGTGATGATAAATCTTCAGCATAGGTATCCATATCATTGCCGTCCCACGTCTGACTGGAGTTGCCATGGCTGCGGCGATCGTGAGCGATGACACGGAACCCCTGCTGACCGAAGAACAACATTTGCGCGTCCCATGCATCACTCGATAATGGCCAGCCGTGGGAGAAAATAATGGTTTGTCCCTTGCCAAAGTCTTTATATGCAATCTTAGAACCGTCTTTCACCTGAATAGTTTTCATCTCTTTTTTCTCTTTTCTGTTGGCGACGCCTCATTGGCGGCGCATTTAACTTAGAATTGATTTTTCGTATGTTTGCTTTTACACCTGGCAATCATTCAAATAATGGCTGGCAAGGAAAGCATTTCACTGATGTTTACTGAGATAAGCTTTGTGCCGCTTTTTCGATCACCGCCGCAATTTTTTCCGGCTGCGATGCGTAAATGGCATGGTTGCCTTTCAATTCAGTGACGGTGCTGTGCGCGCGTTTAGCCATGAAGCGCTCCAGTTCTGGATTAATAGCACGATCCTGCGTCGCCACGACGGCCCAGCTAGGCTTCGTTTTCCATGCAGGAACGCCTGCCGGGGCAGTGAATGCGGCTACTGCAGGCATGAGTTGAGATTGCGCCAACAGATTTGTTTCTTTGACGGGCAAGTCAGCGGCAAAGTCCGCGTGGAAATTTTCCGGTTTGATATAAAGGAAGTGATCTGGCGTTTCTGTAATTGACTGAGCAGCTGGCGGATATTTTTTTGCCAGACTCAGCAATGAATCACCTTGCTCCGGCTGGAACGCTGCGATGTAAACCAGACCGGCAACAGAGGGATCATTACCCGCGTCACTGATGATCATGCCGGCGTAGCTGTGGCCAACCAGCAATGATTTACCACTTTGTAACGCGAGAACGCGTCGAGTCGCAGCGACATCATCAGCCAGCGAGGTTTGCGGCTCCTGAACAATCGATACGTTGTAGCCCGCTTTATTCAGAATGCGAGCCACCGGATCCCAACCGGAGCCATCAACAAAAGCGCCATGTACCAGAACGATGTTTTTTACCGGCGCAGCCATTGAAGACTGAGCATAAACTGACAGAACCAGGCTTAAAGCCAGCGTGGTCAATGATTTTTTAAACATGATGTATTTCCTTCAATTGTCATTTTTTAAGTTAATACCCTGACATCTGGCCCCCTGCCTTACAGGCCAGCGGACGGACATTCAGGTGTGTAATGTTGTCCAGATTTGCTCCGTGGGGAGGGCTTAAAGAACTCCCTCCCCACGTGATTAACCGTTATGCACCCAGCTGTTTAATCAGTTCTTCTGCCGCCTCGGTAGAGGAGGTTGGGTTTTGCCCGGTGATCAGCAGGCCGTCAGTAACAACATAAGAACTCCAGTCCGCCCCTTTAGAGTAAATCCCGCCTTTGGCAATCAGCTCGTCTTCTACCAGGAAAGGCACAATCTGCGTCAGGCCCACGGCTTCCTCTTCGCTGTTGGTAAAACCGGTGACCTTACGGCCTTCTACCAGCGGTTTTCCTTCCGGGGTTTTGACGTGGCGCAGCACGCCAGGCGCATGGCAGACAAGAGCGACGTGTTTGTTTGCCGCCAGGAAGGCTTCGATAAGGGCGATGGAGTTTTTATCTTCGGCCAGGTCCCACAAAGGGCCGTGACCACCCGGATAAAAAACGGCGTCGTAATCAGCGTGTGAAACGCTGTCGAGACGAACCGTTGACGCCAGGTGTGCGGTTGCTTCTGCGTCTGCCTCGAAGCGGTGGGTCTGCTCGGTCTGGAAGTCAGGCTCATTACTTTTTGGGTCTAACGGCGGGTTACCGCCTTTCGGTGAAGCCAGCGTAATTTCTGCGCCTGCGTCTTTAAAGGCGTAGTAAGGTGCGGCCAGCTCTTCCAGCCAGAAGCCGGTTTTGCGGCCGGTGTCACCCAGTTTGTCATGTGAGGTTAAGACCATCAGAATTTTCATCATTACTCTCCAGTATTTCAAATTGATAATTGAATTAGACCAGTCGTCTAATATGTTCTTAAATAAAAATGTTATATCCGTGCCTGCTATTCCTGCCAACTCTGCGTGCTGTTCATTCCAGCGGAACGGCTGTCGTGCTATGTCGCTTAGTCGCCGTTGCCATGTGAATAAGCTAACACCGAATAGACCGGTCGTCTATAGATAGTTAATAAAACTTTTTCATCTTTTATATGTCAGGCACCTTCTCATAGCGGATGCCTGTCATGATGAGATAACTCACTCATTTTACTGCTTATTCAACTGCGTTTTTTTACGTACTGATAACGCACTTAGTCAACTTTCTTTGCCCAAACTGCCTGAGCATTTGTGAATTCGCGCAGGCCAAAGTGGGAGAGCTCGCGACCATACCCGCTCTTTTTCACACCACCAACAGGGATACGTGCATTCGTGGCAGAAAATCCGTTGATAAACACGCCTCCTGTTTCTAAGCGTCTCGCGATTCGCTGGGCACGTGAAACATCGCTGGTCCAAAGGTTGCCCCCTAAGCCGTAATCGCTGGTATTTGCCAGCTCAATGGCATGCTCGACGTCATCTGCGACAGTAATAGTTGCAACAGGGCCGAAGGTTTCCTCATCAAATGCAGCCATTCCCGGACCGACTTCACCCAATACGGTAGGCTCATAGAAGTTGCCGGGGCCAGCAATTTTATTCCCCCCAAGAAGACGTGTCGCGCCGGCTGCGAGAGTTCGTTCTACTTGATGATGTAATTCATCACGCAAATCTTTTCGCGCCATTGGCCCGATTCTGTTTTGCGGGTCCAGCGGATCGCCAACTTTCAACAGTCTGACGGCCGCGATAAATTTTTGTGTGAATTCCTCCGCGATGGGTTTTTCCAAAATAAACCGTTTCGCGGCTAAGCACACCTGGCCCGCATTTTGGAATCGCGCTTCAACACCCGCGGTAACAGCCAAATCAATATTGGCGTCAGCCAGCACAATAAATGCGTCTGAACCACCTAGCTCAAGCAAGCTTTTTTTCAATGCTTTGCCTGCAATCGCCGATACGGCAGACCCCGCCCGCATACTCCCCGTCAATGTCACTGCGGCAATGCGATCATCCTCAATCACTTTTGCAACAGTTTCGTTATCAGCAATAAGATTGGCGAATAAACCTTTAGGGAAGCCCGCGCTCTCATAAGCATCCTGCAAAGCATAGGCAGAGCCCATCACATTGGGCGCATGCTTGAGGATAAAACCGTTACCCGACAGCATAATCGGGCCCGAAGCGCGAATGACCTGCCATAAAGGGAAGTTCCAGGGCATGACGGCCAAAATTGAGCCAACCGGCAGATACGAGACATGTACCTGATCGTCATTTTCGACAGAAACAGGTTCATCTGCGAGGATTGCCGGGCCATTGCTGGCAATCCAATCAATTGTCGCTGCACACTTCTCAACTTCTGCGCGGGCTGCTGCCAGTGTTTTCCCCATTTCAGCGGTGATAATCCCTGCCAAATTTTCTGAGCGCTCGCGCAGAATCGCGGATAAACGACGATAAGCTTCTACGCGTTTCGGCATGGGAGTAGCACGCCACAGGCGAAAAGCCGCGTTATTATCCGCCAGCATGCCTTCTACTTCGTCAGCAGTTTGAAATGCATAAGTCGCGATCAACTCGTCCGTCGCAGGATTACGTGAAGTCGCGACAT
Organism: Rahnella sp. BIGb0236; assembly: GCF_004364755.1. Classification (NCBI taxonomy): domain Bacteria; kingdom Pseudomonadati; phylum Pseudomonadota; class Gammaproteobacteria; order Enterobacterales; family Yersiniaceae; genus Rahnella; species Rahnella sp. BIGb0236. The sequence goes on from NZ_SOAO01000008.1 coordinate 107,461, forward strand.
CAGGAGAAAGCGTATTCTGTGTGACATGTTGGGATGACATAGTTTTTGCCTCATAAACGGTTTAAGAGAAGCACGTTGTGTGCTTCGATAAAATTCAGTTTAGGCAGGTCGAATCATCCCTGGAAGGCGTCTTGTTATCCTATGACCGGGAGTCACCGGCAACGTGCCGGGGAATATAGGTCACCAGAGAAAGGTCGGGTCTTCCCTCTGGCGTGAGTGCGACATAGGTAAATTCAATATGTCCGGAAGTGGGATGCAAAAGCCGTTTGCTCCCCTCACCCATGCCTTTCACTTCCGTATCCAGCCACCACTCCTTGAATTCCGGGCTTTTTTCAGAGAGTTCTTCAATGAGATGGTCAAAAGGCTTTTTGTCCTGAGCATGGGCGCGTGACGCGCGGAAAACGGAGATCATTCCTCGTGCCATCTGCTCCCAATCCAGGATCTGCGTGCGATACGGACGATATAGAAACAGCAGTCGCAACGTATTACGCTCATGAGGTTCCAGCGATCCATAATCGATGAACAAATCAGCAATAGCATCATTCCAGGCGAGAATATCAAGTCGGGCATTTCTCACATAGGCCGGAATGGGATCGATAGCGCGCACTAAACTTTTCAGGCCATCACTCACACCATCCGCGAGGGGATGGGGTACCGGCTCTTCGCGCGGTGAAAGGGCAAAAAGATGGGATGATTCAATTCTGTTAAGTTTTAGAACTTTTGCTATACGCTGGAGTGCATCTGCCGAAGGTTTAATCTCTCTCCCCTGCTCAAGCCAGGTATACCAACTCACACTGACTCCAGCCAGGATGGCGACTTCCTCACGACGTAAACCGGGTGTACGGCGGGTACCCTGCTGCATGCCGAAGTCCTGAGGATTAAGGCGTGCGCGCCGGCTTACTAAGAAAACACCGAGTTCACGACGCTGCTCTGAAGTGGTTTTTTTAACCATAATAGTCTGCCTGTAAATGATGCGTGAAAAACTGCTCGAGGTGGTCCACCGCCTGACCGACGTATTCCGGGACGTCATACATCTGATAATGGCGCGCGCCTGGGATTTCAAGGACCGGCTGTGTGAGCAGGATTTCCGCCAGATGGAAAGCATCGAAGCCAAGAATTAACGCATCACTCAAGTAATGCCGGCGATTAGTGGAGTTTGCGTGTTGTCCGCGCTCAGTTCGGTAGTAAGTTATAGCAGGCATTTACCACCGAGAGACTAATAAAAAAGGGGTCATTCTGGTGGTCTTGACAGAATGAGGAGAAAAAAGGAAAAGAACGGGTGCCTGAGGTCAACATACGTTGGCAACATCGTAAAAGGTGGGGCGAACCCCACCTTACGGTTAGCTCTTAATTTCGTAGCTTAAGACTGCCGCAATTTCTGTCATGCCCTGTTTGATATGCAATTCGCAAAGCGAATCCCGTACCATCCAGGTCCAGGCCAAAAGCGTGAAACAAATCACGATGAGGCCATGTAACACAAGCTTTCGCGACATCTTGCCCTCCGTTGCATTTCTGCTTTTAAGAGGCTATCCTCATGCTGTCTAGGTATGAAGTGATAGCCTCGGGTAGATTGAAAAAATTTCCCCGGGGCTTTCGTCTTATATGCCTCGAACAACACTGCTCAAGCCAGACAAGCCTCAAGCACCCGCGCGCATTCTACCAGCCTTCCCTCTCTGTATTACGATGTTTTATTGTTCACTTTGTCCTAATTTTCACCCGCTTACACGTTCCCGTATTATCCTTTTCTCTAATCGGCATTAGACATCTATACGGCTATCACTTAGGATTGAACCACCTGGGATAACTGCCTGATGCCACGATGAAAATTAAACACCTACCTCTTGATCAGAATATTAATGGCTGGGCCGCGCTGCGGGATGAGACACGTCGTTACCCGGCCTTGCGTGGCCCGGTCACCGCCGACTGGCTGGTGATTGGCGCCGGATTTGCCGGACTGGCGTTTGCCCGCCGTATTGCGGAACTTCGCCCTCACCAGCACATTGTTGTGCTCGAAGCGCTGGATGTGGCGGATAACGCATCGGCACGAAATTCGGGTTTTGTGATTGATTTGCCGCACACCGTGGGCAGCACATCGGCGGAGCTGGAGCATGCCAATGCGTATCGCCGCCTGTTGCAGTACGGATTGAGTCATCTGAAACACACCGTCGACCGCCATCACATTGAATGTGACTGGCTGAATTCGGGGAAATATCACTGCGCGGTGAGCGAGCAGTTTGACGGTGAAATCGCGCATTATCAGCAGGAGCTTACCACTCTCGGCGAGCACTTCGAACTGCTGGACAGAGCCGCGCTCAGGCAGCGGCTGGGCACAAGTTTTTACCGCAGCGCGGTGTATACGCCCAACTGTATTCTGGTCAATCCGGCGGCGCTGATCAGCGGACTGGCGGACACCTTGCCGCCGAATGTCACGGTATACGCCAATTCTCCGGCCTTACAGATTGATACGCAGGGCACGATCCGGGCGCAAACGCCACATGGCGAAGTGCGCGCCGGTAAGCTGATGCTGGCGATCAATGGTGCCGCGCGCGGTCTGCCGCTGTTCAAAGGCAACGTGTTTGCCATGTCGACATTCGCCACCCTGACCGAACCCCTGACGCCGGAACAGCGCGCGCTGATCGGCGATATTGCGCCGTGGGGGTCAACACCCGTCAATGCGCTGGCGGGCGCGACGCTGCGCTATACCTCTGACCACCGCTTCCTGATCCGCGAACACGTCAACTTTACACCGGGGCTGGTGACCGGTGCCGTTGAAACCGGCCGCCATGCGCACAGACATCAGCGGTTGTTTGCGCGCATTTACCCGCAGTTGCAGGACGTGAACATGGCGTATACCTGGTCGGGGCTGATCAGTATCACGCGCAACGGCGCGCCGGTATGGGGGAAAATTGCCGACAATGTCTATTCGTCTGCGGGATGTAACGGTTCAGGCAGTTCAAAACAGAGCGCATTCGGGCGTCTGCTGGCAGAACATGCCCTGAATGAAGATAATCCGTTGCTGGCGGATATGCAGGGGATCGGGCGCGCCAGTTATCTGCCGCCGCGCCCGTTCCTGGATGCCGGAGTGAAAGGCTTTATGGCGCGGGAACGGTGGCGTTCCCGCAGCGAACTCTGAGAGATGTACAAAGCCGGTCGTCGTCATGACAACCGGCTTTTTTAATGCCGTTTATCGACCCGCGCCACGATGCGATCGCCCAGCCACTGAATACCGCACACCATCACAATCAGCACCACGATCACCTCAATCATCACGACCGTCTCGAAACGCTGATACCCGTAACGGATCGCCAGATCGCCCAGCCCGCCCGCGCCGATAGCGCCCGCCATGGCGGAAGCGCCAATCAGTGCCACCAGCGTGACCACAAATCCGGAAAGAATGCCCGGCAAGGCTTCCGGGATCAGAACGTCCCAGACAATGCGCAGCTTACTGGCTCCCATCGCCCGCACGGCGTCGATCAGTCCGCGATCAACATCCCGCAACGACACCTCCGCCACCCGCGCAAAATAAGGTGTGGCGGTAATGGACAGCGGAACAATGGCCGCCCAGGTGCCCAGCGACGTGCCCACCAGAAAACGGGTCACCGGGATCAGCGCCACCAGTAAAATAATAAAAGGCAGCGAACGGAAACCGTTGATCACCAGCCCAAGCGAGCGGTTCACCCAGCGGTTTTCAGCAATGCCGCCCGGACTGCTCATCACCAGGATAAGCCCCAGCGGCAAACCAGCAATCAGGGAAAACAGGCCGGAAATCGCCGTCATCAGCAAGGTGTCTTCGACAGCGTTAATCAGTAAATCAATCATGACCGGAGACATAACCTGTCAGCTCCACGGTGGCCTGGTGCTGTTGCAGCCAGTGTAAAACGGCCTGCTCAGCGGCGGCATCCTGTACCGGCACTGAGAAGAAGAAACGAACCACGGCATAATGCTGGATATGGTCCACCCCGCCCTGGATCAGACGGAATTTTCCCGGCAACGCGATAGCCATCAGCGTGAGGATTTCCCCCTGCCTGCCCTGCTCCGCATATTGCACGCTGTAAATCGCCTCGCCTTTTCGCACCGGTGACAGACGTTCTGCCAGTGCTTCCGGCAACTGCGGCAGTAATCCCTGCAACAACGTACGGGTCAGCGGTGATTGCGGATGAGCAAACACCTGCCACACTGGCCCTTCTTCGATAATTTCACCGTCATTGATCACGGCCACGCGATGCGCAATTTTTTTGATCACTTCCATCTCATGAGTGATCAGCAAAATGGTGATGCCGAGTGTCTGATTAAGCGATTGCAGGAGCGAAAGAATTGAACGGGTGGTTTCAGGATCCAGCGCGGATGTGGCTTCGTCACAAAGTAAAAGGGCAGGATTCGCCGCCAGTGCGCGGGCAATTCCGACGCGCTGTTTCTGGCCGCCGGAGAGTGCCGCCGGGTAATTTTTCGCCTTGTCTGCCAGCCCGACCAGCGCCAGCAATTCTGCCACCCGTGTCTGCCGCCGGGCCTTGTCATACCCGGCGATTTTCAGGGGCAGCGCCACGTTCTGTTCAACCGTTTTGGCCGCCAGCAAATTGAAATGCTGGAACACCATGCCGACGCGGCTGCGCACCGACTGCAAAGCTTTCTCGTTCAGACCGGTGATCGCGCGGCCTTCGATTTCAATCACTCCGCTGTCCGGCTGTTCCAGTCCGTTGAGACAGCGGATCAGGGTAGATTTACCTGCGCCGCTGCGACCGATAATGCCCACGATTTCGCCCCGCCGGACGGTCAGTGAGACATCTTTCAGCGCCTGCGTGGTGCCAAACTGGCGGCTGACGCGGTCGAGACGGACGACGTCATGCGCCTCCCCGCGGTTCGGCTTCAGGCTTTCCGCTGCAAACTGCCCGGCGTCAGCCGGGCGGGCATGGGCGGTTTCTGAAGGCGTCGCCGTGAAATGCGCGCCGGTTTCAGAGAGGGTCGTCATGCTGAATCCTTACCAGGCGGAAACGCCAGTGCCTTTATAGACCTTATCAAACACCTGTTTGACGGCATCATTCTGGTAAGAACTGACCAGTGTCTTCACCCACGGCGCATGCACATTTTCGGTTTTCACCGCGATAAAGTTGTTATACGGATTGTCTTTAACCGGTTCCTGCGCAATGCGATCGGCAGGCGTCAGGCCACTTTTCAGCGCCCAGTCGGTGTTCACAATCGCGGCATCCAGATCCGGCACGGAGCGACCGATAATGCCGGAATCCAGTTCTTTGATGGTGACGTGGCGCGGGTTTTCGGTGATATCTGCCGTGGTAGCGAAAATACCGGCACCCGGCTTCAGTTTAATCACACCGGATTGCTGAAGCAGGATCAGGCCGCGTGCTTCATTCGCCGGATCGTTGGGCACGCCAATCACCGCGCCCTCTTTCAGTTCGTCGGCAGTTTTCACTTTTTTGGAGTACAGACCAATCGGCCAGACGGCGGTATCCCCGACGCGCACGATATCGTAGTGATTCACTTTGATCTGATTATCAAGGAAAGGCTGATGCTGGAAGGCATTGGCATCCACTTCCCCGTTTTGCAGCGCTTCGTTGGGCTGATTGTAATCGTTGAAAACCACCGGTTTTACGGTCAGACCTTTTGCTGCGGCCTGTTTAACCACTTCGCGCCAGACATCTTCATCCTCACCGCTGATAATGCCGACCTTGATGGTGGTTTTATCGGCGGCCTGCGCGGCACTCAGCGGTGCCAGCACGCTGCCGAAAATCAGCACCGCAGACGTTGCAGCCAGTAAAAAAGCGCGGTTAAGGCGGGTCTTAGTTTTAGTCAATTTCGTGCGCATTGCGTATCCCCAAAAGTATGATGAGAGGCCTGCACAGGGCTGTGTTTCCGTGCAGGAATTTGGCGAGTATACCCATCGGAATATTTCTTTATAATATTGTTTTAATGATAGTTATTTCGGAAATGAATAACTGAAATGGCATAGCAAATCGATAAAAATGCTAAGGCACATGGGCGGGGTTTACTGGCGTTCGGCGAGGTATCTGGCGGGCGGTTTTCCGACCGTTTTGCGGAACATAGTGACAAAGCCGCTGGCATTTTCGTATCCGAGATCCAGCCCGACGGTCTGCACGCTTTCCCCCTGCGACAACCGCTGAAGCGACAAAATCACATGCAACTGCCGGCGCCACTGGCCAAAGCTCATGCCGATTTCCTGCATCAGCAAGCGGCTCATGTTGCGCTCGCTCATGCCAATCTGCGTCGCCCAGTCCCGCAGCAGAATTTTATCTGACGGGTTCGCCAGCAGCAGCGCGCTCAGGCGTCGTAACCGCGCATCCTGCGGCATTGGCAGGTGTAACCCTTCAACCGGCGCGGCAGAAATTTCATCGAGCAGCGTGGCGATCAGCCGCCCTTCGCGCCCCTGTTCCGCATACAGTTCGGGAAATTGGGTCGCTTTGAGCATCAGTTCACGCAGTAAGGGCGAGACGGCAATCGTGCAGCATTCCTGCGGCAAATCCACTGCCGTACCCGGTTCGATAAACAGGCAGTAGCATTCGGTTTCGCCCGTACCGCGCGCCGAATGTGGCAGATTGCCGGGGATCCACACCGCGCATTGCGGCGGCACAATCCATGTCCCCTGATCGACTTCACAATTGAGGATGCCGCGCAGCGTATAAAAAAGCTGTGCCCGGCGATGGCTGTGTCGGGCATATTCCCAGTTTTCTGACGCCACTGTGGCGTTCAGCAACACGACGGGCCGCGGCACATTATCGACATCAAACGTGCCGGAAGGTTGACTGAGCGACGTGGCGGTCAGCGACACCGACATCATAACCCCCTCTCCCGGCGTGACGCGGCAGTGTGGCCGGATTGAACAACAGTCTGGCGATTCTGTGCAATGACGCCCTGCCAGCGGGTCAGATAAGGTGATGGTCTTTGCGGGCAATGCATGCTGCGCCGCCCGTTCTTACCTACAGGAGCCTCATCATGCTTATTAATGCCGGGCAATTTCCCATCGTCAGGGTGCAGTTTAATGCCACGTCGGTTCATGCCGCGAATCAGTCGCCGTTCGCCGATTTTGATGCCCTGCTTGACCGCAACCAGCCGTTCGTCTTTATTAACGATGAAGGTCTGGGCAGCGAGCGCCATGAGCAATCGCAGGAGGAAATGCAGGCGATTGTGCTTTGGCGCAAGAAGAACCGCCATGCCCTGCGCGAGCGGGTAAAAGGCAGTATTTATATTGAACCGGATACCGACAACCGTATGGCCGCAGAAAGCTTTGCCCGCACGTACGAGAAATTCTGGGGCTATCCGATGCTGATTGTCGCCGACGAAAATGAAGCCCTTGCGCTGGCGCAAAAGATCCTGACTGATTGTCATGTATCCCCGCAGTGAGCTGGCAGAAAAGTCAGATGCCTGACCAGTTTTTTTGAGAGTGATTCTCATTAGCAGAATATCAGTCAGTATGGTGAAAAGTCCACCCGGCCATTCATCAGGTAAAGTCAGCGTTAACGGCCATAAAAAAACCCGCCGGAGCGGGTTTTTGCGTTTCTGGCGGACGGCGGATTATGACTGCGGATCCACCGGCTGAACCTCGAGAGACACCATACCGATGCCCAGTTTGCGTGGCTGGAAGCCACCGCTGGTGCCTTCGGTCGGCTCGGTCGGTTCCGGTGGCGTGATCACAATGCTCTGCGCCGCACCGGGGTTGGTGAACTGCACTTTTACGATGCCGTCTTTGTCGCCAAAGGTGACAAACTGCTCCTGATCACCGACGCGGACAGACACCGGTTTATCGATATTGTTGCCGTAAGCGCGGGCGCGGATCACCACGTCAAAGGTGGCTGGCAGCGGTTTGACATAGTCAATTTGCACCGACGGCGCCAGATTGGCATCAGACCAGCGTCCCCAGTTTTCAACAGCGGAAACCCCGGTGATGGCTTTCACCTGTTCCGGCAATCCCGGCACCATAAAGGCGATAGCTTTCGACTGATACGTTGTGGCGGAATCGTCAATGTTCAGGGTTTTCAGGGTTTGCTGATAAATCGCATTGCTGCCTGAGGTGTCCTTAGCGAAGTCCACTTTACCTTTGAACGTATCGCCGGTGACCTGCACGATGGTCGGTTTCGCGCCCAGATTGCCGGACGCCACACACAGGCCGGTATTGAGCGACAGTTCCGGCGCCCAGACGCGCCCCATTTCGTAGCATTTATCCACCCAGACAAAGTTATCGCTGGTGGCCAGTCCGGCCAGCTGTTTTTTCAGCGGCGTGGACAGATAGACATCAAACATCGGTTCGATTTTGTCTGCCGTGACTTTCAGGATGAACGGCGTTTTGATGGTCATGCCGGAGAACGTGAACGTGTTGTCTTTGGTGTTCACCGCGTAATGATTAATGCTGTTCGGGAAGCCCCACTGTTTGATGACCGCCGGTTTCCAGGCATTCACTTTGTCATCGATATTCAGGAACTGTGCGGTCATGGAGGTTGCAGACACACCACTGCGGCCCAGACCGATGTAGTTATCGCCGCCCATCATATCCAGCACCGTCGCGCCGTTATCCAGCGTGCTGCGTTTCGCGCCATTCTGATCGCCGACCGGATGACGCCCATCGAGCACGAAGAACAGGTCTTTGCGGTTTTCTTTGGTCAGAATGCTGTAAGCCGTGTTGTTCATCGCCAGATGATCGGATGACACCACAATGATGGTGTTATCAAAATAACCGGACTTTTTAATCTTATCGATAAACGCGGCAATCAGTTCCTGACTACAGGAAACCGCACTCAGCGACTGATTGGCTTTTCCGTTCACTTTATATTCCTTGCGGGTACAACCGCGCGAAATAAAGCCGTCCGGATGATGGGTATCGACGGTCAGCGTGAACAGTGAGAATGGTTTGCCTTCCTGACTCAGCGTCACGAATTTTTTGTACACCTCATCCAGCAGGGTATCGTCATACCAGCCCCAGTCATTTTTGTATGACGGATCCGCGACGGTCGGACGCAATTCGTTGTAGCCATAAAGATGGTCAAAACCATGGGATTTCAGGAAGGTGCCTTTACCGGCAAACGCCAGCTCTGCGCCCTGATAGAAGTAGTTGGTGTAGCCTGCGCCTTTGAGCACATCGCCAAGACAAACGTTTTCAGGGTAGAAGGTCGCCAGTGCGCTGGAGGCATTGCCATCAAACGGCGCAAACAGCGGGATCCCACACTGCGAAGCCACCATACCTGCGATGGTATAACCGGTGCCCGGCAGCTGTTTGGTATTGGTGAAATCGGTGCTTTGCGCTTTATGACGGCTTAATTCCGTGGTCAGCCCCGGAAATACTTTATCGTCAAAATAAGTGCGCTCCAGACTTTCGCCATAGATATAAACCAGATTCGGTTTTTTCGCGCCTTTAATAATTTTTTCCGGCACTTTGTAATAGGTATCGAAATCTGCGCCGTTGCCGGTGATTTGCGTTTTCACCAGACGGGAAATGTTCTGGAATGCCTGCGTGGATCCCACCGAGAAGACCGCCAGCACCACCGCCAGTACGCTGTACACCACGCTGCTGTTCTTCGCGCGACGTTGTCTGAGGCACCACGCCAGCAAGGTGAAGACGGCGATAAGTCCGGCCAGTAAGCCGATGAACGGTAAGATGTATTTGTTCAGCCCCGCGCCTTTCAGGCTGCTGGTGACGGTATATAACACCGCATCAGTGATACCTTCACCGGTGAAGTAATTGCTGCCAATCAGGATGACGTTGAGGATGACGTATAGCCCGAGGAAAAACAGCACCAGCGAAAACCAGACACGGCTGGCCGACGCCCGGGTGACGTATAAAAAAATAGAGGAAAGAAATAAAACAAAAGAAAATATCTCAGAAGCCATTTCAGCACCCTGTCTGATTAAACAATAAACTCAACGACCCAATTCTGCTGTTTTGAGAGCAGCGCCGACGGTTCAACTCATCGAGCGAATGACCCGTTAGTCATTCACTTCATCCTTGAGACAGGAAAATTCATGCCAAAAACGGATAGCGCTATATAGCCTGTTGAACCTGTGAGGGTCAACGTCCTAACCCTGATTCAGGTCACTGATTTGCCCTATAAAACTGACATTTTACAAATTATTGACGGCTAATTTCGCATGATAACTCAGAAATTTAACTTTATAGTCACCTTTCTGTAAGAAATGCATGATAGCTGAATACTGTGGGAGAAATGTGGAGGGAGATCGGAAATGATGAAATTCAGAATAATTCCTTTCAGGTGCCACCCGCTGCCCCCGCCAAATTAATGGCAGTTGCAGCAAGGCGGCAGGGGATCAGATCCCGCCTAAGTAGGCCTTGCGGACTTCCTGATTATGTAAAAGTTCTTCCCCGGAACCACTCAGCCGGATCTGTCCGTTGACCATCACATAGCCGCGATCAGACAGCTTCAGCGCATGATGGGCATTTTGCTCGACCAGAAAAATGGTCATGCCGCTTTTGGCAAGTTCACGCAGCGTCTGGAATATCTGTTTAACGATAATCGGTGCCAGCCCGAGACTGGGTTCATCGAGCAGTAACAGTTTCGGACGGCTCATCAGCGCGCGGGCAATCGCCAGCATTTGCTGCTCACCGCCGGACATGGTCATCGCCCGTTGTTTACGGCGTTCTTTCAGACGCGGGAACAAATCAAACATGGTTTGCAGATCTTCCGCAGCGTATTTGTTGCCGACGGGAATGGTGCCCATCAGCAGGTTTTCTTCCACGGTCATATCCGGGAAAACACGCCGCCCTTCCGGCGACTGTGCAATGCCTGCCGAGGCCACAAAGTGCGTCGATTTACGGCTGATATCCTCGCCGCGAAACAGGATCTGCCCGCTGTGCAGGCGGGGCTGTCCAAATATCGACATCAGCAGCGTCGATTTTCCGGCACCGTTCGCACCAATCAGCGCCACGGTTTCCCCCTGGTTCACCTGCAAAGACACCTGTTGCAGCGCCTGGATCGCGCCGTAATACACATTCACATCACGAAATTCCAGCATGGCGTCACTCATAAGCTGACCTCTTCGTCTTCATCAGCACCGAGATACGCGGCAATGACTTTCTCATCGTTCTGAATCGCCTGCGGCCCCCCTTCGGCAATCACATCGCCGTGATCAAGCACGATAATATGATCCGAAATCTCCATCACCATGCCCATATCATGTTCAATCAGCAGCACGGTGATGTCGTGATGATCGCGCAGGAAGCGGATAATTTTGCTCAGCGTGCGGGTTTCTACCGGATTCAGTCCGGCGGCTGGTTCATCGAGGCAGATCATTTCCGGCGCGGTACACATCGCGCGGGCAATCTCCAGACGGCGCTGCTGGCCGTACGACATTTCCCCCGCCAGCCGGTTGGCGCAGTCCACCAGCTCCACCACTTCAAGCCAGTAAAATGCCCGGTCCAGTGCCTGATTTTCGGCACGGCGATAGCCCGGCGTATTGAGCACGCCGGCAATCAGATTACGGTTGGTCTGCATGTGTTGCGCCACCAGCAGGTTTTCAATCACCGACATTTCGCGAAACAGCCGGATATTCTGGAAAGTGCGTGCCAGTCCGGCGCGGTTAACCAGATGGGTGCCGCCGAACATTTTGTAGAAAATCCGTTTGCCCAGTTGTGCCGGTTTAACCCAGTCATCCGGCTGGAATTTCTGCCCGAGGATCTGAATCACATTGGTGGTGCGACGGCGCGTATTCAGCAAGATATTGCCGCCGGACGCTTTATAAAATCCGGTCAGGCAGTTGAAGACGGTGGTTTTTCCGGCACCGTTCGGGCCGATCAGCGCGGTGATCGACCCGCGTTTCACCGCCAGGTTCACATCGTTCAGCGCCTTAATGCCGCCAAAATGCATACGCAAATGTTCCACGCTCAGGATAGTGTTATCCGCAATTGCTTCGCTCATGGTGCGACTCCCTTACGCACGGTAAACCCGCTGCGGCTGATGCGGATCAACCCGCGTGGTCGCCAGATCATCATCACCACCATCAGGACGCCAAACAGCAGGACGCGGTATTCAGCAAAGCTGCGCAACAGTTCCGGTGCCACGGTCAGCACAAACGCTGCCAGCACCACGCCGATGGTCGAGCCCATGCCGCCCAGCACCACAATCGCCAGGATCAGCGCGGATTCAAAAAAGGTAAAAGAAGTCGGATTCACGAATCCCTGATAGGTGGCGAAAAACACGCCCGCAATACCGGCGGTAGAGGCCCCGAGGGTGAATGCCGACAGTTTGACCAGCACATGATTCAGCCCCATCGCGCGACAGGCAATTTCGTCTTCCCGCAGTGCTTCCCACGCCCGCCCGATCGGCATACGGGTCAGGCGGTGTTTAATAAACAGCACCAGCAACACCACCAGAACCAGCACGGCGTAGATGAAGATAAACTTCATATTCGGGTTATAGGTGAGGTGGAAAAACTCGTGAAAAGGTACGCCGCCCTCTTTTGCCCGCCTGCCGAATTCCAGCCCGAAAAAGGTCGGCGGCGGCGCGGACACTCCGTTAGGGCCGCCGGTGAACGACAGCCAGTTGGTCAGCACCAGACGGATGATCTCCCCGAAACCGAGGGTCACAATCGCCAGATAATCGCCGTGCATGCGCAGCACAGGGAAACCGAGCAAAGCCCCGGCCAGCGCCGCCATCACCGCCGCCAGCGGCAGCATCGACCAGAAGCCGAGGCCGAGATACTGATACCCGAGCGCCAGCCCGTAAGCCCCGATGGCGTAGAACGCCACGTACCCCAGATCGAGCAAACCGGCCAGACCGACCACGATATTCAGGCCGAGTCCGAGCAGCACATAAATCAGCCCCAGTATCGCGACGGTCAGAATGTATTTGGTGGCGACGAACGGGAAGAAAATCGCCAGCACCAGCAGCAGCGGGATAATCCAGCGCAAATTGCTTTTGTGATCCGGTGGCCGGACATACACGCCTGCGCTGTCCGATTCGAAACGCGCCCGCATTTTCTGTCCCTTCGCCGTTTCTAAAAAGGCACTGAGCAGAAAACGCCCCACCATCACCGCGGCGATAATCCATACCAGCCGCTGCGTGTGAAAGTTAAAGCTGTAGCCATCAAGCACCACGCCGACCACCGGCCCGAAAATAATCAGCGCCACCAGCCCGGCAAAAACAGCATCCAGCACACAGCGTTTCAGTGAAAAGCCGCTGTTTACAGCAGTTTGTGTCGTCATTTTTTTCCCCTCACACTTTCGTCACGACCGGACGGCCCAGCAGGCCCTGAGGGCGGAAAATGAGGATCACCACCAGCAATCCAAAAGAGAACACGTCTTTGTAATCGGAATTCACCATGCCCGAGAATTGCGCTTCCGCGATGCCCAGAATCAGCCCGCCGAGCATTGCGCCCGGTAACGACCCGATGCCGCCGAGAACCGCCGCCGTAAAGGCTTTGATGCCGATGATGAAACCGGCGTAAAAATCGAAGGTGCCGTAGTTCATGGTCACCAGAACCCCGGCCAGCCCGGCCATCGCCGCGCCAATCATAAAGACCAGCGAGATAATGCGGTCAGTGTTAATGCCGAGGATCGAGGCCATCTTTCTGTCCTGCTGCACCGCACGACACATCCGCCCGAGTCTGGTGTGACTGATAATCCATGACAGGACCAGCATCCCCACCAGCGAAGCCACCAGAATGAAAATTTTGGTGTAGGTCATCTGTACAAAACTCTCGCCGATATGGAAACGGAATGCCCCATCCAGCATGGTCGGAATGCCCTGTTGTCGTGGTCCCTGACTGATTTGTGCGTAGTTTTGCAGAATAAGCGACATACCGATGGCGGAAATCAGCGGCGCGAGGCGTGTGGAATTTCGCAGCGGTTTATAGGCAATGCGTTCAATCGCCCAGCCGTACACCCCGGTCACCACGATGGTAAACACCAGCGTGCCGAGGATCAGCAGCGGAAAAGAGTGCAAGCCGAAGAAGGAGAGCAGCGCCAGCCCGATGGCACAGAGGTAGGCCGAAATCATATACACTTCGCCATGCGCGAAGTTGATCATGCCGATAATGCCATAAACCATCGTATAGCCGATGGCGATCAACCCGTAAACAGCGCCCAGCGTGATGCCATTAAACAACTGTTGCAGAAAGAATGAATCCATAAATACGCAGTCTCGTTTTGTGACCGCGCCTGGCTAAGGCGCGGTCTGACACGGGTTCAAAATGGCAAATAAGAGTGCTTTATCCTTTATTCTTTCACTTCCTGATATTTGCCTTTGTCATCCCACTTATAGACCACGTAATCCGAGACTTTCAGATCGCCTTTGCTGTCCCAGGCTTTTTTGCCCATGACGGTATCGACACTGTTGGCTTTCAGCCATTCACTGGCTTTGGCGGAATCGCTGCCGCCGGTGGCTTTGAACGCCGCCGCAATGGCCTGAACTGACGCATAGGAATACAAGGTGTAGCCTTCCGGCTCGAACTTGCTGGCGCGGAATTTATCGATTACCGCTTTGCCTTCCGGGATCAGACGCGGGTCTTTGCCGAAGGTCATCAGAATGCCGTTGGTGTATTGCGGACCGCCTGCGGCAGTCACCATTTCTTCGTTCACGATGCAGTCACCGGAGAAGAATGTGGCCTGGACGCCCTGCTCGCGCATCTGGCGCACCAGCGGACCGGCTTCCGGATGACAGCCGCCGAAGAACACCACATCCGGTTTCTGCGCGCTGATTTTAGTGACCAGCGCGTTAAAGTCTTTTTCGCCACGCGACAGACCTTCATACATCACTTCTTTCACGCCACGCTTGTTGAGCGCCGCTTTGGTGGCATCCGCCAGCCCCTGCCCGTAAGTGTCCTTGTCATGGATGATGACCACTTTTTTGGCTTTCAGCTTATCGATGATGTAATCACTGGCAACCTGCCCCTGCTGGTCGTCACGTCCGCACATACGGAACATGTCGCTCATGCCGCGTTCGGTAATTTGCGGGTTGGTCGATCCCGGTGTGATGGCAATAATTCCGGCGTCGTTGTACACCTCAGACGCAGGCATGGTGGAAGAGGAGCAGAAATGCCCGACCACCGCCTGCACTTTATCCTGATCGACCAGCCGGTTAGCCACAGCGACTGCCTGTTTTGGTTCGCAGGCGTCATCGCCCTGCACCAGTTTGATTTTCTCGCCGTTGATTCCGCCAGCGGCATTAATGTCTTCCGCTGCCTGTGTGGCGCCATGCCAGTACTGATCGCCATAGGTGGCGTTCGGGCCGGTGAACGGGCCAGCCACGCCAATCACAATATCCGCACGCGCGGAAAAGGCGGTGACCAGACAACCTGCCAGCAAAAGAGAAAGAGGACTTTTCATAAATTTCATCGACATCATCATGATCCTTAGCACTGAGTTTGAGGGTAAACCGGAACTAAAAAGACACATCTGAAGCAGCAATCTGAAATTTAACGCACCAGCAACGGACGGAGGCCTTCCCGCAAGTTCTCCGAAGGTAAAAACATCAAAGGTAAGAAATTTCTGCGGTACAGGACGTAAGCAAAATATCTGCCAGTGTTACGGAACCTCTGAGAATGTTACGGGTTATGTGAGTATAGATAGCGGCAGGCGAGCGTTACGGGCAACTGACAGAAACAACGACGGGATCACATCGCACCGCACTGGTGCACATTTTCGTGTTACCACGCACTATTACGCTTAGTGACATTTTTATTCTTTGCTTCTTACGGCGGGTTGTTTTGTAATGCGGGCAGATGATTGCAAAGGGAAACGACTGAACAATGAAGAAATTATCCTGCCTGACGGCTGCGGTTCTGGCGCTGACATTGACCGGCTGTGCTGGTGATTACGTGATCAACACCAAATCCGGTGACCAGTTTTTCGCCCACGGCGAACCCGATCGTGACCGCGATACCGGCATGACCAGCTACACCGACATGAACGGCGATTATCATCTGATGAATACCAATGATATTGCGGGCATTGTGAAGAAGTAGCCTTTACGGGCAAATAAAAACCGGGCAATTGCCCGGTTTTGTATTTTTAGAACACTGTTCTCAACCCCAAAATCATTCGGGTCGCAGCAAGGTGGCTTGAAGGACGAAGGGGATCACAGCCCGTTTTCAGCGATATCCATCGCAAAGTACGTCAGGATAATGTCTGCGCCCGCACGTTTAATCGCGCCCAGGCTTTCACGCACCACGGCGCGTTCATCGATAGCACCGGCTTGTGCCGCGAACTTGATCATTGCGTATTCACCGCTGACCTGATAGGCCGCCAGTGGCAGGCGGGAGGCTTCGCGGATATCGCGGATCACATCCAGATACGCGCCAGCCGGTTTGACCATCAGCGCATCGGCGCCTTCCTGCTCGTCGAGCAACGATTCACGCACGGCTTCGCGGCGGTTCATCGGGTTCATCTGATATTGCTTGCGGTTGCCTTTCAGCACGCTGCCGCCCGCTTCACGGAAAGGTCCGTACAGGGATGACGCGAACTTGGTGGAATACGCCATGATCGAGGTATCAATAAAACCGGCTTCATCCAGCGCACTGCGGATCGCCTGTACCTGACCGTCCTGCGCCGCAGAAGGTGCGATGAAATCTGCGCCCGCCGCCGCCGCAACCACAGCCTGTTTGCCGAGGTTGATCAGCGTCGCGTCGTTATCCACGCCGTGATCATGCAGCACGCCGCAATGGCCGTGTGAGGTGTATTCGCAGAAACAGGTGTCGGACATGACGATCATTTCAGGCACGGTGTCTTTACAGATACGCGCCATACGCGCGACCAGACCGTTTTCGTTCCAGGTGTCGCTGCCGGTGGCATCCATGTGATGCGAAATACCGAAGGTCATCACCGAGCGGATACCGGCGCGGGCATAGCGTTCGATTTCAAACGCCAGACGGGATTCAGGGATGCGCAGCACACCGGGCATGGCTTCGATGGGTACGTATTCAGAGGTCTCTTCTTCTACGAAAATCGGCAGTACCAGATCATTGACGCTAAATTCAGTTTCCTGAAAAAGAGTGCGCAGGGATTCGGACTGTCTCAGGCGGCGAAGGCGTGAGCTCGGGAACTGATTCGACATGAAAACTCCTAAAAATTAATCTGTTGCGCTGATATTTTTGAGAAACAGGAGCGCAGACAGTTCAGACGGCAGGAGGCAATGCAGCGCCGTCAGACGATGAAGCCCGCATTTTATAATAACTTTTAAACAAATGATGAACTTTCCGTGAGGAGATGTAACAGAGGCCGCATTTTATCTCAGGCGATCCCACCGGTTGGGATGGCCTGAAGGAAGGAGTTAACCGAGTTTGATCTCGCGATCTGCTGAGGCAATCGTGGATGGCCGGTGCGCGATAAATATCCGCGTAATATCCAGTTCGCTGATGGCCTGATTAATGCGCATTTCGTTATCCAGATCGAGATGGCTGGTGGCCTCGTCGAGGAATAAAATGGCCGGACGGCGATACAGTGCGCGGGCGATCAGCAAACGCTGTTTCTGACCGCCGGACAGGCTGCCGCCCAGTTCGCTGATCAGCGTTTCATAGCCCATCGGCATGCGTTCGATATCGTCGTGGATGTTGCAACGGCGCGCGCAGTCGATAATACGCGCTTCATCTTTCTGTTCGTCGAAACTGGCAATGTTCTCGGCGATAGATCCGGCGAACAACGTATCATCCTGTAACACACAGGCGATGCAACTGCGGTAATTGTTCAGTCCGGCGGTAGTGATATCCATGCCGTTGATCAGAATGCGGCCTTCAGTGGGGGTCAGCAAACCGGTCATAATTTTCATCAGCGTGGTTTTACCCTGCCCCGACGGCCCGGTGATCGCCACACTTTCCCCCGCCGCCACCGACAGATTCAGGCCGTTAATCAGCGGCGCGGAAAGGCTGTCATACTGAAACACCAGATCCCGCACTTCCAGCGACGCCGCCTCGCCCGCCCGCAGTAACTCACGCTCCGGTAACGATTTTTCGGTGTCGGTCAGCGCGATATCCGCGATACGGTCGCGGTGCAGGGAAAGCATCCGCAGCTGCA
Organism: Rahnella sp. BIGb0236; assembly: GCF_004364755.1. NCBI lineage: Bacteria > Pseudomonadati > Pseudomonadota > Gammaproteobacteria > Enterobacterales > Yersiniaceae > Rahnella > Rahnella sp. BIGb0236. The sequence goes on from NZ_SOAO01000008.1 coordinate 125,441, forward strand.
ACACCATATTCAGCAGATTGGCTGCGCGTTCGGAGAACTGCCCGCGATAGGTGTTGAAGGCCACGAACATCCCGAGGGTCATATGGCCGTCAATGACCTGCGTCGCCCCTAGCCACAACAACGCCACCTGATCGAGGGTGGCGATCAGCGTGTTACCGCCGGTGAACATCATCTCGAACTTGGTTTTGCGCACCGTCGCATTGGCGTTATCAATGTTCAGATTGAGCCAGAAATTAGCGCGGGCTTTCGACAACCCGAGCGCTTTCAGCGTGCTGATGCCGTACAGCGTTTCCATAAAGTGCGAACCGGCGCGGGCGCCTTTAACGATCTGCTCCTCGGAAACCTGCCGGTAAGCGTTATAAGTGGTCAGACGGAACACGACATAAATCGCCGTAAATCCGAGGATCACCCAAATCAGCCAGCCACCGTATAACACCATCATCACGATCAGTCCGACCGACATAATGCCGTCGATAATGCTGTTCACCACGTTGGTGGTCAGCGTGGTGCGCAGTGTATCGAGCGAGGTAAAACGCGACTGAATATCGCCCAGTTTGCGTTTCTCAAAATAATCGAGCGGCAGTTTCATCAGATGGTCGAACAGACGCGCCTTCCACTGCACGTCAATCAGCGTACTCATCACCAGCGACGTCCAGGCGCGCAGCATACTGACGCCGGTACGGAAAATGATGAAGAACAGCAGACCGAGGCAAATCAGGGTCAGTAAATCCGGGTCTTTCGCCGGGATCACGTGGTCCATCACCAGTTGCATGCCGACCGGCAGCAGCAGGTTGACCGATTCGATCATCAGCGACAGGCAGAAGATTTTGGTCAGCGCCGGGATCAACCCGCTGACGTTGCCCATCATTTTGCGCAGATCCAACCTGACACGCGGTTTTTCTGAGGTGAAACCGTTGTCCGGCCACAGCTCCAATGCCACGCCGGTGAAGTGCTCGGACACTTCGCGCATACCCAGCGACCGGCGGCCAAAGGCCGGATCGTGAATGATGACTTTGCCCTGCTTTACTCCGACCAGTACCACAAAATGATTGAGATCCCAGTGCAAAATGCACGGCGTTTTCAGCGCGTTCAGCTCGTCGATATCCAGCTTCAGGGCGCGGGATTTCATCTCATTGGCCGTGGCGATATCCATCAGGGTGCGCAGCGTCGCGCCGCGTGAGGAGATGCCGTAGCGCTGGCGCAGACTCTGCAAATCGACATGTTTGCCGTGATAGCCGAATACCATCGCCAGACTCGCCAGCCCGCATTCGGCGGCTTCGGTTTGGATAATCTGTGGCACCCGGTGGCGCCAGCTAAAGTGCAGGCGGTCAGCCAGCTCCCGTACGTTATCGAGATTCATTGATTGGCCCCACCACGCTTTTCTTCATGCTGTAATACGGAGACAACATCCACTGATACAGCGGCCTTTTCTCCAGGAATAATGTCGATTCGGCTTTCATGCCGCTGGATAAATTCAGCGTCTCGCCGTGCCAGTCCATGGCTTTTTTATCCAGTGACACAATCACTTTGTAATAGGGGCCGCTGACCGTGCCGTTGGCGGTGCGCGGTGCGCTGGCGTAGGAATTCAGCTCCTGCTCAGAAACCGGTGCGGAAGAAATCGATTCCACCTTGCCGGGGAACTGACCATATTTTTCAAACGGATAGGCTTCATAGCGAATATTAATGTGCTCGCCCGATTTCACGTAAGGCACACTTTCGTTCGGCAGCCAGGCCACCAGAAAGAACGGAGAATTACTGGCCGGAACCAGTTGCGCCAGACTGTCACCGGCGTTAACCATCTGTCCGGGGGTGACGCTCAGCGAGGAGATTTTGCCGGAGGTCGGCGCGGTGATCAGCAATGAACCTCTGGCATCGGCCTGCGCCAGTTGACGCTCGAGGTCATTACGCTGGTAGCCGTACTGCGAAATCTGGTTATCGAACTCCGCCGCGCGGGTGACCAGTTCGCTGCGCAGATTAGTGATCTGCAACGCTTCCTGAATCGCCTGCGTATTCAGGCTCTGGAATGAGGTTTGCTGCTGATAAAACAGGTAACGCTGATTATTCAGCTGGTCGGTATTGATCAGCCCTTTCTTCTGATATGCGCCATAGTTCTGCATGCTTTTCTTCATGGCATCCAGCCCTTCCTGCGCGGAATCCACCATACTTTGCGAAACCTCATGCGCCTTCTGATACTGGTCGAGTTGCTGTTGCAGATTTTGCAGCGTTTCCTGCTTGTTATGCTCCAGCTGCGCCACGATGGAATCGATTTGCTCGCGTTGTTTTTTGATGGCGGCCAGTGTGGTGGTGCTGACGTTCCCGGCCTGTGTTACCCGGCTGACATCGATTTCATACAGCGGCTGGCCTTTTTTTACCGGCTTGCCCGTTTCCACGTACAATTTCGTCACCACCCCTTGCTCAGGGCTGAACAAATTGATGCTGTGCGGCTGGGTGATTATTTCACCGCTGACATTAATGCGGCGGGTATAGTTAGCAAAGATCAGGAAAATCAGTAAGGCGAACAGGAAAAGAGCGGTCAGCGAGGTCACGATCCATAAAGGCCAGCCCGCGAGTAATAACGCCCTACCCGCCCAGTGGCTTTGCTGATGTTCATTCACCTCTTTACGAAAGAGCATATTTTATAAGTCCGGAAAAACAGGCTGAAAAACAGAATCTTTGAAAGATAGCAGCCCGCACTCCCTCTGCCACCGCGATTACTCTGAAACAGAAAAAACCCTTATTTGTGTTCAGTTACGGCTGCGCTGTCATATTAGTTTACATCCGGAATCACAATTAAAAACCCTCACCTCATGATGATTATTTTTTGCCCGTAAAATTAATCATTCTGTTTTCTTAAGGATTAATGATTATTTAAAACAGAGGGTTATATTTAAAATTCCACTTAGGAGATTATTCCTAGTCAAATTCATTCCGCAGTGCTCTAGGCTTAATCCCTGTGAAGACATTGCGTAGAAATTATCTCCATAGACTTACTCAATGTTTTCATCGCCCCCGGTATTTAAGGGGACTTGCTTTAACAGATTAAAAGGAAGGCCTAAGATGAAACAATTAACAGAACATGATATTGAAATGGTTAATGGTGCGGGTTGGTCGGAAGATGTGAATAAAGTTGCCGATCGCCTATCAAACTTTGGTCAGGACGCGGTAAGTGACACCAGTAATGCGGTGAACAAGGCGTATTCACAAATTTCCGATGGTCTTGCTAAAGCACAGAACTATCTGACAACCTAGTTTATAAACGGCTTTCGTTTTATAGAAAGTTTATTTATAAGCAACTCAGTCAGAGTAATATAAGCCCCTGCTCACGCGGGGGCTTTTTTGTATTATTTTTCCATCAGCGGATCATTAAACGCCTGACCTGGTTTTATCACTCTTCACCATGCTGTTTTTCAGCTTGCCGATTAGCTCGCGGCGAAAATCACCGAGTTTCGGTTTATCCCCTTCCAGCCACGGCAGCGGACGGCAAAGTTCCATGGTTTTGATGCCCAGACGTGCGGTCAGCAGACCGGCACCGATACCCTGTGCCGCACGGGCAGACAGACGCGCGGCCAGATCCTGCGACATCCAGTCCATGCCCACTTCGCGCACCAGTTCGGACGCACCGGCGAAGGCCATGTTCAGCAGCACCAGACGGAACAGGCGGATGCGGCTGTAATAGCCGAGTTCGATGCCGTACAGCACGGCGATACGGTTCACCAGACGCAGGTTGCGCCAGGCGATAAACGCCATGTCCACCAGCGCCAGCGGGCTGACGGCGATCATCAGTGCCGATTCGGCAGCGGAATGGCTGATTTCCCGACGCGCCTGCGCATCGAGCACCGGCTGAACCAGACGGGCGTAGAGTTCGACCACTTCGCGGTCATTTTGCGTTTCATGCAGCGATGCCTGCCAGCGTTGCAATGCCGGATGACTGTTATCCAGCCCGGCCTGCGCCGCCAGTTTTTCGCAAAACGCCCGCCCCTGCCCCAAACCGTGGCTGTGCAGTAAGTCCCGTGCCGTGTCACGCTCGTCAGCACGCTGACGCAGACGGTACAAACGCCGCCACTCCGTCGCGACGGAACCGACACCGGCGATGATAATCAACCCGCCGGCGGTACAGGCACCGAGCGCCACCCAGTCCTGCTGGATCCACGCGTCGTGTACCCATTGCACGCCCTGCGCCACGACGCTGATCCCCAGCACCGCCACGCCCAGACGCACCACTTTTCCCCATAAACTGCGGCGTGGTTTCAATGCGCGGTTGAGCACTGCTTCGGCCTCGCCCTCTTCCTGCTGTTCATCCGTTTCAACGGAAACCGGAATAAAACGTTCTGACATTTGCTCGTCAAACGCCAGCGCCGGTTTGATCACCGGATCGACCGGGGCCTTTAATTCTGTTTCAAAATCGATACGCGGTTTAATCGGTTCGCTCATCGCATTTTATCTCCCAGTAAAAACTCCATCACCGCATCCAGACGGATGTGCGGCAACGGGGTGTCCACGCTCATTTCACGCGGACGAAACTCGTCAAAATGGAAACCCTGTTTCTGCCAGAACGCATGTCCCGGCAGGCGTGCAGGCACTTCGCCGGGGAATACGGTCAGCGGCGCGCCATCCTGCAAACGGTGGCCTTTCAGCGCGGGCAACGTTTGCCCCTGATATTCCACCATGCCGGTTTCCGTCGCCTGCACCGAGGCCAGACCGGCGCAGTCCATGCTGATGCCTTCGAACGCCGCATTCTGCCAGGCTTCCTGCACCAGTTGCTGTAACAGCGACACCAGATTAGCGTGCTGATCGCCGGTAATGTGGTCGGCTTTGGTGGCGGCAAACATCAGTTTGTCGATACACGGATTAAACAGACGACGGAACAGCGTGCGCTTGCCGTAGTGGAAGCTTTGCATCAGCTGAGTCAGCGCCAGACGCATATCGTTGAACGCCTGCGGTCCGCTGTTCAGCGGTTGCAGGCAATCGACCAGCACAATCTGGCGGTCAAATTTCACAAAGTGGTCTTTATAAAAGCCCTTCACGATGTGCTGACAGTAGTAGTCGAAACGGGCGCGCAGCATGCCGAGGTTGCTGTTTTTATCTGCCTGCGCCAGTTGCGCATCGGAATAACGGTTCAGTTCGGGCCAGGGGAAGAATTGCAGCGCAGGCGCACCGGCCATGTCGCCCGGTAAAACAAAACGCCCCGGCTGGATAAAATGTAAACCTTCCGTTTTGCAACGCACCAGATAGTCGGTGTACGCCTGCGCTATCGCGCCCAGCAGATTTTCATCCGCCGGTGCCAGCGGATCACATTGCTGGCACAACGTCAGCCACGGCTTCGCCCATTCTGCACGATCGCCCTGTAACAGCCCCGCCATCTGGCGGGACCAGTCGAGATAATTTTGCTCCAGCATGGGCAAATCCAGCAGCCATTCGCCGGGATAATCGACGATCTCCAGATATAACGTGGAGGTGTCTTTGAAGTGACTCAGCAGGGAATCTTTAGAGCGGTAACGCAGTGCCAGACGGATTTCGCTGACGCCACGGGTCGGCGTCGGCCACGCGGGCGGCGTGCCATAAAGCGATGCCAGCCCTTCGTCGTAGGCAAATCGCGACACGCCCAGATCACGTTGGGGAACGCGTTTTACACCGAGCAGACGCTCCTCGCGGGCAGCCGAAAACAGCGGTAAGCGTGCGCCGCTGTGCATATGTAAAAGCTGGTTAACGAAGGCGGTGATGAAGGCGGTTTTTCCGCTGCGGCTTAAACCGGTGACGGCCAGCCGCAGATGGCGATCCATGCCGCGATTGATCAGTGAATTAAACTCGTTTTGTAGTCTTTTCATTGCTCTCCCTGGCGTAGCGCCCAAACAGCGCGGTCAGAATACGTTTGAATAACGGTTCTAATAATAGTGCTAAAACATACCGCAGTGGCCCTTTTCCCACCACGCCCAGCACTCGCGCCGCCAGCCCGGCAGGACCAAAGGTCAGCGCCAGCGTGATCGCCACGCTGAAAATTTTCGAAAACAGGCTGCGCTTACCCGGCAGCGAGGAATTCAGATAACGGGTCATAGTGATTCCTTAAGCGGGACGTGAAAGGGAAAATGGCAGCCGGAGCAATTTCCGGCGACCAGAGGCAAAGCGGATAATACTGAGTTAAAGCTGACGGAAGCGGCTGCGTACGCCAAAGGTTTCTGAGGTGACGTAACGTTCGACCTGACGCAAACGCTGCTCACTGGCTTGCAGCTCGCGGTCGGCTTCTTCCAGCAAATTACGCGGCGACGGCGCGGTATCTTCGTCATATTCACTGGCAGGCACCGGGTCCAGCACGTAACTGAGAATGATGTATGCCACAACGGTGAACATAAACAGGCCGAAGAAAATCGACAATACGGCCATAATCCGCAGCAATTTAACCGGCACGCCCAGATAATGCGACAGCCCGGCCAGCACGCCTTTTACCACGCCCTCTTCCGGCACACGGTAGAGTTTTTTCTCAGACAGACGGGTCGCCATTATGATTGCCTCCAGCCCGGATGTTCGGCATCAAGAATTTCTTCCAGCGCCTGAATACGTTCGCGCATACGTTGCGCTTCATGGGTCAGGCTGGTGAGATTTTGCATCTCATGCTGACTGAGCTGGCTGCCATTTTGCTGGCGATTGCTGTAGTGAAGCCACAACCAGACGGGCGCCACGAATAAAACGAAAATGGTCAGCGGGATGGCTAAGAACAGGAAGCTCATTGTCTCTCCTTATGAGTCTTTTTTATTACCGGTTACGGCGTTTATCCTGCAACAACCTGCCTGCGAACAGGCAGGTTTACTGGCAAACATTATGCGTCCTGGTTGCCGTTCATTTTCGCTTTCAGGGCAGCGATTTGTGCGCTGATTTCATCGTCGGCTTTCAGTTCGGCAAACTGCTGATCCAGCGATTTCTTTTTACCGATGCTGACGCTTTCTGCTTCCGCTTCCATATGATCAATGCGGCGTTCAAACTGCTCAAAACGCGCCATGGCTTCATCAATTTTACCGCTGTCGAGCTGACGACGAACGTCACGCGACGAGGCCGCCGCCTGATGGCGTAAGGTCAGCGCCTGCTGACGCGCACGGGTTTCGGTCAGTTTGCTTTCCAGTTCACCAATTTCTGGCTTCATGCGATCCAGTGTTTCTTCCACCACGGTGACTTCGTTTTTCAGCGTGGTGACCAGCTCGGACAGTTTTTGCTTTTCGATCAGCGCCGCACGGGCCAGATCGTCTTTATCTTTACGCAGCGCCAGTTCGGCTTTGTCCTGCCATTCAATCTGCTGGGCTTCACCCTGATCGATACGGCGGATCAGCTGTTTCTTTTCTGCCAGCGCACGGGCGGAGGTAGAACGCAGTTCCACCAGCGTGTCTTCCATTTCCTGAATCATCAGACGAACCAGTTTTTGCGGATCTTCTGCTTTATCCAGCAAAGTATTGATGTTGGCGTTAATGATGTCAGCGAAGCGAGAAAAAATACCCATAATCGAAATTCCTCTTTGTTTCTGTTTGGTTTCCGGCCAAATGATTACCGGTTAAAGCCACATGATAATTTTCTACCGCGGCGATAACTCTCTATCAGGATCCGTGCCAACTTTTTAAAATCATTATCTTCATGAATAAATTGAATTTTTTCATAGCGTCTCTGCTATGCTTATTTTTCGAGATGATTATTTTCACTAAGTGTTAGTGTTTTTCACCACACAAGGAAAGGCAAATGACGGATAACACAGACAATTTACTCGGCGAGGCCAATGCCTTCATCGAAGTGCTGGAACAGGTCTCGCAACTGGCGAAGCTGAACAAACCGGTGCTGGTGACCGGCGAACGCGGCAGCGGGAAAGAACTGATCGCGCACCGTCTGCATTATTTGTCACCCCGCTGGCAGGGGCCGTTCATTTCGCTCAACTGTGCGGCGCTCAATGAAAATCTTCTGGATTCAGAGCTGTTCGGTCATGAAGCGGGCGCATTTACCGGCGCGCAAAAACGCCATCTCGGACGCTTTGAACGGGCGGACGGCGGCACGCTGTTCCTCGATGAACTGGCGACCGCGCCGATGCTGGTGCAGGAAAAACTGCTGCGCGTGATTGAATACGGCCATCTCGAGCGCGTCGGCGGCAGCCAGCCGTTGCAGGTGGATGTGCGGCTGGTGTGCGCAACTAACGATGACTTACCGCAACTGGCCGCAGAAGGGAAATTCCGCGCCGACCTGCTCGACCGGCTGGCGTTTGATGTGGTGCAGTTGCCGCCTCTGCGTGAACGCCAGCAGGACATCATGTTACTGGCCGAACATTTCGCCATCCAGATGTGCCGCGAACTTTCATTGCCTTTATTTCCCGGCTTTACCGAATATGCCCGTGAAACCCTGCTGGCCTACCGCTGGCCGGGCAATATCCGCGAGCTGAAAAATGTGGTGGAACGTTCGATGTACCGTCACGGCACCAGCGATTTCCCGCTCGACAACATTATCCTCAACCCCTTTGCGCGGCGCACTTGCGCAGCTGTTCCGGCAGATGTCAGTCAGCCTGACGCTCTGCCGACGTTACCCTTAGATCTGAAACAATGGGTCACGGAGCAGGAAAAGAATCTGATTGAACAGGCTTTGCGGCAGGCGCGGTTCAACCAGCGTAAGGCTGCTGAGCTGCTGAACGTGACATATCATCAGTTGCGCGGAATGTTGAAGAAACACGCCATTCAGGTGAATTCGCAGGAAGTGGCTGAATAACAGGCAAAAAAAAGCCAGCACCCGAGCTGGCTAAGTAATACTGGAAGCAATGTGAGCAATGTCGTACCTCGCGGTTAACGTCCCTGGCGGGCCGTCTCTCGTCCGGTGAAAAGAATGATAATGGTTCTCAGTATCGTCTGTAAAGCACTTTATTGAGAATATTTCTCATTACCACAATGTCGTTATGGCTACTTATTGAACATCCTTAAGGTCATTAAGGACTCCGCTTTATTTCGCTTTACGCCTTGTCCGGATAATTTTTGCGCGATGTGCCGCAGGATCATACGCTGTTTTGCGCAATGGATTGGGGTACTTCGCAGAGTACGGTACACTTAAGGTATTGCACCTTAACTTTGAAGCCCTTATGCGTCGTCTAACTTTGTGGATGCTTTTACTGAGCAGTTTGTCCACAGCAGCTTTTGCTGAGACTGCCCCCCAACACGCCAGCCCGACGGCAGTCAGTACGCCGGTGAAAGATATTCGCCAGAGCGGCTTTGTCTATTGCGTTAACGGCATGATCAATACTTTTAATCCGCAGAAGGCCAGCAGCGGGTTAATTATCGATACTCTTGCAGCACAGTTATACGATCGCCTGCTGGATGTCGACCCCTATACCTACCGCCTGATCCCCGAACTGGCGCAAAGCTGGGACGTGCTGGATGACGGCGCTACCTACCGTTTCCACCTGCGCAAAGACGTGCCTTTCCAGAAAACCCGCTGGTTTTCACCGACCCGTAAAATGAACGCCGACGACGTGGTGTTCAGCTTCCAGCGCATTATCGATCCGGATAATCACTATCACGCAGTGAACGGCGAGGAATACCCGTATTTCGACAGCCTGCAGTTTAGCCGCACGGTGAAAAGCGTCAAAAAACTCGATGATTATACGGTTGAGTTTCGCCTCAATAACCCGGACGCCTCGTTCCTCTGGCATCTGGCGACACACTATGCGCCGGTGCTTTCCGCCGAATATGCCGGCCGTCTGACCAAAGCCGGTAATGAAGAAGAGATCGACCGCCAACCGGTCGGTACCGGCCCCTTCCAGCTTGGCGAATACCGCACCGGCCAGTACGTCCGGCTGGCGCGCAACGGCCAGTACTGGAAAGGCACCCCGCGCATGTCGCAGGTGGTGATTGATATGGGTGTCGGCGGCACCGGGCGTTTATCCAAATTGCTGACCGGCGAGTGTGATGTGCTGGCCTATCCGGCGGCGAGTCAGTTGTCGATTCTGCGTGAGGATCCGCGCCTGCGTCTTTCCCTGCGCCCCGGCATGAACGTTGCGTATCTGGCATTCAATACCAGCAAAGCGCCGCTCAACGATCCGCGTATCCGTCAGGCAGTGGCGCTGTCCATCAATAACCAGCGTCTGATGCAGTCGATTTATTACGGCACGGCAGAAACCGCCGCCTCTATTTTACCGCGCGCCTCCTGGGCGTATGACAGCAATGCACAGGTCACGGAATACAATCCTGAAAAAGCGAAGCAAATACTGAAAGATCTCGGTCAGGAGAAACTCAGTCTGCATTTGTGGGTACCGACGGCGTCGCAATCCTTTAACCCCAGCCCGCTGAAAACCGCCGAGCTGATCCAGGCCGATCTTGCACAGGTGGGCATCCGGGTGACGATTGTGCCGGTCGAAGGACGTTTTCAGGAAGCCAAGCTGATGGAAATGAACCACGATCTGACGCTGACCGGCTGGTCGACGGACAGCAACGACCCCGACAGTTTCTTCCGCCCGATGCTCAGTTGCGCGGCGATCCATTCGCAGACCAACTATGCTCACTGGTGTAGCCCTGAATTCGATGAGTTGTTACGTCAGGGGCTGTTGTCACAACAACTTTCTCAGCGCATTGAATTCTATCAGCAGGCGCAAAAAATCCTTGAGCAGGAGTTACCGGTGCTGCCGCTGGCGTCCTCCCTGCGTCTGCAGGCCTACCGTTATGATATTAAAGGGCTGGTGCTGAGCCCGTTTGGCAACTCGTCGTTTGCGGGTGTGTTCCGGGATGATGAAGGAAGGAAAGCCCCATGATCATCTTCACGTTACGTCGTATTTTACTGTTGCTGGTCACCCTGTTTCTGCTCAGTCTGGTGGCGTTCAGCCTGAGTTATTTCACCCCGAATGCGCCGCTGCGCGGGGCGTCGTTGTGGGATGCCTATCACTTTTATTTTACCGGCCTGTTCCAGTTTGATTTTGGCGTGTCGAGCATTAATGGCGAAAGCATTACCTATCAGCTGAAATCGGTTTTTCCGGCCACCATGGAACTGTGTGTGCTGGCTTTCGCGCTGGCGCTAATCGTCGGTATCCCGCTGGGTATTCTGGCGGGGGTGATGCGCGGTAAATGGCCGGATGTCGCCATCAGCAGCCTCGCCCTGCTCGGTTTTTCGATTCCGGTATTCTGGCTGGCCGTGTTGCTGATGCTGTTCTTCTCGTTGCAACTGGGCTGGCTGCCGGTCTCAGGCCGTCTTGATTTGCTCTACCAGTTGAAAACCGTCACTGGCCTGACGCTGGTGGATGCGTGGTTGTCCGATTCACCTTATCGCCATGAAATGATCATGAGTGCCGTCCGCCATATGATTTTGCCGATCGCCGCGCTGGCCGTCGCACCGACCACCGAAGTGATCCGCCTGATGCGCATTTCCACCGACGATGTGTTGGCGAAAAACTATGTGAAAGCCGCCGCCACCCGTGGTTTATCGCGCTTTACCATTATCCGCCGCCACGTGCTGCACAATGCGCTGCCGCCGATCATTCCTAAACTCGGCCTGCAATTTTCGACCATGCTGACGCTGGCGATGATCACCGAAGTGGTCTTTAACTGGCCGGGCATCGGCCGCTGGCTGATTAACGCCATCCGCCAGCAGGATTACGCGGCAATTTCTGCCGGTGTGATGGTGGTCGGTTCGCTGGTGATTGTGGTTAACGTGCTGTCAGACATTCTGGGCGCGGTGATGAATCCATTGAAACATAAGGAATGGTATGCCCTTCGATAATGTATACCGCGAAAAACAGGTTCCCAGTCCGCTGCGCCATACGTGGGGGATTTTCTACCGCGACACGCTGTCGATGATCGGCTTTTACGGCGTGCTGGGTCTGCTGTTGCTGTGTATTTTCGGTCATCTGCTGGCGCCTTATGCGCTCGATCAGCAGTTCCTCGGTTATCAGCTGCTGCCGCCTTCCTGGTCGCGCTACGGCAATGTGTCGTTTTTCCTCGGCACGGACGATCTGGGGCGCGATTTACTTAGCCGGATGTTAACCGGTGCTGCGCCGACGATCGGTGGCGCGCTGGTGATCACGCTGGCGGCCTCGCTGTGTGGCGTCATTATCGGCGTACTGGCGGGGATCAGCCGTGGCCTGAAATCGGCCATCCTGAACCATATTCTCGATACATTGTTGTCGATCCCTTCCCTGCTGCTGGCGATTGTGGTGGTGGCCTTTATCGGCCCGAAACTGGAACACGCGATGCTGGCCGTCTGGCTGGCGTTGTTGCCACGTATTTCGCGCACGATTTACAGCGCCGTACACGATGAGCTGGAAAAAGAGTATGTGGTGGCCGTAAGGCTCGACGGTGCCTCGACCTGGCAAATCCTGCGCTATGCCGTGTTGCCCAATATTGTGGCGGTGCTGGCAACGGAATTTACCCGTGCGTTATCGATGGCGATCCTGGATATCGCCGCGTTAGGTTTTCTCGATCTGGGCGCGCAACTGCCTTCACCGGAATGGGGCGCGATGCTCGGCGACTCGCTGGAACTGGTGTATGTCGCGCCGTGGACGGTAATGTTGCCGGGTGCCGCCATTCTGGTTAGCGTGCTGCTGATCAACCTGCTGGGTGACGGTGTGCGTCGGGCGATCAATGCGGGGGTGGAATAATGCCGTTACTCGATATCCGCAATCTGACCATTGAATTTATGACTGCCGACGGTCCGGTGAAAGCCGTAGATCGCGTCAGCATGACCCTGAATGCCGGTGAAATCCGCGGACTGGTAGGCGAATCCGGCTCAGGCAAGAGCCTGATTGCCAAAGCAATTTGTGGTGTGACCAAAGACAACTGGCGCGTCACCGCCGACCGGATGCGTTTTGACAATATCGACCTGTTGCAGCTGTCGCCACGCGAGCGGCGCAAACTGGTCGGGCAAAACGTGTCGATGATTTTTCAGGAACCGCAGTCCTGTCTGGATCCTTCTGAAAACATCGGCCGTCAGCTGATTCAGGCCATTCCCGGCTGGACGTATAAAGGACGCTGGTATCAGCGCTGGAAATGGCGGAAAAAACGCGCCATCGAGTTGCTGCACCGCGTCGGCATCAAAGATCACAAAGACATTATGGCCAGTTATCCGTATGAGCTGACCGAAGGTGAATGCCAGAAAGTGATGATCGCCATTGCACTGGCGAACCAGCCACGTCTGCTGATTGCCGATGAGCCTACCAACGCCATGGAACCGACCACACAGGCGCAGATTTTCCGCCTGCTGGCGCGTCTCAACCAGAACAATAACACCACGATTTTGCTGATCAGCCACGACCTGCAAATGATGAGTAAATGGGCGAACCGCATTAACGTGCTGTATTGCGGGCAAACAGTGGAAAGCGCCGTGTGTGAAGAACTGCTGTCGGTACCGCATCATCCTTATACTCAGGCGCTGATCCGCGCGATGCCGGACTTCGGGCGTTCACTGCCCCATAAGAGCCGCCTGAATACGCTGCCGGGAGCCATTCCGTCACTGGAACATTTGCCGATTGGCTGCCGTCTCGGGCCGCGTTGCCCGTATGCACAGAAAAAATGCATCGAAACCCCGCGTCTGCGGCTGGCGAAAACCCATGCGTATGCCTGTCACTTTCCGCTGAACATGGAGGAGCAATAATGGGCGAAACCCTGCTCGAAGTCCGAAATCTGAGCAAAACGTTCCGTTATCGCACCGGACTGTTCCGCAAAATGAATCTTGATGCCGTGAAGCCGGTGAGTTTTACGCTGCGTGAAAAACAGACGCTGGCGATTATTGGCGAGAACGGCTCAGGGAAATCGACGCTGGCGAAGATGCTGTCCGGCATGGTGGAGCCGAGCGGCGGCGAGATCCTGATTGATGAGCATCCGCTGGAGTTTCGCGATTACCGCTTCCGCAGCCAGCAAATCAGGATGATTTTTCAGGATCCGAGCACCTCGCTCAATCCGCGTCAGCGTATCGGACAGTTGCTTGAAGCCCCGCTGCGTCTGAACGGGGAAATGGATGCCCAGCAGCGTGAACAGCGCATTAATCAGACCTTGCGTCTGGTCGGTATGCTGCCCGATCACGCCAATTATTATCCGCACATGCTGGCATCCGGTCAGAAACAACGTGTGGCGCTGGCGCGGGCGCTGATCCTGCAACCGAAAGTGATTGTGGCCGATGAGGCGCTGGCCTCGCTCGACATGTCGATGCGCTCGCAAATCATCAATATGATGCTCGAGTTACAGGAGAAGCAGGGGATCTCCTACATTTATGTGACGCAGCATCTGGGCATGATGAAACATATCAGCGATCAGGTGCTGGTGATGCATGAGGGTGAAGTGGTGGAACGCGGCAATACCGCTGAAGTGCTGGCGGCCCCCTTGCATGATCTGACCAAGCGATTGATTTCCAGCCACTTTGGTGAAGCACTGACCGCCGATGCCTGGCGGCGTGACGGGAATTAAGGCTAAAACGTCATCTATTCCTTTTCGATATGATTTATCGCTTAACATTATTTTATATCGACAGCAGTATCGGCAACGATAGGGTCTGATAATTCGCCTGAGTGACAGGCTTGAAGAAAGGACCCGTTCATGGAACAACAACGCAAGGCCGCGCACAGCGGCTGGTATCATGAAACTCAATCCAGCCAGTATGGTCATCTGCCGCTCGATCCGCATGCTGCGTTGGTTCAGGATCGCTTTCTGCTGGGCCTTGATGCGCAACTTGACCCGACACTGCGTCAGTTGCTTAATGAACGTCAGAGACTGCTGCATGCTTCCCGCGCCTGCTATGACGTGCTGTTCCCGGAGACGCTGAACGTATCGCGGACCGAAACGTTATCTTTATATGACCGGCTGAGCAGTGCACTGACCGTCGCGCAGGTCAGCGGCGTGCAGACACTTTGTAGCCATTACGCCGCACGCCTCGCCCCGCTCTCCAGCCCTGATGCCTCCCGTGAAAGCAACATCCGCCAGACCCACATTACCCAGTTCGCCCGCCTGCTTGCCACCCAGCCGACACTGATCACCACACCGATGCTGCACCAGCTGTACGACGTGGGTTTCAGTACCCGCGATATTGTGACCTTTACCCAGCTGATCGGTTTTGTCAGTTATCAGGCGCGCGTGCTGGCTGTGCTCAATGGTTTACGGGGCCGCGCGGCTGCCGTGCTGCCCGGTTTCCCGTCACCGGAAGGCTGCGAACAAACCGGCTTTTCACTGGCGATGTTGCAGTGGACTTCGCGGCTGCCGGAAGTCGCGCCGGAAAGCGCCAGCCAGCATCAGCAGGATGTGCTGGATTTGATCGCACCGGATGCCCGCTCCTCCTCGTTCTATACCCTGCTGGTGCATGATGCCGACGCACTGAGCGAATTCTCGGCGGTGTTCAATCACATTATGCAGGCAGGCGAACTGCCTAAAGCGGCGTGGCGCGAACTGGCTGCCGTGGCGACGTCGCAACTCAACGGTTGTTTGTACTGCGCCGGCATCCACGGACGTTTGTATCTTGAAGCGGGCGGTAATGACCGGCTGATCAACACGTTGTTCGAAGAGCATCATCGTGATGATGCTGTCGATACGTTATCGAAAAACCTGACAGATAAAAAAGAGGCCGCATTATTGCAGGCGGTCGTGGCACTGACCCGCACGCCTGAGCGGTTTGATGCCCGGCAGTTACATGGATTATCAGATGCGGGTTATTCGGCGACGCAATCTCTGGATATTCTGCTGACAACGGCGCTGTTCAGCTGGTCGAATCGTCTTATTCAGACGCTGGGCGATACGCTGAGCCCGTAGTTCTCCCCCCTTTTCCTTTCATGCTAAATCCCCTCTCTCCGGCAGGATATTCCCCTGCCGGAGTGGACAATTGTAAATGCCCGCGCCACTTAACCGCCATAAGTCGTACTAATCTTATTTTCAATCGGAAATTTAGTGTTAAAACGCGATGCAGATCACATTACACTGTGACCCGTTCCTGATAGCTCTTCAGCAGCAAATCGGGCGTTCATAAAAACCCAGAAAAACCTCGTTATCGCAGATGTATTCACTGTTTATTCATCTTCATCCAGACAATAAAACCGCTTAAGACTTTTCCGGTAAAACAATAACCACAACGCATTGTGGATTATTATTCATACAACATATTCACATTGTCTATTTAGAAAACATAAACGTTAATTCTGCATAACATTTCGAACACAGTTTAATCAGGTCGGATAAGTTAAATGTAACGACATATGTCAAACTCCTTGCCTCATTTACGAAGATAGTGAACATTACTTGCCGTCATCCCATCTTATAACAATGCAAAGGGTGCTTATTTCGCGCCACTTATGCGTTTCCGCCACTGAAAGGCGGAAGGAATAAACAGAGGTCCGAGTGTCAACTGCAAACAAAACACCAAACAACGAAAGCGTGAGTCTGAACGCCTTCAAACAGCCAAAAGCGTTTTACCTGATCTTCTCCATCGAATTGTGGGAACGTTTCGGTTATTACGGCCTGCAAGGGATCATGGCGGTTTACCTGGTCAAAATGCTTGGCCTGAGTGAAGCCGATTCCATCACCCTGTTCTCTTCCTTCAGTGCACTGGTCTACGGCTTCGTGGCAATCGGTGGCTGGCTCGGCGATAAAGTGCTGGGGTCAAAACGCGTGATCGTGCTTGGCGCGATTGTGCTGGCGTTAGGTTATTCCTTCGTTGCCTATTCCGGCCACGAAGTCTTCTGGGTTTATCTGGGTATGGCGACTATCGCCGTCGGCAGTGGCTTGTTTAAAGCAAATCCATCCTCATTGCTTTCTACCTGCTACGAAAAAGATGACCCGCGTCTTGATGGCGCATTCACCATGTATTACATGTCTGTGAACATCGGCTCATTCTTCTCCATGCTGGCAACGCCATGGCTTGCCGCGCAGTACGGCTGGAGCGTCGCGTTCTCCCTGAGCGTGGTCGGTATGCTGATCACCATCGTGAACTTCATGTTCTGCCGCAAATGGGTAAAACGTCAGGGTTCAAAACCAGACTTCGCACCGCTGCAGTTCAAAAAACTGCTGATGGTTCTGGTCGGCGTGGTGGCACTGGTGTTCCTGTCCAGCTGGTTGCTGCATAACCAAACCATCGCACGTATGGTTCTGGGTGTGGTGTCCGTGGGTATCATCATTGTATTTGCGAAAGAAACCTTCTCCATGCAGGGCATTGCACGTCGTAAGATGATTGTTGCCTTCCTGCTGATGATGGAAGCGGTGGTGTTCTTCGTGCTGTACAGCCAGATGCCAACGTCGCTGAACTTCTTCGCGATCCACAACGTGGGTCATGATCTGCTGGGTATCAGCTTCCAGCCTGAGCAGTTCCAGGCGCTGAACCCGTTCTGGATCATGGTGGCAAGCCCGATTCTGGCGGCTGTCTATACCAAAGTGGGCGACCGTATGCCAATGCCGCACAAGTTTGCGATTGGTATGGTGCTGTGTTCAGGTGCGTTCCTGGTTCTGCCGTGGGGTGCAAGCCTGGCGAATGAGCAGGGTATCGTGTCTGTTAACTGGCTGGTGCTGAGCTACGCGCTGCAGAGTATCGGTGAGCTGATGATTTCAGGTCTGGGTCTGGCGATGGTGGCACAACTGGTTCCACAGCGTCTGATGGGCTTCATCATGGGTGCCTGGTTCCTGACTACCGCTGCGGCGGCGATCATCGCAGGCTACGTAGCAAACCTGACTGCTGTGCCTTCAGACATTGAAGATGCTCATGCTTCACTGGCTATTTACAGCCATGTGTTCCTGCAGATTGGTATCGCGACTGCCGTGATTGCGGTTCTGATGCTGGTCACAGCATCTAAACTGCACCGCATGACGCTGGATCGCGACACTGACGAAAAACAACCAGAACTGGCTTCCGCGCAGTAAGCGCAGAAAGAATCTGACGATGGTTGACGAACGCCTCCTCCGGGAGGCGTTTTTTATGGTGCAACGCCCTGCCCCTCCGCCGTTCCCCTGTTTTTCACCCCAAATAATACCGCCCTTTCCCGCTCTGCTTCGCCCGGTACATCGCGGCATCGGCGCGTGCCATCAGCGTATCGGGTAACAGCGGCTGACGGGCGCGTCCGACGGCCACACCGATGCTGGCGGATAATGCCACCGGAACCCCGGCCACCCGCTCGATGGCGTGTAATGCGCTCATCAGGCTGATGCAAATGCGGCTGACATCACTTTCGGTATTCACCAGATGCCCAAGCAAAACGGTAAATTCATCCCCGGCCAGACGCGCCACCACGTCCTGAGAACGCAGATGACTGCGCAGGGTATGACCGAAGAACTTCAGGATTAAATCACCAAATTCGTGCCCGTAGGTGTCGTTATAAGCTTTAAAATTATCAATATCCAAAAAGAGCAATGCGATGTCTTTATCTGCTTTTTCTTGTTGTCTGGCTGCATACATCAGGGACTGCTGAAACGCGCGCCGGTTAGGTAAGCCGGTCAGTGGATCGTGATTGGCTTCGAATTCCAGCTGCGCCTGTAATTCTTTAATCTCACTGATGTCTGTCGACAGGCCGTAGTAGCCCTGGCGGATATCGTCGCAGGGGATCAGCGTGGTATGCAGTACGCCGCCTTTGCCGTGACGGGAATGATGCGGCAACTCAATTTCGTAACTGACAGCAATGCCCTGTAAAGCCTGACGGATGTAGGGCTGAATTTTTTGATAACTGTCATCCCCGACCACTTCCCTGACCGTCTTCCCGCTGACCTGTGTTTCCTCAACGCCGTACCAGTTTGCATGGAAATGGTTCACAAAGGTGTATTGCTCGCTGGCATCTACATGGCAAATCAGCGCGGGAATGTTGTCGGTGATCGCCCTGAGACGGTTTTTACTTTCCGTCAGTTCACGCTCACGCGTCAGCCGCTGGGCGATTTCCTGATGTAACTGATCCATCGCCACCTGTAACTCGTTGGTGCGCGCCGCCACCCGCCGTTCAAGGTCTTCCTGCAGCGTATACAGCGCCTGTTCGATGTGTTTCCGTTCGGTAATATCGTTGATGACCACGATGTAGTGATGGGCTTCACCGGCGGGATTGCGCACCAGCGAGGCGGTCAGTGTCACCCAAAGCGTGCTGCCGTCAGCCCGTTGCAAAAGTTTTTCAACGCTGAAGCTGTTGATCTCACCGGAAAGCAAACGGGGAACCAGAATGTTCTCGGCATAAATGTCTTCGGGATGCGTGACGTCATGCAGCAGGCAGGCGCGCAGCTGATATTCGGCGTACCCGAGCATATTGCACACCTGCGGATTGATCCGCAGCCAGCGCCAGTCGAGGCCGACAAGCGAAAACCCGACGGCGGCGTGCGCAAATGTCTGTTCAAACAGGGCTTCACTTTTTGCCAGATTATCTTCCACCCGCGCCGTGTACTGACGGTTTTCCAGATGAAAAATGTAGCTTTGCACCAGCGCCGTCATGTCCGTCAACGTCTGCTGGTCTTCGTCGCTCCATTCCCGTACCCGATCATCAATCAGACACATGG
Source organism: Rahnella sp. BIGb0236 (assembly GCF_004364755.1). Classification (NCBI taxonomy): domain Bacteria; kingdom Pseudomonadati; phylum Pseudomonadota; class Gammaproteobacteria; order Enterobacterales; family Yersiniaceae; genus Rahnella; species Rahnella sp. BIGb0236. The sequence continues at coordinate 144,868 of NZ_SOAO01000008.1, forward strand.
CGCCCAGTGCGATCCCCTCTTTCGAGTGCAGCGCACAACCCGCATAAAACACAATGTGCGGGGCACCGGTCACCAGCGGGTTGTCATGAAAACGCAAATCGAGGCGGGCATCCCGCACAATCAGGGGGCCGGATTCCAGAATGGTGTGACCACAAAATGAGGTATCGCGGGGAGACTGGTTGATATCAACCCCGGTATGAGACAAAAACCACTGCCGGTCAGCATCAATCAGCGAAACAACCACCGCCCTGACCTGAAACTGGCGAGCGGCCATCCGGGTGATCCGGTCGATTTCCTCAATTCTGGGGGAATCCAGTATGCCCAGAGAAGCCAGTATGGCAAGACGAGCCTGTTCATCTACTGCCGGTTGAGGGACTAACATAATGCACTCTCAATGATTACTGGTGAATATTCCACCAAGTCTACTGTGTTTGTCCGAAAAGACGGCGCTGAATCCGCCCCTGAGAGGCAAAAATCAGAATAGTGACAGATCACGAAATGCGTATTTTTTTAACAGCTGGTGAACAAATAAGGCTAAATCAAACGATTAAAGCGAACTCACCCAATTCACATGCGTGGCATCCGCCTGCCCGGAAAGCTCGGCATCACGGCGGAATTTCTCCCGCATCTCTGACGGCGTTGCCCCGTAGAACTCATGGAAGTAACGGCGCAGCGAACTCAGCTCCAGCCCGCACTGGCGGGCGATGGCGGCCAGACTCTGATCTGACATGGAAGACGTACGCAGCAGTCGCTTCGCCAGCAACAGACGGCGGCTGCGGATAAACTGCGCGATGCCCCCCAGCGGCTCAAACAGGCGGTATAGCCCGGAGCGGGAAATGCCAAAATCTTTGCACAGAATATCGATACTGATCGGACTGCCCAGATGCTTTTCGATATACAGGCAGATGCGTTCAAGACGCGCGCTCTGCTCAAACGGGTGTTCCACTTTTTTGCCCGCCACCAGATGCAGCGTTTGCAGGAACACGGCAGCCGCCCCTTCGCCGGTGCTCAGGACTTCCTGCTCGGTCATCTGATCAAACACCTGCACCATGGTGGCAAAGTGATTGCGCAGGATGATATTGACCGGAGAAGTGGCCGGGATGCGTTTGCCGTGCAGTGCCGCAATGTCGACATTAAAATGCAGGCTGTGCTTGGGCATAATGATGTACTGGTAAGAACCGAGGCGCGGTTTCTGATCCCCCGGATATACATGGATCTTAATCGGCTGAGACATATCCTGAATCATGATGTCTCCCTGATTAAGCATAAATCGCTCGCCATAACACTGGCACTCCATGCCGCCGATGATGATGATGAAAATCACAATGTGATCCGGCATGGAAAACAGGTTGCCGTACTGGCGGTTAATATCATGCTCACTGACGGTCAGCACGCCACCAATGACGCGGCCAAAGTTGTAGCCCGTCACGCCCCAGTCAAATTCTTCCCTGTGACGGTCAGGCAATTCCAGTTTAAAACCGGCACTGGACATTCCGTCTTCCCATTCGTAAAAACGGGTTTCGAAATCCTGATAAATGTTGGCGCCGTCAACGATCTTGCGTGAAGAGGAGTCGCTCATTTTGTCACCGAAAATTAAGATAATTCCGAAACGATAATCCACGTCAGCCTGTGAAATCAATCCTCAGCAGCAATTGGTAATACTTTTTCACCGCAGACCCTTATTTTGGATATGCACAAAGCCTGTCTAAAAGACTGTGAAATCAGGCAGTAAACCGCGTTAACCGGCGGATTGTGCCCGCAGGTAATTCGCGATAATAATTTGCGGATCAGTTAATATTACCGGCGTTAACCGCACTTTTCGGTTTGCTATCCTTAATTAAAACTAAGTCAAATTAATGACTCAGAGAATCACCAGGAGCATGCGATGGAAAAAAGAAAGGTCCTGGATGAAGGACGTCAGCTGAAAAGAATCAATGCGGAAACCCGCAGGCAGTCGCATATGCATAAATGGTTTGCCATCATTGCGGCGCTCGATTGTGTGCTGGTTATTTTTTATGATCAGGACATGCGAAATATCGTTTTCTCGGCAGGCGTCTGTATCGTTTGCACCTTTCTGTGGCTCAAAGGCCGCAAACAATCCCGTGGTTATCGCCGCGAATGGGATGAAAAATTCGGCACCAAAAAGCATCACTGAGTGCTTTATTGCCGTATTATCCCGCGCCAGCCTCCTTCGTTTATAAAGAAATTCCTAAATTTACTGAAAGTGTTTCTGTCCGGTGCCTCTTATCAGTCAGAATAACATCCGGCATACCCGCAAATAACAACTCATACAATTTATGCATCTCGACGTTTACACGTTATTTATTTTTGAGCTTTATATTCTCATCCTGCTTACCGGGGTCATGCTGTTTGCATGGATCGGTGGCCGCAGGGATCCGACGCTCGGGCTTACCGCCCTGATGCTGGCCTTTTCTACCGCCGGAACCTTACTCAGCAGCTTCCGTTCAGGCGCCCATGACATTATTCCGGTGCTGTTGAGCAACATCACCATCCTGTTTTGCTACGGCATACTGTGGGCCGCTTTGCGCACCTTTACCGGACGGCGGATCCTGCTGCCCGTGGTGTTTGCCGGGCCGCTTATCTGGGCGCTGTTCTGCCTGTATCCTGTTTTTTATCACGCGCTTTCCCAGCGGATTTTTCTCGGCTCGCTGTTAATTGCCGGATATACGCTGCTGACCACGGTTGAGCTTTGGCATGCACGCAAACAGCTTCATGTGACGTTCTGGCCCGCGCTGCCGCTGAGTTTATTCCATGCCTGTTTCTATCTTGTCCGGCCGTACTTCGATGATGGCATTCCTTATGCGGAGACAGCGGGCGGTCATAGCAGCGGATTCTTCGCTATACTGATTTTTGAAGCTATTCTGTACGCTATCTGTCTGTCTTTCATCATTCTCGCCATGGTGTATGAGCGCGGGCAACTCGGTTATAAGCAAGCGTCCCTGCGTGACCCGCTGACCGGCGTGGGCAATCGCCGCGCATTTCTGGAATACGGTAATGAACTGATCAGAAAGCGTAAAAATAACGTATTCCCGCTACAACTTATCTTGTTTGATCTGGATAATTTCAAAAGACTCAATGATCAGTACGGCCATGCCGGTGGCGATTCGGCGCTGGTTTTCTTTTGCAACGTGGTCAATTCCACGCTGGGAAAAAAAGATATTTTTGCCCGTATCGGCGGTGAGGAATTTGCCTGTCTGACCACGCAACCCAAAGATCAGGCGATAAAAATGGCGGAAACTATTCGTTTTCAGCTGGCGCAGAATTCCCTGCATAATATCCCGATGACGGTCAGTGTCGGCATGGCATTCAGTGAACCGGAACAAGATTCGATTTCGCACTTATTAATCCAGGCAGATCATGCTTTGTATCGGGCAAAATCCGCCGGTAAAAACCGTATTGAACTGAGTTGATCGTTATTCACCCGAATAATATATCGAATACCTTACTTAGGGCGTGATAACCGATTGAATTTTAAAATTTAAAAACAACGGTAATATTCTCATCCAATTGTGAGTAATAATTGCAAAAAACAATCTGATGAGTTCACTGGCTTACACGCTCTGCCACATCACACTCATTTTCTGCTCGGGGTAGTTAACTCATGCTTACAGATATTGCGATATGCCAGGCAGTTCTTGATGCTCTTCCCGAAGCGACGGTTCTTAAAGATGACCAGCGGAAACTGGTGTTTCTTAATCAGAAAGCCAGTGAATTTTATGGTCGTCCGCGGGAAGAGTTGATTGGTCAGGATGTGTCTTTTTTTACGGATACTGAACAAGCGGCACGGCAGCGCCAGCGCGATATCGAAGTACTGGAAACCGGTGAAAAAACCGTTAATGAAGAAACACTGGTGGATCCGTCAGGTAAACGGCGCAATGTGCTGGTGCGTAAATCCCGCGTCACTCTGGAGACCCGGCATTTTATTCTGACCTCCATTATGGATATTTCGTTGTTACGCAGTTCAGAAGCGCAAATCCGTTACCTTGCCCGCCACGATGTGTTAACCGGCCTGCCAAACCGCACCGCACTGAACGAAGAGCTGAGCCAGATTGCGGCACAGCGCATGTATCGCCCCGAGCCGTACGCCCTCTTCCTGCTGAATTTGAACGATTTTAACTATATCAACGACACCTACGGTTATCAGGCGGGCGATGCGATCCTGTGTGAATTCGGTCAGCGTCTGCGTAATGAAGTCGGCAACAGCGGCACGGTGTCACGCATCGGCGGCGATGAATTCTCCATTATCTTGCGCAACAGCCCGAGCAGTGAAATGGCCAATAATCTGGCGCTGGAAATTCTGGTGATGATGCGCCAGCCGTTTACCCTGACGCGCGCCAACCCGATGATCACCATTTCATTCGGTATCGTGATGTTTGGTGCAGAGAACATTACCGCAGGCGAAATCATGCGACGCGGCAACACGGCGTTGCTGGAAGCCAAGCAGCGCGGCAAAAATATGTTTTCGTTTTACTCGGAACTGCTCGATGCCAGCAGCGTCAGCAAACGCATCATGGTGAAGGCGCTGGCCGAATCGCTGGCTAAAGAAGGCGATCTTTCCTGCGTCTATCAGCCGATTTTACGCAGCCGCGACGAAAAAGTGGTATGTGTCGAAGCACTGGCGCGCTGGAATCATGGGGTGCTGGGACAGGTCTCGCCGGTTCAGTTTATTGCGCTGGCTGAAGAAACCGGGCTGGTGATCCAGCTTGGGGAAATTGTTCTGCGTCAGGCATGCCGGGATATCAAAACCTTCGGCAAGCTGAATCTGGCGATCAACGTCTCTGCGGTGCAACTGGGCGAACCTGATTTCGGCCCCCGCATTCTGGCAGTTCTGGCGGAAGAGGATTTCCCGCCATCGCGGCTGGAACTTGAACTCACCGAAACATCGGTTATGAATGCCAACCCGGTCAGCCTCAGCCATCTGGCGACGTTACGTAAAGCCGGGGTGAAAATTTCCCTCGATGATTTCGGCACCGGTTACTCCAGCCTCAGTTTGCTGAAAGATATCTCGGTGGACAGTGTAAAAATCGACCGTTCGTTTGTGCAGTACGTCACAGAAGTGAACGATACTGCCGCCATCGTTTCTGCCGTCTCGCAGTTGGGCAATAAAATGCATCTCAATGTGATTGCCGAAGGCGTTGAAAATCAGCTGCAAAAATCCTTTTTAGTATCAGCAGGTTGCTCCCATCTTCAGGGTTATCTTTTTTCACGCCCGGTGCCGGTTGAAGTATTAAGTACCTTACTCAGCAATGAAATGAATATGCTGGCCGGTACCTGACCCCTGCATTCATTAGCACCATAGATAACTCAAAACACCTTATTAATTCATTCAATTGGCGCTCGTCCCTGTTTTACTGACATGATCCGAGGCTGATAAATCACGCCGTTTAAGGAATTACATCATGTCATCGTTTTCAGGTATCTGGGTCCCGCTGGTCACGCCTTTCCGTCAGGGTGAGATCGACTTTAGCGCATTGAAATCATTGTGCACCCGGCTGCTCAAACGGGGCGTTGATGGTGTTGTCGTTTGCGGGACCACCGGTGAAGCGCCGATGCTCACCAAAGAAGAACAGTTGCAGGTGCTGGATGCGGTACTGGAAATCGTGCCGGGTCATCAGGTGATCATGGGACTGTCCGGCACGCACATGCCGGTTATCCGCGACATGCAGGAGGCGATCCAATGCCGCCCGGTTGCCGGTCTGCTGATCCCCGCGCCGTATTACCTACGCCCTTCTCAGCCTGCGCTGGTGGCCTGGTTTAATGAAATTGCCGACCGCGCCACGGTGCCGGTGGTGTTGTACAACATCCCCTACCGTACCGGCGTGCATATGGAACTTGAGACCTTCCGCCAGCTGGCTAAACATCCGCGCATTACCGCCGTGAAAGATTGTGGCGGCAGTATCGACCTGACGCTTTCGCTGATTGGTGACGGGGAACTGGATGTGTTGTGTGGTGAGGACGTGCAGATATTTTCCACCCTGAGTCTGGGCGGTGCGGGCGCGATTGCTGCGTCATCGCATATTTTCCCGGAAGAATTTGTTCAGCTGATCCGCCAGTTCAGGGAGCAGGATATTGTTGCCGCGCGTAAAACCTTCTTCGGGCTGCTGCCGATGATCCGCCTGATGTTCTCAGCCCCGAACCCGGCGGCCATTAAATACGCCTTATCGCTGGATGGCCTGATGAATAATGAGTTGCGCTCACCCATGCTGCCAGCGCCGGAAAATGTTGAAGTGGCGGTGCGGGATTTTCTGAATCAGCATACCCGCTGAGGGAGCCCGTACTTTAGAATCTGCGCACCCGGACGCACTGTCACAATTAAAACGCTGACATTTGTGCCCGCCAGTTCTAGGATAGAAGCAGATTTTATATAAGCCTGTCGCTGCCCCGCGGAACCGGAATGTTTCGCGGGTTCTGCCGGGTTGCTCATCCAATGGAGTGTTTATGAAACTGTATTATAAATCCGGTGCCTGTTCCCTTTCGCCACATATCGTCCTGCGTGAAGCGGGTCTGGACTTCAGCATCGAGAAAGTCGATCTGGCGACCAAGAAAACCGAAACCGGTGATGACTTCCTCGCCGTTAACCCGAAAGGCCAGATCCCGACGCTGCTGCTCAATGATGGCAGTATTCTCACCGAAGGCGTGGCTATCGTGCAGTATCTGGCTGACCAGAAACCTGACCGCCAGCTGATGCCGGAACAGGGAACGCCAGCCCGTTATCACGCGCTGGAATGGCTGAACTATATCGCGACTGAACTGCACAAGGGTTTCTCGCCGTTGTTCAATCCAAAAGCACCGGAAGAGTTTAAGGCGCTGACCCGCGAAGCACTGAGCAAGAAATTTGCTTACGTGAATGAGTCTCTGAAAGGCAATCACTTCCTGCTGGGTGCCCGTTTCAGCGTTGCGGATGCCTATCTGTTCACGGTGATGGGCTGGGCGAAGGCGCTGAAGTTTGACCTGACTGCGCTGACCGAACTGAATGCTTATCTGGAACGTGTTGCAGCGCGTCCGGCCGTTGATGCGGCGCTGACGGCTGAAGGCCTGAAGTAATTTCCTGAGCCTGTAAAGCATCCACAAAAACGCCCCGTCTTTCATAGCCCGGGGCGTTTTTTATGGAGGCAAATCTTACAGTTTTACCGCCGGGAAATGGTGCTCAGGTTTAACCATTTTGTCCTGCGCCGCCACAATTTGCAGCTCGTATTCACCCATCGCGTGCGTGGTCAGCATCACTTCATAAACCGCCGCCGTGACGTGTTCCAGCGCTTTATCCAGCGCCTCGCCTTTCAGCAGATTTACCAGCAATAATCCGCTGGTCAGATCGCCAACACCCACCGGCTGACGTACGCCAAAATCCACCAGCGGACGGTCGATATGCCAGGCTTCATCAGCGGTGACCAGCAGCATCTCGAAACGGTCGCTGTGATAACCGGCACGGCTTAAATGTTTCACCAGCACAACTTTCGGGCCTTTGCTGATCAGTTCGCGGGCGGTACTGACCGCCTCTTCTACGCTGGCAACGGCATGGCCGCTGAGCAGCTCCAGCTCCAGCAGGTTTGGCGCGATGATGTCGCAATTCACCAGCGCCTGATTGCAATGGAATTCGGCCACGCCCGGTGCCACGATACAGCCTTTTTCAGGATGCCCCATGACCGGATCACAAAAATACCAGGCATCAGGATTGGCGGCTTTCACCAGACGGACAATCTCCAGAATGCTCTGCCCTTGCTCCGGCGAACCGATATAACCGCTCAGTACCGCGTCGCAATCCTTCAGACGGTCAATTTCCGCAATTCCCTGCGCGATTTCTGTCAGATGTGCGGCGGGCATCACGCAGCCGGTCCAGTGTCCGTACTGGGTATGATTGGAAAACTGAACGGTATTCAGCGGCCAAACGTTTGCTCCCATACGACGCATAGGGAATTCTGCCGCGCTGTTACCCGCGTGCCCAAAAACGGTATGTGACTGGATAGAAAGAATGCTTTTCATGAGGATTTCCGATTGCAACGTCATCGGGGGAGATGGCGGAATAGCTGTGATCAAGGAACAAGAACGGGAGACTTTTCAGCCTCCCGCCCGGCCGGACGAAAATTTATGCCCAGAGCAATAAGGTGTAGTTCTTTTTACCGCGACGTAGCAAGGTGTAACGACCAAACAGACGATCGCTGTCGGTGAAGCTGTATTCGGTATCGGTCTGTTTCTCGCCGTTCACTGACACCGCGTTGGACGAGATCATCGTGCGCGCCTGACCTTTAGACGGTGCCATACCGGCAATCACCAGCGCCTGTTGCAGGTCGGTGTCACGCGGTACTTCAAACAGTTCCAGGCCGTCCTGCGCCAGCTGACCAAAATCGACTTCGGTCATTTCGCTCAGGGAACCGGAGAACAGGCTCTGGGTGATGCGTTTTGCCGCGGCCAGTCCTTCTGCGCCGTGGACCATACCGGTCACTTCTTCCGCCAGAACGTACTGCGCGCGAGGCGCTTTGCCGCTGGTTTTGTCTTCTTCTTCCAGCGCATTGATGTCTTCAATGCTCATGAAGGTGAAGAACTTCAGGAAGCGGTAAACATCGGCATCCGCGGTGTTGATCCAGAACTGGTAGAATTTGTACGGGCTGGTTTTCTTCGGATCCAGCCACACTGCGCCACCTTCGGTTTTACCGAATTTCGTGCCGTCAGATTTAGTGATCAGCGGAACGGTCAGGCCGAACACTTGTTTCTGGTGCAGACGGCGGGTCAGGTCGATACCGGAGGTGATGTTACCCCACTGATCGGAACCGCCGATTTGCAGCTCGACTTTGTGCAGATCGTACAGGGAAGCAAAATCGTAACCCTGCAACAGATTGTAAGAGAACTCCGTGAAGGAGATGCCGCTGTCGTCGCGGTTCAGACGCTGTTTCACCGCTTCTTTGTTGATCATCTGGTTAACAGAGAAGTGTTTACCGATATCACGCAGGAAGGTCAGCACGTTCATGCCGCCAAACCAGTCATAGTTATTGGCGGTGATGGCGCTGTTTTCACCACAGCTGAAATCCAGGAACGGCGAAACCTGCTGGCGGATTTTTTCTACCCATTCGTTCACGGTTTCATTGGTGTTCAGCTTACGCTCGGTGGCTTTAAAGCTCGGATCGCCGATAAGACCGGTCGCGCCGCCCACCAGCGCCACAGGCTTGTGCCCGTTGAGCTGGAAGCGTTTCAGGCAAAGCAAAGGCACCAGATGTCCCAAATGCAAGCTGTCTGCGGTAGGATCGAAACCGCAATAGAGTGCAATTGGCCCTTGCGCCAGTCGCTCTGCTAACGCTTCTTCATCCGTCACCTGGGCAATGAGGCCCCGCTCTTGCAATTGTTTAATCAGGTTGCTGCTCGCCATCAAAGACTCCGTTTGTTTGTACTCAGAAATATGTACTGAATGTGTGCAGATTCATGTCTGACATCATGCCGCGCATGTGCCTTTTCTCTCACCTTTACGGGGAACGACATAGAATAAAGCGCCCGTCGTCAGAGCGCTAGGAAATCGCGTCTTTTTTCGTGGTTAAGGTGCGAGGCGGTCTATTTTCCAGCCAGTTTCGGTTTCTGCTTCGTCACGCTGATAGATGAAACGATCGTGCAGGCGATGTTCGCCCCCCTGCCAGAATTCCATCGAATCCACTTTGACGCGGAATCCACCCCAGAAACTTGGCAACGGCACTTCGCCATTGCTGAATTTTTGTTTCAGTTCGAGGAATTTGCTTTCCAGTACGCCACGCGCCGAAATCCGGCTGGATTGCTGTGAAACCCACGCGCCGATCTGGCTGTCTTTCGGGCGGCTGGTGAAGTATTTCATCACTTCCAGCGTCGACAGGCGTTCTGCCTGGCCGAGCACGATCACCTGCCGGTCCAGCATATGCCACGGGAACAACAGGCTGATGCGGGAATTGTTTGCCAGTTGCTGCGCCTTACGGCTGCCCAGATTGGTGTAGAACACCAGTCCCTTTTCATCATAGTGCTTGAGCAACACGATACGCTGGAAAGGTTGTCCGCGCTCATCCACCGTCGCCACCACCATCGCCGTCGGGTCTGCCAGACGGGCATCACAGGCCTGTTTCAGCCAGTGTTCAAACAAAGGCAGCGGCTCCGGGGTTAAATCTGCACGACGTAGCCCGCCACGGGTGTATTCACGGCGCGAGTCCGCGATATCAAACTCTTTGTTATCAGACATATGGATTCAGTTGCGTATCAAAGAAAGGTAAACGCATTGTGCACCCGCCGCGTCAGGATCTCAATGTTCCTGACGCGGGGCGTAAGAAAGGTAAAGCGGAGGGGATAAATTCTATTGTTGCACGCAGTCATCAATGATGACGTTCTCACCGCGCTGCACAAACGCCTGATTGCCTTTCGACCAGAAGGTATAACGGCCATCGCTGTAACGGGTGCCGGACGCCGCTTCAACTTGTTTCAGTTTCAGCTGCTCGCCATCGAGGACCATATCCACCTGTTGCGCCGGTTTGTTCAGCGTAACGGTGAGCGGCAATGTGCCGCACTGGTAATGCAATTCGGTTGTCGGGCTTTCCGTCTGATGTCCAAACTGGCTACACCCGGCCAGCGTTAACCCTGCTAAAGAAGCGATAATCGCCTTTTTCATTCCGTACTCCCTGATGGTCTTCGTTTATCTCTTGTATGTACCACGCCCGCAGGCGCAGCACATTGAGATAAAACCGAGAACGCATCAGGCGCGGGTGGAAACTACCGGATATATCGCCCCCAGCAGCGTTTCACGGCTTGCGCCGGTCACCGACGGAAGATTACCCGACTGGCCGGATAACGTCCTGAACGCCAGCCAGGCGAAGGCCAGCGCTTCCATGTCATCACCACTGATACCGCAGGCATCGGTAGTACAGACTTCCGTGCCGGGCAGCATGGCGGACATCCGCGCCATCAGCAGCGGATTGCGCGCGCCGCCGCCGCAGACCATCAGGCGATCACAACCGCCCGCCAGCTGAACCTGCTCGGCGATGCTGACCGCTGTCAGTTCGGCGAGGGTGGCCTGTACATCCGCCGCAGGAATTTCCGGGACGCGTGACAGCTGTTTTTCCAGCCACGCGGCGTTGAAATATTCCCGTCCGGTGCTTTTTGGCGCGGGCTCAGCAAAGTAAGGATCTGACAGCATCTGTTGCAACAGACGCAAATTCACCCGTCCCTGCATGGCCCATTCAGCGTTTTTGTCATAAGGTTTGGCCCGATGACGCCAGATCCACGCATCCATCAGCATATTGCCCGGCCCGGTGTCATAGCCGCGTACCGGCTGGCCCGGCAGCAGCATCGACAGGTTCGCGATGCCGCCGATATTGAGGATCATCCGCCGCTCTGCCGGATCCGACAACAGCGCCTGATGGAAAGCCGGAACCAGCGGTGCGCCCTGCCCGCCCCAGGCCATGTCGCGACGGCGGAAATCGCCGACGGTAGTGATACCGGTCATGGCGGCGATACGGTTGTTATCCCCCAGTTGCATCGAGAACGTCACTTCGCCTTTTGGCTGATGCCAGACGGTCTGTCCGTGACAGCCAATCGCCGTCACCTCTTCAGGGGCAATATTGGCGCTTTTCAGCAACCCGAGGATCGCTTCACCGAATAATATTCCCAGTTGGGTATCCAGCGTGCCGACCTGTTCGAGAGTCACCTGTTGCCCCTGACACATACTGAGGATGGCATTTTTCAGCGCAGGGGGAATAGGATGCGAATAACTGGCCTGTTGCGCGACCATACGTTCATCAATCGCGGCCAGCACGACGTCAACACCGTCGAGGCTGGTGCCGGACATGACCCCGATATAGCGACCTGACTTCATAGATAACATCCTAAACTCCCGAGAAAAGTGTCCGACAAAAGTAATAGCTCCAGAGTAATCGGTATTTGAATGACAACGCCATGAGTTACTGAATTTTTATTACACCTTGTGATGACTTCGTGTTTTTCTTGTTACGTTTTTTTATTCTTCAAAATAGCTGTGAGGGTTTAATAACCAATAACATCATTTCCCGTCAGTATTTTTGATTTGGCACAAGGCTGTCTAAAACCTAAACCTGCGTTTATTATTAGTTGAGCACGGCTGCTGTATACTTGGAGTAAGTGAAGCAGATATGTTATATGACACCTTCGACACTGATGTTGAACCCTGTACCGTTTTTCTCTGTTGTTGGCGCTCTTCTGAAAGCAGTTCAGCAGCATTAAAAAGGAGCTATTTATGATTAAGCGTTTACTCGTCGTCGCACTGGCCGGCGTTTCCCTTGCTGGCTGCGTCAGCGATAACTCTCTGTCTGGCGATGTGTACTCCGCCTCTCAGGCGAAACAAATTCAGCAGGTTACCTACGGTACTATCGTCTCTACCCGTGCCGTACAAATCCAGGGCGGTGACGATGCCAATATCGTCGGGGCACTGGGTGGTGCCGTCTTAGGTGGCTTCCTGGGTAACACCGTCGGTGGCGGTTCGGGTCGTAGTCTGGCGACGGCTGCCGGTGCTGTGGCGGGGGGCGTTGCAGGTCAGGGCGTACAAAGCACACTTAACCGTTCTAACGGTGTAGAGCTGCAAATCCGTCGTGATGACGGCACAACCATTCAGGTGGTTCAGAAAGCCGGCCCGACCAAATTCAGCGTCGGCCAGCGTGTCAGCATGGCGAGCAGCGGCAGCACCATTACCGTTTCTCCGGGTGCCTGATTTCCCTGGCCCTGAAGCAAAAAACCGAAGCCAATGGCTTCGGTTTTTTTATGGGTCGAACTTAACCGGCAGATCAAAAGCAACGCTGTGTGACGGACTAAAAAGAGGTGATTCTTATGATTTGCTTTGCAGGGAAGCAATATTTTTTTCCAGCCGGGACAACATCCCGCCCAGTTGTTCAATTTCAGCAGAAGACATGCCGGACAAAATCTCTTTGCGCGTGGAATCAATCACTGACTCCATCTCATTGATGATTGGCGCGGCTTCTTCTGTCAGCTTGATGCGCTTAGCACGGCGATCGCTCGCACATGTCTGACGGGTGATCAGCTTCTTTTCTTCCAGCTGATCCAGGGTACGAACCAGAGACGGTTGCTCAATCCCGATGGCTTTCGCCAGCTGAATTTGCGACTGTTCCGGTGGTAACATATTGATATTATGTAAAGTTACCCAATGTGTTTGCGTGAGTTCCAACGGTTTTAACCGATCGTCAATCAACGCACGCCAGGCACGAACTAATCGTGCTAGATCTGACCCCAGATTCGATTCCAATTATCCCCTCCTTATAATTAGCATGCTAAGATAACTCCCCAGAGTTTAGCTTAGTTTTAGGAACTTTAATCGAGAAATTACAATTCTATATATAATGGTAGGTACTATTGCATCCGGAAGCGGCGTCTCTGCTTCCAAAGGTAAACTTGTTTATAACACAATCACCGGCAGAGATTAATATTGTGAATGCGCAAATGTTTCACTCAGGCTTCCCGCTACCGGATCTGGTCCTGGGTGCCTCACTTTATTTCCCCCCGATGTTCAAAGCATTTTTACTGGGGTTAGTATTCTGGCTGCTGATACACCGGGTGCTGCGTGACTGGATTTATTCCGGTGAAGTCTGGCATCCCACCCTGATGGATTTATCTCTTTTTGTGATCTCTATTTGTGCCGCCCTGATGCTTATGGTGAACCTCTGAAAATGAAATTTAAGACACTCAAATATTTCTCCACGGTGCTGGTTTTCGCGGTCGCAATATGCGCAGGTTGGTGGATGTGGAATTATTATATGCAGTCTCCCTGGACCCGCGACGGGAAAGTACGGGCCGAGATTGTCGATATCACGCCGGAAGTGTCCGGGCGAATTATTGATATCCATATCCATGATAATCAGTTTGTTAAACGCGGTGACGCCCTGTTTAGCCTCGATCCGGTGCCGTTTAAAATTGCCGTTGATAATGCCGATGCGGCAGTGGCAAAAGCGGCGGCTGATTTAGCGAAGGCCAATCATGAGGCGCAGCGCCGCAGAGGACTGGGCACCAACGTTATTTCCGCTGAATCTCTGGATGAATCGAATATCAATGCCAAATCGATGCAGGCGGCCTATCAGGCTGCGCAGGCGTCATTAGAACAAGCTAAATGGAATCTGAGTAAAACCAATATTGTGGCCCCTGCTGATGGTTATATCACCAATTTACAAACCCGCCGGGGTAACTATGCCACAACCGGCACACCGCTGGTCGGGCTGGTAGATATTCATTCGTTTTACGTGCTCGGCTATTTCGAAGAAACCAAACTTAAGAATATTCGTGAAGGCAGTCAGGCAGAGATCACGTTATTTAATGGCAATATTCCTTTGCAGGGTCGGGTAGAAAGTATTGGCCGCGCCATTTATGACCAGAGTCTCGACACGCCGGAAGATTTACTGATGAACGTGAAACCGAATGTCCCGTGGGTCAGGCTGGCGCAACGCGTGCCGGTGCGTATCAAACTGGAAAATGTGCCGGAACATGTGGTTCTGGTGGCCGGTACCACCTGCACCATTTCGATTCGCCATTAAGGCTGCCCGGTGAACCTTTCCTGGCTCGAATGGAAAAATACCCCGTGGGGAAAAGCCACCGGCGGGCAATGGCGTTATGCCCTGCGCAATTCCATCGCGATGATTCTGGCGCTGTATATCGCATTTGAATTCCAGATGGATGAGCCTTACTGGGCACTGACGTCAGCGGCCGTCGTGAGTTTCCCGACGGTCGGCGGCGTGATCAGCAAGAGCATTGGACGTATCATCGGCAGCCTGCTGGGCGCAATGGGCGCGGTGTTTATCGCCGGACATTGCCTCAATGAACCGTGGCTGTTTACCTTTGCCATTGCCGCGTGGCTGGGTCTTTGCACCTATATCTCGAACCATTATCAGAATAACGTCTCCTACGCCTTTGCGCTGGCGGGTTATACCGCGGCGATCATCGCGTTCTCGACGGTCGATGTGACCGATCCGACGCAGATATTTGATATTGCCCAGGCCCGCGTCGGTGAAGTCATTACCGGTATTTTATGCGGCGGTTTTATGATGATGGTGCTGCCCAGCACCTCCGACGGCGACGCCCTGCTCACCTCGCTGCGCAAGATGCACACGCAGTTGCTGGAACACGCCCAACTACTGTGGCGCACTGAAATTTCCGATCAAATCAGAACCTCGCACGAAGGGCTGATCGGCCAGATTCTGACCATGAACCTGCTGCGCATTCAGGCGTTCTGGAGCCACTACCGGCTGCGGCGTCAGAACAACGTGCTGAATTATCTGCTGCATCAGCAATTACGCATGACCAGTTATATTTCCAGCCTGCGTCGTATGCTGCTCAACTGGCCACACCCGCCGGAGAATTTACCGGAGGTGCTGGCAGTACTGCTCGACGAACTGCGCAGGCCCGATACCGATAAATATAAGCTGTCGAAAATTCTGCAACACATCCGGCCGCAAGACACCTCGGATTTCCGCCATCAGGCATTCTGGCTGCGTTTACGCGATTTCTGCTGGCTGTACCTGCGCAGTGAACGCTGGTTACGCCGGGTAGAAAATGCCAATGCGGCGGAAGCTGAAAACATCCAGCCGCCGAAAATCAGCCATCTGGCGCAACATACCGACACGGTGGAAGCCGCCTATAACGGCCTGCGGACTTTCCTGTGCATCGTGATCGGCTGCGCGTTCTGGATGACCACGCAATGGGATTCCGGCGCCGGTGCGGTGGCACTCACCGCCGTCAGCTGCGTGCTGTATTCTTCCACCACCTCACCGATCAGCAGTGTCACCCTGCTGATCAAATCGCTGGGCTTATTGTTTGCCGGTTGCTTCCTGCTCAAATTCGGATTGATGATCCAGCTCGACAGCTTCTGGGTTTTCTGTGCCTTCTTCCTGCCGATGTTAGTCACCATGCAGATGATGAAACTGCAATACAAACGTTATGCCGGTTTATGGGGTCAACTGATTGTTTTTATGGGATCATTTCTGGCCGTTACCAATCCCCCGGACTATGACTATCAGGCTTTTATGAATGACGGCGTGGCAAAAATTGCCGGTGTGATGCTGGCAGGGATTGCCTTTCAGGTATTAAGGCCAAGTTCTGATAAACGTAAAAGCCGCCGCATTATCCGCGCCCTGCGCCGTGATTTTATGGATCAGCTGAGCCGCAAACCGTCGCTGAGCCATTTCCAGTTTGAGTCGCTGATTTATCACCGGATGAATCAGCTCAATCAGAGTAAGGATCAGATCTCGCGTACCTGGTTGTTGCGCTGGGGTGTGGTGCTGCTCAATTGCAGCCACATCGTCTGGCAATTACGTGAATGGGAAACCCGCTCTGACCCGCTTTCTGCGGTGCGTGACGTCTGTATTCATTGCCTGAAAGGCGTGATGACGGAGCGCGGCGTCAGCCATGAAAATCTGGACGCCACGCTGATCGAACTGTTGCGGATGAGCAATTCACTGACTCATCATCCTGAACCGGCGGCGCGTGAACTGGCCGGTGTGATCTGGCGTTTATACTGCTCGCTTTCTCAGTTGCAGCAGGCCATCTCAACAGACGATGGCCCGGCGGGTCCGGTGGTCAGCACCACAAAACCCGCGTAAGACATTACGGAACGTCGTAACCGATCGCCGCTTTACGGATGCGGAACCATTGCTGACGGGTCATATTCAGGGACAATGACTGCCAGGCGGATTGCACGCGCTCAATTTTGCCGGAACCGATAATCGGCAACGGCTGCGATGGCAGACGCATCACCCAGGCGTAGACCACCTGCTCGATGGTGTCTGCGCCAATTTCCTGCGCAACGGCCTGAAGTTCATCGCGCAGTGGCTGGAACTCCGCCTCGCTGAACAGACGACCGCCTCCCAGACAAGACCAGGCCATCGGCCTGATACGCAGTTGCTGGCAAAGATCCAGCGTGCCGTCCAGAATGGCGGGCTGATGGATTGGCGATATCTCCACCTGATTGGTCACCAGCGAAAAAGGCAGGCGCGACTGTAACAGGCTGAACTGCGCTGGCGTGAAGTTGGACACGCCGAAATGCTTCACTTTGCCGCTTTTGTGTAACTGCGTGAACGCCTCTGCCACTTCATCGGCATCCATCAGCGGATCAGGACGGTGGATCAGCAGAAGATCCAGATAATCCGTCTGCAGATTGCTCAGCGATTTCTCGGCACGCGCCACGATATAGTCTTTATCAGTAATGTAATGCCCGATTTTATTGTCCGGATCCGCTTTGGTTGCGATGCCACATTTGCTGACCAGTTGCATTTTCTCGCGCAACGCCGGTTTAAGACGTAATGCCTCACCAAACGCCGCCTCGCACTGATAATCGCCATAGATATCGGCATGGTCAGCCGTGGTGATACCCAGCTCAATGTGCTGTTCCATAAACGCCAGCACCTGTTGCGGCGTCATATTCCATTCCATCAGGCGCCAGTAACCGCAAATCAGTTTAGAGAAATTCGGGCCTTGCGGAGAAATCGTGGTACGAGCTTCCATTTTGATTCCTTTATATTTTTCGTAAATTCATCCGACAGAATACACAACCGGATGAACGCTGTATTGATGCCGGCGGGGGAAATACAAAGAAGTGAGAGGTACGCACTCAAAACAGTTCCGGTTGCTCCGGCAGAGGCTCATCCGGTTGTTTTCCGGCCCGCTGCTGGCGCAGTAAACGCTGCTGGCATAAGCGCAGCACATGGCGTTTTTCCGCGTCGGTCATTTTCATCCAGCCGAAACGTTCCTCACGGCTGCGCAGGCAACCACGGCAATAACCGCGCTCGTCAGCCTGACAAATGCCACGGCACGGACTGGGGATTTCAAAAAACTCAAGTTGCTGGGCCACACGCCCTCCGCCAATAACGGTGAACTTTCATTCAAGACGTTTTCCGGCTATCCCGCAAGGTGATTTGTGAAAAGGCACTGTGCGCGTAGTCACCGGGGCTGTTGATACGGTAAAAAGGGGGAATAACGACCTGATCGCATCACCGGAAACCTTTTTATTAACCGTATGCGGATCAATCCATTAACTTCGGAGTGACTGAAATGAGTAAGCTTTTCACGCCAATCGTTGTTGGCAAAAACACCCTGCCTAACCGCGTTTTTATGGCGCCGCTGACCCGTCTGCGTAGCATCGAACCAGGTGATATCCCTACGCCGCTGATGGGGGAATACTATGCCCAGCGCCACAGTTCCGGGCTGATCATTACCGAAGCCACACAGGTGTCCTTCCAGGCGAAAGGTTACGCCGGTGCGCCTGGCCTGCATACGCCTGAGCAAGTCGCGGCATGGAAAAAAATCGTCGCCGGTGTGCATCAGAAAGACGGTCGCATTGCCGTTCAGCTGTGGCACACCGGTCGTATTTCGCACAACAGCGTACAGCCGGACAACCAGACGCCGGTTGCACCCTCAGCTGTGAATCCGAATACCCGTACCAGCCTGCGCGACGAACAGGGCCACGCCATTCGTGTCGATTGTCCGACGCCACGCGCGCTGGAACTGAGCGAAATTCCGGGCATCGTGAATGATTTCCGTCACGCGGCAGCCTGCTCCGCCGAAGCCGGTTTCGATTACATCGAACTGCATGCCGCGCACGGTTACCTGCTGCACCAGTTTATGTCTCCGGCCTCTAACCTGCGCGAAGATCAGTACGGCGGCAGCATTGAAAACCGTACCCGCCTGACGCTGGAAGTGGTGGATGCCGCCATTGACGCCATCGGCGCAGACCGTGTGGGGATCCGTATTTCTCCGATGGGGCCATTCAACGGGCTGGACAACGGCGAAGACCAGGAACAGGCGGCGATTTATCTGCTCGACGAACTGAACAAACGCAAACTGGCCTATCTGCACATTTCAGAACCAGACTGGGCAGGCGGCAAACCTTATACCGCAGAATTCCGTGCGGTGATCCGTGCGCATTATCAGGGCGTGATTGTCGGCGCAGGCGCTTACACCGCCGAAAAAGGCGAAGAGCTGATCGAAAAAGGTTACATCGATGCCGTGGCCTTTGGCCGCAGTTATATCGCCAACCCGGATCTGGTTGAACGCCTGAAATCCCATGCGCCGCTTAACGAGCCGAAACCGGAAACCTTCTACGGCGGCGGTGCTCAGGGCTACACAGACTATCCGACACTGTAATCAATAAAAATTAATGCACCCTTGTTTGCAGCAGCTGAGTACCCTCCGGCTGCTGCTTTTTTTGGTCAGTCATTCAACAACCGGTTGGCGTAATACAGACAAAACGGCAGCTATCGGTTAGGCTTGACCCGATAATTCTCATCCTGCAAATAAAGAGGAACCTATGCGTTTACTCCATACCATGCTTCGTGTTGGCGATCTGCAACGCGCTATCAGTTTCTATACCGATGTGTTAGGCATGCGCCTGCTGCGCACCAGCGAGAACACCGAATATAAATATTCCCTGGCCTTTGTCGGCTATACCGAAGAAAGCGAAGGCGCGGTGATCGAACTGACCTATAACTGGGGCGTCGACAGCTACGATATCGGCACCGCTTACGGTCATATCGCGCTCGGCGTGGATAACGTGGCACAAACGTGTGACGACATCCGCAATGCAGGTGGCAAAGTCACCCGCGAAGCCGGCCCGGTGAAAGGCGGCTCGACCATTATTGCGTTTGTTGAAGATCCGGACGGTTACAAAATCGAACTGATTGAATCCAAACATGCCGGTCAGGGTCTGGGCAATTAATTCACCCTGAATGCTGCAAGGGGCGCTACCGCGCCCTTTTTTATTGCCCGATTTTTGCCACACCCCTGCAAGCGGCGGCAAAATTTGTCATAATGCGCGCTGAATTCGATGAAGATAAGAAACTAATGGCCGAGAATAGTGACATTAACGCCCTGAGAGGCCGTTTCCGTGGTTTTTATCCGGTGGTTATTGATGTAGAAACTGCCGGATTTAATGCCCAAACCGATGCGTTGCTGGAAATAGCGGCGATCACCCTGAAGATGGATGAGGACGGCTGGCTGCAAAGCGATGAGACCGTACATTTCCATGTTGAACCTTTCGAGGGGTCAATTCTGGTGCCGGAAGCACTGGCATTCAATGGTATCGATCCGACGAACCCGCTGCGCGGGGCAGTCAGCGAATATGACGCCCTGCACGAGATTTTCAAAGTCATCCGTAAGGGCATGAAAGAGCAAAACTGCAACCGTGCCATTATCGTGGCGCATAATGCCAATTTCGATCACAGTTTCCTGATGGCAGCAGCGGAACGTGCCGGGCTGAAACGCAATCCGTTCCACCCTTTCGCGACATTCGATACCGCCGCCTTGAGCGGTCTGGTGCTGGGGCAAACGGTTCTGGCGAAAGCCTGTATCAGCGCGGGAATGGTGTTTGACAGCAGTCAGGCGCATTCCGCGTTATATGACACCGAACGCACCGCAGAACTGTTTTGTGAGCTGGTAAACCGCTGGAAACGCCTGGGCGGCTGGCCGCTGGCGATGACCGCAGACGAAGCCGAAACGGCACCGGAAGAAAATCAGCAATAGCGGATTGAGTGCGGATAGCAGACAAAAAAAGAGCGACATGATGTCGCTCTTTTTATTCGCCAGCCACAAGACCGGCTCTTCTCAGACATTACTCTTCAGAAGATTTGTATTTCTCAGCCGTTTCTTTGATCAGCTGTTGCAGTTCGCCGCGCTGGAACATCTCAACCACGATGTCACAACCGCCAACCAGTTCACCATCAACCCACAACTGCGGGAAGGTTGGCCAGTTAGCAAACTTAGGCATCTCAGCGCGGATATCCGGGTTCTGCAGGATATCAACGTAAGCGAAACGTTCGCCACAAGCGGAAAGCGCCTGAACGGCCTGGGCGGAGAAACCGCAGCTTGGCAGTTTTGGAGAACCTTTCATGTACAGCAGAATCGGGTTTTCAGAAACTTGCTTCTGAATCTTTTCAATCGTTGGAGTGGTCATTTCTTGCTTCCTCAAGCCGGTACAGGCTGTCACGGTCATTACTCTTCACGCGCAGCACACAAAGACGGTGCGCAAACACAATGCCTTCTATTGTAACGATGGCTGCCACCAGATAAAAACGCCATTTTTTGTGGGGTCTTTCTCAATACTGGCATTTTATTAAACAATTTTCGGCGCCTGGGTTCAGGTTCACATATTTAAAGATTCATCGAGAATAACATTTTTGGCGTTCAACGATAATGTCAGATTTGCAAAATCCCATTCTTTAACTCAAATATTAACCTGATGAAAAATGGTTATTTTATTGACTAAAAATGGCGGTTATTTCGACATAAAAAAAGCTATTAACTTTTTCTCACAATATGATCTAGAATCGAGTCAATTCGTGCTTTTTTGTCGGGTTCTTTTAGGCAATACTCTGACAACCCTGATGTTTAACCCTACCACTCATGGTAACGAAGCTATGCGCTTACTGTTCACGCTTTTTGTGCTGCTCTTTACCCAGCTTTTCCTCAATATCGCCCATGCATCGCCACAGACGCGCGTCTCTGCCGATCAGCGAAAGAGCCATGTTAATCAGGCCGCCCCTGAAGAACGCCGAAAGCGAAAGACCGCCGCCGCCAAAACCAATAAAAAATCAAAAATCGCGCCGGTAACAGAACAAAAAACACAGGACAAGAATTCGAAGAAGAAAGTAAAAAGTACTGAACTGGTTAAACGAAAGGCCACTTCTGATAAAAGCGTAAAAACGACCCGGGCTGAGAGTAAAAAAGAAAAGACCCTCAGGACCACGCGGGCCGAGAGCAAGACCGAGAAACAAACCAAAACCCGCGCACTGGCAAAGAACAGTAGCGCAAAGGTCAGTAAGAAAGACGCTTATGGCCGCCACCGCAAGGGCAAGAAGCTCCGCGAAGAAGACAGCAAACCGATTACGCTGAGCGCGACACACAAAAAACGTTATCAGCACGCACAGCAAACGGCGATGACCAAGCTGATGCACCAGGTCGGCAAACCGTATCGCTGGGGCGGCACCTCTCCCAACACCGGTTTTGATTGCAGTGGCTTAGTCTATTATGCCTACAAAGATTTGATTCGCATTAAGATGCCACGCACAGCGAATGAAATGTACCATCTGCGCGATGCGGCACCGGTCAAACGCGGTGAACTGGAAAGCGGCGATCTGGTGTTTTTCAGAATTAATAATCGCGGCGCAGCAGACCATGTGGGTGTTTATGTCGGTAATGGCAAATTCATCCAGTCGCCAAGAACCGGTGAAGACATTAAAATCACCTCACTGGGCGATGATTACTGGCAAGATCACTATGTGGGCGCACGTCGGGTAATGACCCCGAAAACGATCCGATAATAAACAATTCGTTAAGTCTGAAGTTTCGCTAATCAGCCAATGAATAGCATTTAACGAAGAGTTTCTGCAGGGAAGAATGTCGGCGGATAAGGTGACTGCATCACATTGAAAAGGGCGATACCTGTTACCGGGATCGCCCTTTTTTATTGCGGATCGCTTATAAAATCAGTTCATTACCGCAGTAAAGCTGAAAGCGATAATCATAAGCAAAGCGCATACCGTGGTGATCAACGATAATTTCAGGTTGCTGTCCATCAAACCCCCTTTCGGATCAAGTTGTGGCATTTTTTAAGCCACACTAAATGTGTGCCAACGCATTTTCTCATAATTCACATTTAAAATCTTGTGCTGAATGACAATGCTGTCATGAGAATTTTGCTTCCACTTTCCTGCATTATAAGAGAAAATTGTCGGTTACCACGCCTGTGTGCCGGTCGATTTCACCCGAGAGCATTTCACGCCTCATTCTGAAGAATCCACCCAACGATTTCACTGCCCTTTTAGAAGTCAGCAGTTAAATCCACGCAAGCAAACGATTAACATAATGCTAACGTGCTGAAACACGTGAGTTCAGGAGTCATTGTTTACATGGCAACGATTAAAGATGTCGCAAAGCGCGCTGGCGTTTCCACTACAACCGTGTCGCACGTCATCAATAAAACACGTTTCGTCGCCGAAGAAACTAAAGCTGCGGTTCTCCTTGCCATCAAGGACTTACACTATTCGCCAAGCGCCGTGGCGCGCAGCCTGAAGGTTAATAACACCAAAACGATCGGTCTGCTGGCCACCTCCAGTGAAGCGCCCTATTTCGCCGAAGTGATTGAAGCCGTCGAAAACAGCTGCTTCTCCAAAGGCTACACGCTGATTTTGTGTAACTCGCACAACAATCTGGAGAAACAACAGGCTTACCTGCAGATGCTGGCGCAAAAACGCGTCGATGGCTTGCTGGTGATGTGCGCGGAATATCCCGACGAACTGCTTAATATGCTGGAGGAGTACCGCTCAATCCCGATGGTCGTCATGGACTGGGGCGAGGCGCGCAAAAACTTCACCGACAGCATTATTGATAATGCTTTCGAGGGCGGCTACATGGCCGGTCGTTATCTGATTGAACGCGGTCATCGTGATATTGGTGTGATCCCGGGGCAACTGGCGCGTAATACCGGCGGCGGTCGTTTCCAGGGTTTTGTGAAGGCACTGACCGAAGCCAATATTCCTCTGCGTGATGAATGGGTCGTTCAGGGCGATTTTGAACCGGAATCCGGCTATCAGGCGATGCATAAAATCCTGATGCAGAAAAGCCGCCCTACTGCGGTGTTCTGTGGCGGTGACGTGATGGCGATGGGCGCCATTTGTGCTGCCGATGAGCTTGGCCTGCGGGTTCCGCAGGATATCTCTGTGATCGGCTATGACAATGTGCGTAATGCCCGCTATTTCTCACCGGCGCTGACCACGGTTCATCAGCCTAAAGAGCGTCTGGGCGAAATGGCTTTTACCATGTTGCTGGACAGAATTGTCAGTAAGCGCGAAGAATCGCAGACCATCGAAGTGCATCCGAAACTGGTTGAACGCCGTTCCGTGGCCGACGGTCCGTATCGCGACTACCGCCGTTAATTGTGTAACTACGCCTGCCTGTGCAGGCGTTTTTTTTTGCTAATCCCGCAACCATTCCTCATTCATCGTTTCTGTATCGCCCATATAGTCCAGTAACCACGCCAGTGACGGCGACGGATTGCTCTGGTCCCACGTCAGACAACACGGGCTGTCGGGGAAACGATTTTCCAGTGTCAGCACCTGCAATTTATTCTGTTCTATCCACGGGATGACGCGATGAACCGGCATCATGCCGACACATAATCCTTCTGTCAGGCATTCCAGCGCACAGGTCCAGTCAGGCACCACCAGACGTCGCTGGTTGTCGAGCGTCCAGGTATCGCGTTTGGGCAATGTGCGGGAGGTGTCTTCCAGACAGAGCGCCGGATAAGGCCGCAGCTGGTCATCCCTGAGCGAACCGGACAACTGCGCCAGCGGATGTTGGGGGCTGACCACGCAGTGCCAGTCCATGAATCCCATGTCGCGAAAATTAAACCGGCCACCCACCGGTATGGCTCTCGTGGCACCGATAGCCACATCCGCCCTTCCGTCCACCAGCGCATCCCAGACACCGTTAAACACTTCCGAGTGGATGATCAGTTCCGTATCGGGAAAATGGCGGTAAAAATCGAGTACCAGCCTTCGCGTCCGCGCGGGTTTAACAATCCGGTCTACCGCCACGCGTAGTTCGCCGCGCCAGCCGTTAGCGACCTGCTGACACTGGCGACGGGTGGCTATCATTTTTTTTGTCAGAATGCGGGCTTCATCGACAAAAACCTTGCCCGCAGGCGTCAGCACCACGTCACGATGACGGCGTTCAAATAACGGCACTGCCAGCCATTGTTCAAGCTGCCGGACGGTGTAGCTGATGGCAGAAGGCACGCGGTGTAAATCCTGCGCCGCGGCACTAAAGCTGCCCGTTCTTGCCACCGCATCCACCACATCAAGAGCGTATTCTGACCACATATTTTAGCCTTCAACTTTTTTGATAGCAGAGTGCAAATATTAGCGTTTCACAACGCTGTTATCAAAGCGTTAAACTCCGCCTCCGGTACGTAATCTGCGTCAAATCACCTGCAATCACGACATTAACGAGACAATAATGAAACCCTCCTTTGGATTTATGCTCTATCTCGCGGGACTGAGCATGCTCGGCTTTTTAGCCACCGACATGTACCTTCCTGCCTTCAGCGCCATGCAAACCAGTCTGACAACCAGTCCGGGCATGATCAGCGCCAGCCTGAGTATTTTTCTCGGCGGCTTTGCCATCGGCCAGTTGTTGTGGGGGCCGCTGTCCGATCGCATCGGCCGTAAACCGGTATTGCTCATTGGCCTGACACTGTTTGCAGTGGGTTGTCTGGGTGTGTTGTGGGTTGAAAACGTGCGCGCCCTGCTGGCCTTGCGGTTCCTGCAGGCAATGGGCGTTTGTGCGGCAGCCGTCACCTGGCAGGCCATCGTCGTTGACCGTTTCCCGGCGGATGTGGCTAAAAAAACCTTCGCCAGCATTATGCCGCTGGTGGCGCTCTCCCCAGCCCTCGCCCCGTTGCTCGGCGCATGGGTGCTGAATCATTTTGACTGGGAAGCGATCTTTGCCCTGCTGACCGTCGTGGCTGTTGTTCTGTTGATCACCACGCTGACATTGCGCGAAAACAAACCTGCGCCACAGGCCAAAGCCGATAAAGCGGGCTTTGGCACCTTGCTTAAATCACGGGTTTACAGCGGTAACGTCATGATTTACTCCGCCTGTTCCGCTGGTTTCTTCGCGTGGCTGACCGGTTCACCGTTTATTTTAAGCGACATGGGCTATTCCCCTGGTGCCATTGGCCTGAGTTATGTTCCGCAGACCATCGCGTTCCTGCTGGGCGGTTTCGGCTGTCGCGTTCTGATCAGTAAGCTGGACGGAAACCGGATTTTGCCGTGGTTACTGGCGGGTTATGCGGTGAGTATGGTGAGCCTGTTCTGTATCGGGATGTTCACCCATGCCGGACTGATCAGCCTGTTGATCCCGTTCTGTTTAATGGCTCTGGTGAATGGTGCAATCTATCCAATTGTTGTCGCAAATGCCTTAATGCCATTTCCTGCTAATACAGGGAAAGCGGCGGCGTTGCAGAATACCCTGCAACTGGGGCTGTGTTTCCTCGCCAGTCTGCTGGTTTCCGCATTTATTGTGCAACCATTAATGGCGACAGTCACAATCATGCTGTCTACACTATTGTTGGTGGTTTTGGGCCGGTGGCTGTCACTGCGACCAGAAAGCACTCAGGATGTGAAACAGAAATCCGGGCAGGAAGCTCAGCGCGGGCAGGTGAATTAAGGGTGATAATGACCTTAAGTAACAATCACTTAACGGACATTTTCATTTGCGACGATTAACTATTGAGAATGCCTGCCTGCGAGCCTATACTCAACAAAACCCAATAAAATAGCATTTTTACAAAACTTTTATTACATACTTAAGCCCGACGCGCGGACAGCGTCACACTATTTTTTATAGTGCGTTTTTCAAGGACGATTTCCCTGCACGCCCCCGGCGCGCAGGTGTTCTTCTAATTTCCTCTGTTGGTGTCGGATATTGGACGAGGCGCTGAGTCGTCTGTTCTCATAAAGACCTGCAAAAATAGCCTTTGCTTTTCCCGGCAGGTTAATAAGTCAGAAGAGAAAGTGATGGAGAAGCTATGAGTTCATCGTGTATAGAAGACCAAAGCATTCAGGACAATCAGTGGTACCGCATCGCCAGTGAAATGCTGGCGATGGCAGATATTCAGGTAAATGGTAATCGTCCTTTCGACCTTAAAGTAAAAAACACTGACTTCTTTAAGCGTGTTTTACAGGAAGGTTCTCTGGGCCTCGGCGAAAGTTATATGGACGGTTGGTGGGAATGCGATCGTCTGGATATCTTTTTTCAGCGCGTTCTTCGTGCCGGTTTGGAAAATAAACTCCCCCACCATTTTAAAGATACCTTGCGTATCGCGGCGGCACGCCTGACCAATTTGCAATCACGCAAACGGGCATGGATTGTCGGCAAAGAGCATTATGATCTGGGCAATGATTTATTCAGCCTGATGCTCGATCCTTATATGCAATATTCCTGTGGTTACTGGAAGGATGCCACTACGCTTGAAGAAGCGCAGGAAGCAAAACTCAAAATGATCTGCGATAAGCTGCAATTAAAACCGGGCCTGCGCTTGCTGGACATCGGTTGCGGCTGGGGTGGATTATCCGAGTATGCTGCCCGGCATTATGGCGTGAGCGTCGTGGGTGTTACGATTTCCGCTGAACAACAAAAACTCGCCCAGAAACGCTGCGAAGGTCTGGATGTCACCATCCTGTTGCAGGATTACCGTGACCTCAACGATCAGTTTGACCGCATTGTCTCTGTCGGGATGTTCGAACATGTGGGTCCGAAAAATTATCAGACCTACTTTAATGTCGCCAAACGCAATATCAAACTTGACGGCATTTTCCTGCTGCACACCATCGGTTCTAATAAAACAGATCTGAACGTCGACCCGTGGATTGATAAATACATCTTCCCGAACGGTTGTCTGCCGTCTGTTCAGCAAATTGCGCAAACCAGTGAATCATTGTTCGTAATGGAAGACTGGCACAACATTGGTGCGGATTATGATCGTACGCTGATGGCGTGGCATGAACGTTTCCAGAAATACTGGCCGGAACTGGCAGAAAAATATGGGGATCGTTTCCACCGCATGTTTACTTACTACCTCAATGCTTGTGCGGGTGCGTTCAGAGCCCGTGACATTCAGTTGTGGCAGGTGGTCTTCAGCCCTGAAGGGGTTGATGGCGGGATGCGCGTTCCGCGTTAATGGCAGTATGACGTGACCAAAAAAAACCGGACATTCAACGTCCGGTTTTTTTGTGTCTGTAAATCACCTGAAAAGGCACTATCCGGCTTATTCGGCTTTATCGATCATCGCCTGTGCCGTTGCCATCGCTGCTTCGCGGCTGGCTAAGACGCGCTCGACGGTATCGACGATCGCCTGTGTTTGCGGATCGATTTCGATATTAATCTTGTCGCCCAGACGCTTGGTACCCAGCGTTGTACGCTGAAGCGTTTCCGGAATCAGATGCACACAGAAACGGGTACGGGTCACTTCACCGATGGTGAGACTAATACCATCAATGCCGATATACCCTTTATGTAATACATATTTCATCAAATCTTCATGTGGCATACGGAACCAGATCTGACGGTTATTTTCTGATGTCAGAATTTTTGCGACTTCCGCAGTACAAATAATATGACCAGACATTAAATGTCCGCCAATTTCGTCATTAAAGCGCGCGGCGCGTTCCAGATTAACCTGGTCACCCTCTTTCAGATCACCGAGATTGGTCAGGCGCAGGGTTTCTTTCATCAGGTCAAAACTGACCAGATCGCCGTTGACTTCAGTCACCGTCAGACAGCACCCGTTGTGCGCAACCGACGCACCAAGTTGCAGGTTATCCAGCATATCTTCAGGTAAACGAACAACATGGGTACGGAAATTGGGTTTCTCGTCGACAGACACTACCGTTCCGGTTCCCTGTACAATTCCGGTAAACATAGCCTTTTCCTCAATGTTTGAATCTGTTGTATTAAAACGTCACTTCCGCCAGTTTGCCGCAGAATTAATTGAAAGCCAATTCTCTGCGGTAAGAAATAGCACCGTCCGCTTCAATTTCATTATTTAACCGGCTGTTAACAGCTTTGTTTGCTTAAAAATACCGACGATGTACAATCTTCGGACTATTTTTCTCTGTTCAATGCCGCGTCTTGTGGCTTTTTTTATTCAATATAATCAACAAAAAAGGTGTATCTGTGCAGAAGTACCTTGCAGAAGCGCGGGTGTTATTAGCGCTTGCCATCCCGGTCATCCTTGCGCAAATCGCTCAAACCTCCATGGGTGTGGTGGACACTATAATGGCCGGCTCCGTCAGCGCAACGGACATGGCTGCCGTCGCCGTCGGGACCTCCATCTGGTTGCCCGCGATTTTATTCGGTCACGGCTTATTATTGTCGCTGACGCCAACCATTGCACATCTCAATGGCGCAGGCCGCCGCGACAAAATAGGTCATCAGGTCCAGCAGGGTTTCTGGCTGGCTTCCGGCGTCTCCGTTCTGGTCATCGCGGTGTTGTATCAGAGCAACCATATTCTCGACCTGATGCACAATATTGATCCTGAGCTGAAAGCGAAAGCCGTCGGCTATCTGCACGCCATCATGTGGGGCGCGCCGGGCTATCTGTTTTTCCAGGTGCTGCGCGATCAGTGTGAAGGGTTGTCCAAAACTAAGCCGGGCATGGTCTTCGGCTTTATCGGCCTGCTGGTCAATATTCCTGTTAACTACATTTTCATTTACGGGAAATTTGGTGCGCCCGCGCTCGGCGGTGTGGGCTGCGGCGTGGCAACCG
Source organism: Rahnella sp. BIGb0236 (assembly GCF_004364755.1). Taxonomy (NCBI): domain Bacteria; kingdom Pseudomonadati; phylum Pseudomonadota; class Gammaproteobacteria; order Enterobacterales; family Yersiniaceae; genus Rahnella; species Rahnella sp. BIGb0236. The sequence goes on from NZ_SOAO01000008.1 coordinate 174,173, forward strand.
GCACGGTGTATTGGGTGATGTTCTTTATGATGCGCATTTATGTGCGCCACAATCGCGCCCTGCGTGATACTCAGCCACATTCGCGCTTTGCTAAACCTGACTGGCCGACGCTGCGCCGCCTGATCCAGTTAGGCATGCCGATTGCGCTGGCCTTATTTTTCGAAGTGACGCTATTTGCGATCGTTGCCCTGCTGGTCTCCCCGCTGGGTATCGTGGCGGTTGCCAGCCACCAGATCGCCCTGAATGTCGGTTCGCTGATGTTTGTGATCCCCTTATCGCTGGGGGTTGCTGCCACCATCCGGGTAGGCTCACGGCTGGGTGAATCCTCCGTCGAGGGCGCAAAAGTGGCTGCTTATACCAGTATCTGCACGGGCATTATGATGGCCTGTTGCACCAGTCTGACGGCCATCATTTTCCGCGAGGACATTGCTTCTCTTTATAATGACAGCCCGGAAGTGGTGACGCTGGCGTCGCATCTTTTAATCTTTGCGGCGCTGTTCCAGATTTCAGATGCGGTACAGGTTATCGGCAGCGGCGTGTTGCGCGGCTATAAAGACACACGTTCAATCTTCTATATTACCTTTGTCGCCTACTGGGTGCTGGGCCTGCCGGTGGGATATACCCTCGGTCTGACCGATTTTCTGGTGCCACGTATGGGGCCGAGCGGTTTCTGGTGCGGATTTATTCTGGGCCTGTCCTTCGCCGCGTTGATGATGACGTTACGGATGCGCTGGTTGCAGAAACAGCCCTCTTATACCATTTTGCAAAAAGCGGGCCGCTGATCCCCTTCCGCTTTCCGCGGGCCGTGAATGTATGTCCCGGTGCGCGGAATTTTCAGCCAGTACGCTGGCTGTTATGCCTAAAAAAACAACGCAATGCACATAAGCTCGGCAGTCACGCACAATATGACAGGAAAATGTCTTTTTTCCCTTGCCAGTATTCAGAGAGGTCGTTAATATTCGTCCCCGTCGCCAACACTGGCTGACGAAAAAGAAAAACGATGCGTCCGTAGCTCAGTTGGTTAGAGCACCACCTTGACATGGTGGGGGTCGGTGGTTCGAGTCCACTCGGACGCACCATCTTTCTTAGCAGTACCGTTGCATATTGTGCGTCCGTAGCTCAGTTGGTTAGAGCACCACCTTGACATGGTGGGGGTCGGTGGTTCGAGTCCACTCGGACGCACCAAAGCAACTTCCCAAACTCTCCTCTTGCAACACACTCCCTCAAAACACCCTGAACATTTCCTGACAGATTTCTCATGACCTTTTGAATTTACGTTAAGTCATCCGTTTGTATTTTTTTAAGATTATTTCCCGTATGTGTCATTTTTGAAAGTTGCGTGAACAAAGCGTTATCGCCTGTGCTTTCTCCCCTGCCCGCATTGGATAATTTCAAAACAACGTTCCGAAATCTGCGCTAAGCTTGCGCCGCATCACGTTTTTTATTTGGTTTCCCAACCTGATCCCCTCTATAATACGCATCGTCTCTTCGATTGAATGGTTTCAGCCCCTTGATCTGTCGATATCGCACTTATAAAAGCGTGACCACTCCAGTAGCGATGATAAATCGCACAAATCGCTATGCTTTGGCTGAACTTACTACACCATTCCTTTCACAGTCTTCTACGCTTAGTAATGATTTGATTCAACCAGGCAACACCCCAATTCCGCGCGGGCAGCCATGCTGTCAGGCAAACACTTTTCCAATCCATCACAACTTGTAGATAAAATCGTCATGAAAAAGACCAAAATTGTTTGTACCATCGGCCCGAAAACCGAATCCGAAGAAATGCTGACCAAACTGCTTGATGCAGGCATGAACGTTATGCGTCTGAACTTCTCCCACGGTGATTATGAAGAGCACGGTCAGCGCATTCAAAATATCCGCAACGTGATGGCGAAGACCGGTCACAAAGCGGCAATTCTGCTGGACACCAAAGGTCCTGAAATCCGCACCATGAAACTGGAAGGCGGCAAAGACGCTTCTCTGGTTGCGGGCCAGACTTATACCTTTACCACTGACCAAAGCGTGATCGGTAACACCGAACGTGTTGCTGTCACTTATCAGGGCTTCGCCGCTGACCTGAAAATCGGCAACACCATTCTGGTGGACGATGGTCTGATCGGCATGGAAGTGACTAACGTCACCGAAACTGAAGTGACCTGTAAAGTGCTGAACAATGGCGATCTGGGCGAAAACAAAGGCGTTAACCTGCCAGGCGTTTCTATCGCTCTGCCAGCGTTGGCTGAAAAAGATAAGCGCGACCTGATCTTCGGTTGCGAACAAGGCGTTGATTTCGTTGCGGCTTCTTTCATCCGTAAACGCTCGGACGTTCTGGAAATCCGCGAACACCTGAAAGCACACGGTGGCGAGCACATTCAGATCATCTCCAAAATCGAAAACCAGGAAGGCCTGAACAACTTCGACGAAATCCTCGAAGCTTCTGACGGTATCATGGTTGCACGTGGCGACCTGGGCGTTGAAATCCCGGTTGAAGAAGTGATCTTCGCGCAGAAGATGATGATTGAGAAATGTAACCGTGCGCGCAAAGTGGTCATCACCGCGACGCAAATGCTCGATTCCATGATCAAAAACCCACGCCCTACCCGCGCTGAAGCTGGCGACGTGGCGAACGCCATCATCGACGGTACCGACGCAGTCATGCTGTCCGGTGAAAGTGCGAAAGGTAAATACCCGCTGGAAGCAGTGACTATCATGGCCACCATCTGCGACCGTACTGACCGCGTGATGCAAAGCCGCATCGATGGCCAGAACGAAAATCGCAAACTGCGCATCACTGAAGCAGTGTGCCGCGGTGCTGTTGAAACAGCTGAGAAACTGGATGCACCATTGATCGTGGTCGCAACCAGCGGCGGTAAATCAGCAAAAGCCGTGCGTAAATACTTCCCGCATGCGACTATCCTTGCCCTGACCACCAATGAAATCACTGCACGTCAGTTAATCCTGACAAAAGGCGTAGTGACTCAGCTGGTGAAAGAGATTGCTTCTACTGACGACTTCTACCGTATCGGTAAAGAAGCCGCGATTGAAAGTGGTCTGGCTCAGAAAGGTGATATCGTTGTCATGGTTTCTGGCGCACTGGTTCAGAGCGGCACAACCAATACTTCTTCGGTGCATGTTGTTTAATTAAAAACGTGACCATGAGCATTAATGAGCGCCGCAAAATGTGGCGCTCATTTATTCAAAAAGTATCTTGTTTCATAAAAAGTGCTAAAAGCAGTCGCTGCTAAATTGGGATAAGTCCCATGGAATACGGCTGTTTTCGCTGCAATTTTTAACTTTTTCGTAAAAAAAGATGCTTCTTTGAGCGAACGATCAAAATATAGCGTTTACCGGCAAAAAATTATTCTCATTAGAAAATAGTTTGTGTAATACTTGTAACGCTACATGGAGATTAACTTAATCTAGAGGGTTTTATAATGAATCGCACTAAACTGGTACTGGGCGCTGTAATCCTGGCTTCAACTATGCTGGCTGGTTGTTCAAGCAATGCTAAAATCGACCAACTGTCTTCAGACGTTTCTACTCTGAACTCTAAAGTTGACCAACTGAGCAACGACGTGAACGCAATGCGTTCTGACGTTCAAGCAGCTAAAGACGATGCAGCTCGCGCTAACCAACGTCTGGACAACCAAGCTCACGCTTACAAGAAGTAATATTTACTTCTCTAGTTCAATGGCGCACTCAGTGCGCCATTTTTTTTGCCTGCAAAAGGCTTTCCCTTCTCCTGCCAACCTGTCAATCATCAATCCTGTATGGCTATAAAACGCCTTCTATCGCCCTCCTGAATGTCAGACATAATAAAGGAGCCATAATGGCCCCTTTTGATTACATCCCAGCTATGGCTTTCCTGTGACGTTTACTGCGTGCTGGCGGTCGTCACTGCCGGTTCACCCGACGTCGCGGTCTGCGGTTCATTGATAACCGGCGGCATATCGCCCGCTTTATCACCCACACTCACTACGACCGGCATCCCCGAACGGCGTTTTATCGCCTCTTTCACCATCTCTGCATTGGTGTCGTCGCTTTTAACGAATTTCTTCATTGCAGCAGTCAGCGGGATCGGTTTGGTTTGCGGATCATCTTTTTCAGTGTGAGATAACGGCTGATGCACCTCGATATAGCGTTTCCCGTCCGGTTCGATATCGTACTTGATCGGCTGATTGATGATCTGTACGCGGGTTCCTTTCGGCACGGAATTGAACAGCGCTTCAATGTCATCCGGACGCAGGCGGATACAGCCGGAGCTGACTCGCATGCCGATGCCAAAATTGGCATTCGTCCCGTGGATCAGATATTGCCCCGTGCCTGCTGACAGACGCATGGCAAACAATCCCATCGGATTATCCGGCCCGGCAGGCACCATGCCCGGCAAAGTGATGCCATCTTTCAGATAGGCTTTGCGGATATTGGCAGTAGGCGTCCAGGTTGGATTGGGGATCTTCTGGCTGACGGACGTCACCATTTCCGGCGTGTTGCGGCCCAGCTGACCAATACCAATCGGATAGACGATGACCTTATCTTCGCCCTTCGGATAATAATACAGACGCAGTTCGGCCAGATTAACCACGATCCCTTCGCGTTTGGTATCCGGCAGCAACATCTGCGATGGAATGGTCAGCACCGTCCCGGCTTTCGGCAAATAAGGATCCGTTCCGGGATTGGCTTCCAGCATAGCGATCAATCCGATCTGGTATTTTGCCGCCACATCTTCCAGCGGTTTACCATCGTTGGGCACCACATACGTAGTGTTTTCGCCAATCAGGCGGCTGTTCTCTGGTGGCAAGGGATATTCCGCTGCACTTGCGGTCATGGTATGCGTGGCCATCATAGTGCCCACTAACATCGCCAGAAGGGGTAATGCGCGTCTCATACTCAGTCCTTTTTCGGCCTGCGCTCAGCGAATCTGAGGCAAGACAATTTATCTTGTCTGGTAATACTAGCAGCGCAGAATTTCATGGCAATCAAACCACGGTAAATCAGAAAGTTACCTGTCATAAAACGGAATTAAAAGCCGGAGGATAGAGAGTTGAAAAATCAGGACTAAAAAGCAAAAACGTGGGGAGAAAGACGGGATTTGCTTTGCTCATTAGCAGATAAATCCTAATGAGCAAAGCAGCGTACGGACGCCGAAATTACGACAGTTCCGCAGCTTTGGCGCGAATGGAGCGGATCATCGCTTCCAGCCCTTGCGAGCGTGAAGGCGTCAGATGCTGGCTCAGTTCCAGTTCAGTGAAGAACGGACGGACATCCAGTTCCACCACATCACGCGGCGTTAAACCCTGATACAGGCTGAATACAATCGCGACCAGACCTTTAACGATAGCGGCATCACTGTCACCTTCGAAAGTCAGCCCGCCATTTTCATCGGTGTGCATCACAATCCATACCTGACTCTGGCAGCCTGAAATCAGGTTCTTATCCTGACGATGCGCTTCCGGCAATGCCGGTAACTGGCCACCTAACTCAATCACATACAGATATTTTTCTTCCCAGTTCGGGCACCGGGAAAAGTTTTTAACTAACTTATTTTTATCTGGCAAAGCCATAACAACATCCTGATCAAGGCTGCCGGGATTACCCCAACAACCGGTGAATACGCTGCAGTCCCGCGACCAGACGGTCGACTTCTTCCCGGGTATTGTACATCGCAAGCGACGCACGGCACATAGCCGGCACACCATAGAAGGACATTAATGGCATCGCACAGTGATGGCCGGTGCGGATAGCAATACCGTATTGATCAAGGAAACTGCCGACATCATAGGCGTGATGTTTGCCAAGGTTGAACGCGATGACCCCTGCGCGGGTCGCCGGACCGTAGATCTGAATGTCCGGTACTGTCGCCATCTGTTCGAGGGCATAGTTCATCAGTTCCTGTTCATAAGCATGGATATTCTCCAGACCCAGTTCAGTCACATATTCCATCGCCGCACCTAATCCCATAATCCCGCCGGTATTAGGTGTGCCCGCTTCGAAACGCCACGGGGCAGCCGCGAAGGTCGTGCCTTCCGTCAGGCTAACGTGCTTGATCATCGAACCGCCGCCTTCCCAGGCAGGCATCTGATCCAGCAAGGCCTTGCGGCCATACAGAATACCGATGCCGGTCGGCCCGTAAAGTTTATGCCCGGACCAGACATAGAAATCACAGCCCAGTGCCTGCACGTCGATCGCATGGTGCATGACCGCTTGTGCGCCGTCGATCAGAACGGTCAGCCCGGCCGCTTTCGCCTGCGGGATGATTTTTTCGATCGGATTAACGGTGCCCAGCACGTTAGAGACATGCGCCATCGTCAGTAATTTAGTGCGCGGCGTAATCAGCGATTCGAGCTGTGACAAATCCAGCTCGCCGTCCGGCGTCAGATGCCAGACATCAATATGCAAATCGCGTTCTTTCGCCAGCATCTGCCATGGCACGATGTTCGCGTGGTGTTCCATTTCAGTCAGAATAATGTGGTCGCCGGGCTGTAAAAATGCACGCCCCCAGGTATTGGCGACCAGGTTAATGGCTTCCGTGGAACCTTTGACGAAGACAATTTCTTCCGCCGATGCGGCATTCATGAATTGTGCGGCCTGAGTGCGGACGTTTTCCATCTGCTCAGTCGCTTCTGCGCTCATGGTATGAATGCCGCGGTGAACCGCAGCATAACCTTGCTCGAAGAATGACATTTCACGTTGAATGACCTGACGCGGTTTCTGTGCGCTGGCCGCGCTGTCAAGGTAAGCCAGCGGCTGGCCGTTGACTTCACGGCTCAGCACAGGGAAATCGCTACGTACTCTTTCCAGTGGAAAACTCATTACTTACCTCGATTGAGTCGGCCTGCAATACGGGCAATCACGACTTCACGCAGGGTTTCATTCTCAATGGCTTCCGTCAGTTCAGCGGCAAAAGCAAAGATGATCATTTGCTGAGCATCCTGACCGCTGATCCCACGGGTACGCAGATAGAAAAGCTGTTCGTCGTCGATACGACCCACTGTCGCACCGTGGCTGCACTTCACGTCATCGGCATAAATTTCCAGCTGAGGTTTGGTATCAACTTCAGTGTGTTTGCCCAGCAACAAGTTGTTGTTGGTCATTTTGCCGTCAGTTTTCAGTGCATGCTGCGCCACTTTGATCATGCCGTTGAAAATCGCTTTAGCACGATCGTTCACGATCACTTTGTGAAGCTGGTTGCTGTTGCAATAGCCTTTGTTGTGTTCCAGATACGTGCGGGTATCGGCAATCTCAGAATCAACCGGCAGAACCAGACTGTTGATATCCAGATTGCTGTTCTCGCCGTTCAGTTGCGCGCTGGTGTTATTACGGGTCAGACCCGCGCCCAACAGGAAACTGTGGCTGGACACACGGGCGTCACGCCCGATGACCAGATCATTGTGCGAGAAGTGGAAACTGGCCTGGCTTTCGAACGCCAGTTTGTAATGCGTGAAATCTGCATTATCGCCCACATTCACGGTCATACGCGCACCGGTGAAATGCCCCTGATCGTTAAGACTCAGATAGTGTTCGATCACTTCGGCATTCGCACCGTTTTCAATCGCCAGATGATAGCGATGATGAACAGTATTCATTTCACGTGACTGATCACGACCACTGCTCAGATGTAACAGATACAGCGGTTTTTCAGCTTGCTTGCCCGCAGGCAAACGCACGGTAAACGGATCCTGTGCCAGACTTTCTGTCAGGTGTAAAAACACCTCTGACTGAATCGGATCCGGCAACGTTTGTTGCGCAGACGGGCTCAGTTTTTCGATTTCAAACGCACCGGTGTCGCTGTCGCTCAGGCTCGCATCAAAACGGCCATCCACGAAAACCAGACGGTAACAATCCAGTGGCAATGCCAGGGATTTCACTTTCTCAACCGTCAGCGCCTGCTGCTGAGGAGCAAAGAACTGATTGCCCAGCAGTGAGGAAACCGGCGTGTATTTCCAGTCTTCCAGTTTGGCATGCGGAAAACCGAGACGCAGCACCTGTTGCCAGTGCGCATGTGCGTGGGGAGATTGCTCACCGCCACGGCTTTCAAAAAGACGGTAAAGTTGCTGCATGGCGTGCGAACTGCCCGCCGCAGGGACATTACTCTTCGTCGGTAAGCCAGCCATAACCTTGCTCCTCTAACTGTTTAACCAAGGTGAAATCGCCGGATTTAACAATGCGGCCCTGATACAAAACGTGCACGTAGTCAGGCTTGATGTAGTCGAGGATACGCTGGTAGTGGGTAACGATAACGAATGAACGTTTGCCGTCACGCAATGTGTTAACACCGTCAGAAACGATCTTCAGCGCATCGATGTCCAGACCGGAGTCTGTTTCATCAAGGATGCACAGATTTGGCTCAAGTGCCGCCATTTGCAGAATGTCGTTACGCTTCTTCTCACCGCCGGAGAAGCCAACGTTCACTGAACGGGTCAGCAAATCGGCAGGCATCTTCAGCATCGCGATTTTCTCTTCGATAAAATCGGCGAAGTCAAAACGATCCATGGCTTCCTGACCACGGTATTTACGTACCGCATTCACTGCGGTTTGCAGGAAGAAATGGTTGGTCACGCCCGGAATTTCTACCGGATACTGGAAAGCCATAAATACGCCTTCGCCAGCGCGATCTTCAGGCGCCAGTTCCAGCAAATCTTTACCGTTGAACATTACGGAACCGTCGGTCACTTCGTAATCTTCACGGCCAGCCAGTGTCGCGGAGAGTGTACTTTTACCTGAGCCGTTCGGGCCCATGATGGCGTGTACTTCACCCGGTTTGATCTCCAGATCAAGTCCTTTCAGAATTTCCTTTTCTTCGACACGGACCTTCAAATTCTTAATGCTTAACATACGTATCCTTGAGTTTGCGCCTGCGCGCTCATAATTCTGTTTATGCTTTGACTGTGCTGAACTCAAACCTGCCCGACGACCACATCACACCCTGCGACGTCGGGAGGAAAAGCGTACGGAGAATTAACCGACGCTGTGTTCAAGGCTGATTGCCAGCAGTTTCTGTGCTTCGACAGCAAACTCCAGCGGCAGCTCGGAAAAGACATCTTTACAGAAACCGTTAACAATCATGGAAATAGCATCATCTTCGCTGATACCACGTTGCAGACAGTAGAACAGTTGATCATCGCCGATTTTTGACGTCGTGGCTTCATGTTCCAGCTGAGCCGTGTTGTTACGCACTTCAACATACGGGAACGTATGTGCGGCACTGTCGGCACCAATCAGCATGGAGTCACACTGCGTAAAGTTACGGGCGTTTTCAGCACTCGGCAGGATCTTCACCAGACCGCGATAGCTGTTCTGGCTGTGACCGGCAGAAATACCTTTAGAGATGATGGTCGACTTAGTGTTTTTACCAATGTGGATCATCTTGGTGCCGGTATCGGCCTGTTGCTTGCCGCTGGTGAGCGCAACCGAGAAGAATTCACCGATGGAGTTATCCCCTTTGAGGATCACGCTCGGGTACTTCCAGGTAATCGCTGAACCGGTTTCAGACTGCGTCCAGGACATCTTAGAACCTGCGCCTTCGCACAATGCACGTTTGGTCACGAAGTTCAGAATACCGCCGCTGCTGTCTTTGCTGCCGGAGAACCAGTTCTGCACGGTGGAATATTTCACTTCCGCGTCTTTGTGCAGGATGACTTCTACGACCGCTGCGTGCAGCTGGTAGGTGTCACGTACCGGCGCCGAGCAACCTTCGATGTAACTGACATAACTGCCTTCGTCAGCAATCAGAATGGTACGTTCGAACTGACCGGTTTTCGCCGCGTTAATACGGAAATACGTCGACAGTTCCATCGGGCAACGCACGCCTTTTGGCACGTAAACAAAGGTACCATCAGAAGCAACGGCGGCATTCAGCGCGGCGAAGAAGTTATCCTGTGCAGGCACCACGGTCCCGAGGTATTTACGTACCAGATCAGGATATTCGTGAATGGCTTCGCCGAATGAGCAGAAAATCACGCCCGATTCCGCCAGCTTATCGCGGTAAGTCGTGGAGACAGAAACGGAGTCGAAGATTGCATCGACCGCGACTTCTTTGCCTTCACGAACCGGAACACCCAGTTGCTCAAAGGCTTTTTCTACTTCACTGGTGAGGTAGTTTTTACCGTCAAGCGCAGGAATGCTGTGAGAATCTTCCGGAGGTTGCTGCGTGGCGCCAGGCTGAGAACCGCAGGTATCATCGCAGCTGCCACAGGATGGCGCGGAATAATAGCTGTAATCCTGGTAATCAAGAGGCGTGTAATACGCTTTGAGCCAGTGCGGTTCTTCCATTTTCAACCAGGCATGATAAGCCTGCAGACGGAACTCCAGCATCCACTCAGGCTCGTTGCGCTTTGCGGAAATCGCACGCACCACATCTTCGTTGATGCCTGATGCTAATTCATCGGTTGCCAGCTGGGTAAAGAACCCTTCCTTGTAATTCGTCCCCTCGCCGACCCAAGACTGCACATCATCTGGAATTTCTACGTTGCTTCGTGACATGTTGGTTACATCGCTTTGTTTACAATAATCTTAGAAACAGAAAGTCTTAAACACCGAAACTTTCGCCACACCCGCAGGCATGCTGAGCTTTAGGATTATTGAATTTAAATATCTGATTCAGTCCTTCACGGACAAAATCCACCTCGGTTCCGTCGATGAAAGGCATGGCCTTCAGCGGAACAAACAGCAAAGCGCCGTCATGTTCAAACACCAGGTCATCGCTGGCCGGTTGTTTGGTTAAATCCAGAACGTAGCCGAAGCCGGCGCAGCCCGATTGTTTCACGGAGAGCTGGAGACCTTTGACCTCGGGATCCTGTGCCACCAGCGTGTTAATCTGTTTGGCTGCAGAATCAGTCAGGCTCACACCTTGCCATACGTTGTCGTCTAAAGAGAAAGAGCCGACAGTTTCAGTTTGCATCTGTCTTACCTCATATTTTTACGGTCATAGACAAGACCTATTGTCTCTATTCTAGTGATAACGTTAATCACTTCAACCTCTTGTTTTAAGAGGGTATAGCGATGACGCATAAGGAAAGACACTCAATGCGTATCGTCTTTACATCCGGCCGCTGGCGGGTCTTGAACACCGCAACCATCAACTGATTGAATAAATTGTCAATTTTTTGTTAAAAATTTAAAATAACCCTATAAATGCTAAGGTTTAATAGCTTTCATTGTGTCTATTATAAAACATTCATCGGAAATGCCTATTTATGAATTCGACATAATCGAAAGAATAAGGCTCTTTTTGCTTAGCTGCTTTTGAGCAACAAAATGAAAAAAACCGGATGAAATCGTTGATCCGGTGATTTTTTGCCAATATGATAGTCATTCTTTGATAATGATTATCATTCAGATAACCCGGAATACTGAGAATGGCTCAATCGGTAAATGCGTGGTTGCAAGGCAAGATCGACGACTATAAATCCAGTGTCCGCGATGCGACGGTGGATTTTTATATGGCGGATGCTGCCTTGCGACGCCCTGAAGCACATCTCTGCCACCTCAAACGTTTTAACAGTATCTGTCTGGATATGGCCAATCTGTGTCTGCAAAACGGGGATGACCACAGCTATCTGCATGCTTTATGCAAATTACACAACCGGCTGATACTGGAAATCAACAGTGTTGTCCGCTGCGAACTCTTCCGTGTTCAGAGCTATCATTTTGCGCGACATACGTTAAAACTCATTTGTCAGTATTATGCCATGATGGGCATCTGGGAAAAAGCAACAGCCTTTCAAACTGACTTTGCCAAGCGCGTCCCTTTCCAGCTTTAATTCTTTTTCAATAAGTTACGCCTTGCTTTAAGCCAAATAAAAAAGCGGACACATATAACATGTATCCGCCTCTCAGAGATATCAACCGTGCCACACGCCGCGATTAATAGCCTACATCAATGTTCTATCACCATGGTGGTCAGTCGCGACACACAGCAAAGATTGCCTTTCTGATCAAAAATCTCAATCTGCCATACCTGACTCCGGCGTCCGGTACGTAAGGCACGGCATACACCGCGCACCTGCCCTTCCCTTGCTGACTGCATATGGCTGGCATTAATTTCCACGCCGACCACGGTCTGATTGCCCTCGCAGCACAGATAGCCCGCCATTGATCCGAGGGTTTCGGCCAGCACTACAGATGCGCCACCATGAAGTAAACCAAATGGCTGGGTCGTACGGGCATCCACCGGCATTGTCGCTTCGAGGAAATCCTCTCCCAGTACCGTAAATTCAATGCCCACATGCCCGACCATGCATCCCTGACTGCGCTGATTCAGGGCTTCCAGCGTGGTACTCCGTTTCCAGAATGACATCGTGCTTCCTTTTGTTAGGGAATGATTTCCAGCAAAGCCTGCAGCGGGTGACGAACGCCGTTGCCTTCAATGCGTTTTACCTGACTGCGACAGGAATACCCGGTTGCCAGACAGCGCTGACGCGGCAACCGCTGCAAGGAGGTATGCCAGGAGAGCTCATAAATCCCCAGTGAGTTTTGGAGATTTTTGGTTTCGTGACCGTAGGTGCCGGCCATACCGCAGCAGCCCACGCTGACGTTTTCCAGCTTCGCACCATAACGGGCAAAGATGTCGCTCCACTGTTTGCTGCTGTTTGGTAACGCGGTACTTTCGGTACAGTGCCCGAACAAATACCAGGACTCGCCGCTTTGCTGTTGTGCAGGACGTTCTGCCAGCCAGCTGTCGAGCCATTCATGCACCAGTTGAACCTGGAATGAACCCCGGGCATCGCCAAGGATTTCTTTATATTCATCGCGATAACAGAGCACCAGCGCCGGATCGACCCCCACCAGCGGCATACCTAACTGCGCTACACGGTTCAGAAACTGCGATGTTTTCTTCGCTGTTTTTGCAAAACGAGTCAGGAACCCTTTGATATGCTGCGCTTTACCATTGGGTGAGAATGGCAACAGTACCGGCTTCAGTCCCAGTTTTTCAATCAGTTGCACAAAATCAGCCACGACCTTTGCATCATAGAAACTGGTAAACGGATCCTGCACGACCAGCACATAGTCGTTTCGTTGCACTGGCGGGATAGCCTCCAGCTGTTCCAGCGTCATGTTGCTGGCACGATGGCCTGACAGTTGTTCCCGCAGCGTCGGGGAAGACAGCAGGGGCAAATCCACCATGCCAATACTCTTCCGGCTCATCTCCCTGACCCACGGTTGTTTAAGGAAGAAGTTGAACAATTTAGGGGCTTTCGCCATCAGCGGTGCATAACTTTCAACACTGGCGACAACATGGTCTCGTGCCGGACGCAGATAGCGCGTGTGATATAGCTGCAGGAAGCGGGAACGGAAGCCAGGGACATCAATCTTGATCGGGCATTGCGTTGAGCAGGCTTTGCAGGCCAGACAACCCGACATCGCTTCTTTCACTTCGTGTGAGAAGTCATATTCGCCTTTACTGGCATGCCAGCTATTGCGGGTGCGGTCGATCAGGCTGCGGAAACTCAAGCCTTTTTCCGGCAACGCATTTTCCAGTACCAGCGGGTCCACACCCTGCTCTGACAATAAACGCAGCCATTCGCGCACCAGTCCGGCACGGCCTTTCGGCGAGTGAATGCGGCTGCCGGTGATTTTCATCGACGGGCACATCGGGCTTTTGACATCAAAGTTAAAGCACAGACCGTTGCCATTACACTCCATGGCGCCACGGAAAGACTGACGAACTTCCAGCGGAATACGACGATCGAGTGTTCCGCGTTTAGCCGCATCCACTTTCATCATCGGTTCATCGCATTCCAGCGGCGCGCAAATTTTACCGGGGTTCAGACGGTTATCCGGGTCGAACACCGTTTTGATGCGGCGCAATTCATGGAACAGTGCCTCGCCAAAAAATGCCGGACTGTATTCCGCACGGAAACCTTTGCCGTGTTCTCCCCACAGCAAACCGCCGTATTTGGCGGTGAGCGCCACCACTTCATCAGAGATCTGCTTGAGCAACATTTCCTGCTGCGGGTCGCACATATCCAGCGCGGGACGCACATGCAATACCCCGGCATCCACATGACCGAACATGCCATAACTCAGGTTATGGCTGTCGAGCAGTGCACGGAATTCAACAATGTAATCCGCCAGATGCTGAGGCGGCACGCAGGTATCTTCTGCAAACGGCAGCGGTTTAGCCTGCCCCTTCGCGTTACCCAGCAAACCGACGGCTTTTTTTCGCATATTATAAATACGCTCGATTCCTGCCAGGTCGGCACAAATCTGATAGCCGATGACGCCGCCTTCTTTATCACTCATCAGACCGTCAAGCCGCTCGCATAACGCACTCACCTGACTTTCAATCAGCTCAGCGTCATCACCAGCGAACTCGACAATGTTCAACCCCTGCATGTCTTTGCCTTCAACATCCGTGATGTAATCACGAACGCTGTGCCAGACAATGTCTTCACGCGCCAGATTCAGTACCTTGGAATCGACGGTTTCCACAGACAGCGCTTTGGCTTCCACCATAAACGGCGCGTTGCGCAGTGCTGAGTTGAACGAGTCATATTTAATATTGACCAGACGGCGCACTTTCGGGATGGGGGTGATGTTCAGCCGCGCTTCGGTAATAAAGGCCAGCGAACCTTCTGAACCGGTCAGAATGCGGGTCAGATTGAAGGTTTGCAGATCGTCGCTCAGTACATGGCGCAAATCATAACCGGTCAGAAAGCGGTTAAGTTTCGGGAATTTTTCGATCACCAGCGCACGGTTATCACGACAGCTGTCCAGCACGGTGCGGTAAATCCGCCCGATAACCGAATCTTCTTCACCCAGCTTATCCGCCAGAGCCGTAGGGATGGCGGTGGTATCGAGCATATCGCCGCCGAGCACGATGGCCCGGACACCGAGCACATGGTCGGAGGTTTTACCGTATACCAGTGACCCCTGCCCCGACGCATCCGTGTTTATCATGCCGCCCAGTGTGGCGCGGTTACTGGTCGAGAGTTCAGGGGAAAAGAAATAACCAAACGGACGCAGGTAATCATTGAGCTGGTCTTTAATCACACCGGCTTCCACTTTCACCCAACCCTGTTCGGTATTGATATCCAGAATGCGGTTCATATGACGGGACATATCCACCACAATACCGCGGTTAAGTGACTGGCCGTTGGTGCCGGTGCCGCCGCCGCGTGGCGTGAACACCAGCGTTTTGAAACGTTCCTGTCCTGCAAGACGCGCAATCAGGGCGACGTCCGACGTGGCAAGCGGGAATAACACCGCATCAGGCAACAGCTGATAGACACTGTTGTCTGTGGCCATCGTCAGTCTGTCGGCATAAGTTGTTGTGAGATCACCCGTAAAACCATTGCTTTTTAACGCTTCCAAAAAATCGAGCACCAGCTGGATGACACCCGGCGCCTGAGAAATCTGTGGGATCATTGAATTATGACTCTTTCTTTGTTGTATGCCTGGCGGGCCCGAGGCGACCTGCCGGATCTGCGGGGCAGATCCACCCTGTTCTTTACCCAGAATAAAAACTAACATACTTCGTTTTTAAGCGCTCCGTCTGGTTGACCTTTGTTGCAGATGTTTCATGACATCTCGCAAAAAGCACTCGTTGCAACAACGCGTTGCAACTTATTGTGTGGCGCACTATCCAAATGCCGCGTGGTGTTCCATGCTTATTTTATGACTGACGTTGTCTGACACATTTTTTGAGGCACAGGGTTCGTGCCTTATTTCGTTTATCCATATGAGAAACATGAATGAATCTCCCAATTAAACGTTATGACTTACCCCAGATTATGTTCGGGGTTCTGTTTATTGCCCTGATGACCGTTGCCAGCATCTGGATTGTCCAACCCTTTATTCTCGGGTTTGTCTGGGCCGGAATGGTGGTCATCGCCACATGGCCGCTGATGATCAGGCTTCAGCGCCTTCTCTGGGGACGCCGTTTTCTGGCCGTCATTATCATGACGCTGCTGTTGATCCTGTTGTTCGTCATGCCTATCGCCTTGCTGGTCAGCAGCGCGGTGGAGAACGGCGCACCGCTGGTCGAAATTGCCAGCCATCCTTCTTCGTTACACATGCCAGATTTTCAGTGGCTGAATGCGATCCCGCTGGTGGGGCATAAACTCTACAACGGCTGGCATGCCCTGATTAATGGCGGCGGTAATGCGCTGATGAGTAAAGTGCAACCCTACGTCGGACAAACTGCTGCATGGTTTGTGACACAAGCGGGTCATCTGGGTCGCTTTATCGTGCACTGTGCGCTGATGTTGTTATTCAGTGCGCTGCTTTACAGCCGTGGGGAAAATGTTGCGATGGGCATCCGTCATTTCGCGGTGCGTCTGGCGGCAGAGCGCGGTGATGCGGCAGTGATCCTCGCCGGTCAGGCGATCCGGGCAGTGGCACTGGGCGTGGTGGTGACTGCGATTGTTCAGTCTGTGCTGGGCGGTATCGGGCTGACAATCGCCGGGATCCCTTACGCCACGGTACTGACGGTCGTGATGTTCGTCTGCTGTGTCGCGCAAATCGGGCCATTGCTGATATTGATCCCGGCTATCATCTGGCTGTACTGGTCTGGTGACAATACCTGGGGCACCGTGCTGCTGGTGTGGAGTTGCGTGGTCGGCTCGCTCGATAACGTACTGCGCCCGGTTCTTATCCGGATGGGTGCAGATTTGCCGATGTTACTGATTTTATCCGGCGTTATCGGTGGCCTGTTTGCCTTCGGTATGATTGGCCTGTTCATCGGACCGGTTGTGCTGGCGGTATCCTATCGCCTGATTTCACTTTGGGTGAATGAAGCACCGGAGCCTGATGCAGATCCAGTCGAGGCACTGAAAGCACTGGACGAGTAATTTCATCACGCGTTAATGCATCTCAGGCGTTGCTCCGAAAATTTAACGGGCAACGCCTTTTTCTTTATTCAAATCCCGCCATGACTTTTTAACCGAAGACAACATCCCGCTTCATCCATGAGAATGAGAATAAACTCTATTAGGAGAATTCTTACAGACTAAATACATTGAGAAACTTAGTATTATTAACAGTTCGGATTTCAACTCACTGATTTATATACATGCTTTCCCCTGAGCCTGTATACCCCAAATTGCTGTGTGTAGTCTTTGCCTGTCTCCCAAGACGGGCTTTTTTTTTAATCTTTTTCCCGCCATTTTGTTATTTCTTCCTTCATCCTTATTCTTTTCTATTTCCCGAAATGAGCGGCTCAGAAAAAAGAAAAGGCCATCACCTGTAAGTGACAGCCTTTAATTTAGGGCATTAGGAATTTATTTACTTCTCAGCCAGCGCCAGCCAGGTTTGTACGACAGTATCAGGATTCAGCGACAAACTGTCGATGCCCTCATCCATCAGCCACTGGGCAAAGTCCTGATGATCTGACGGGCCCTGCCCACAGATACCGACATACTTACCCTGTTTCTTCGCGGCTTTGATGGCCATCGACAGAAGCGCTTTCACGGCGTCGTTACGTTCATCAAAGAGTTCAGACACCACACCCGAATCGCGATCCAGCCCCAGTGCCAGCTGAGTCATGTCGTTAGACCCGATAGAGAAGCCATCAAAGTGCTCCAGGAACTGATCTGCCAACAAGGCATTTGACGGGATTTCACACATCATGATCACTTTCAGACCATTTTCGCCGCGTTTCAGCCCCTGGTTTGCCAGCTCAGCCACCACCGCTTCAGCCTGTGCCACGGTACGCACAAACGGAATCATCACTTCAACGTTCGTCAGCCCCATATCATTGCGCACCCGTTTCATTGCCTCGCATTCAAGCGCGAAGCAATCACGGAAGCTGTCAGCAACATACCGACCGGCGCCACGGAAACCTAACATCGGGTTTTCTTCATGAGGTTCGTATTTCTCGCCACCGACCAGATTGGCGTATTCATTTGATTTGAAATCAGATAAACGGACGATCACACGCTTTGGCCAGAACGCCGCGCCCAGTGTAGAGATCCCTTCCGTCAGTCTTGCGACGTAATATTCTCTCGGGCTGTCATAACCCTGAATGAGTTTGCTGATCTCTTCCTGAAGCTCTGGCGTTTGCTGGTCAAACTCCAGCAATGCTTTTGGATGCACGCCAATCATGCGGTTGATGATGAATTCTAAACGCGCCAGTCCGACGCCTTCGTTTGGCAGACAGGCGAAATCAAACGCACGATCCGGGTTGCCAATATTCATCATAATTTTCAGCGGCAATGCCGGCAGTTCATCAATTTCTGAACTCTGCACGGAGAAATCCAGCTCATCCTGATACACATAGCCGGTGTCGCCTTCAGAACAGGAAACCGTCACTTTCTGGTTTTCTGTCAGTTTTTCGGTGGCATCGCCACATCCGACCACCGCAGGAATGCCCAGTTCACGGGCAATAATGGCCGCGTGACAGGTACGACCGCCACGGTTGGTGACAATCGCCGAGGCTTTTTTCATGATCGGCTCCCAGTCGGGATCCGTCATGTCGGTCACCAGCACATCACCGGCTTTAACGTGGTGCATTTCGCTGATGTCATGAATGATTTTGACCGGACCGGCACCGATACGGTGGCCGATTGCACGCCCTTCTACCAGCACGTTGCTGCTGCCATTGAGCTGATAGCGTTCCATAACCTGACCGTTTGAACGCACAGTCTCCGGACGCGCCTGTACGATATACAGTTTGCCGTTATGCCCGTCTTTCGCCCATTCGATATCCATCGGACGACCATAGTGTTTTTCAATCAACAGAGCCTGACGCGCCAGCGCCTGAACTTCGTCATCCGTCAGTGAAAAACGGCTGCTCAGTTCGGCAGGGACATCTTCAATCTGTACCTGCTTGCCGTGTTCCTGACTCGGTGCATACACCATGCGGATTTTTTTCGAGCCCATCGTGCGGCGCACAATCGCGGGTTTTTTCTTCTCCAGCGTCGGTTTGTGCACGTAGAACTCATCCGGATTCACCGCGCCCTGAACCACCATTTCACCGAGGCCGTAAGCCGAGGTAATAAACACCACCTGATCAAAACCTGATTCCGTATCGATGGTGAACATCACGCCCGCCGCAGCGAGATCTGAACGCACCATGCGCTGCACACCGGCAGAAAGCGCGACGCCGCGATGGTCGTAACCCTGATGCACACGATAAGAAATCGCGCGGTCATTAAATAAAGACGCATAAACATGTTTCACCGCGGTCAGCACGGCATCAAAGCCCTGAACATTCAGGAAGGTTTCCTGCTGCCCGGCGAATGAGGCATCCGGCATATCCTCCGCGGTGGCCGAGGAACGAACAGCAAATGAGGCATCTGGCTCACCCTCGGAAAGCTGCTGATAAGCTTCGCGGATGGATTTTTCCAGTTCAGGCTGGAAGGGCGTTTCAATGATCCACTGACGGATTTGGGTGCCGGCTTTGGTCAGTTGCCCGATATCATCCACATCCGTTTTATCCAGCAATTCATGGATTCGGTGGTTTACGCCGCTCTGATCGAGAAAATCATTGAATGCCTGAGACGTCGTGGCAAAACCGTTAGGAACGGAAACACCCAGATCAGACAGATTGGTGATCATTTCCCCGAGGGATGCGTTCTTGCCCCCGACTTTATCAACGTCGTTCATACCCAGTTGGTTGTACCAGATAACATTGCGTAAATCGGGATCGAGATGAGCCATGAAACAGTCCTTTCTTAATTTATTTACAGTAAAGGTCAGGAGGAATGCGAACCGGTTATTCAGTCGTTGCCTGCCACCTTTTTGAGGGGTTTTAACAACGCTGTCATTTTGAGACTAGCATAATGATCCATAAGGAACAGACAGGTGAATCGATCCAGCAAATCAAACTATTTTTGTTTAGGAAAATTCCAGCGCTTCAAATTTTGTGATCGGGACAAAATCGTTATTATTCCTTATGAATCATGGATAAATCGCATTTAGTTTCTCAGCGGAATTAATGCTATCAGAGCTGCTGAAGTTCTGCTGAAGCAATTCAAAAAGCTGCGAGATAACGTGGAAAATTTAAAATGCCATTTCATTTATTACAGCCATTTTGCGCACTGCCTCGCAGCAATGAACAGAACATCCCGTAGCAGAAGAATTAGGCTTTTTATTTCCGCGAATTCTGGTTATTACTAAATACGCACCGGAAGGGTGTGATGAGCCGATCAGTAAATGAAGTGATATCAATCAGGAGCAGTGCGTGGACAGAAGCGTGTTTTATATTTCCGACGGTACCGCCATCACGGCTGAGGTGTTAGGCCATGCTGTGCTTTCTCAATTTCCGGTCAACGCGACAACTTACTCGTTGCCCTTTGTAGAAAGTGAAGAACGCGCCAAAGCCGTCTGCCGCCAGATCAATGACATTTATGAAAAAACCGGTGCCCGCCCGCTGGTGTTTTATTCCATCATTTCACCCACTATCCGCGACATCATTAAAGGCAGTGAAGGCTTCTGTCAGGACATTGTTCAGTCGCTGGTTGCGCCCCTGCAAAATGAACTCGGTGTAGATCCGACCCCTATCGCCAACCGGACTCACGGCCTGACGGCAAGCAACATCAGCAAATATGATGCCCGTATCGCCGCGATTGATTACACACTGGCGCATGATGACGGCATCTCCCTGCGTAATCTCGATCAGGCGCAGGTCATTTTGCTCGGCGTGTCCCGCTGCGGTAAAACGCCCACCAGCCTCTATCTGGCGTTGCAGTTTGGTATCCGTGCCGCTAACTATCCGTTTACTGCCGACGACATGGACAACATCCAGTTACCCGCCGCCTTAAAGCCACATATGCACAAGTTGTTCGGGCTGACGATTGACCCGGATCGTCTGACGGCAATTCGTCAGGAGCGTGTTGAAAACAGCCGTTATGCCTCTTTACGCCAGTGCCGGATGGAAGTCTCTGAAGTCGAAGCCTTATTTCGCAAGAACCAGATCCGCTACCTCAACAGCACAAATTATTCCGTTGAGGAGATTTCAGCGAAGATCATGGACAGCTTTGGCATGAGCCGACGTATGTTCTGAATCCTTTTACTGATGTGGATGGCATATCCTGCCAACAGTGGTTGAATTCGTCGGTTTTTGCGTTATTGTGATCGGCATCACTTCCCGGTATTCCTGCCGCAGAGAAGAAACAAATTTTCGAGAACACGATGTCACAAACAGATGAACTGCGTACGACGCGCATCGACAGCCTGATCACGCCTCAGGCACTGGCAGACAAATTGCCAATTTCCCCGTCGGTCGCACAACACGTGATGGAATCACGTAAACGGATTGAAAAGATTATCAGTGGTGAAGATCAGCGGTTGCTGGTCGTTGTCAGTCCCTGCTCTATCCACGATATCGAAGCGGCTATTGATTACGCGGGTAAGCTCAGCGTAATGCGTGAAAAGTATCAGGACCGTCTTGAAATCGTCATGCGTACCTACTTTGAAAAGCCACGTACTGTTGTCGGCTGGAAGGGCCTGATCTCAGACCCGGAACTCAACGGGTCTTGCCGTGTTAATGACGGTATTGAGCTGGCGCGTAAAGTGCTGCTGACCGTCAACCAGATGGGTATTCCGACCGCCACTGAGTTTCTGGATATGGTGATCGGCCAGTATATTGCCGACCTCATCAGCTGGGGTGCCATCGGTGCCCGCACCACGGAAAGCCAGATCCATCGCGAAATGGCATCGGCGCTGTCTTGCCCGGTAGGTTTCAAAAATGGGACGGATGGCAACACCCGTATCGCCATTGATGCGATCCGGTCTTCACGCACCAGCCATATGTTCCTGTCGCCGGACAAAAATGGTCAGATGACCATTTACCGCACCGCCGGTAACCCTTACGGGCATGTGATTATGCGTGGCGGTAAAAAGCCGAATTATCATGCGGATGATCTTGAGCAAGCCTGTCTGAATCTGGCAGAATTCGATTTACCTCAGCGTCTGGTGGTCGATTTCAGTCATGGCAATTGCCAGAAACAGCACCGCCGTCAGCTGGAAGTGGCAGACGATATTTGCCAGCAAATCATCAGCGGTTCGACCGCCGTTGCGGGCATTATGGCGGAAAGCTTCCTGGTTGAAGGCACTCAGCCTATCGTCGCGGGTAAGCCACTGGTTTACGGCAAATCGATTACCGATCCTTGCCTGAGCTGGGAAGATACCGAAACCTTGCTGGAGATGCTGGCAAACGCCACCGACAGCCGCTTTTGATCACCTCGCTGTAACCTGACTGAGGGCAACAAATGTTGCCCTTTTTACTCTCGTCTTATGGCTGACCCCCTGTCATCGCTGTCTTTTTCAACTTTCTTTAATCCCGCTTCCCCTCTTAAATGAAGAGGTTATCAGCGAAAAATTACATCCCCGCCACAAAAATTTCCTTGATGTGTTCTGGCAATGATTTGATAATGATTATCAAATTGATATTAATTCCCATTACTATCCATGAATAATCCGGGCTTCTGACCCGAATATTTTTACAAATCATTCACATAACATCGCGAGTTTTTATCCGCGCCCCGCGCGGATGACTTTAGAAAACGAGGAGACAGCAATGCATTCAGTTCACTATCAGGACTATTTACAGGCCAAAGAAGCCAATCCCGGTAAATATGCCCGCGATCTGGCGGAAATTTTGGGGATCAGCGAAGCGGAATTAACCGCCCTGCGCGTTTCCCACGATGCCTCACGACTGGATGTTGATGCCCGCACGCTCCTCGCTGCGCTGGAAAATGTCGGTGGCACCAAATCCATTACCCGTAACGACTATGCAGTGCATGAACAACAGGGGCGTTACGAGAACCAACATCTGAACGGCCATGCAGGTCTGATCCTTAACCCGCGTGCGCTGGATCTGCGTCTGTTCCTGCAACACTGGCAGCATATTTTCAGCATGTCAGAAACCACGGCCCGTGGTGTGCGTCACAGCATTCAGTTCTTCGATGCGCAAGGCGATGCGGTGCATAAAGTCTATAACACTGATGAAACCGATATGGCGGCATGGGACGCGCTGATCGCGCAGTACAAAAGTGATGTTAACCCGCCGTTGCAGCCTGAAGCCGCGCCGGCAGTACCTGCCCTGAATGCCGCCGATGCCCAGGCTATCGATGCTGACTGGCGCGCAATGACCGACGTTCATCAGTTCTTCCAGTTATTGAAACGCCATGACATCACCCGTCAGCAGGCTTTCCAGGCTGTCGGTGACGATCTGGCATGGCGTGTCGAAAATGGTTCGCTGACCCGCTTACTGAACATCGCCAAAGAAGACCAGAATGAAATTATGATTTTCGTCGGTAACCGTGGCTGTGTGCAGATCTTCACCGGGCAGATTGAAAAAGTCATGCCGCACGGTGAATGGATTAACGTCTTTAACTCACGCTTCACCCTGCATCTGGTAGAAAGTGCCATTGCACAAAGCTGGATCACCCGTAAGCCGACCAAAGACGGTTTCGTGACCAGTCTGGAATTGTTCGCTGCCGATGGCACCCAGATCGCGCAACTTTATGGTCAGCGCACCGAAGGCAATCCGGAGCAAACGCAGTGGCGCGAGCAGCTGGCTCAGCTCAGTCATGAAGGCGTTGCCGCATGAAATACACGCTGAAAACACTGATGGCTGCCGCTGTTTTGCTGGCGGCTCCGGCGTTGCAGGCGGCTGAAAAGCTGATCAGCATCGGTGGCGATGTTACTGAGATTGTCTACGCGCTGGGTGCAGGCAATGAGATGGTCGCCCGTGACAGCACCAGCCTGCATCCGCAGGCGGTACTGGCGCTGCCGGATGTCGGCTATATGCGCCAGCTGAACACGGAAGGCATTCTGTCCATGCACCCTTCGCTGGTGCTGAGCAGTGAACTGGCTGAGCCTTCGCTGGTATTACAGCAGCTGGAGCAAAACGGCGTGAAGGTTGTCCGGGTCCCGGGCACGCCTTCTGCTGATACCGTGCCGAAAAAAATCGAGGTGATTGCTGCGGCGCTGAGCCGTCAGGCAGAAGGTGACAAACTGATCGCGACGTATCGTGCTCAGATTGCTGCCATTCATCACGATGCCCTGCCGGTGAAAATGCTGTTTGTGATGAGTCACGGTGGCATGTCCTCGATGGCGGCCGGTCAGAATACCGCCGCAGATGCGATGATCACCTCCGTCGGTGCGCAAAATGCCATGCAGGGTTTCAGCCGTTATCGCCCGCTCTCGCAGGAAGGTGTGATCGCCAGCGCGCCGGATATCATTCTGCTGACGTCAGACGGCGTCAAATCACTGGGCGGAATGGATCAGGTGTGGAAGTTACCGGGTGTGGCCATGACGCCTGCGGGCAAAAACAAGCGCGTGCTGGTGCTGGATGATATGTCATTGCTGGGCTTCGGCCTGCAGACCCCGGCCGTGATGGCGCAGCTTCGTCAGGCAGCGGAACAGCACCCATGAGCAGCATGAGCCCTCCAATGCCATCACGACGCCGCTCGCCGGTTTGGGCGCTGATCGGCCTCGGCGGTGCTCTGCTGGTACTGGCGGTTCTGGCAACCAATACCGGCGCCATGTCCCTGTCACTGAGAACCTTGTTCACGCGGCCATTTGATGATGGTTTGTGGGAGGTCTGGCTGACTATCCGCCTGCCAAGAGTGTTACTCGCGGTGGTGGTCGGGTGTGCGCTGGCCTGTTCCGGCGCAGTAATGCAGGGACTGTTCCGCAATCCGCTGGCGGATCCGGGTTTGCTTGGTATCAGCAGCGGAGCTGCGCTGGCCGTGGCGCTGACGATTGTCATGCCACTGGCGCTGCCGCCCTTGCTGGCGCTTTACAGCCACATGATCAGCGCATTTATTGGCAGTCTGGCGATTTCCGCCATTGTCTTTACGCTGAGCCGTTTCGGGCATGGCGGGTTGTCCCGGTTGTTGCTCGCGGGGATTGCCATCAATGCGCTGTGTGGCGCGGCGGTCGGCGTGCTCACCTATGTCAGTGATGATCAGCAGTTACGTCAGTTCTCTCTCTGGAGCATGGGCAGTCTGGGACAGGCGCAATGGCCTACGCTGGCCGTCGCCGCCTCGCTGATCCTGCCCGCCTGTGTCGCCGCCATGTTTATGGCCCGCCGCCTGAATATTTTGCAACTGGGTGAGGAGGATGCGCACTATCTGGGCGTCAACGTCCGTCGCACTCAGTTGCAGTTGCTGTTGCTCAGTGCCCTGCTGGTGGGCGCGGCAGTGGCGGTGTCAGGTGTGATCGGCTTTATCGGTCTGGTGATCCCTCATCTGTTGCGCATGCGTATCGGCGCGGATCACCGCTGGCTGCTGCCGGGTTCAGCGATGGCCGGTGCCTGTCTGCTGTTGCTGGCCGATACCCTGGCACGCACGCTGGTGGCGCCGGCTGAAATGCCGGTGGGATTGCTGACCAGCCTGATCGGCGGGCCGTACTTTTTATGGCTGATCCTGCGTTCAGGAGTGCCGCGCAATGTCTGATTTCAGTTCATCAATGCATGCAGAAAACCTCTCCTATTCCGCCGGCGGGCGTCGCCTGATCAATGATGTGTCGCTCAGTCTGCAAAGCGGCGATATGGTGGCGCTGATCGGGCCAAACGGCGCCGGGAAATCGACACTGATGCGGATACTGACCGGTTATCTGACGCCGCAGTCAGGCCAGTGCTCGCTTCTGGGAAAACCCCTCACCGAATGGACCGCGCAGGAACTGGCCCGGACACGCGCCGTTATGCGCCAGAACAGCACATTAGCCTTTGGTTTCAAGGTGCGGGAAGTGCTGACGCTGGGGCGCTCACCTCACGGACAGCAAAATATGCAGCGCGCGCTGACGGAAGTGATGGCGCAAACGGACTGCCTGAGTCTCGCCGAACGCGATTACCGCCATCTTTCCGGCGGTGAGCAACAACGCGTGCAGCTTGCGCGGGTACTGATCCAGCTGTGGCAGCCTGAGCCCTCGCCGCGCTGGCTGTTTCTCGATGAGCCGACCTCGGCGCTGGATTTATACCATCAGCAACATTCATTGCGTCTGCTGCGTCAGTTAACCCGGCAGACGCCACTGACCGTGTGTTGCGTGCTGCACGATCTGAATCTTGCCGCACTGTATGCTGACCGGATCATTTTGTTGCACAGCGGCAGCGTGGTCGCCAGCGGTACGCCTGCCGAAGTGCTGAGTGAAGGGATTTTGAGTCGCTGGTATCAGGCCGATCTGAATGTCTGTCCGCATCCGGAAACGGCGCTGCCGCAGGTGTTTTTGCGCCAGTAGATCCGGCCCTGGTCAGCGGAAATAAAAAAAATGCCACAGCAGATGTGTAATGCCAGTCAGTTAAGCAACAGACTGGCTTTTTTCTGAGCTTTAGGATACTTCCAGGGCCTTTCCTTTACCACTCGGGGAAAGGCTCTTTCCC